>DAOOJE010000014.1:0-95951 GCA_035384965.1 Thermoanaerobaculaceae bacterium
GGACCGTGAGCCTGCAGGCCGGCACCGGCTCGCCCCACCCACCCTGTGGGGCTCTCTGAGGCCGCGGGCCCGCAGGCCCGCTCCTCCCTTTTCCCCACCCACTCACCTTCCGGGACCGGGCAGGCGGACGGGAGCAGGCTTGCCCTTTCAACCGGCCGGGCGGGCGGGGGGCACCTCGACCCCCACGGCCGGCGCGATGATCCGCAGGGTTGCCATGAGCTCGGTGAACTGGACCGGCGTGAGCGTCTGCTGGCCGTCGGACAGCGCCCGGTCCGGCTCCGGGTGCACCTCGACCATGATCCCGTCGGCACCGGCCGCCACAGCCGCGCGCGCCATCGGCGTCACCATGCGGCGCAGGCCGGTGCCGTGGCTGGGATCGACGATCACGGGCAGGTGGGAAAGTTCCTTGAGGATCGGCACCGCCGCCAGGTCCAGGGTGTTGCGCGAGAACGTCTCGAAGGTGCGGATGCCACGCTCGCACAGCACGATGCGGTGGTTGCCGCCGGCCAGGACGTACTCGGCCGACATGAGCAGCTCCTGGTACGTGGCGGACAGCCCCCGCTTGAGCAGCACCGGCTTGTCGGTGCGCCCGAGCCCCTTGAGCAGCGTGAAGTTCTGCATGTTGCGGGCGCCCACCTGCAGCATGTCGCAGTACTCGTAGAGCAGGTCGAGCTGGTCGAGGTCCATGATCTCGGAGACCACCGGCAAGCCGTGCGCCCGCCCGGCGTCGCGCAGCATCCGCAGCCCCTCCTCCCCGAGCCCCTGGAAGTCGTACGGCGAGGTGCGCGGCTTGAACGCCCCGCCGCGCAACAGCGAGGCACCGGCGGCCGCCACGAGCCTGGCGCTCGTGTGGATCTGCTCCTCCGACTCCACGCTGCACGGGCCGGCCACGACGGCGAGGCGGCCGCCGCCGATCTCCACGGAACCTACCTGGACCACGGCCCGCTCGGTGTTGAGTTCGCGTCCCGCCAGCTTGAACGGCCGGGTGAACGGCACCACCCGCTCGACCCCCGGCAGCGTGCTCATTGCGTCCCACTGCACTCCGTCGTGGCGGCCCACGACGGCGAGCGACAGCCGGCCGTCGTGCTGCACCACCGGACCCACCTCGAGCCCCATCCACCCCAGGCGCGCCCGCAGCGCCAGCGCGTCGTCCATGGCCGATTCGGGTTTCATGACGATGATCATGCGAGGTCTCCCTTCCACCCGCCCGCTCGAACGTCGCGGACCCGAGTCACGGCGCACCCCCGTCGCCGCCGTCGCGGGGGTCGATGCGGCGGGCCAGGGCCGACAGCTCGGCCGCGGTCGCGCCTCCCTCGAGGGCGGCGACGAACGCCGAGCCGACGACGAAGCCGTCGGCCACCGCCAGCGCCCGGGCAGCGCTCTCCCGATCGGCGATGCCGAACCCCGCCACGAGAGGCTGCGGTAGCGCCTCGCGGAGCCGCCTCATGCGCTCGGGAAACCCCTCGGGCAGCGCAGCCCGCACGCCGGTCGTGCCGGGCCGCGTCACGCAATAGGCGAAGCCGCTGCAGACCTCGCCGAGCAGCCGGAGCCGCGCCGCCGGCGTCGCCGGCGCGACCACGAACGGCGTGTCGAGCCCGGCCGCGGCGGCAGCCAACCGATGCTCGGCCGCCTCCTCGGGCGGCAGATCCACGGCCAGCACGCCGTCACAGCCGGCGCCGGCGGCCTGTTGCAGGAAGCGCGCACCGGCGGCCCGCAAGTTGTTGTAGTACGAGAACAGCAGCAGCGGCACCGAGCAGCGGGCGCGCAGCTGCTCCGCCAGCCGCAGGGCGTCGGCGGGGCGAGTGCCCGCAGCCAGGGCCCGCGTCGTGGCCCGCTGGATCACCGGCCCGTCGGCCACCGGGTCGGAGTGCGGCACGCCCAGCTCGAGCAGATCCACACCGCCGTCGACGAGCGCCGCCGCCGCCTCCAGCGTGCGCCCGAGCCCTCCATCCCCGACCGTGAGGTAACCCACGAACACCTTCCGCCCCCCCTCGAACACCGCGCCGATCCGGGTCATGCGGTCCCTCCCCCCACCAGCTGGTCGAGGTCCTTGTCGCCGCGCCCCGACAGGCACACGACCACGGGACCCTCGACGCCGTCGCGCGCCAGCTCCGGCAGGTGTGCGAGCGCGTGCGCCGACTCGAGGGCCGCCAGGATTCCTTCCGTCGCCGCGAGCGTGCGGACCGCCGCCACCGCCGCCGCGTCTCCGGCAGCCGCCGGCTCCACCCTGCCGGCGTCGCGCAGCATGGCCAGCACCGGAGATACTGCCGGGTAGTCGAGCCCGGCGGAAATCGAGTGCGTCGGCAGCACCTGTCCGTCGGCGTCCTGCAGAATGTACGTGAACGACCCGTGCAGCACGCCCGGCGCGCCGCCCGAAAAGCGCGCCGCGTGCTGCCCCGGCGCCAGCGAGCGGCCGCCCGCCTCCACACCGATGAGCCGCACGCCGGTGTCCCCCACGAAAGCCGCAAAGATGCCGGAAGCGTTCGAGCCGCCCCCCACGCACGCCACCACCGCGGCCGGCAGCCGCCCCCACAGCGAAATTGCCTGGGCGCGCGCCTCCTCCCCGATCACGGCCTGGAACGACACCACCATGGCCGGGTATGGGTGGGGCCCGAGCGCCGACCCGAGGCAGTAGTGGGTGTCGGCGAAGCTCGCCGACCAGTCGCGCAGGGCCTCGTTGACCGCGTCCTTGAGCGTGCGCGAGCCGGCGGTCACCGGCACCACCCGAGCGCCGAGCAGGCGCATCCGCTCGACGTTGGGGCGCTGCCGACCCATATCGATCTCGCCCATGTACACCTCACAACGAAGCCCCAGCCGGGCGCACGCCGTGGCGGTGGCCACGCCGTGCTGGCCGGCGCCGGTCTCGGCGATGACGCGCCGCTTGCCGAGGCGGGCCGCCAGCAGGCACTGCCCGAGCGCGTTGTTGAGCTTGTGCGCACCGGTGTGGAGGAGGTCCTCGCGCTTGAGCGCGACCTCGAAGCGCGCCCCGACCGCCTTGGCAAGGCGCGGCGCCGGGGTGAGGGGGGTCGGCCGCCCCCCGAGTTCGGCCAGCTCCTTGCTCAGGGCGGCCCTGAAAGCCTCGTCCCCCCACGCCGCCTCCCAGCCGCGCCGCAGCTCGGCGAGCGGCTCCATCAGGATTTCCGGCATGTACGCCCCGCCGTACCGCCCCCATCGCCCCGAGCGCATTCCGGCCTCAAGCATGCTCTGCATCGAACCTCCTCACCTGCCACACGAACGCGTGCACCCGTTCGGGGTCCTTGCGGCGCGGATCCGAGCCGCACACGCCGCTCGACACGTCGACGCCGTGCGGCCGCATGCGCAACGCCTCGGCCACGTTGTCGGCATCCAGCCCCCCGGCCAGCAGCCACCGCACGCCGGCCGGCGGCCGCAGGCGAGCCCAGTCGAGGCGCACCCCGGCGCCGCCGGTCGGACCGTCGAGCAGCACGAGGTCGCGCGCCGGGCGAAACCCCGGAGGCAGTGCGGCGAGGCCCGGTTCGACCGCCACGATGCGCCCGAGCCCGGCTGGCAACTCCCCTGCTGCTGCCCGAGCCGGGGCGCCGTGGAGCTCCACCATCGACAGGTGCAGACGGGCCGCCAGCTCGGCAATCTCGGCCGCCCCCGCGGCGACGCACACCGCGACCGGCTCGGCGCCGCCGTCGCGCGCTGCTGCCGCAATGCCGGCGGCCTCCTCGACCGTGACCCCACGCCGGGCCCGGGGATCGAGCACGAACCCCACGAGGTCCGCCCCGGCGGCGGCGGCAAGCGCGGCGTCGGAGGGTGTGGTCACACCGCAAACCTTGACCAGCGTGTGCATCACGCCGCTCCGAGCCGAGCCACGAGCCCGGCGGGGTCGGGGTCTGCCGCCAGCGCCCCGCCCACGAGCACGGCGTCGTACCCCGCCTCCCGCATGCGCCGCGCCTCGTCCGGCGTGCGCACCCCCGACTCCGCCACCGCCACGACCCCGGCCGGGATGCGCGGCCGCAGCCGCTCGGCCACCCCGAGGTCGACCTCGAACGTCCGCAAGTTGCGGCTGTTGACCCCCACCACGCGCGCCCCGGCCCCCAGCGCCACCTCCAGCTCGCCCTCGTCGTGCACCTCGACGAGCGCTTCGAGTCCCAGCCGTTCGCACCCCGCCAGCATGTCGCCCGTCCGCGCACCGAGCGCCGCCACGACGAGCAGCACGGCCGACGCCCCCGCCTCGGCCGCCTCGGCGAGTTGAAGCGGGTCGAGCAGGAAGTCCTTGCGCAGCACCGGCAGCGACACCGCCCGGGCGACGACCTCGAGGTCGGCCAGCGAGCCCCCGAATTGCTTGGGCTCGGTGAGCACCGAGACCGCGGCGGCGCCGCCAGCGGCGTAGGCCCGCGCCAGCGCCGCCGGGTCCGGGATCGCCGCGATCGCGCCGGCCGAGGGCGACCGGCGCTTGACCTCGGCGACGACCGACAGCCCCGGGCGCCGCAGCGCCCGTTCGAACGACCCCGCGGGCGCGACCGCCGGCGCCGTCAGCCGCGCCGCCAGCGCCGGGGCTCGCCCTGCCGCGACCGTCTCGCGCAGCTCCGCGACACGCCGCGCGGCGCCGGCCAGCAGGCGCTCGAGCGCGCTCATGCCGCCTCCGCAGCCAGCCGGCGCGAGCACGCCACCCAGAGATCGAGGGTGGCCGCCGCCCGGCCGGCCGCCAGCGCCTCGCGCGCCGCCTCGACGCCGGCTTGCACCGAGGCTGCCCGGCCAGCCACGTACAGTGCGGCGCCGGCGTTGAGGGCGATGGCGTCGCCCACCGCTCCCGGTTCGCCCTCGAGGGCGCGCCGCAGCAGCACCGCGTTCGTGGCCGGCTCCCCCCCTGCCAGCGCCTCCGGCCGACACGGCGGAACACCGAGCTCACCGGGATCGAGCCGCAGCTCTCGGAGGCCGTCCGGCCGCACCTCGAGGCAGTCCGCCGCCGCCGCCGGCGTCAGCTCGTCCAGCCCTCCCGCGTGCACGACCAGCGCGTGCTCGACCCCGAGCCGCTGCAGGGCGCCGGCGAGCAGCGGCATGTGGCGGCGCTGAGCCACACCCAGCACCTGGCGGCGCGTCCCGGCCGGGTTGAGCAGCGGCCCGAGCAGGTTGAAGACGGTGCGTACCCCGAGTCCCCGCCGCACCGGCGCCAGGACCTTCAAGGCCGGGTGGTACGCCGGCGCGAACAGGAAGGTGATCCCCACCTCCTCGAGGCAGCGCAAAGCTGCCGCCGCCGGCAGCTCGATCGCCACCCCCAGCGCCTCCAGCACGTCGGCCGAACCGCACCGGCTCGACACCGAGCGGTTGCCGTGCTTGGCCACACGCACGCCGCACGCCGCCGCCAGGATGGCGGCCCCGGTCGAGAGGTTGACGGTGTTGGCGCCATCTCCGCCGGTGCCACAGGTGTCGACGAGGCCGTCCCCGGCACCCAGTTTGAGCGCCCGCCGCTGCAGCGCTGCGGCCATCCCGCCCACTTCCTCGGCGGTTTCACCCTTGGCCCGCAGCAGCACGAGCAGCGCCGCCACCTGGTGCGGGTCCGCCCCGCCCACCGCCCGTTCCACCGCCGCCTCTGCCTCGTCGGCGCTGAGGTCGTTCCGTTCCATGAGCTTGTTGAGAACCTCGTTCAGCATCGCACCCTCCCGGTTCATTCAAAGGTCACAGGTCCAAAGACCCGGCCACACGCACGCCCGCCCCGGCCTCTCATGCGGCCCCCGCCAAGGCGAGAAAGTTCTCGAGCACGCGCGGCCCGTCCGGAGTCAGGATCGATTCCGGGTGGAACTGCACCCCCCACACCGGGTGCACGGCGTGGCGCATGGCCATCACCACGCCGCCGGCGGTGTCCGCCTCGACCACGAGTTCGGGCGGCAACGTCTTTCGCTCGACCACCAGCGAGTGGTACCGCCCGGCCGGAAACGGCAGCGGCAGCCCGGCGAGCAGCCCCTGGCGGCGGTGGAACACGAGCGAACTCTTGCCGTGCACGACCTCCGGCGCCCTGGTGACCACGCCACCGTAAGCCACCCCGATCGCCTGGTGCCCCAGGCACACGCCGAGGATCGGCACACGGGGGCCGAGAGCCCGCACCAGCTCGACGCAGATCCCCGCCTCGGCCGGTGTGCACGGCCCGGGCGAAAGCACGATCGCCGACGGCCCCATCGCCTCGATCTCGCCCACGGTGCGGGCGTCGTTGCGCACCACCTCGAGCCGACCCACGCGCGGCGCCAGCGCCTGCACGAGGTTGTAGGTGAAGCTGTCGTAGTTGTCGATCAGCAGCAGCATGTCACAGGCCCTCCACGGCGAGCCGCACCGCCTCCAGCACCGCCCTCGCTTTGTGCCGCGTCTCCGCCGCCTCCGCCGCCGGGTCCGAGTCGTGCACGATGCCCGCCCCTGCCCGCACCGTCGCCGCACCGCCGGCGATTTCCGCCATCCGGATCGCGATGCAGCTGTCGGTTTGCCCCGAGCCGTCGAGGTACCCCACGGCGCCCCCGTACAGCCCCCGCCGCGAGGTTTCGAGTTCGTCGATGATTTCCATGGCGCGGATCTTGGGCGCCCCGGACAGCGTCCCGGCCGGAAGGGCAGCGCGCAGCGCGTCCAGCCCGTCGCAGTCCTGGCGGAGCGTGGCGGCCACGCGGCTCGTGAGGTGCATGACGCGCGACAGCCGCTGCACGGCCGCCAGCTCCTCCACCACCACCGAGCCCGAATCGGCCACGATCCCCAGGTCGTTGCGCGCCAGGTCGACAAGCATCATGTGCTCGGCGCGCTCCTTGGGGTCGGCCAGCAACTCCGCCTCGAGGCGCGCGTCTTCGGCCCCGGCCCCCCGCGGGCGGGTGCCAGCAATCGGCATGGTTTCGACCCGCCGCCCCTGCGTGCGCACCAGCCGTTCCGGCGACGAGCCGGCCACCGCGCGCTCGCCCTGCTGGAGGTAAAACATGAACGGCGAAGGGTTGACCATGCGCAGGGCGCGGTAAACCGCGAACGGCGCCGCCGGGCACGGCATCCGAAAGCGGCGCGACAGCACCACCTGGAAGATGTCCCCGGCCAGGATGTACTCCTTGGCCCGCCGCACCAGCCGCTCGTAGGTGGCGTCGTCGAGGTCGGACTCCACCGCCCCGGCGGGACCGCCGCCGGCCGCGGGCGGCTGCCCGGGCGGCGCTGCGAGCCGCGCCGCGACCTCGTCGAGCCTGTCCTGGGCCCGGTCGAACGCCTCTCTCGGCGAGCCGCCCGGCTCGACGACGTGGCTGATCGTGGCGGTGCGCCGCAGGTGGTCGAACGCCACCACGATGTCGAAGAAGGAAAAGTCGACGTCAGGCGCCGCCGCGTCCGCCGCGTGCCGGTCCGGCAGCCTTTCCCACAGCCTGACCGCGTCGTAGGCGAGCGTGCCGACGGCCCCGCCGACGAGCGGCGGCAGGCCCGCGTCGGCCGCCACCCGCCGTCGAGCCAGCTCCCGGCGCAGCACCGCGAGCACGTCGCCCTCGACGTGTGTGCGCTCGCCGGCGCGCCACACCTCGACGCGCCGCCCCGCACCCACCACCCGCAGCGACGGCTCGAACCCCAGGAACGAGTACCGGCCCACGTCCCCCGCCCCGTCGCTCGACTCCAGCAGGAAGGCGCCGCCACCGGGACGGGCCAGCGCCCCGAACGCCGCCACCGGGGTCAAGAGGTCGGCCGCCACGTGCCGGAACGCTGCCACGTGGCCTCCACCGGCTGCCTGCCGCTCGAACTGCTCGAAGCTCATCCGCTCGAACACCGCCCACCTCCCGAAACCGCAAGAAAACGAAAGCGCCCCCTCTGTTCGGGGACGCATCGCTCAGCACGTGGGTTCGGGCGCGGGTCAGATCACGAGCGAGGCTCCCCGACTATGTCAGGGACGCCACCACCACTCGGAGCCAGACCGCAGGTACGCCATCCCCGGCATTAGAACCGCAGGCCGCCCGGCTGTCAACTCCCCGGCGCCGCGCGGCAACCCTTTGCCGGGTCCGGCCTGCCGCCCCCGGCGCGGCCCGAGGCGCCGAAGCGCGGCATGCGAAGGGGCTCGTGCGATGCCGCAGCAGGTTGCGATTCGCATGGTGACGCACTACACTACGTGTACATGAAGTGCGTACACGCCCCCCTCTTCCGGTCTGCTGCTCCCGTCGGGGTGGGGAGCACGGCGGCCGCGAGCGCGAGCCGGCCGTTCTCGCGAGAAGGCCGGCGGGTATGAGGCTGCCGCTCCAGCGCCGACTGTTCTTCTCGCATTTCCTGGCCGTGGTGCTGGTCTCGGGAAGCATCGGCACGCTCTTTTACCGCAGCGCGGTGGACAGCCTTTTTGGCAGCTTGCAGTCCCGGCTCCAGCACTCGGCGGCGCTGCTCGCCCGCTCGCTCGACGCGGCAGCGCTGGAGGGGATTCGGACGCCGGCCGACACGGCGCTCGTGGCGTACCAGGAACACCTCCAGAAGCTGCGCGACTTCCAGGCTGCGAACCAGGACATCGCCTTCATTTACATCATGCGCCGGGACGGCGACGCGATCTCGTTCGTCGTCGACTCCGACGCCTCGCCCCGGCAAGCGCTCCCCGGCCAGCCGTACACCTCGCCCACCCCCTGGATGCTCGAGGGCTTCGACCACATGTCAGTGGACCAGAAGATCAGCCGGGACGAGTGGGGCGCGTTCCTCTCCGGGTTCGCGCCGCTGCGCAACGGGAAGGGTCGTATTCTCATCGGGATCGACATGCGAGCCGACGAGGTGCAGCGCAAGTTCCGGACCATCCACACCGCCGGCGCGGTCTCTCTCGCCTTTTCCGTGCTTCTCGCCTACCTGTTCTCGCTCTGGCTCGCCCACCGGATCGTCGAGCCGCTGCGGCTGCTCTCCCACCGCGCCTCGGACATCGCGGCCGGACGCCTCGGCGGGCAGGTCGAGGTCCCGGCCCGGGACGAGGTCGGGGACCTCGCGAAGGCGTTCAACACCATGTCGGGGGCGCTCGAGGCGAGCCAGGCCGAAAACGAGCGGGTCATGGAGGAACTCGAGCACTCTAGGGCCACCCTCGAGCAGCGCGTCGCCGAGCGCACGCAGAGCCTGGCCGACGCCAACGCCCGGCTCACCGCCGAGATCCGCGAGCGCGAGCGCATCCAGGAGCAGCTCTCGCGCGCCGCCACGACCGACTACCTGACGGGTCTGCTCAACCGCCCGGCGATGCTCGTCATGCTCGTCAAGGAAATCGAGCGAGCCAGGCGCCACGGGCAGGTGTCGGCGCTGCTGCTGTGCGACCTGGACGGCTTCAAGGAGGTCAACGACGAGTCGGGTCACGAGGTCGGCGACCAGGTGCTGATCGCCGTGGCGCGCCGCCTCCAGGCTGCGGTGCGGGCCCAGGACGTGATCGCGCGCTGGGGCGGTGACGAGATGCTGATCCTGCTGCCGGGGACCTCCGCTGCCGGCGCCCGCGAGGTGGCCGAGAAGCTCCGCGCCGCGTTCGCCGGCGAGCCGATCCGCGTCGCCGGGCGCGAAGTCGCCGTCACGCTCAGCCTGGGCGGCACGGTGATCGACGGCTCGCTGCCGATGCGCGAGGTGATTCACCGCGCCGACGTCGCCTGCTACCAGGCCAAGTCCGCCGGCCGCAACCGCGCCGTGCTTGCCTGAGCCGGCTCAAAACGCCGTCGAGCGAGCGCGCATGAACGCCAGCAGGTTGCCGAAAAACAGCTGCGGCTGCTCGAGGTACGCCACGTGGCCGCACTCCGGAATCGGAAGCCAGCGGGAGTTCGGGAAGACCTCGAGGAGCTTGCGCTGCTGCCACAACGGGATGGCGCGGTCCTGCTCGCCGGGCATCACGAGCACCGGAGCGGTGACGGCGCGGTACTGCGGCAAGCGCTCCTCGACGGCCGCGAAGTGCGGGTCCTGCGCCTCGGTGAGCCGGACCAGGCAGTGGATCTGGTCGCGGAAGCGCTCCTCGAAACGGGCGCGCATCGGCTCGAGCCCCTCGCGCGTGACCTTGCGCACGAACGCCTCGCCGAAGATCTTCTCGTACAGGTAGTGCGTGTACAGACCGAAGTGCTCGGGTCCCAGACGGTAGAAGCGCAGCGACATCGCCTCGTACATCTCGAACAGTTCCTCGGGGAAGAGGAGAATCCCCGACAGCGCGAGCGTGTGCAGGCGGTGCGCGTGCTGGCGGGCGAACTCGAGCGCCACGAAGCCGCCGTACGAGATGCCCATGACGTGCAGCTGGCCGATTCCCAGCTCGTCGGCAATGAGCGCGAGGGCGTCGGCGAGGCGAGCGATCGAGTACGGCTCGTCCGGCTTGTCGGACTCGCCCTGCCCGAGGTAGTCGTAGAGCACCACGTCGTACTCCGGGTGGACGAGCGGCAGCAAGCCGTACCACGCCCGCGTGTGCATGGCGAGGCCGTTGAGCAGGCATACCGCCTCGCGCTCGCCGCTTCCGAAACGCTCCCAGTGGATGCGGTGCCCGTCCAGCTTCACGAACCCCTGTTGCGTCGGCTCCAGATCGCCCATGTTCGCCTCCTCTCCGGTCCGTCGCGCTCCGCCGCCCGCGGACCGCGTCGGCTCGCTCCGCGGACAGCGGAAAGCGTCAGTCGACGGGCTTGAGAACCGTGCAGACGGAGGCGCAAATCGGCCCGCCGATATTGAACGTGGCGGCAGCGCGCGGGTTGGGCACCTGCAGCTCGGCCGGAACCTTGCCGAGCAGCTGCCAGGCCGCCCAGCCCACCATCGCCACCCCTGTGGCGCCGATCGGGTGCCCCTTGGCGATGAGGCCGCCGGATGTGTTGATCCCGCACTCGCCCCTGGGCTCGGCCTTGCCGTCCACCCAGTACTGCGCGCCGCGGCCGACCTCCGCCTTGCCCAGGACCTCGGTCCCGATGGCGGCCATGACCGTGAAGCAGTCGTGGATCTCGGCCACGTTGATGTCGGCCGCCGTGAGGCCGGCCCGGCGGTACGCCTCCTGCATTGCCTTGTAGGCGCCGGCCGGCCGCAAGGGGTCGCGCGTGCCCTTGGTGAGCGGGTCGGTGGCCTGTCCCCAGCCGGCAATTTCGACCGTCTCGTGCCGGGGGATGCCGAGCCGCGCCAACCCCGCCTCGGTGGCGAGCAGCAGCCCCGCGTAGCCGTCGGAGACCTGCGAGCAGTCGTACGTCTTGAGCGGCAGCCCCTCGACGAGGTAGCGGTTGCGGTCGTCCACCGTCATGGCCTGCTCGAGCGTGATCTGCACCTTTTGCATCTGCGCGTATGGGTTGTGCTTCGCGTTGGCGTACTCGGCAACGGCGATGTGCGCGAGGTGGGACTCGGGGACGCCGTGGACGCGCATGTAGTCGGCCATGACCTCGGCGAAAAGGTGCGGGAAGACGTAGGTCTTCCCCACCCGCTCGTCGGGGTGGGAGAAGTAGCCGAGCAGCTTGCCGATGAGCTTGCCGTCCATCTTCCCCTCGGCGTCGCGCATCTTTTCGAAGCCGATGGCGAGTCCGACGTCGCCGTAGCCGAGCAGCAGCTTGTGGATGACCGAGATGATGGCCTGCCCGCCGCTGGCGCAGGCGTTCTCGACCGCCTCGATGGGCTTGGCCTCCATCCCCGGCACCTGCGCCACGAGGCCGGCGAGCAGCCCTTGTTCGTTGAGCGAACTGGCCAGGATGGCAGCGACCGACGCCACGTCCACGGCCGAGGGATCGGCCTTGGCGGCGGCGCAGGTCTCGGTGACGGCGGCGGCCACGACCTGCGGGATCGTCCTGGCCCCGAGCTTGCCGAATTTGGACTGGTGGTACGCGGCAATGAAAACACGCGGATGGCTCACGGTTGCTCTCCTTCCCTCCCCCTCGCGGAGAGGTCGTTCTGGTTTTCACTGGTGGATCTCGATCGGACGTCGAGCGTCGAAGGTCGAGGGCCCGGGCCGATCCGTTGTAGGCGGCGGGGGTTCGCCCTTCGGCCTTCGGCCTTCGACTGGCCGGCGGGGACCAGGGCCTCGCCCAGGAACCCGAGCACGAGCGAAACGAAAATCGTCGGGTGCTCGACCACGAGCACGTGCCCGGAGGCGGGCACCGCCTCGAAGCGGGCGCCCGCAATCGCCTCCGCGAGCGCCCGTCCGCGCTCGGGCGGAAACACGAGGTCCTGCTCCGCGGCAATGACGAGCGTCGGGCAGGCGATGCGGCCGAGGAGCGGGCGGAGGTCCATCGTCTCGAGCGCCTCGAGCAGGCCCGCCACGCCCTCGAACCACGCCGCCGGCATCGCCCACAGACCCTCGCTGCGGCGCGCCATTTCTGCGCCGTGGTCGCGCACGAACGCCTCGGAGTAGAACAGCGGCGAGAGCAGCACGGCCAGCCGCGATGGGTCGCCGGTGCGGGCCGCGATCAGGCTCGCCTCGCGCAGTGCCTGGGCGCCGTGCACGAACTCGGGGGTGGCGCGCTCGGCGGCCGTGGCGGCCACGAGTGCCGAGACCCGTTCTGGGTGCCGGGCGGCCAGCACCAGCCCCACCTGGGCGCCGAACGAGGTCCCCACCACCGCCGCCTGCGCGATGCCGAGATGGTCGAGCAGCGCGGCCACGTCCTCGGCATGCGGTTCGAGCGACGTGTGCGCCGGCCCCGGCGAGCGGAGCTGGCCGGAGAAGTCGCAGCGCACCACGGAAAAGCGCTCGGCCAGCTCGGCGGCGATGAGGTCCCAGCCCGAAAAGCTCATCATCCCGCCGTTCAGCAGCACGAGCGGCGGCCCTCCGCCGTCGACCCGGTGGGTGAGGATCATGCCTTTTCCCCTCCACCTCGGGAACCTTCCGAGCGGGCCGGAGTCGCTGCCCCGCGTTGCAGGTAGGTGTCACGCAGCACGCCCTTGACGACTTTGCCGTACGGCGTGCGCGGCAGCGCCTCGACGAAGACGTACTCCCTGGGGAGCTTGTACCTGGCCAGGCGGGGGGCGAGAAACGCCTGGAGTTCCTCCGACGAGGGCGGAACGCCGCGCGGGACGACGAACGCCACGCCCACCTCGCCCCAGGTCTCGTGCGGAACGCCGACCACGGCCGCGTCCTCGACCTGGGAGTGCAACAGCAGCTCGCCCTCGATTTCGGCCGGGTAGACGTTGACCCCGCCCGAAATGAGCATGTCCTTGGTGCGGCCGGCGATGTAAAAGAACCCCTCGGCGTCGCGCCGCGCCGAATCGCCAGTGTGAAACCAGCCGTCGGCGTCGAGCGCCGCCGCCGTGGCCTCCGGGTTGTTCCAGTAGCCTGCACAAACATGCGGCCCCCGCAGCCACAGCTCCCCCACCTCGCCGTCGGGAACCTCCCGGCCTTCGGCGTCGACGACCTTGGCCCGGGTGTACGGCAGCGGGCGGCCGATCGAGCCCTTCTTGCGCACCGAGTCCTCGTTGCTCATCGCGAAGCAGTTGACGCCCACCTCGGTGAGGCCGTACCCCTGCCGGAAGACGAGCCCGCGTGCCTGGTACGCCTCGATGATGTACAGAGGCAACGGCGCCCCGCCCGAAATCAGCCAGCGCACGGCGGAGAGGTCCGCGGTCGCGAACTCCGGCGCTTCCATGAGCAGCTTCCAGATCGTCGGCACGCCGAGCGCGACCGTGCACCGTTCACGCTCCATCGTGCGCCAGATCTCGGCCGCGTCGAAGCCGGCGTGCAGCACGATCGTGCCGCCGATGGCGAAGATCGGCAGCAGGAACGCCCCCAGCCCCCCGGCGTGGTACAGCGGCGTGAAAATCGGCGACACGTCGTCGTCGCGGAGCTGCCAGGCGATCACCGTGTTGTAGGCGTTCCACGCAACCATGCGATGCGGCACCATGACGCCTTTCGGCTTGCCGGTCGTGCCGGAGGTGTAGAGCAGACACAGGAGGTCGTTGGGGCCGCAAGGCGCGTCGAGCGGCCCGCAGCTCGTGGCGAGTGCCCCTGGCGCCCGGGAGGGTACCTCGACGGCGGAGTCGGGGCCGTCGAGCGAAACGTAGCGGTCGAGGGCGACGAGCGGACGAAGGGCGGCGACCGTGTCGGCCAGGGCGGCGTCGTACACCAGCGCCTTCATGCCCGAGTCGCGCACGATGTGCGCCAGCTCCTGAGCCGTGAGGCGCGTGCCGAGCGGCACGAGCATGGTCCCCGACTTGGCGGCAGCGAAGAAGCACTCGATGAACTCCGGGCGGTTGTGGGCGAGCAGCCCGATGCGGTCGCCCTTGCCGAGCCCGAGCACCTGCAGCCACTGCACCGCGCGGGCCCGCGCCCGCTCGTCGAGCTGGCGGTAGGTGAACCGCTCGCCCGTCGGCACGAACACCAGCGCGATCCTGTCCGGAGACAGCCGTGCCCGTTCCCCGAGCACGTCACCGTGCAGCATGGCCTCCCTCCCGTCCGGCGGCTGGCCACATGCCGTTCACTGCTTGCCTCCGAGCACGCCCCGGAGCACGACCAGCAAGCGCGCGGGGCACTCGACCTGGGGGACATGGCCGCACCTCTCGAGCGTGACCAGCGTCGCCGACGGCAGCTCGGCCTGCATGCGGCGGGCGTAGTCGAGCGGCATCACCTGGTCGGACTCCCCCCAGACGAGGTGCACGGGCGGCCTGATCTCACCGAGCTTGTCGTCCAGCACCCACTCGTGCATCGTGGAGGCCGACGCCGCGAAGCGCGCCAGGGCGCCGTGCTGCGCCTCGCGCACGATGGCGTCGAGCACGAAACCCGGCACCGGAGGGCTCGCAGCATCGCGGGTTTGCTCCACCGCGTCGCGCGCCTCGTCGCGGTTTTTCGGAAGCACTCTCGCGCCCTCGTTGTGGCCGGTGAGCGCACCACCGTTGATGCACACGACCGCCGCCACGCGCTCGGGCTGGCGGTGCGCCACGAGCATCGCGACCCAGGCGCCGAGCGAGTTGCCGACCAGCGTCGCCCGCTCGCCGGGCACGAGCTGGTCGAGCGCTGCCTCGACGCCGCCGAGCACCACCCCGACGTCGATCGGGCCGCTGGACGGCTCGCTCTTCCCGTGCCCCGCCAGGTCGAGGGCCACGACCCGGTACTGTCCCACAAGGCCCGGCGCCACCTGCGACCAGGTGGCGGCCGAGTCGCCCGCGCCGTGCAGGAGCAGCAGCGCCGGGCCCGCGCCGCCGACCCAGGCCGACTGCACACCGCACGGCGCCTTGACCTCGACCCTGCGCATCCCCGCGCGCTCGAGTGCTTGCCGCCCCATCATGGCGAACACCTCCAGCGGCCGCTTCCACACCCACCACGCCCCCCACGCCCCGAGCACCAGGACCACCGCCACGGCCAGCAGTACGATCGCGACCCATATCTTCATGGCTGCTCCTCGAGACTCCGGCCCGAAAGCCCCGGCGAGGGGCCCAACCACCCGACCCCACCCGGGGTCGGGGGCTCGTGCCCGCACGCCGCGGGCGACTGGTAGCGGCCTGCGGTCGTCATGGCATGCGGAACGCCACGCCGGCCTGGTTGTATCCCACGCCCGAGCCGATGAACACCACGAGGTCACCTGACCGGATCTTGCCCTTTGTCAGCGCGTCGTCGAGCGCCATCGGGATGCACGCCGAGCCGGTGTATCCCCACTCCTCCATGATCGTGTGGGTGCGCTCGGGCGCCAGCCCGAGATCGGCCATCACGAGGTCGATGGAGGGCTTGCGCACTTGCGTGAAGATCACGAAGTCGATGTCGGAGACGGCGAACGACCCGGCTGCCGCGACCTTGCGCACGAGGCGCGGCCACCCCTCGTGGTTAATCTCCGGGGGGTAGCGCTCCAGCATCTTCACGACCGTACGGCCGGCCTGCACCGACTCCACGCTGGCCGGCTCGGCGGTGCCGCCCGAGTAGATGCCCCAGTGCTTGGCATAGGCTCCGTCGGCCTGGAACGCCGCCGCCACGAACCCGGGTCGGTCGGCCGCCTCCAGCACCGCCGCCCCCGCGCCGTCGCCGTAGAAGAACGTCATTGGATCGCTCGGCGAGGCGAGCTTGTGCATGAGGTACACCCCCAACACCAGCACGGTGCTGATGTTGGGGTTCGTGGCCACGATCCCCGCCGCTGCCGCCAGGCCGGTCGGGAACGAGGCGCAGGCGCACCCCACGTCGAACGTCCCGGCGTTGCGCGCCCCGAGCTTGTGCTGCAGCACCACGGAAGTGGCCGGCGTGATGTAGTCCGGCGAGTCGGTGCCGAGGACGATGAGATCCACGTCCTCAGGGCGCTTGCCCGCCCTTTCGAGAGCCCGCTGCGCCGCCGGCAGCGCCACGTCGGAGGTCGCCCAGTCCTCGGGCGCGTGCCAGCGGCAGCGAATGCCGGACGAGGCCTCCATCTTGTCCACGAACTCCGGCAGGTGCGCGAATCGCTCGCGCAGGAGGTCGTTGTGCACCTGCACCGGCGGGAGGAACATCCCCGTTGCCGTGATCGTCGCATGCCGCGTCATGTGATCCCCCTTTCGGTCGCCCCGTCGAGAGTCGAGAGTGGGGAGTGGCTCTCACCGCTCCCTCTTTCATCTCTCACTCTTGACTCCCGACTTCCTTTTCAGGTCCCGAGGACCAGGCCGCCGTCCACCGACAGCACGGTGCCGTGCACGAACGAGGCCGCGTCGGAAGCCAGCCACAGGAACGCCTCGGCGATGTCCTCAGGCTTGCCCATGCGCCCGAGCGGGGTCTTCGCGACCATGGCCTCGAGCACCTTCTCGGGCATCGCCTTGAGGATCTCGGTGGCGATGAACCCGGGCGCCACCGCGTTGACGCGGATGTTGTACTTGCCGAGCTCGCGCGCCCACGTCCTGGTCATCGTGATGAGCCCGCCCTTCGTCGCGGCGTAGTTGGTCTGGCCGAAGTTGCCGTACAACCCGACCACCGACGAGGTCGACAGCACCACGCCGCCGCCCTGCGCGATCATGTGCGGCACCGCTGCCCGCGTGCACAGGAACGGCCCCTTGAGGTTGACGTCGATGACCGCGTCCCACGCCTCCTCGGACATCGTTCCCGCGAGCTTGCCTTCCTTCCACTTCACGAGCAGGCCGTCGCGCACGATGCCGGCGTTGTTGATGAGCACGTCGACCCGGCCCCAGCGTTCGACGACCCCGTCCATCGCCGCCTGCACCGAGGCGGCGTCGGCGACGTCCACCTTCCAGAACCCCGCCTCGCCCCCCGCGGCAGCAACCTCGGCCGCCACTGCCTGTCCGGCCTGCTCGCTCATGTCCCACACCGCGACCTTCGCGCCCGCCTGGGCGAACCGCAGCGCCGTGGCCTTGCCGATCCCGGCCGCGCCGCCGGTCACGATCACGACCCTCGATGTCATCTTTGCCATTGCCTTCTCCAGTTCATGCCGAGCCGAGCCTGGGTCCCGGGGGTCGGGAGCCGCCCCTGGGTCGACAGCTCACGCTCGGGTCAGCCTTGCTTCCCTGAAAACCTGCCAGCAATGCCAGAGTGGGGATCGGAGCCCGGAGCCCGGGCCCCGATCCCCGGAGTCGTTCAGAACATGAACCGCAGCCCGAGCTGGATCTCGCGGCCCTTGAACGTCGAGGTGTACTTGCCAAACATCGGATTCTTCACGTACGGCGCCGTCGGGTTCGTGACCGTCGGGCCCGAGAGGAACTCCCCCTGCTGCACGGAGTTCACGTCGTAGTTGACGGTGTTGAAGATGTTGAACCCCTCGGCGATGAGCTCGAGCTTGCCGGCGCCGGCCAGCTTGAACCCCTTGGCGACGCGCAGGTTCATCTGCCGGAACGGCGGGCCCGACTCGTTGTTGCGCTTGACCCACGGAAGGCGGTCGGAGTTCTTGCCGTCGCCGTTGTAGTCGTAGCCGAGGCGCCGGTTCCACGGCTGACCGGTGCCGTACTCGGCCACCGGGGCGACCGTGATGTCCCACGGCAGCCGGAACACGCCCGACACCACCGCCCGCCACCGCTCGTCGCCACGCGCCCGCCCGTACTCGTTCTCGATGTTGGACGGATCGGAGGGGTAGCCGTACGGGAACTCGGGCGAGAAGTCGTCCATGATGTTGCGCTTTTCGGCCAGCGTGAGCGACGCCGTCAGGAGGTGGCCGCCCTGGAGCGTGCCGTTGAGCGACATCACGAGCGCCTTGTACTTCGAGTGCCCCTCGTTGGTGTAGGTGTTGATCTGGTCGTAGTTGGCGTTGATGCGCGCGTTGTTCCGCGACCAGTTGGTGTCACGGACGATGATTTCCTTCTTGCCCTTGACGTAAATGCCCTCGATGTCGAAGAAGAGCCCCGAGCCGCCGAGCCGCCAGGTCCAGCCGAGCGTCGCCTGGTCCGCCTCGGGCGCTTCGAGCTCGGTGTCGAGCAGGGCAATTTGTGGCTTGAGCAGGAAGCCGGTGTTCTTCGGGTTGTTCGGGTCGATGATCAGGCCGAACGCCGGGACGCTCACACGGGTGAAGAGCTTGCGGCCGGTCTCGCCGTTCTGCTGCAGCTCGACGAAAGAAGGCACGAGCAGGTAGCGGCCGGTGAAGCGGCCCCACCCGCCACGCACGAGGTGGCTGCCCTTGCCCGTGACGTCCCACGAGAACCCGAACCGAGGCTGGTAGTTGTTGGTGTCGCGATCGCGGCCGTTCGGGCGCAGGGTGTGCTTGAAGTCGGGGTTGTTGCCGTCGGTGTCGAGGTCGTAGCGCAGGCCCAGGTTCACCGTCAGCCCCGCGACCGGGCGCCAGTCGTCCTGCAGGAAGACGCCGTACAGTCTGGTCTTCTTGTCGACCTCGCTGGAGCCGACGCCGTACGAGTAGGCGACAGCGAACGCCCGGGCATCGGTGGCCCACAGGAACAGGCCGTTCTGGAACGTGTCGATGCGCGAGGTCTCCTTGATGCCCTGGACCGAGAACCCGGCCTTGATGTCGTGCTTCGGGAGGTAGAAGTGCGCCGTGTCGCGGAGTTCCCACTGGTCGCCCTTGCCGAGCAGGTCGCCGGTGGTGTTGGTGCCGGTCTTGAGCGTGTTGCCGAGCGAGAACCACTCCTCGGGGGCATCCGAGTTGGTCGGCTCGTCGTACTTGCGGGAGCCGAACTGGCCGCGCAGCTCGTTGAGGAAGCGCTCCGACGGCAGGTAGGTGTGCTCGAAGCTGACGTTCCAGTTGTCGCGGTTGAGCTGCAGTCCCCACGACTCGTCGGACACGCCGCCGACCCGGAAGTTCTTCTGCCGGTAGCGCTCGTAGGTGCCGCGGGCGGCGAACCGGGCCGACTCGGAAATCGTTTGGTCGAGGCTGCCGAACAGCAAGGTCTGCTTGGTCGGCACCGAGACGTCCTTGGCCAGGTTCGCGAACGCGCCGCCGGGCCGGAACAGCACGATGTCGTCAATCGTGATGTACTCGGTCGACACGAAGTAGTGCAGCTTGTCCCTGACCACCGGGCCGCCGACCGTGAACCCGTACTGGCCGCGCGAGTAGTCGAGGTTCTCCTTCTCCAGCTCCCCCTTGGCCCTCAGGCTGTCGGCGCGGTAATACGCGAACACCGAGCCGGCCAGCGTGTTGGTCCCGCTGCGGGTGATGATCGACAGCCCGCCGCCGGCCGAGCCGCCCATCTCGGAGTCGAAACGGTTGGCGATGACCTTGAACTCACGCACCGCATCCTGCGAGAAGCGCTGCCGCGACAGCCCCAGCGCCTGGTCGGTGAAATCCACGCCGTTGACCATGATCGTGGACTGGCTGGCGTTGCCGCCGGCGCCGATGACCGGGCCGCCCTGAATGAAGCGGTACGTACCGCGCTCGCGCTGCACCCCCGGCGTGATGAACGCCAGGTTCTCGAAGCTGCGGTCGGGTACCGGCAGCGACTGGATCTGCTCCGGCACGATGTTGGTCGAGGAGTCCACCTTCACCACGTCCACGAGCGGCACCGACCCGGTGACCACGACCTCGGCCTGCTCGGCCACGCGCGGCGACATCGTGGCGTTGACGCGCAGCGTCTGGCCGACTCGCAGCACGATGCCGGTCTGCTCGACCGGGTTGAAGCCGTCGAGCTCGACGAGCAGCTTGTAGTTGCCGGGCGGCAGCGCGGCCAGCCTGGCCAGTCCATCGACTTCGCTCACCGCCAGGCGCTCGAGGCCGGTGTCGACGTTGGTGATTCGCACCGTCACACCCGGCAGCGCCAGCGCCTGGTTGTCCACCACGCGGACCTCGACTTGCGCGTTGCTGATCTGTGCCCACGCCGTGCCGCCCGCCAGCAGCAGCAGCGCGAGGGCGAGGATTCCTCCTCGCCAGCCCCAGCCACGAACCCTGTCTTCACTCATCCTCATCCTCCCGGGCGCTCCCACGCCCTCCGGTCTATGTCGAGAGCCGAGCCTCGAAGGTCGCATACCCAAAACGGATAGCCTGCCGGGCGAGGCCGGACCGGCGGCCGCTGCTGCCGGAACTGCCTGCCTCGCCTGCCTTTCGAACGCCACCTTGTCTGCCTCCGCCAACCGAACGCTCGTTATGTTTCTTAATGTAAACCCGGCTCCGGCGGCTGTCAAGACCCCATGGTCCCGGCCCGGCCAGGCCAGGCCACGAGCACGCAGCACGATACAACGGGAAGATGTTGAAGGAACTCCTGTTGCGACCGGACAGCAGCGGTGGCGTGTCCCTCGTGCTCTCTGCCTCGTACCTCTCTCCCGCCTAGCTTCCGACCAGGCTCTGCAGGTACCCGAGCGACGCGAGGTCGCGCTCGGTGAACTGGCGGCGCAGGCCGGAAAGCCACGCCGGCAGCGGCGGCGGGGCCGGGCCGGCCAGCGCCTCGAGGCGAGACCGGAGCGCCTGGCGCAACCAGCGTGCGGCAGGTTCGGGAAGCTCCAGCAACGCGACGAGGGGGCGGTGGTCCGGACACACGAACACCCGCTCGGCGGTATCGGCCACGAGCGGGCCGGTGGGGAGCTGCCGCTCGCAGCGCCCGCAGCGGTCCGGGACCGGCAGCACGCCACCGAGACGGAGAAACCACAACTCGGCGTAGTGCGCCGTTGTCATGGCATCGCCACCCGAGCCGAGGTACTCGAGGCAGTGATCCACGAGCCTGAACTGCTCGGCAGCGGCCTGCCCCGGCGGGCAGTACTGGAGCGCCAGCTCGGCCACGACCTGCGCCGCGGCCCACGCCGCAGGGCGCCCGGCGAGCGCGAACGACGAGCGCCGGAGCACCGCCTCTCGCAGCGTGCCGAGTTCCGAGCCGGGCTTCTCGAAGTAGCTGATGCGCACCAGCGCCAGCGGCTCCATGGCCTGCGCGACCCCTCCCCGCAGCGAGCGGGCCCGGCGGGCAACCAGCCGCACCTGCCCGGCCCTGGGGGTGAGGAGCACCACCACCCAGTCGCGTTCCTGGAAGCCGTACCGCGTCAGCACGATCGCGTCGTCGAGGTGCTGCGGCACCCTACTCCTCGCTCCACCCGGCGATGAGCGGCAGCACGCGCGGTGCCAGCACGCTCGTGCGCCAGCGCCGTCCGAGGCAGGCCACGAGCGCCTCGGGCGAGGCCGGGCGCGCCTCGGCGACCGCCTCCAGCGCCGCTCGCGGCGCCAGCACCCCGCCGTCGATCCCCAGCTCGGCGGCGACCGTGTCACGAA
The DNA here is from genome assembly GCA_035384965.1 of Thermoanaerobaculaceae bacterium. Lineage (GTDB taxonomy): Bacteria > Acidobacteriota > Thermoanaerobaculia > Thermoanaerobaculales > Thermoanaerobaculaceae > JAAYVZ01. The sequence continues at coordinate 21,423 of DAOOJE010000014.1, forward strand.
CGGCTCGCAGCTCGGACACCCGCGCCTGCAGCAACTTGTCGCGCGGCGGCGGCGGGACCCGCGGCTGCTCCGGCGCCGGCGGCGGCGACGCCAGCACGGCCAGCAGCTCGCGTCCGTGCTGGGCGACAAGCCCCTTGCCCACGCCCCGGACCTCGCCCAGCGCCTTGAGGTCCGCCGGCGGGCGGGACGCGAGCTGCAGCAGCGTCTCGGGTTGCAGGACGCGGAACGGCGGACAGTCGCGCGCCGCGGCCTGCGCTTCCCGCCACGCCCACAGCGCCGCCAGGCGGTCGCGCGCCGCGCCGCGCAGCGTGCTCGCGCCCTTGACGCGCAGGAAGGCGAACGGATCGGGCGGCGCCTCCTCCCAGAAAACCTTTTCCAGCGCCGCGCACTCCTCGCGCCACCACTCGAGTCGGCCGAGAGACTCCAGGCGGGTCCGGAGGCGGTCGGCCAGTGCCTCGAGGTGTCCCACATCGCCGGCCGCATAGGCGCGCAGCTCGGCGGAAAGCGGCCGCTCGCCCCAGTTGGCGCGCTGAAAGCGCTTGTCGACCTGCACGCCCAGCTCCTGCTCGAGCAGTGCTGCAAGTCCGAACGCCCTGGCGCCCCCGAGCTGGGCCGCGAGTTGGGTGTCGGCGAGACCGCGCACCCGCGCACCCAGCTCGCGGTTCAGCACCCGCAGATCGTAGTCGGCGCCGTGCATGATCTTCTCGACGCGCGGATCGCCCAGCAGCTCCACGAGCGGCGCCATCTGCCCCGCCCCCAGGGCCAGGGGGTCGACGAGCCACACCGAGTCGCCGGCGAGGACCTGCACCAGGCAGAGCTTCGACCGGTAGACGTGGAACGAGTCGGCCTCCGTGTCCACGGCCACGCGCGGCAGCGATCGCGCCCGCTCGCACAGCCGCGCCAGCTCGGCTCCCTCCACCACCCAGCGCGTCGCCCGGCTCACCTTTCCCGCCTTCCCTGCAACGCCAAGACGCCCGCCAGCCGGCGGGCGCCAGGATGCCTGCGCTTTGCCCAGATCCTAGAACGCGTCAGGAGGCGCCTGCCGCGCCGTCTTCACGACGTTGACCTCGACCGTCTCTCCGGTCTCGGCGATCTCCCGCCGTTGGGCGAACAGCACGCCGTTGACCTCCTTCCACTCCCCCCACGTCACCGTGAGGGAGGGCATCCCCGGCGCCGTCAACACCGACCGGAAGACCCGCCCGCTCGTGCGATCGAGGTGGACCGTCCAGCTCCCGCGGGCGGTCGTGATCTCGGTCGCCAGGTACACGGTGCCGTCGGGGTCGGTCACGTCGGGCCTGGGGGTCACCGTGACACCGCTGCTCGTCCACTCGAGGGGAAAGGTCAACCACAGGATGTCCTCGCCGAACCGCTGCAGCGCCCACTCGCTCGCCTGGCCGAGGGGCCTGCCCAGGAGCTGCTTGCCGTCCACCCAGCCGCCTCCGCTGCGCGACGCGATGTCGAGCACGACCTCGAGCGTGCCGGGGCCGGACCACGGGCCCGACATCCTGAGCACGCCGTCGCGCCGCCCCCACCGGTAGTGCCACGGGCCCTGCACGGTGCCGTCGGCGTTGGTGATCTTGACTTCGAACTCGAGGTAGCCGACCGCCTGCCAGGCCGCGGCTCCCCCGCACACTGCGAGCTGGCCCGCTGCCGTCCGGGGGTCGGCAGGCTGCGCCAGGGAGACCCCGGCCATCAGGATGCCGACGATTGCCAACATGACCCCACGAGGTTGTTTCATCGTCTCACTCCTTACCGCCACCCCGCTCGCCACGGCGAGCTTCACACAGATTCCACAGGCATTCTACATGAAGCCGCGCGTCAAGCCCTCCACCCGCGAACGGCTGCGATCGGAGGGGGCTTGACGGCCGGATAGAATCGAGATGTGGGAAAGCCCCGATCGCAGGCCGCACGGCCCTCGAGTTCGCAGCGCCAAGCCGAAGCCCCCTGCCCAACCCTGCAGCCCCTGGGGAAGCACAATCCGCGCCTGGCCGAGCTGCGCCGCGTCGTGCGGCGCGAGGACCCCTCCCGCACCGTCGTCGACGGCACCCGGCTCGTGCTCGAGCTGGCCGAGGCCGGCATTGCGATCCTGGAGCTGTTCGCCACCCCCGAGGCCGAGCCGCCCCTCCTCGCCTGCCCCCACCTCCGCGAGCTGTGGGCGCGCCGAGCCTGGCACCTCGTGACGGGCGAGGCGCTGGCAGCCGTCGCGCCGACGCAGCATCCGCAGGGCGTGCTCGCAGTTGTCGGCGTCCCGGACCGCGAGCCGGTGGCCAGCGGCACCTGGCTTTACCTCGACGGCATCCAGGAACCCGGCAACCTTGGCGCCCTGGTCCGCTGCGCCGCCGCCCTGGGCGCCGATGGCGTCGCCTGCTCTGCCGACGGCGCCGACCCGTTTTCCCCGCGAGCCGTGCGCGGGGCTGCCGGCTGGTCGCTGCGCTTCCCGGTGTGCACGGCGATCGAATTCGAGCCCCTGGCGGCGAGCTTCACGCTGGCCGGGGGCACGGTGGCTGCCGCCGTGGGCGAGGGAGGGCGGGGTCTCGCTGGCTGGCGCCCGCGCGCGCCGCTGCTGCTCGTGCTCGGCAGCGAGGGGCGAGGGGTGCGGCCCGGGGCGCTTGCCGCCTGCACCGAGCGCGTCACGATACCCCTCGCGCGCGGCGTCGAGTCGCTCAACGTCGCGGTTGCGGCCGGCATCATTCTTGCGGCGCTCGCGGGGGTTGCATCCGCCCCTATACTTGAGAGGTGCACCAGGAAACGGAGGGCATCATGATTCGCCACCGAGACGTGGAGCAGCTCCAGCAACTGTCCCAGGCCCCCGGCAAGACGTTGACGGTCTACCTCGACGTCGACCAGACCAACACTGCCAACCGCAAGCGGCAGTACGAGACCCGCCTGAAGGACATGCTGCGGCAGCTGCGGACGGCCCACGAGGACAGCGAGGAGCTCGCCGCCACGGCCGCCGAAGTGGAGGAGATCGTCAAGCGCATCGAGCCGAGTGGCAAGACCCTCGTGCTCGCCCGTCACTCCGGGCTGGGCGTGACGTTCCGCAAATCGCTCAAGATCACGTTGCCGCCGGGTGTGCACTGGGGGCACGGCGCCTTCATGCGCCCGCTCATCGAGGCCCTCGACGAGCACGAGCGGTTCGGCATCGTGCTCGTGGACAGCAAGCGGGCCCGCCTGTTCACCGTCTTCCTCGGTGAGATCGAGGAGCACAAGGACCTCGTCGCCGACATCCCGCCGCGGCCGGACGCCCCTTCCCAGGACAAACAGCGTTCCCAGCCGCGCATGGAGCGCCGCCATGACGAGAGCGTGAGCGGCCACCTCAAGGTCGTGGCCGCGGAGATCGGCCGCCTGCTGGACCAGCTCGAGATCGACCGCCTCATCATCGGCGGCGCCGTCGGCCCCGCCTCCGAACTCGCCCGCATCCTGCCCAAGCGGCTGCGCGCCAAGCTGGTCGAGGTGCAGCCCATCCCCCTCACCGCCACCGCCGAGGACATCCTCGCCCGCACCGCCGAGGTGCAGGCCCGCCTGGAGCGGGCCGAGGAGCTGGAGATCATCCGCGAGCTGCTGCGCGAGGTGCGCAAGGGCGGCCGGGCGGTGGCCGGTCTTTCCGCCGTCCTCGACAACGTCAACGAGGGGCGCGTCTGGAAGCTCGTGTACGTGCAGGGGCTCAAGGTGGAGGGCGGCGTGTGCGAGTCGTGCGGCATGCTCTTCGACCCGGCCAACGAGCGCTGCCCCATTTGCGGCAAGCCGCTGGCGCGCGAGCCGCGCATGGTCGACCGCATGTCGCGGGCCGTCCTCGACCAGGGCGGGCACGTCGAAATGGTCGACGGCCCCGCCGCCGAAGCGTTGCGCCAGGTCGCGGAGGTCGCGGCGCTGCTGCACTCATGACCCCGGCCGGAGTGGCGAAAGGGCAGACGCGGAGGACTTAAAATCCTCGGCCCTCAGGGGCGTGCGGGTTCGAATCCCGCCTCCGGCACCATGACTCACAAATCAGGTGGAGGGCACTCGAACCGCTCGGGGTAGCAGCGGGGTAGCCAGACCGGCGAGCCCCCCGGGGACGCACAGCAGCTCGAGACCGAGGCACTGGGTGGTAACCTGATGCGCGATGAGGCTCGTGACCGCGCAGGATCCTATCGCGATCGAGGAGCTCCGCGAACTGGCGGCGCGCGCCTCCGGCGCCCATATTGGAAGGGCAGGCACGGCCTGCAGGAGGCACGAGATGACCACGCGAACCACGGCACACGGCCTGGGCGCCGGGGCGGTGATGGCCGGCGCGGTCGCGCTGGCGACGGCGGTTGCGGCGGCGGCCGCCGAACCCGCGGCGCCGTGCTGCTTTTCCAACGACCGGCTGCAGGGGACCTGTACGGTGATTCCCCGCGGGGACGAGACCTGCCGCTCCATCCTGGAGTACCTCAACAACCCGATGAGCTCCGGCAAATCGTATTGCGAGAACACCTCGATCCGCGGCGGCTGGGTGCTGGTGGACTGCGCGACCGGCACGCCCACCGCGCCGCCGAAGCCGGACGACACCCCGCCCGGAGCAACGAGCGCACCTCCTGCCGAAGCCCCACCCGCGGCGCGCTGACGGAGGCAGCGGCAGGCCCGCAGCGGGTCGAGGCCGTCCGCGGGCGCCTCGTGCCGTGCGGCCCGGCCGGGGCGCCAGCTGCCCGCGGAAGGTGTTGACAGGCACTGCCATGGAAAAGACAATCGGAAGGATGAGCGACGAACGGGTGGTGATCCGCGGCGGCACGGTCGTGCCCATGACCGGGCGGGACTGGTTTGTCGGCGACGTGCTGGTGGTGGGGAACCGGATCGCGGCGGTAGGGCCGGAGGTGCAGGCGCCGGCCGGGTGCACGACCCTCGACGCCGCGAACGCGCTGGTGCTGCCAGGCTTCGTGCAGACCCACGTGCACGTCGTGCAGAGCCTGGCGCGCCACCGCGCCGAGGGGCGGCCGCTGCTGCGCTGGCTGCGCGAGCGCATCTGGCCGTACGAGGCGGCGCTCTCGGCCGAGGAGATCGACGCCGCCGCCCGGCTCGGGATCGGCGAGCTGCTGTGCGGGGGCACCACGAGCGTGCTCGACATGGGCACCACGCACGGTCAGGACGTAGTCTTCGAGGCGGCCGAGGCGATGGGGATCCGCTTCACCTCGGGCAAGGCGATGATGGACCTCGGCGGCGGCGTGCCGCCGGGGCTCACCGAGGACACCGACGCCTCGCTCGCCGAGTCGGAGCGGCTCGGCCGGCGCTGGCACGGCGCGGCGGGCGGGCGGCTGCGCTACGCCCTGGCGCCGCGCTTCGTGCTCTCGTGCTCGGAGCGGCTCATGCGGGAAGCGGTGGGGCTGGCCCGCCGGCACGGCTACATGCTCCATTCGCACGCCTCGGAAAACCCGGACGAGACCCGCCTCGTGCGCGAGCGGACCGGGCGCGGCAACGTGGCCTACCTGGCCGAGCTCGGGATGGCCGGCACCGACACGGTGCTCGCTCACTGCGTGCACCTCGACGTTGAAGAGGTGGCCGGCCTGGCCCGGCTCGGCACCGGGATCGCCCACTGCCCCGGCTCCAACCTCAAGCTGGCGTCCGGAATCGCCGACGTGCCCCGACTGCTCGCCGCCGGGTGCCGGGTCGGGCTCGGCGCCGACGGGCCGCCGTGCAACAACCGCCTTTCGGTGTTCCACGAGATGGCGCTCGCCGGCACCCTGCACAACCTCCGACACGGCGCCGGGGCCTTGGAGGCGTGGACGGTCCTCGAGCTGGCGACCTGGCGGGGCGCCCAGACTCTCGGGCTCGACGGGCAGGTCGGCCGCCTGACCCCGGGCTATCTGGCGGACATCGTGGTGCTGGGTCTCGACGGCTGGTCGACGGAGCCCGCGGCCGCGCCGGCCGACGTGGTCGTGTTCGGCATGGGGGTCGAAAACGTGCGGCACGTGATGGTGGACGGGAAGGTGGTGGTGGAGGACGCCCGTTTGCTGACCGAGGACGCGGCCCGCGTGAGGGGCCGCGCCCGCGCCGCGGGCGCCGCGATCGCGGCGCGATTGGGGTGGTCATGATCTTCAAGGGCAAGCCGAAATTCGAGCACCTGGACCAGTACCTGGCGCAACGCGACTACACGGCGGCGCTCGAAGCGATCGCCGAGGAGATCAAGCGAAAGCCGGAGAACTTCAACCTGCTGCTGCGCCAGGCGGAGATCCTCGGGCTGGCCGGCGACCGGGCGACCGCCATCGCGATCTACCGCAAGCTCGCCCGCCGGTTCGCCGAGGACGGCTTTTACGCTCGCGCCATCGCGGTGACCAACAAGCTGCTGCGGCTCGACCCGGAGCACCCCGAGGTGACGCGCGAGCTGGCCGAGTTCATCAGCGCCAAGCAAGAGGCCGAGGAGGCCGCTCGCGCCCGCTTCAAGCCCGCGAGGCCGGCGCGGCCGGAGGCGAGGCCCGCGCCCGCTCCCGCCGCCCCGCCGCCGGTGCCTGCCAGCACCGAACCCACGGCGGCCGAGCCGGTGGCCCAGCCGCTGGCCGAGGCGGTGCTCGCCGAGCCGGAGGGAGCCGAGGCGCAGGAGGAGCGCGAGCGCGAGGCGTCCCGCTTCTTCGCCATCTTCCCCGTTAAGGCGCTCGAGGAGCTGCTCGACTCGACCTCGGTCCGCTCGTTCCACGCCGACGAGACGATCGTGCGCGAGGGCGACCCCGGGCTCTCGCTGTTTCTCATCGAGGAGGGCACGGTCGAGGTGATCACCAAGGACCAGGCGGGCCAGCCGCTCGTTCTCGGGAAGATGGGCGCCGGCGAGTTCTTCGGCGAGGTCGCGGTGCTCACCGGCAGGCCGCGCACCGCGACCATCGTGGCCAAGAGCCAGGTGACCGCGATCGAGATCTACCGGGACACGCTCGAACGCATCGCCGAGCGCTTCCCGGCCGTGCAGGAGACCCTGCGCCGCTTCTACGAGCAGCGCGCCCACGCCACGGTCGAGGCCATGCTCCAGCGCTTGCGAGGGCAGCGTGGCTGAGGCGGGGTGCCCGCTTCTCGCCCGCTTCCGCTCCCTCGCCGACCGCAACCCCGAACGCCCGGCGCTGCTCGGCCCGCGGGGCGAGGTCCTGGCCACGCGCGGCGAGCTCGCCGCCGCGATCACCGAGACGAAGGACGCGCTGGCGGCGCTGCTGCCGCCGGGCCGGCCGGTGGCGCTGTCGCTGTCCAACGGGCCGGAGCTGGTGACGGCGTTCGGCGCCCTGCGCGGGCTCGGGCTGCCGGTCGCCCTCGTCGACGCCGGCGCTCCGCCGGCCGAGCTGGCCACCGCGGCGCGGGCCGTGGGGGCCGTCGGCTTCCTCGCGGCGAAAACACGCCTCGGCAGTGCCCGGCCGGTGTGGGAGCGCGGGGACGTCGCGCTCGGCCGCGCAGAGGACACGCCTGGGGTCGAGATTCCAGCCGGCACCGCGCTGCTCAAGCTCACCTCCGGCTCGACCGGCACCCCCCGGGCGATCGCGGTCGGTGTCCGCGAACTCGCCGCCGACACCGCCAACATCATGCACACGATGGGGCTGCGCCCCGGCGATGTGACTCTGGCGGCAATCCCGCTCACCCACTCCTACGGGATCGGCTCCTGCCTCGTGCCGCTTTTCATGGTCGGAATGCCGCTGGCGTTCCCCGCCTCGAACCTCCCGCCGGCGCTGGCGGAGACGCTCGCGCGCGCCGCTGTGGCGCATTTTCCGGCCGTACCCGCCCACATCCGGGCGCTCACGAGCCTCGGCGGCCACCTGCCTCCCCTGCCCTCCCTCCGCGTCTGCCTCACCGCTGGCGCACCGCTGTCGCCCGCCGACGGCGAGGCGTTCGAGACACTCACCGGCATCAGGGTCAACGTCTTTTACGGCTCGTCGGAGTGCGGAGCCATCACCTACGAGACCGGCTCGCCGGCCGGGCGCCCGCCGGGGATGGTCGGCCGGCCGATGCGAACGGTGCGGGTCAAAGTCGTGGACGAGGCGCTGCAGCCGCTGCCGCCCGGCCGGGAAGGCCGAGTGCTGGTCCGCTCCGGCGCGGTGGCGAGGGGCGCCGTGCCGGCGGTCGACGCAGGGGGTCTCATCGGTGGCAGCCGGTTCCTCGCCGGGGACACCGGCGTGTTCGATGGCGACGGCCGCCTGACGCTCACAGGCCGGGTCGCCGAGCTGCTCAACGTGGCCGGCAAGAAGGTCCACCCCGACGAGGTGCGGCGAGCGCTCGAGGCGATACCGGGCGTGCGTGCGGCGGTCGTGACGGGGCTGCCGGACCCCAACCGCGGCCAGCTCGTCGCGGCCGTGGTGGCGGTGGACCGCAGCGCCGGTCTCACCGTTCCTGCCTTGCTCGCCCGCTGCCGCCGCGTCCTCGCGCCGCACAAGGTCCCCCGCCGCCTCGTCCTGGTCGACGAACTACCGCTCTCCGACCGCGGCAAGGTCCGCCGCGACGCGATCCTGGAGCTGCTGGGGACGTAGGGCCTCGCGCCCGCAGCCTGCGGGTTGGCCCGCGGCGGTTGCGGCGCCCCCCCGCTGCCAGCCGCGTGTTGATGTACCCTTGCCCCATGACGACCGCTTCCGGCGAGGGCGGGATCCGGTGCTTGCTGGTGCGGGCCGGGGAGTACCGGTGCGCCGTGCCGCTCAACCAGGTGCGGAGGGTCGTCGCGTCGCTCGCCACGCACCCGCTCCCGAACGCCGCCCCGGAGCTTCTGGGCCTGGCGGAGTTCGGCGGGGAGCCGCTGCCGGTGCTCGAGCTCGCGAGGCTGGTCGGCGCCCCGGAAGGGGCGGCCTCGCCCCATCCGGTCACGGTGGTCGCCTGGGCCGGGCCGCCGCGCGAGAGGGAACTCGTGGGGCTTGCGGCCGACCAGGCCCTGTCGATCGTCGAAGTGCCGGTGGGCTCGCTGGCGGGCGGCCAGGCCGGGCTGGTAAGCGGCGAGGCGTTGGTGGACGGTGCGCCGGTGCGCGTGCTCAACCTCGAGCACCTGGGGGCGGCGTGAGCGTGGAGGAATTGCTGGTGTTCGAACACGGCGGGACGAGCTGGGGGGTTGCACGAGCGGAGGTCCGAGGGTTCGGCGCGGCGGGCGGAGGGGTGGCCGTCACGCTCCGCCACGGCCGGGTGCGCGCGGACCGTGTGGTGGGCATGCTCCCGGCGCCGGTGGTCGCCAGGCCCGGGCGTGTCCTCCGCCGCTTCTGGCCGGTCCACGCCCGTGGGCTCGCCGTGGTCGGGGGCCGGGTCGTCGTGGTGATCGACCCGCTGGCGCCGCCCCCCGGGCTGGCGCCGGAGATCGAAGGAGGCGCCGATGCGTGAGGAGCACGTCAGGCCGTGGACCAGCCCCGAGTGGGGTCTCGCCATCCTCGTCGCAACCGTCGTGACCGGACTCGTGGCGGCGCTCGCCGCCGGGGCCGGCACGGCCCGTCAGTGGGTCGCCACGGCATTCCTGGCCGCCGGCGCGGTGGCGGTGCTGGCGTACGTGGCTGCCGCCTACCTCCCGGCGCGCCACTCGCTCCGGCGCGCCGAGCGCGCCGGCCGGCTGGCAACAGTCTGGGAACGCGAACTGGTGGCCGGGCTCGTCGAGCTGCAGGCGGGCGACCTGGTGCGGGCGCCCGAGCAGGTCCGCAACCTGCCCGACCGGCTGGCGGGCGCGTTCTCGGGCGCGACGCGCTCGCTCGGGGGGCTGATCCAGCAGATCCAGGCCAGCTCGACCGACGTGGCGGCGGCCGGCAACGCGGTGCACGCCACCGCCTCCGAGCTGGCCTCGGGCTCCTCGGAGCAGGCCGCGGCGGTGGTCCAGATCACCGCCACCATGGAGGAGCTGGCCCGCACCGCCGCTCAGATCGCCGGCAACGCCGCCTCCCAGGCCGAGCTGGCCGCCCACGCCCAGCAGACCGGCGACATCGGAGTGGCCGCTGTGGAGGAGGCGCTCGCGGGCGTCGAGGAGGTGCAAAAGCGCATTTCCGCCATCGCCTCGCGGGCCGACACGCTGGGCACGCGTTCGAAGGAGATCTATCGCGTGCTTGACCTCATCACGGAAATCGCCCAGGAGACCCACATCCTGTCGCTCAACGCGGCCATCGAGGCGGCCGCCGCGGGCGAGCACGGGCGGCGGTTCGGCGTCGTCGCCGACGAGGTGCGGCGCCTGGCGCAGCGCTCGCAGGAATCGGTGGACTCGGTGCGCAACCTGCTCGAGGAGTTCGCCTCCTCGATTCGCGCCACCGTGGTGGCGACCGAGGAGGGTGGCAAGGAGGCGTCGCGCGTGCTGGAGCGCGCCCGCGCAGCGGCCAGCGCCATCGAGGAGCTGCGCAGCGCGCTCGCCGACACCGCCCGCACCGCCAAGGAAACCTCGCTGGCCACCGAGCAGCAGCGCACCGCCTCCGACCAGGTCGTGCTGACGCTCAAGGAGGTGAGCCAGGTCATCCAGCGCATGGCGGAAGGGCTCAAGCACTTTTCCGGCACCGCCGAGCGCCTCAACCAGCTCGCGCTGTCGATCCAGCTCCTCACCCAGTCGTTCCGGATAGACGCCGCGCGCTCGCTCAAGCACCTGTGCGAGCGCTGTGCCGCCGAGCTGGGCGGCCGGGCCGGGCAGTGGGAGACGGCCGAGATGCAGCTCGCCGAGTTCGTGACGCGCCACCCGTTCGTGGAAATCGCTTTCCTGACCGACGCTCGCGGGGTGATGGCGGCGTTTGCGGTGAACCGCGAGTGGACGGGCGGGCGGGCCGTCAGCCACGTCACGGTCGGCATGAACTTGCAGGACCGCCCGTGGTTCCAGACCGTGGTGCGGGAGGGCCGGCCGATCCTCACGCCGCTGTACGACTCGATCCTCACCGGCGACCGCTGCTTCTCGGTCGCGGCGCCGGTGCGCGCACCGGGCGGCGAGCTGGTGGGGGTGCTGGGCTTCGACGTCAACGCCAGGAGCTGGACCAAGATCTAGAGACAGGGTGGCCCCGTGATCGACCCCGACCTCGCCGACCTCGTGCCGCTGTTCGTGGCCGAGGCGCACGGGCGGCTCGAGAGGCTCGCGACGCTGGCCCCACGGCTCGACGAGGATGCGGCCGCCGCCGGCGAGGTCCGGCGCGAGCTGCACACGCTCAAGGGCGCCGGGCGCATGCTGCGCCTGGCGGCGCTCGCCGAGCTGTGCCACGCCGCCGAGGGGGCGCTGCAGCCGCCGCGCCCCGGCGTGGCCCGCCTCGCCACCAGGGTCGTGGACCGCCTCGCGGCCATGGTCGACGCCCTGGCGCGGGGAGAGGCGCCCTCCCCCGACCCCTCGCTCCTAGGGGTCCTGCGCGGCGAGATCCTGGAGGAGCCTCCCGCCGCGCCGGCCGAGGCCGCGCCGACGCCAGCCGAGACGGTGGCACCACCTTCCCCTCCTGCAGCAGGTGGGGAACTGAGGCTCGACGCTGCTGCCATTGACGAGCTGGCCGACCGCGCCACGCGCATGCGCATCCTCACGCTGGGCGCCACCCACCACCTCGGCGCCCTGTACGAGCTGGCCCGCCTCGCGGAGCAGGGCGTGTACGAGCCCCAGCCCCGCCAGGTGCTGGCGGTGCTGGCGACCACGCTGCGCCGCCAGACGGTGGAGCTGGAGCGTGCCATCCAGCGCCAGCTCCGCAACGCCGATGCGCAGCTCGAGAAGCTGCTCGGGATGCAGGTCCAGCCGCTCCGGCCGGTGCTGCAGGCGCTCGCCCGCCACGCTCGCGAGCTGGCTCGTTCCCTCGGGCGGGACATCGAGGTCACGCTGGGCGGCGAGGACACCCACCTCGACCGCCGGATCACGGGAGAGCTGGAGGAGGCGCTGCTCCACCTCGTGCGCAACGCGGTGGACCACGGCATCGAGGATCCCGCTGCACGCGAGCGCGCCGGCAAGCCGCGGACCGGGAGGGTGCGCATCGAAGCGCGGCCGGCGGGCCGGCTGGTCTGCCTCTCGATCTCCGACGACGGAGCCGGGATCGACCCGGTGAAGGTCGGGGAGGCGGCGCTGGCCGCCGGGGTCGTGGACGCCTCGCAACTGGCCGCGATGAGCCGCGACGAGGTGCTGCGCCTCGTGTTCCTGCCGGGGCTCTCGACGCGCCGGGAGGTGTCCGAAGTGTCGGGCCGCGGGGTGGGTCTCGATGCAGTGGCGGCGGTGGCCGAGCGGGCGGGCGGCGGCGCCACCATCGCGTCCCAGCCAGGCGCCGGCACCACCGTGACGATCGAGGTGCCGGTCTCGCGGCGCGGCGAAGAGGTGCTGCTGGTGCGGGTGGGCGGCCTCCGCCTCGCCGTGCCGGCCGCCGCCGTGCAACGGCTCGACCGGATCGAGCGGCCGGCGATCGTGGAGCGCGACGGACAGTGCTTCGCCGCCCTGCACGGCGCCCTGGTGCCGTTTTTCCCCCTGGCGAAGGCCCTCGGCGAGGAGCCGGCGCCCACCCAGCTCCTCCTGCAAGGCGAGATGCACGGCCAGCCGGTGCGCGTGGCCGTGGACGCGGTCGAGGGTGGCGAGGAGGTGCTCGTGCGCCCGCCCGCGCGGGCGGCGGGTGTGGGTCCGTTGCTGGAAGGCGTCGCGCTGCTCGCTTCCGGCCAGCCGGTGGGCGTGCTCTCGACCCGCGCCATGGCGCCGCGCGAGCGGCCGCTACACCCGGCCGCCGCGCCGGTGCGGCCGGCGCCGCGGCGCCTGCGCGTGTTGCTCGTCGACGACTCCCTGGTGACGCGCGAGATGGAGCGCCGTCTGCTCGAGGATGCGGGGTTCGAGGTGGCGCTGGCGGGCGACGCCGCCGAGGCGCTGGCCCAGCTCGGCGAGCGCACCTTCGACTGCCTCGTCACCGACATCGAGATGCCGGGCATGGATGGCTTCGAGCTGACGAGACACATCCGCACCATGCCGCACCTCGCCCAGACGCCAGTCGTAGTGGTCTCGACGCGCGACCGCCCCGAGGATCGGCTGCGCGGCCTCGAGGCTGGCGCGGACGCGTACATCACCAAGCAGGGACTGGACGCCACCGAACTCTCGAGCACGGTGCGCCGGCTCGCGGGGCGGCCATGACCGGGCCACCGCCCCTTCGCGTGCTGGTGGTCGACGACTCGGCGACGGTCCGCGCCGTGCTCCGGCGGGTTCTCGCTCGCACCCCCGACCTCGCCGTGGCCGGGGAGGCGGCCGACGGGGCTCAGGCGGTCGAGCGGGTGATGGCACTGCGGCCCGACGTCGTGCTCATGGACGTCGAGATGCCTATCCTCGACGGCTTCGCGGCCACCGAGCGGATCATGGCGGTGTGCCCGACACCGATCGTGGTGGTCAGCTCGCGAGTCAACCGCGCCGAGCTCCACACCGCGTTCGAGGCGGTGCGGCGGGGTGCCGTCGAGGTGCTCGCCAAGCCGGAGGATCCGGCAGGCTGGGATCGGCTCTCGGAGGTCCTGCCGCAGACCATCCGCACCGTGGCGGGGGCGCGAGCACGCCACACCGCCGCCCCGGCCGCCGGCTTCGCGCCGCCACCCGGCGGGGCGCTGCGCCGGGGGTTGCGCTACGTCGCGATCGGCGCCTCGACCGGCGGGCCCCAAGCCGTGCACGAGCTGCTTTCCTCGCTGCCCCCCGACCCGCCGGTGGCGATCCTCGTCGTCCAGCACATCGCCCCGGGGTTCGAGGAAGGTTTCGCAGACTGGCTGGCCAAGGACCTGCAGCGCGACGTCGCGCTGGCGCGGGACGGCGAGCCGGCCGGGCCGGGTACCGTGCGCATCTCGCCCTCAGGTGTCCACTTGCGGCTGGACGGCGAGGGCAGGCTGTGCCTGGACGCCGCCACGCTGCCCCGTGGGGGGCACAGGCCGTCGGTCGACGAACTCTTCTTTTCGTGCGCCGCCGCGAGCCCCCGCCAGACGGCCGGTGTGCTGCTGTCGGGGATGGGACGCGACGGAGCCGAGGGGCTCGCCGCTCTGCGCCGCGCCGGAGGGCTGACGATGGTCCAGGACGAGTCCAGCTCGGTGGTGTTCGGCATGCCGAAGGCGGCGCTCGACCTCGAAGCCGCCACCATCGCCCGCCCGCCGCACGAGCTCGGGCGGCTGCTGGCGCGCTGCTGGCAGGGAGACTGCCCGTGACCCCCCGAATCCTGGTGGTCGACGACTCGGATTTCACCCGCACGCTCATCGTGCGCACGCTCGAGCGAGCCGGGTTCGAGGTGATCACGGCCCGCGACGGGGCCGAGGGGGCCGTCATGGCGCTCCACGAGCGTCCCGCCGCCGTGGTGACGGACCTCGAGATGCCGGTCATGGACGGCTACCAGCTCCTGCGGCTGCTCAAGAGCGACCCGGCGTCGCGCCACCTGCCGGTCGTGATCCTGACCTCCCACGGCGAAGCGCCGTCGCGCTTCTGGGGCCTGCACACCGGCGCCGACGCGTACCTGACCAAGGACTACGAGTCGGGCGAACTCGTCGAGACGGTGCGCCGCCTCGTGGCCCGGGCCGACGCCGCCATCCAGCCGGCAGGCCCGCCCCCCAGCGGCCCCATGGAGGTCTTGGCTCGCGTCGCTCGCCAGCTCGATGCCAACCTCCTCGCCGTCACCCTCGCCAACACCATCCTCGAGCACGGCATGGGGGTGGGCGAGCTGCACGAGGCGTGCGAGCGGTGCCTGGGCACGATCGCCGAGGTCGCGGACGCGCCGCTGCTCGCGGTCGGGCTCTCCGAGCCGGAAACGGTCCACCTCCACCTCCGGCTCTCCCAGCCGCTGCCGCTCAAGGTGGTCGAGCGGGCGGCCAGCGCCGTGCTCGGTTCGATTCCGGTCAACCCCGGTGCCGTCGTCGACGCCCAGGTCACGGGTCCGCGGGAAGCCGAGGGTGACCTCGACCTCCCCGATCTCGAGTTCATGCCGCTGCCCCTCACCTCCACCTCCGGCATGCTGGCCGTGCTGCCGCGCAATCCGCAGCAGTTCGAGGTCGCCTCCCGGCACCTCGTGCACGGCCTCCTGCCGCACCTCGCGGTGGTCCTCGACAACGCCAGGTTGAACCAGAAACTGCAGGAGCTGTCGAGCCACGACGGCCTCACCCGGCTGCTCAATCACCGCGCCGTCCACGACCGTCTGCGCGAGGAGCTCTCGCGCTCGATCCGCTTCGATCGGCCGTTGTCGGTGATCCTGTGCGACCTCGACCACTTCAAGAGGGTCAACGACACCTGGGGGCACCTCGCCGGCGACGCCGTGCTGCGCGCGGTCGCGACCTCGTTTCGCACCACCCTGCGCACCTCGGATGTCATCGGGCGCTACGGCGGCGAGGAGTTCCTGGTGGTGCTCGGGGACAGCGACCTGGAGGCGGCGCGCCAGGTCGCAGAGCGGCTGCGGTCCGCCGTGGCGCAGCGGCGGATCCCCCTCCCGGCAGGCGACGACCTGACCATCACCGCCTCGTTCGGCGTGGCCTCCCGGCACGAGGTGCCGGCGCCCGCCCAGGCCGACGCTCTCGTCTCGCTTGCCGACAATCGCCTCTACCAGGCCAAGGCGACCGGCCGCAACTGCGTCCGTCCATGACCGACAGCGAGGCGGTGCTCGGCACGCTGGCGCGGCTGATCGAGACCGCGAGCGGCAACGTCGTGCCGCCCGGTCACTTCCCGTTCCTCGCCGAGACTGCGGCGCAGCGGGCTGCCGCCACCGGCTGCGCGGACCTCGCGGCGTACGTGCGGGCGCTCGAGGCGGGCAGACTGCCCGGAGAATGGGCGGCGTTGCTGCCTCACGTCACCGTCAAGGAGTCGTACTGCTTCCGCACTCCCCAGCAGTTCTCGCGTCTCGGCGAGGTGGTGCTTCCCCGGCTCGCAGCTCGCAGCGGCCAAGGCCGCGGGCTGCGGGTGTGGTCCGCCGGGTGCGCGCGCGGAGAGGAACCGGCGACGCTCGCCATCGTGCTCGCCGAAACACCGGCTCTGGTCAACCGGGACTGGCTCGTGGTCGGCACGGACGTGGACGAGCACGCGCTCGCCGCGGCCCGTTCCGGACTCTTTTCGGAGCGCGCCGTTGCCCAGGTTCCCCAGGTGCTGCTCGAGCGCCACTTCTCGCGCCGGGAAGCCGGGTTCGAGCTCGCCCCGGCGCTCCGCCGCCGCATCGAGTACCACGTCGTGAACCTCGTCGCAGAGCCGTTGCGGGTGCCCCACCAGCCGTTCGACGTGGTGTTCCTCCGCAACGTGCTCATCTACTTCCGGGCCGAGTCCCAGCGCCGCGTCGTCGCCGCGGTCACCCGCGTTCTCGCGCCGGAGGGCGTGCTGTTCGTCGGCCCCTCCGAGACCCTCTGGCAGCTTTCGGACGAGCTGGAGCCGGAAGACCTGGGGGAGTGCTTTTGCTACCGGAGAAGGGACCCCCTCACCGCCCGCGGCCCGCACCCGGCGGCCCGCGCCTTGCGGGAAACGAGGGGAGCCGACCGCCTGCCGACGTCAGGTGCTCCTCGCCCAGCCCGGGAGCACCCGCCCCGAAACCGCGCACGGCGTGGGCCCGTCGTGCTGGCCTCCCCGGCGGAGCGCCCGGCCGCGGGAACGCGGGAGCGGGTCGAGGAGGCGGCGCGCCGGCTGGCGGCGAATCAGGTCGAGGCCGCCGGGGAGGCGCTCGCCGAGGCGCTGCGTGCCGACCCCGCCGACGCCGCGGCCCACACCCTCGAAGGGCTGCTCCACGACCTCGCGGGCCGTCCCGACCGCGCCATCGCCTCGTACCGCGCCGCGCTCTACCTCGCGCCCGAGTCCTTTCAGGCCCGCTTGCTGCTCGCCGACGCCCTCAGGCACTCCGGCAACCTCCAGCGCGCCGAGGCCGAGTACCGCCAGGTGGTCGCCTCGCTCGCCGAGGGGCGCGGGCGCGAGCTCGACGCCCTGGCGGCCTTGCCGCTGCCGGACCGCGCAACGGCCGCCGAGCGCTCGCGCTGCGCCCTGCGCGCGATACGGCAGGGGTGACGCTGGCGCCGCCGGCACGGCTACAATCGCCGGGGGTCATGGAGCAGCGGCGGATCGGCCGGTACCGGCTCGTGCGGCTCCTCGGCAGCGGGGGGATGGGGAAGGTGTACGAGGCGTTCGACGATCAGCTCGGCCGCCGCGTGGCCCTCAAGGGCCTGCTCGCCCACCAGAGCACCGAGGTGGGGCGCGCGCGCCTGCGCCGTGAGGCGCTCGCCACCGCGCGTCTTTCCCACCCCGCCATCGCCCGGGTCTACGGGCTCGAGCACTTCGACGGCGAGGACTGGCTGGCGATGGAGATGATCAACGGCCGCTCGGTGGCCGAGATCGTGAACGACGGTCCGCTCGCCCCCCCCGAGGTGGCTCGCATCGGGGCAGCGGTCGCCGAAGCGCTGGCCGCCGCCCACCGCGAAGGGATCGTGCACCGCGACGTCAAGGCCGAAAACGTCATGCTGACCGCTGACGGCCACGTCAAGGTCCTCGACTTCGGCCTCGTCAAGTGGAAGGCTCCCGCCGGCCCGCAGAGCGACTCGCTCACCGCCGACGGGCTCGTGGTCGGGACCTCGCGCGCGATGTCCCCGGAGCAGGCGCTCGGCAAGCGGGTGGATGCCCGCTCCGACATCTTCTCGCTCGGCTCGCTGCTGTGGGAAATGGCGGTCGGCAAACCGGCCTTCGACGGCTCCACACCGATGGAAGTCATGCTCAAGGTGGCGCGGGGCGAGCGGCCGCGTCTTGCCGAGGTGGCGCCCGGGCTCCCCGAGGACCTGGCGGCGATCATCGAGCGCTGTCTCGAGGTGAACCCGGACCGGCGATTCCAGCGCGCATCGGAAGTCGCGCTGCGCCTCGCGAACCTGGCCTCGAGGTCGACCCGGACCACCACGCACCTGCGCCCCCCGACCTGGTTCCACCGGCCTCCGCGCGTCAGACGCTGGCTGCTGCGCGCCGGGCTTGCGGTCGCGGCGCTGGCGGCGGCCCTCGTCGTCGCGCTGACCGCCGGCTGGCTCGGGGCGCGTCGGCTGCCGGCCGTCGTCGTGCTCCCGGCCGACAGCTCCCTCGCGAGCGCCGCCGGGACGTTTCCCCGTACCGCCCTCACCGAGGCCATCCTCGCCGTGCTCGCGGAAGAGCCCGGTGTCAGTCTGGTGGATCCCGCGGAGGTGGAAGGCCTCGCCTTCGGGACACTGCGGGTCACCGAGATCGCCACCCTCCTGGGCGCCGCGTGGGTGGTCGACTACAGCCTGACGCCGGGTGCGCGCCCGCTTCCCGATCAGCTCGCCGTCTCGCTCGTCGACGGTGCTTCGGGGCGGGTCAGGGCGAGCGCGCAGGCGGAGGTCGACCGCGAGGACCTCGCCGGCGTGCACGCCGAGGCCGTCAAGGCCGTCCACGCCTGCCTGACGCAGGCTGGCCTGGCCTCCCGACCGGCCCCGCAGCCGCCGCCCATCCACGTCCTCGCGCCCTACCTGCGTGCGCGCACCCGCCTGCTCGCCGGGGGCTCGTTCACCCTCGACGAGGAGACCGCCGAGCTCGAGGCTGCGGTGGCGGCCTCGCCGTGGCCTCCCGCCGCCCGCGCGCTCGCGGCGGTGAACGCCAGGCGGCATCGCCTCGACCGCGTGGCCGGCGCCGGTGAACGGGCCCGCTCACTGCTCCGCTCGTCGGGCGGGGGGCCGGGCGCTGGCCCTCAAGCCGTCGATGCGCTCCTCGACCTCGGAGAGATCGAGGACGCGCTCCGGCTCGCCCGCCAGTGCACGGAGGCCAGGCCGGGCGACGCCGGTTGCTGGGCGACCCTCGGCCGCGCCCTGCACGCCGCCGGGAGGCTTGGCGAGGCCAGGCAGGCCCTGGCCCGCAGCCTCTCGCTCCGCCCGGCGTGGCCGGTCCGGGCCGCGCTCGCCGAGCTCGACACTGCGGTCCTGGCGCCCGAGACCTCCTCTCCGCCCGAGGCCATGGCGGGGCTGCGGCTGGTTCTGGCCGAAGGCGCGGTTGCGGCAGGCAAACTGCTCGAAGGATGCCGCGCCATCGAGGCGGTGCGAGCGCAGGGCCTGCCGGCCGCGGCCATGGCTGCCGGCCGCTGCCAGCTCCTGCTCGGGACGCCGGACCGCGCCGTCGAGACCTTCACCGGAGTGGCGGCGGCGCGGCCGGACGACCCGGAGCCCCTGCTCTGGCTGGGTACGGCCAGGCTCTGGTCCGCACAGTCCGCCTCCGCGGCCACGACCTTCGCCGAGGCGCTGGCACTGAGTGAGCGATATCTCGCCGGCCGGCCTCAGAGCCCCCGCCTGCGGCGGATGCACGCCCTCGCCCTCGCCTACCTCGGGCGCCCCTCCGACGCGATCCTCGAGCTGCACGAGGCGTTGCGGATGCTGCCCGAGAGCGCGGCGCTGCAGCTCGACGCTGCCAGGGTCTACGCCCTGGCCGGGGACCGCGCCGCCGGGCTGGCCTGGTCGCGCCGCGCGGTCGAGCTCGGCGCCCCGCGCGAGTGGCTCACCGGTCCGGAGTTCGCCGCGCTCCGCGAGGACCCCGGCTTTCGCGCCCTCCTGCCCCGCTGACAGCCCCGCGCGGACCGAGCTGGATGTCGAACGGGACCAGAGCCAGGCACTGCGCCGCGAGCACCTCGGCGCTCAGGCGGACGGCCGTTCGGCGCGCCGAACCGAGAGTGGCGTACACACCGAGGGCTCCTCGGCAGATGGTTCGAGCGAGCGCAGGTCGCCGAGCCTGCGCTTGACCTCGCCGTGGCGGTCGACAGGGACCCCCACGTCGAGACCCTGCGACACGACGAGGGTTGCAGCCGCGCGGCTTTCGAGCAGAGCGGGAACCCGGGAGCCGACCACCCTCACACCTGGGCTCTCCAACACCGGGCGGGCCGCCCGAATCGTCGCGACGAGGCGAGCACGGAACGTCACACCGGCCGGTATCGGGAGCGGTCCAGCACGGGTCCACCGTCCGGGAACCGCGCGCCACGACTGGCCTGCTCTCGCCTCGCGGTCGCGCCCGGCGCGTTGGGTCGCCACACCGGTAAAAGAGAAGCGCTGACCAACACCCGCACGCTGGCGACAGGCGCGGTCTCAGGCGCCTGGCGGCTGTGGTGACGTCCCGCATCCCGGGGCTGGAGCGCCTGGCGGGAAGGCTGCGCCGGCGTCGGCCTCCTCGTCCGGCGGGCCGATCGCAGGGCGCAGCTCCTCCCAGTCCAGCATCTCCCACCTCGGGCCAACGACAATGACCCCGTCCTCCGTGGCGCCGAGGATCCAGTACGGTGAAGGCACTCGAAACACGCTCACAGCCTGGTCATACGCCGAGACCACGAAGAGCCGCCGCCCGGGCGGGGTGTCGGCCAGCACCAGCAGGTGGTCCTCCACCGACGCGGCGGCAAATACCACCGGCCGGTAGCTCGAAAACGCCATCGCCTCGGGACGCTGTCCGGTGGTCTTCCCGATCGAGTCGAGAATCCTCTTCTTCTGGTCGTCGCTCCAGCCCGCCGGCCTGACGTCTTCGAGACGCCCCTCCCACTGCACCGCTCCCGAGGTCGACAGCACCGCCAGATCCCCCGCGTAGCGGTTGACCAGCCAGTACCGTCCATCGCTGCGAGGCACCAGGATGGATGCAGACCAGCTCGCAGTCTCGGTCGCCGTGGAGAACCGATCGACCGGCTTCTTGCTGGACTTGCGGCGTGCCTCGGCCTCCTCAGCCATGACGTTCGACAGCCCAGAGGTCACGAAAGGCGTCCACGATGTGCTGGTGGAAGAGACGAGCTCCAGCCAGACCTCGGCTTCCTGCTTCACCTCCCCCTCCTCCTTCTTTCCGGGAGGTGGGGATGAGAACCCCTTCGGGGTCGGCAGCGTCCCCACCAGCACGCGCCCGCGCACGGCACAGATCAGCCCGGGGATGTCGGGCAGCTCGGGCGTTGATTGCCACCGGCGATCGTCGGCGAGCCACACCGCCGGCTGGCTTCCCTCCGCTCCCGCGAGCACGGCCAGCCGGTCGTGCCGGTCGTCCCAGACCGCCATCCTGGCTGCACCGACCGTCGGGGGCGGAGGTGGCAGGGCGAGGACCTCGAGCTTGCCGCTCCGCCACAGGACCACCTCGGTGCCGGCAGGCGCCAGCCAGGCAAGCGTTCTCCCGGACCCGCTGAACAAGTGGAAGGCATCTTTCGGGATCGCGGCGGCAAGCTCGGCAGGCACGGGGTGCACTCTGACCTCCGGGATCTGGGCGGAGGCGGCAACGGCGAAGAGAAGAGCACATGAGGCCAGCATTGGAACCTCCAGAACAGCGTCTGCTACTTGCCAGTCGACGGCTCGATCGGAAGCACACCGCACGGCCGGTACACATGGACTCGGCCTTCCTCTACCGAGAGATATCGAATCGTGGAACCCTCAGGGAGCAGCCGCACGGTCGCCTTGCCCCGTGCATCGATCTGGACGACCCCCAGCCCCCCGTCGAGCCAGGCGAGGACGAGAAGATCCTCGCCCAGCGGGGCAGCCGCCAGGATCGCCGCCGCCGGGAGGTTCACGGTGCCCGAGCCAAGCTCCTGCCGGGCGGATCGAGACTGGGGCACGAGCTCGGGGATGGCGACTTCGGTCTCGAGCCGGCCCGTGGCATCGCGGAGCTGCACGGGCCCCAGCCCCTTGCCTACGAACCAGAAACGGCCCGATGGTGTCGGCAGGAGAAAGCCGGCGGTGAGCTCTCGAATGGCCTGCTGCCAGAGGCCGATATCGAAGTCCCACTTGCCGCGAGCGTAGCGGCGCCCGAGCTCCTCGCGCCACGGCTGCGGCACCGGGAGCGAAAGCACGTTCCGCCACGCCCGGGCTCCGGGGTCGAGCGCCTTCCAGACCACGAGCTCCTTCGGCAGGTCCTTCAGCTCGCTCAGACTGGTCGTGTTCGAGCACCTCCGGCTGGTGCACGTCGTCACGGCCGCGTGCAGGGTGGCACCTTGCCAGAACAGCGCGGTAATCTTCGCCCTGGGCTCCGGGCGGGTCTTCCACGTGCCCTCCTGCCACACGGCGACCCGGCTGCCGAGGCCGTCTCGCATGCCCGACGGTACCGCCGCGATGGCCAACCGTGGAGCCTGCGGGTCGCAGGCGAAGACAGCCGGCTCAAACGGAAGCGGTGCAAACGACCGTTCGCCGACCATGGCCCAACCTCTGCGGATGCCGGCCACGCCGTCGCCGAGGCGCAGCAGTGTCGTCTCCCCCGTTGCGAGTCTTCCGACCAGCGTGATCTCGCGGGTCCACCGCTGCCCAGCCCACAGACTCTCGTCGCAGGGGATGGGCACGATGACCTCGGCAGGCACGGCCGCGAGCAGCATCGCCCCGAGAACGGCCTGTGCAATCATGGGCAGTTGAGCGAGCATGGAGTTGGCGGGCCAACTGGTACACCACAGTAGTACCACTGGCACTGCTCGCAACTGAAGGTCACCCATTGGTGGTCGATCAGGCAGCCGATACTGAGCGTGCCGCACACTTGCTGCCACGACCAGGGTTCACTGTGTCCGCCGCCTCCCGGACCAAACGGATCAGGGGGGTATTCCGGATTGTCGATCGGGTCGAATTGGGCGAACGCCACTCCACTGGCAAGCACAAGCGCCACGCCGATCACCGCAACAGTCACCACGCATCTCCTCGAAAACACCATTTCTGTCCTTCTTGTCCGGACGCGCCGGGTGTTGTCGGACTGGACTTATGTCTCTCTTTCTGTCCACCTTGTCAAGTACCCCGGAAGCGCGGTTGCTTGAAGGGGGAATCGCCAAGTGAAAGCCCGTGCGGTGGACCACCCCTGGGCGCGTGAGGGAGAAGGCCTGCGTGCCGGCCAGCCGGTCCACACGCCCGGAGTTCGCGATGATGGCCGACGACGCCGAGTTTCGGGCACTTCTCCCACCGCGGACCACTGCCACGGGGCGGTGGACGCCGGTAGAATGGCGCGGATGCAGCCCGATCGCATCGGCAGATACCGGCTCGATCGTCTCCTGGCGGAACACGCAACGTGGGAGTCCTACTCCGGCTGGGACGAGCAGCTTGACCGCCCGGTGCTCGTCGCCCGGGTCCCGCTCGAAGGTGTCGACCCCGAAGAGCGGGAAGTGTGGCGGCGGGACGTCCAGGCGTTGTCCGGCATCACCCACCCGGGGCTCGTCCACGTCCTCGACATCCTGCATCAGCACGGCTGCGACTGGGTCGTCAGCGAGTGGGTCGAGGGCGAGCCGGTGGACGGGCTGGCCGCTCGCCAGCCGCTCGCCGGGTGCGAGGTGGCACGGCTCGGCGCCGAACTGGCCGAGACGCTGGCCGTCCTCCACCAGCACGCCGTACGGCATGGCGACCTGCGCCCCGCCAACGTGCTCGTCACCTCCGAGGGCCACGTCAAGCTGGGTGGCGGGTGCGCACCGTTCTGGCAGGGCTCGGAGTCGACGACACCGCCCGGGACCACGCCCGCGTCGGCCGGCCAGGCAGGGCCCGCCTCCGACCTGCGAGGGCTCGGTGAGGTCCTGCTGGCAGCCACCGGCGCGCGGCCCGGCGGGACACCCACGCCCCACCCGACGGCCGCCCTGCTCGCCCCGACCTGTGGCGAGCTGGCTGGCCCGCTGGCCTCGGTCATCTCGCGGTGCCTCCGCGTGGGCTACGAGCCGCCGTTCGAGAGCGCCCGGCAGGCCGCCGCCGCCCTTCGCGCGCTCGACGCCTTGAGCCACCAGGCCACACTCGTCGAGCGACACGGGGCAGTGCCCGCTCCACGGCGCCGGAGGCTCGTCACCATCGGGGCGGCGATCACGCTGGCGGCCGTCCTTGTCGGAGTGGCTGCCTGGCGGCTGCTCGCGTTGCGGCGTCCGCTGGCTGTCGCCGTCATGCCAGTGGAGGCACCCAGGGACAGCGAGGAGGCGCGCCTGGCCGCTCTGGCTGTCGACGTCACGATCACGACGTCGCTTGCCACGTTGCCCGACCTCGTGATGGTGAACGGACGGGAGGTGCGAGCCCTGCGTACCAAGGGCGTCGGTGACGTGGAGATCGCCCGCCGGCTCGCCGTGCAGGAGACCGTGGAGATCAAGCTCTCTCGCGTCACCGGCTCGACCGGCCCCGTCATCGAGCTTGCCCGGCGGCGGGCGCGTGACCGGCGCGTCGTCTGGACGCAGCGGCTCCAGGCCTCGACCTGGGAGCCGGCGGTGGTGCGCGAGCTCGTCGGCGAGCTTCTTTCGGGCGCCTACCGCAAGGCCTACCGATCGGCGCAGGCGAGGTTCTCGAAGGCCAGCCCCGCAGCCGTGAAGACGTACCTCGACGTGGTTCAGAGGCATCAGAACGGCACGTTTTCGCCGGGCCTGAACGACGAAATCGCGCTTCTCGAGAGCGCGATCGAGGACAGCCCCGGCTTCGCCGAGGCGTGGGAGCTTCTCGTCTCCTACCAGGGGTACCGCTGCGCGCTCACCCTCCAGCCCGAGGACCGGACCGCGTTCGAGTCGAAGCGCGACCGCGCGCTCGCCCACGGGGCCTCGCCAATGGTGATTGGCCTGATCGAAAGCCAGCTGCGAGTGGCCGTCGGCGACACCAGCGGAGGGCTCGCTGTGGCGCGCGAGCTGGTCCGACAGGTACCGGGCAACCCGCAGGCATGGCAGCGCCTCGGCGAGGCCCTCTCCAGGGCCGGGCTGGCCGAAGAAGCCGAAGCGGCGTTGGCGCGATCGACGCAGCTGTATCCCTCGTCCAGCTCCTTCGCGAGCCTCGCCCTCGCCCGTTCGGACCGCGGCGACCATCCCGGCGCGAGAGCCGCGCTTGCGAAACTCCGCTCGCTGCTCGGCCTGGACGACCGCGTGAATGCGGTTGCTGCGCGCATCGAGATGTATGCGGGCAACGTGGTCGAGGCCGAGCGGCTGTATACCGAACTCAACTCGAAGAGGCCCACCTCGGACGGCCTGAACAACCTGGGTTTCTGCCTTTTCTGCCAGGGCAAGCTCGCGCAGGCGGCGGACGCCTTCGAACGCGCCCGAGCGATCGATACCCGCGGCTATCTTGCCACCCGCAACCTTGCCGACGTCCGCATGGCCCAGGGCGACACCCACGCGGCTCGGGTGCTCTACCAGCAGGCCCTGGCGGCGATCCAGCCGCTGCTCGCCCGCAGCGTCGCGCCCCGCACCGCCCTCGCGACTCAGGCCGTGTGCCTGGCACAGCTCGGACGGCCGACCGAAGCCGCAACCGCAGTCGACGCCATGCTCAAGGCCAGCCCGGACCACCCCGAGACCGTCTTCACCGCCGCGCTCGTTGCGGCCGTGACCGGCGAACGCGTCTCGGCGCTCGCGTGGACGAGGCGCGCGCTCGAGCTGCACGCGCCGGTCGTGTGGTTCCAGACGCCGGAGTTCAACCGGCTGCGCACGGACCCGGAGTTTGCGCGCCTGACGTCCCGCGAGCCGTAGCGAGGGCGCGGAGACCGCCAGGTCCCTGCCCGCCCACGACGGCGTATTCGCCGGACGCACGCCCGCGTCTCGTCGACCGCCTGCAGCAGGCGACCGTCTCAGTCACGGGCGTGACGGCCAACTCGGAAATCGCCGTACGTGTCGGAGGACCGAGCGCATTGACCGCCTCGGCGCCGACGCCCGGCGCGGCCACCGGACGTCGGCGACGGGCGAACCTCCCCAACTACGGATAATTCGGTGGCCAGGGCAGTATTGGTTCAAGCGGTTCGTCGTTCGCACCTCCCGGGTCGGACTCCGCCCAGATCGCACCCTTCGACAGCAGTCGGATTTTGTAGAAGAAATACCCCCGCCTGCCGGGATTCTGGACGGTGTACAGCGGCTTCACGCGCGCCGGTGACGACTGGTCACGATGGATCGGCCCGAGGTCCGTGATGAGCAGCTCGGGGGGGATCGGTTGCTGCGTCGGGTAGGTCTTCGGCTGTTCCTGGAGGACGATGATGTTGGCGCCGTCCACCTCCGCGGGGATTGAGGGGTGGAACTCCCACTCGATGGTCCCGGGACCCTGTAGCGGGTCGATGGAGGTCCGCGCGCCGTCCGGGATGCAGACGACGATGCGTTTGCCCTCGCTGTACTTCACGCCCACGATGACCTTCGCTCTTGCCATTGTGTTCCTCCTTCCTCTTTCAGCTCTGGCGAAGCCGAGCCGCCCGGCGCGCGCTCCTGGCCACGACAATGGATTGTCCGCAAGACAGGATGATTCTAGACGCGGTACCCCGCCCCGCGCAAGCGCGGCGGCGGCCGGGGCAGTACAATGCGCCGGCATGGGGCGGGCGATGCGGATCGTGGCGGGGCTCGGCGCCGCCATCTACCTCACGGGAGCCGGGTGGTTTTTCATCCTCGCCCCCTGGAGCGAGTTCTGGGCCGGCCGCCTGTTGCCGGGCGTGCCGCTGTGGCTGGCGGCGCTGCTCGCCCATCCGGCGGTGCGCGGCGCCTTCGGCGGCTTCGGCGTGCTTCACTTCGCGGTGGCGTTCGTGTGGCTGGACAGCGCCTTGAGGAAGCAGTGATCGTCGGTCTCGGCATCGATGCGGTCGAGGTCGAGCGGGTCGCGCGCCTGCTCGAACGCCACGGGGAGCGCCTGCTGGGACGGTGCTTCGAGCCCGGGGAGGCGCGCCGCCCCCGCGATCCGCAGCACGTGGCCGGCCTGCTCGCCGCCAAGGAAGCGACGTTCAAGGCGCTCGGCACGGGGTGGGGCGACGGGGTGGGGTGGCGGGACGTCGTGGTCGTGCGCGAGCCCTGCGGACAGCCCGGCCTGCGCCTCGTGCGCGCCGCCGCTGCCCGCGCCGCGCGGCTCGGCGCCGGCTGCCTGCACCTCTCGATCACTCACGACGGCGGGCTCGCCGTGGCCGTGGTGATCCTCGAGGGCGCCGGCGAGCCTGAGCTACACTTGCCGCCCGATGCGTGACAGGCGCGACCCGCTCGACGACTCTCACTTCCTGCCGATGGCGCACGTCGCGCCCGACGCCCGCCTCGGAGTGGTCGGCTTCCTGCGCAGCCGCTTCGTCACCGGCGCCCTCATCGCCTTCCCGCTCGTGGTCTCCATCTTTTTCGGGAAGTTCATCTTTGGCCTGCTCGATTCCTGGTCGTACCCGATCACGAAGCACCTGTTCGGCGAGCCCATCCCCGGCGCCGGCGCGGCGCTGGCGGTGCTCCTCATCTTCGCCCTCGGCATTCTCGGCCACAACGTGCTCGGGCGCCGGCTCCTCAAGCTCGGCGAGCGCATCCTCGCGCGGGTCCCGCTGGTGCGGCCGATTTACCTCGGCGCCCGCGAGATCACGCGGGCTTTCTCGGCCGACCGCACAAAGAGCTTTCGCCGCGTGGTGCTGGTGCCGTTCCCGATCGAGGACGTGTACGTGGTGGCTTTTCTCACCGGGGAAATCGAGACCGCGAGCGACGAGGGGGTGCGCCGGTACGCCACGGTGTTCATGCCGACCACGCCCAACCCCACCACTGGCTTTTACATGCTGATCCCGATCGAAAAGGTGCGCTCCACCTCGCTGACCGTCGAGGAGGCAGCGCGCATGGTGATCTCGGGTGGCCTCGCGAGCCCCGAGCCGCACCGCATCCTGACCCCGCAGCAGGAAGAAAACCGCCCATGACCGGAAGCCATACGCTGGATCTGCGAGCCCACGCCGCCGCGATTGGCGCGGCGCTCGCCGCCGCTTACCCCGACGCTGCCTGCGAGCTTCGCCACCGCTCTCCGTACGAGTTGCTGGTGGCCACGATCCTGTCCGCCCAGTGCACCGACGTGCGCGTCAACATGGTGACGCCGGCGCTGTTCGCCCGCTTCCCGGACGCCGCCGCGCTGGCCGGAGCCGACCAGACCGAACTCGAGGAACTCATCAGGAGCACCGGCTCTTACCGCAACAAGGCGAAGTCGCTGCTCGGCATGGCGCGGGCGGTCGTCGAACGCCACGGCGGCCAGATCCCCGCCGAAATGGAGGCCCTCACCGCCCTCCCCGGGGTCGGCCGCAAGACTGCGAACGTGGTGCTCGGCACGGCGTGGGGGCTTGCCACCGGCGTCGTCGTCGACACCCACGTGTCGAGGCTTGCGCGGCGGATGGGGTTGACCCGCGAGCAGGACCCCGAGAGGATCGAGCGCGATCTCATGGCGCTCTTCCCGGAAGGTTCCTGGGTGGCGCTGTCGCACCGGCTCATCCTGCACGGCCGGCGCATCTGCAGGGCCCGCAAGCCGGCCTGCGATGGCTGCCCGCTCGCCGCCATCTGCCCCCGTGTCGGCGTCTGACGACAGCGGTCCCTCTCGTCGCCCCCACCACGTCCCTCCCCGACTCCCGACCGACCTCCCACCCGGCCGGGCGGGGAGCAGGTGGTAGGATTCCCCGCAGGAGGCCCCATGCACCCGCGAGCGCCCTGGGGCGGTTGGATCGAGGTCGTGACCGGCAGCATGTTCTCCGGCAAGTCGGAGGAGCTCATCCGCCGCCTTCGGCGCGCCATCATCGCCCGCCAGCGAGTGCAGGTCTTCAAGCCGGCGATCGACGACAGGTACGCGGCGACGCAGGTCGTCTCGCACTCCCGCTGGCGGCTCGAAGCCGAGCGGGTGGCGCGCGCCGCGGAGATTCTCGAGCGCATGGACCCGCGGACAGAGGTCGTCGGGATCGACGAGGGGCAGTTCTTCGACGACGACCTCGTGAGGGTGTGCAACCACCTCGCCGACCTCGGCAAGCGCGTGATCGTGGCGGGGCTGGACATGGACTTCCGCGGCAAGGCGTTCGGGCCCATGCCGGAGCTGCTGGCCGTGGCCGAGGACGTCGAGAAGATGCACGCCATCTGTGCCCGCTGCGGCGCCGCCGCGTCGTACACGCAGCGGCTTTCCCCGTCGCAGGAACAGGTGGTCGTGGGCGCCGCCGACATCTACGAGGCGCGCTGCCGCCGCTGCTTCGACCCCGGCGGCCCCGGCGCCCAGCCCGAGCTGTTTCCCCCGGAGGAAATCTAGCCCCCGCCCCTCGGTCGAGAGTCGCGAGGCTTCCGCACCGGCTGGCCCCACCCACCGAGGCCGCGGCCCCCGGTCCCCACCCACCCATCCTCAACCCCGCCTGGCTCCCCGGCCGCCCCGGACGGAGCGGGGGTTCCCGCGGCGAGGCGACCGCGCTACCCTTTGCCCGGCCCCGCACACGGTGATCCAACGGGCGCCAAGGAGCTGCCGATGAATCAGAAGACGCTGGGCGTCGGGCTGCTGGTCGTGGGGATCCTGCTGTTTGTCGCGTCCGCGGCAGCGGACACCATCGGCATCGGCGGGGCCCCGGGGTTCGGCTGGAAGCAAATCACCGGCGTGATCGTCGGCATCGTGCTCGCCGCCCTCGGTATGACGCGCCTGCGTCCCGCCTCCGGGAGCTGAGGCGCACTTTCCCCTGTGGGATAGACTGAAGCCCGCACATGCGGGACGTCCAGATGGCGAGTGAGGAGCTCATCGGGCGGCGCATCGGGCACCTGCGCATCGACGCCCTGCTCGGGCAGGGCGGGATGGGCGAGGTGTACGAGGCGTTCGACGAGCGCCTGCAGCGCCGGGTCGCACTCAAGGCAATCCGCGGCCCGCACCGGTGGGACCGCGCGGCTCGCGGCCGCTTCCTGCGGGAGGCGCGCATCCTCTCGCGCCTGGAGCACCCCGGTATCTGCCGGATCTACGACCTCATCGAGTGGGAGGACTGCGACTTTCTCGTGCTCGAGCGCATCGAGGGTCAGACCCTCGGCGCGCTCGCACGCCAGGGCTCGCTCTCGCGCGAGCAGCGCCTCGAGATCGCCGAGAGTATCGCCCGCGTGCTCGCGGTCGCCCACGCCGCCCAGGTCGCCCACCGCGACCTCAAGCCCGACAACGTCATGCTCACCCTCGACGGCCAGGTCAAACTCCTCGACTTCGGCGTCTCCCGCTCCCTCGCACCCGGAGAGCGTGTGCCGCCCGACGGCGAGGGCCCGACGCCCGACCTGCCGGCGATACCGGCCCGCGATTCCGCCACCCTCGTCGCCCCGCTGGCCGGCGACTCCGGCGCCTCGACGCTCGAACTCACAGAAGCGGGCTCGCTCCTCGGCACGGTGCGCTACATGAGCCCCGAGCAGGCGCGGGGGCTGCCGGTGGACACCAGCACCGACCTGTACTCGCTCGGGATCCTGCTCCACGAGCTGCTCACCGGGACCAGCCCCTACCCCGAAGACGTCCCGTGGGGGCAGCTCCTGCTCGACGTCCAGCAGGCCCGCACGGCGCGCGTGGAGGGCCTGGCGCCCGAGCTGACCGAGGTCATCGAGCGCCTGAAGAGCGCCGAGCCCGCCGCGCGACCGCCTGCAGCCGAGGTCGCGGCCCGCATCCGGCATGTCCGGGAGGCGCCGCTGCGCGCCCGGCGGCGCCGGCTGGCGTGGGCGGGGGCCGGCGGCGTGGCGCTCGCGCTCCTTGCCGCCATCGGCGTCACCTGGCGCCTCACCGCCGCCGGCCGCGAGCCGATCCGCTCCGAGGGCCGCATCGCCGTGTTGCCGTTCGACAACCGCACCGCGCTCGCGAGCCAGGACTGGGTGGCCACTGGCCTCCGCGACCTCGTGCTGCGGCAGCTCGAGCCCCGCCTGGCGTCGGACCTCGTCCCTCTGCGCCAGGTCCAGGACGCGATCAAGGCGCTGGGGCTGCCCGCCGGAGCCGCCCCGGGGGCCGAACACGCAGTGGCGCTGCGCGCGGCGTTGGGTGCCGACCTCATCGTCAGCGTGGCGGTGGAGCGCGTGGAGGAGGACTACCGCCTGCGCTACGAAGTCTCCTCGCCACGCCGCCGCATCGAGCGGGCCGTGCGCGCCAGCACCCTCTCGCTGGCCGGCGACCGGCTGGCGGGAGCGCTGGCCGGCGATCTCGGGCTGGGGCCCGTCGAGGGGGGCAGCGGAGACCCGCTCGCGCGGCAGTGCTACGGCGTCGGGGTGCACCTGCTCGAGACCCGTGGCGCTCGCGAGGCCCGACCTTTCTTCGAGGCCGCTCTCGTGCTCGACCCGACGCTCGGGTGGGCCCGGCTGCACCTCGTCGAATGCCAGGAGCAGCTCGGCGACTGGAAGGCAGCCCTGGAAGCCGGGGGCGCGCTGCTGGCCGAGGTCGGAAACGGCGCCGACCCGGCGCTCACGTCCTCCGTCCTCATGTTCCTCGGCGGGATCGGGACCGCCCGCTCGGAGTACCAGATGGCCGAGGAGTACCTGCAGCGGGCGCTCGCCCTCGGCCGCGAGCGGGGCAGCCGCGGCGGCGAGGCCACGGCGCTGTTCCACCTCGCGAAGCTCGAGTACACCCGCGGCGCCTACGAGCCGGCACAGGCGCTGTTCGAGCAGGCGCTCGCGATCCAGCGCGAGGTGCGCAACATCCCCGACGAGATCGACACGCTCAACTATCTCGGCCTGGTGGCGCTCAACCGCGGGGAGCTGGAGCGCGCGAGCACCCTGTTCGAGCAAGTGCGCACACGGGCCGAGGAAGCCGGGAATCGGCGCCGGCGTGCCCACGCCCTCGTCAACCTCGGCAACGTCGCGGAGAGGAGGCGGGATCTCGCGGCGGCGGAGCGGCTCTGGACCGACGCCCTCGCCGCTTTGCGCGAGGCCGGCGACACGCGCAACGAAATCATCGTCCTCAACAATCTCGGCGTCCTGGCGCTGCGGCACCGGCAGCTTCCCGAGGCGCAGGCGGTATTCCGCACCCTCGGGGAGCGGGCCGCAGCGCTCGGCGACAGGGTCATGGAAGCCGCGGCCTGGCTCAATCTGGCCCAGGCGTACCTCTACGCGGACAGGCCGGGGGAGGCCCGGGAGTGCATCGACCGCGTCATGGCGGCCGACACGTGGGTGCGCGGCCACGCCGAGACGTTCGCCGTACGCGCCAGCCTCGCGTTCAAGGAGGGCCGGCCTGCCGAAGCCTTGTCCCTCATGGGCGAGAGCAAGCGCCTGGCGGCCGAGGCGTGGACCGCCGACGCTCAGGCCGAGCTGGAGCTGTACCAGCGAGCGGCGCGAGCCGGTGGTCGCGCCCCGGCGCTTACGGCCCCGCCGGGTGCCACACGACCTCGGCGCACTGAGTGAACGCTGCGAGCGTCTCCGCCAGAACCTCCACCCCCACGCCCGGCCCCTCGGGCAGCGAAAGGCACCCGTTTGCGCAAAGCTGCAGCGGCACGGCCGCCAGATCGCACGCCAGGTAGCGCCCCGGGGCGGAAAGGTCGCCGGGAAGGGAAACCGCACCGAGCCTCTGCAGGTGCAAACAGGCGGCGCGGCCGAGGCTGGACTCGAGCGTCCCGCCGACGAAGACGTCCCAGCCGAGCTCACGCGTCCGGGCGGCCAGTGCGCGCGCCGCGAGCAGGCCACCCACTCGCCCCGGCTTGAGGTTGAGGACGCGGCCGGCGCCGAGGCTTGCCGCCCGCTCGAGGTCTTCGAGGCTCGCAATCGACTCGTCCAGGCACAACGGCACGCGCAGCTCGGCCTGCAGCGCGGCCAGGCCCTCGAGATCGCCGGCCGGCAGCGGCTGCTCGAGCATGACGAGGCCGAGCGCGTCGAGCTCACGCAGCAGCGGCAGGTCGGCAAGGCGGTAAGCGCCGTTGGCGTCCACCCACAGCGGGAGGTCGGGGAAGCGCTCGCGCACGGCGCGCACCGGCGCCACGTCCCGCCCCGGCTCGACCTTGAGCTTGACCCGACCGTACCCCTCGGCGAGCGCCCCCCCGACGGCCTCGAGCAGCGCCGTGGCAGTCGGCTGCAGGCCGATCGCCACACCAGCGGGCAGCGAGCGCGGCGCGCCGCCGAGCAGCGCCCACAGCGGGCGGTCGAGACGGCGGCCGAGCAGATCCAGCACTGCGGTCTCGAGCGCGGCCTTGGCCATTCGCTCGCCGGGCTCCGCTGACCATGCGTGCCGCAGTTCGCCGAGGGAGCGTGCCCGCGCGAGAGGCGGCGCCAGGCAGTCGCAAATCGCGCGCCACGCCGAGTCGATGGTCTCGGCGGTGTAGCCAGGGTCGGCGAACGCGGCACATTCGCCCCAACCTGTCGCGCCCTCCCCGTCGAGGCGCACGAGCAGCACCTCGCGGCTCGCCCGCTCACCGGTCGAGGTCACGAACGGCGACCGCAGCGGCAGCGCGACGATCCGCAGCTCGAGCCGTTCGAGCCGGCCGAGAGGGGTGTCCAGCACCATGGGGCCGAGCGTAGGCGGGGCCGTCCTGGGGGTCAAGCAACGGTATGCTGTGCGCGGTGAGCCCGCACCCTGTCGTGAGAGTTCCGGAACGTCTCCAGAAGTGGCTGCCGGCCGTGGCAGCCGCGGTCGCGGTGGCTGCCTTGCTCGCGTCGGTGCTGGAGCTCGGTGCGGTGGCCGAGGACTACCAGTTCGCTGTGGACGGCGCCCGGACCGCGGCGGAGCCCTCCCGCCTCCTGCAGCCGTTCCAGCTCGTCTGGAGGCCGGGCGCCCGCCTGCCGTTCGTCCTCTGGGCCGCCGCCGGAGGGGAGAGCTTCCTGCCGCTGCGCTTGCTGCACTGGCTGGGCGGAACCGGGCTCGTCGTGCTGGCGTGGGCGGCGCTCCGCCGCGTCGTGGGGCTGCCGGGACCGCTCGCTGCCACCCTTGCGGCGTGGTGGATCGCATCCGTACTGGGCAGCGGCCTGGTGGTCGGCGAGACCGCGTTCTTGGGCCACGTCGCGATGACCGCTTGCAGCCTCGGCGCGCTGCTCGTGGTGCGCCCCGAGATGACCCCGCGCCGGGGGGTGGCGCTTGGCGCACTCGCGCTCGGCGCCGCGGCGTGCCACGAGTCGTGGGTGATGCTGCCCGTGGCGGTGGTCGGGCTCGACGCGCTGGTACACCGGCTGCCGGCCCGACGCGTCGTCCGCCGGGCCTTGCCGTGGGCCGGTTTCGGCGCCGCCTACCTGCTCGCCTACGGCGCCATCACCGGCTTTGCCTACCGCGGGCTGTACGCCGCCGACGCCGCGACGATCGGCGCCAAGCTGCTCGTCTCCGCGGCCATGCTCGTGCGCACGCATCCCATCATCGGCCTCGACTTCCCGGCCGCCCTGGCCGAGGCGCCCTGGAGCGCCGCCGCCGCCCTCGTGCTGCTCGCTGCCCTCGGTGCGGGTCTCGCGAGGCTCGGCCGGCCGCGCGTGCTGTGGTTCGTCGGTGCGATGCTGCTGTTTGGGGTCCCGACCCTCGCCTCGCCCGAGCAGAGCAGCCGCTGGCTCGCGCTGCCGTGGCTCGGGGTGCTGGCCGCCGTGGGGGCCGTGCTCGCAGACCTCTGGAGAGCCGGGCGCCCCTGGCGTTGGGTGACGGCCGGCCTTGCCCTTCCCCTCGCCGCCCTTGCCGCTGCCGATGCCCACGCGACCCGTTCCGAACTCGGCGCCTGGCGCGACGTCGCGGTCCTCACCCGGCAGCTCGAGGCCGAACTCCCGGCCGTCCTGCAGGGAGCGCGGCCGGGCCGCGTGCTCGTCGTGCTCCGCCACGGCGACGGCGAGCCGCTGGCCCGCATCACGGCGCGACTGTCGCCGCGCCGGGCCGCGTTCTTCCCCCGCCCCGACGATCCCTATGGCATCGTTTCGCTCTCGGCCCTGCTGAGCTGGCACGGCCGCGCGCACGGCCTGGCGTTTCGCCGCGTCGACGCGGTCCCGGCAGGTGCCGAGGTCCTGGCGTGGCGCCACTTCGCAGGCGGGTTCCAGCAGCTGCGCACCGTGCCGCCGGTCCGCGTCCGCCACCCCGACCACCCCGGCGAAGGGGCGCCGGGCGTCATCCTCCTCGTCGAGCCGTGGGCGTCATTCGACGCCCGCACGTTCCCTTGACGTGCCGGTCGACGCGCGGGGACCGCCCCGGGCGTCAGTCCCAGAGGTTCATGTCGTTGAGGGCGCGTCGGGCCTCGGCGTTGTCGGGGTCGTAAGCGAGGATCTTCTCGAGGCAGCGCCGCTGCTTTTCGCGGTCCTTCCGGGCGGCCCAGAACTCGGCGAGCAGCAGCCACGCCTCGGTGCAGCGGGGCTCGGTGGCCACCGCCTGCTTGAGGTGCTCGAGCGCCTTGGGGCGGAGTCCCGGGAACTCCAGCTCGATCCGCGCCAGCAAGATGAGCGCCTCGGCGCTCGGCTCCTGTTCGGCCGAAAGCTCGAAAAACTTCATGGCCTTGCGGGAGTCGCCGCCGGCCAGCAGCTTCTTGCCGAACTCCAGGTTCTTGCGGGCGAGCTCGCGCTGTGTCAGCGGCTCGAGCACCACCGGATCAAGCACGGACTTGGTCATGGCGTCTTAACCGCACCACGTCGGGCTCTTCTGCAGCCGCCCGGCCCGACAAGGATACCAGAGCCAGAGGGCGTTTCGCAGTGAGGCGCGGTCGATCGGGCCGCCACGCACCCGCGTGCTAGCATGAGTTCGGGACGAGGAGCTGCACATGAACGGGTGGCTGCGAGATCGGCACGTCACCGCCGCGATCGATCCCGCGGCCGATCCACGACCGTGAGGAGGACGCCATGAACGCCGAGCCCCCCGGCACATCCGCTCTCGATGGGCGGCAGCGGGACGCCTCCGAGCAGCTCTACCGCCGGATCTTCGAGACGAGCCCCGCCGCGATGCTGGTCGTGGATCCCGACACCGAGGCCGTCCTCGAGGCCAACGCCGCGGTGGCCGAGCTGTACGGCACGAGCCGCGACAGGATCGCGGGCGCCCCGTACTACACGCTCACCGGCGACCTCGAGCGCGGGCTCGAGCCGGCGCTCTACGGCGTCCCGCCCGGGACACGCGTCGTCACCCCGGCCGACCACAAGCGCGCCGACGGCACCCCCCTCGACCTCGAAATTGCCGCGACGCCGATCGACCACCACGGCATCCCCGCCCTGCTCTGCGTCCTGCGCCCGGCCTCGAAGGCCGCCCCCAGCCCCTCGCTGCCCGTGCCCCGGGCCGACGCGGCCGACCTCGTGCAGGGCTTCATCGCCGAGGTGAGCGCCCTACTCAACCACATGCGCGGCTACGCCGACGAGCTCATGATCCAGATCGCCGGGCTCCACGGCGACCCGGTGGGCGCCCGCGAGCTCGGCGACCACATCGCCCGCGGCGACCTCCTGGTCCGCCAGCTCCGCATCCTCGACGGCCACGAGGTGCCGATGCCGGAGACCTTCGACCTCAACGAGATGATGAGCGGCGCCGACGTCTTCCTCTCGCCAGTGCTGCGGCCCGACATCCAGCTCGTGCTCGAGCCGGGCACCGGCGAGGTCGAGCTGTACGCCGACCGCTCCCAGGTCGAGATGGCGGTGGCATGCCTGGTCTCGAACGCGGTCAACGCCATGCCGGACGGCGGCAAGGTCGCGGTGCGGTCCGGCGCGCTCAGCTCCGAGCTCGCCTGGTTCGCAGTCGAGGACGAGGGCGCACCGATCCAGCAGGACAGCCTCCCGCTGCTTTTCGAGCCGTTCCAGGAAGCCTCGGTGCTCGGGCGCCGCACCGGCCTCGAGCTGGCCGCCTTCAAGCGCGTCATCGACAGCCTCGGCGGCGAGGTCGAGGTGACGAGCGGTGCCTACCGGGGCCTGAGCATCCTCGTCATGCTGCCGCGCGCACGGTAGCAGCCGGCCGCTGCTGGCGTCGCGCGGCCGTGCGCTAGAATGCAGGCCATGGCATCTTCCACCTCGCTCCCGACCTTCGCCTTCGTGCTCCGCAACTACAAGAACTTCAACGCGCGCGCCTTGCGCGACGCCCTGCTGGCCTATCGCCGCCACCTCGACGCCCGAGGCACGATGTTCTGGGCCGTGGCCGGCGCCATGTCGTCGGCGCAGCTCGGGATCACGCTGGCACCCGCCATTCGCGCCGGGCTCGTGCACGGACTTTCGGTCACCGGCGCCAACCTCGAGGAATCGCTCTTCCGCCTCGTCGCCCACCGCAGCTACAAGGACTTCCCGGACTACCGCTACTTCAGGAAGGAGGACGACGCGCGCATCCTCGAACAGCGCATGCGCCGCGTCACCGACACCTCGATCCCGGAGGACGAGGCGTTTCGCGCCGTCGAGAAGCACATCGTGCCGATGTGGAAGCGCGCCACCGAGCGCGGCGAGCGGCGGTTCTGGCACGAGTACTTCTACGAGCTGGTGCTGTCGATCCCGGCCTCGCTGTACGAGGGCGACCCGGAGGAGTGCTGGCTGCTGGCCGCGGCGCGCGCCGGCCTGCCGCTCGTCGTGCCCGGCCACGAGGACTCCACCTTCGGCAACATCTTCGCCTCGTACGTGAAGACCGGCGAGTGCAGCGCAGCCATCGTCAAGTCGGGGATCGAGTACATGGCGGCGTTTTACGACCAGTACCGCGAGCTGGCGAGCCACGGGCCCGGCGTCGGTTTCTTCCAGATCGGCGGAGGCATCGCCGGCGACTTTCCCATTTGCGTGGTGCCGTCCATCAAGTACGACCTCGGCGAGGCGGTGCGCCCGTGGGCCTACTTCTGTCAGATTTCGGATTCCACGACCTCCTACGGCTCGTACTCGGGCGCCACGCCCAACGAGAAGATCACCTGGGACAAGCTCACCCCCGACACGCCCATGTTCGTGATCGAGTCCGATGCCACCATCGTGGTGCCGATCATCCTGCAGGCGCTGCTCGAGAGCGCCGCCGACCCGGCCGGAGCCGCGGCCCTCGTCGCCGGAGCCACGGCGCCGGCGGTCTGACGGCCTGCGGGCCGGTTCATCGTGCCTGGAGCTGGGAGGGAAACACTGGCGCGCCGAGAGGGACTCGAACCCCCAACCTCTTGATCCGTAGTCAAGTGCTCTATCCAATTGAGCTATCGGCGCGCCCAACTGGAAAGCCGAGCATACCACCGTTTCTGGGGCTTGGGAAGAGGGTGCACGAGCCGGACACGGGCCTCCGCCCGTTTCGGCGGCGGGGTAGACTGCGTGCTCGGAGGTGTCCGTGACTTCGCCATCCTCGTCCCCAAAGCGCCTTCGCGGCGGCCGCTGGCCAGCGGCGGTGCTGTTCGCTTTTCTCGCGGCAACGGCTGCGGCGCAACTTCCGCCCGATCACCGGGCGCTTGCGGCCAGCACGCCGTACGCCGCGGTCGAGACGTTCCTCGGGAGCATCCACGGCAGGCCGGGCATCGAGGTGTCCGTCGAGGGCACGACGGCGCAGGGCCGCAAGCTTTTCCTCGTGCACGTCCGGCGCGGCGCCGCGCCGTCGTTTCGCATCCTCTTCTACGCCCAGCAGCACGGCGACGAGGTGTCGGGCAAGGACGCGCTGCTCTACCTGTTGCACGACATCGCCGCCAGGCCCGACACGCTGCCGAACGACATCGACCTGTGGGTCATGCCGCTGCTCAACCCTGACGGCGGCGAGGCGTTCACGCGGCGCAACTCGGCCGGCGCCGACCTCAACCGCGACCACATGCTGCTCGAGCAGCCGGAAACGCAGACGCTGCATCGCGTGGCGCGGCGGATCCGGCCGCATCTCGCCGTGGACATCCACGAGTTCACGCGCGACAGCGAGGAGCGCCGGGCGCGCGGCTGGATCGCCTGGCCCGACATCACGATGGACGGCCTCAACAACCCGCTCTTGGACCCGGGCGTGATCGCCGCGGCGCAGCGCTGGGTGGAGGACGCTGCCGAGCCGCTCGCCGCGGCCGGCCACACTTATGCTCGCTACACCGTGGGCGGGCTGCCGCCCGACGAGGAGCAACGCCACTCGGCGCCCGACATCGATGGGGCCCTCAACGGGATCGGCATGTACGGCGGGCTCTCGTTCATCGTCGAGGTCGCCGTGAGGCGGGCCGAGGGGGCGCCGCAGGGCGACCTGGGCAAGCGGGTCGACGCCTGTCTCGTTCTCCTCCGACGCTTTCTCCACGGAGCCGGCCGGCGCTCAGCCGACCTCGCGGCGGTGGAAGCGTCGTGGCGCCGCCCGCTGCCGGCGTTCATCCCGACCAACTACTTCTGGGTCAACCCAGGCATGAAGGTCACCGAGTTCCCCGTGCTCGAGTTTTCCACCGGCAAGGTGCTACGCATCCCGACCGCCAACATAATGACGACGATGGCGACAAAGACTGCGGTGCCGGCGCCGCTCGGCTACGCGGTCGAGCCGGCGGCGGCCTCGGCGTTTGCGGCGCTGTGCGAGCGGCACGGGATCCCGCACGAGGTGCTGGGCGCCCCGCGCCCTGTCTCGGTGGAGACATGCACCTTGGTACGGGTGGAGGAAGAGTTCGACGACACCTACGCGCGCTACGGCGGGCGCACGATCGTGCGCCGCGGGCCGGCGGGAGCGCGCGAGCTGGCGGCGGGGTCGCTCTGGGTTCCGCTCGCGGGCGAGGCAGCGGTGCGTGCCGCGCTTGTGCTCGAGCCCACGGCGCTGTACAGCCTGTACCAGTACGCGCCGTACCGGGCGCTCGTGGGAGCGGACGGCGCCATCCCGGTCCTGCGGGTCGTCAGGTAAATCGGAGGCCACGATGCGCAAGCTCGCACCCCAGTTCGCGCTCCTCGTCGCCGCCGTGGCGCTCGCCCAGGACCCGGCCGGCGACTTTCTCAAGGCCGGCTCGGTGGAGCCGCTGCCGGCTCCGGTCCAGGCCAGGCTGGAGGCGATCACGGCCGACGCGCTGGCCGCTCACGTCGGC
Source organism: Thermoanaerobaculaceae bacterium (assembly GCA_035384965.1). Classification (GTDB taxonomy): domain Bacteria; phylum Acidobacteriota; class Thermoanaerobaculia; order Thermoanaerobaculales; family Thermoanaerobaculaceae; genus JAAYVZ01. The sequence continues at coordinate 60,691 of DAOOJE010000014.1, forward strand.
TTTCTGGCTGCTCCCGCACAGGAGGGCCGCGGCCTCGGCAGCCGCGGGCTCGAGGCGGCGGCCGAGTACGTCGTGGCCCAGCTCAGGCTGGCCGGCGTGCGGCCGTTCGTGCCCGCCCGCGAGGGGGCGGCCGAGTCAGGCTTCTTCCAGGCGGTGCCGCTGCGCGAGGTGCGCGGGCTGTCCGGCACGCTGACCGTCGAGACCCGGACGCCCGACGGCGTGCAGTCCCGGACGTTTTCGCCCGGCGTGGACCTCGTGCTACCCCAGCTGGGACCGCGCTCGCTGGGCGGTGGCGTGGTGTTCGCCGGCTACGGCATCCGCGAACCGGGGCTCGGGCGCGACGACTTCGCCGCACTCGACGTGCGCGGCAAGGTGGTGCTGATCCTGGGCGGGCTGCCGCCGGGGGAGGCGTGGCAGAAGCCGGAGCTCGTCGAGCGCTACGGCTCGACCCGCGCCAGCCGGCGGTACGCCGCGAAGCTCAAGGCGCTGCGGCGCCTGGGCGCGTCGCTGGTCCTGGCCGCCGAGGGGCAGGACCTCACCGCCCGCCTTCTGCGCGAGGAGGCGCCGCCGGAGCGGGTCTTCCTGCCGTACGATCCGATCCCGTACCCCGACGACGAGCCGCCGCTGGTGCCGGTCTCGTCGGTGGTGGCCGACTCGCTGCTGGCCGCGGCGGGGCTTTCCTTCGCCACCGCCCCCGCCGCGGCAGCCCGTGAGCTCGTGGGCGCCACCGCGACGCTGCGCATCACCGGCACCGAGACGCTGGTGTCCAGCCGTAACGTCATCGGCATGCTCCCGGGCTCCGACCCGTCCCTCGAGGACATGGCGGTCGTCGTCGGCGCGCACATGGACCACCTCGGCACGGTTGGAGACAAGGTCTACGCCGGCGCCGACGACAACGCCTCCGGCGTGGCCGCGCTGCTCGAGATCGCCCGCGCCTTTGCCGGCCTCGAACCAGCGCCGAAGCGCACCGTGATCTTCGCGTTCTGGACCGGCGAGGAGGACGGCAAGCTGGGCTCCGGCCACTGGGTGCGCCACCCGCTGTGGCAGCTCGCGCGCACGAGCGCGTACCTCAACCTCGACATGATCGGGCACCCGTGGCTCGCGGAGGAGATCAGCACGCTGCTGGCAGACGCCGGGCATCCCGATCCCGAGGGGTTCCTCGCGGGCCTCGCGCCCGAGGACTTCGTCGAGCCGGGGCTGCCGCCCGACCGGCCGGAGCTGGCGGCGGCACTGCTGCGCGCCGGCCGCGCGACCGGGTTGGCGCTGCACCTCGACCGCACCGACGGCACGCACGGCGGCAGCGACTACCGCGACTTCGCCCGCGCCGGAGTGCCGTGGGTGCGCTTTTTCGGCAACTTCTTCCCGGACTACCATGAGCCAGGCGACACCCCGAACAGGCTCGATCCGGCACAGGTCCGGCGCGTGGCAAGGCTGGCGTTCGCCACCGCGTACACCCTCGCCGACAGGTAGAAGGGCGGAGCAGGCCCGCCCGGCTTGCCAATCCCGAAGCTACTGGAGCTTGACCTCGGCGTACCAGCCCTTGTCGACGATCGTGGTGCCGTAAGGGGCGGAGAGCTTCTGCATGAGCTCGATGATCTGGCGGGCGCGCTCGGTGCGGGCCAGGCGCGGCACGCCGTAGAGCGGGCCCTCGTCGTCGATCGTGAAGGGGATGAGCTCGATGCGACGCAGCTTCGCGCCGTTGATCGTCATGCGCACGAGCACGCCCTCGAAGATGCGCTCGGGGTCGCGGCGGTCCCACACCGAGACGTTGGTGGGACGGGGCATCTCCTGGTCACGCTGGTGGATGAGGTCGATGGGGATGCGCTCGGGCGTCCGGTACTGGTAGATGAAGTTCGAGAGGCTGTAGAAGATCGGCACGCCCTTGCGGATCTCGATGCCGCGCAGGACATGCGGTCCGCTGCCGAGCACGAGGTCGGCGCCGGCGTCCACCGCGCGGTGGAACATGATCTGGTCGTTGGCCGGGGTGGTGTCCTGGATGCCGTACGCCCGGTGGTGGCTGACGTCGTGGTTGTGCAGCGAGACCATGAGGACATCGTGGTGCCGCCTGGCGAGCACGATGTCGTCCTCCATCGCCTCCACATCCTCCTCCATGAGCCCCTCGACTGCCTCCGTGCTGCCGTCCGGCCTGGCAACGAGGATCGTCGCCGGGTCGATCGTCGCCAGACACGCACCCGACGGGTCCTTGCACCGGTACTTCTGCGTCCAGTAGCGCACGTACGAGAGCAGCCCGAACTTCGTCGTGACGGCCTGCACGCCGGTGGTCCCGGCGGCGCGCGCTTCGGCGAGCGTCATCCCCGCCCCCGCGTGGGTGATCTGCGCACGGTCGAGCGCCCGCAGGCAGTCCCGGAGCCCCTCGGGGCCGAAGTCGAGGGCGTGGTTGTTGGCCAGGCTCACCAGGTTGATGCCGATCGCCGCGACCTCGAACGCGAACGGTGTCGGGGCGCGGAAGTTGTAGAACGGCCGCTGCAGCTCGGGGTGGTCGTTGATCGAGAACTCGAGATTGCCGTAGGCGATGTCGGCCTCCTGCATGAGCCGGAAGAGCTGCTGGTGCTCGGCGCCGGGGAGGTTCGAGATCTGCTCGTTGAAGATCATGTCGCCGACGGCGGTGACGATGACGTCGCCGGGCTGTTCCTTCAGCAACGCAGTGACCCTGGCTTCCCAGTCCACCTTTTCGGGCGGCAGCGGCGGGTGGACACGCCGGTTGTACACCGACCTGCTCTGGTCCCACGTGAGCTTCTCGGGAGGGGTCTGGGCGGAAGCCACGCCGGCGACGGACGCGGTGAGAACGAGCCCGAGGGTCACCCCTGCAACGCGGGACGGGTTGATGCCCATGCGAACCTCCCTCAGTTGACTCCCGTCGTGGGCCCGAAAACCGAGCGTGTCTTCAGGTCGAACACCTCGCCCGGCAGCAGCACGTGGACCGTCACCCCGTGCGCGCCGAGCCCGTCCTGACCGGTGTCTCGGGGCTGGCGGCCCAGTTTCGCCGTCGAGGCGTCCACAACCATCACCGAGCTGCGCCCCAGGACCTCGAACGTGCCGTCCGGCCGCACCCAGACAGCGGTGTCCTCGTCGATCCCCACCCCCAGGTACTCCGGATGTTCGAGGATGGCCGCGAACAACCGGTTCTGCCGCTGCCTGGCAATGAAGTGCTGGTCCACGATCACGCCCGAAAAGAACCCCAGCCCGTCCCACAGCTCGACCGAGCGGCTGCGGATGCCCGAGAAGTCGCCCTCGCCCGTGATCATGAGCGGGCTCTGGCAGGCGGTGCCGGCGGATGTCCCGCCCACCACGGCGCCGCGCGCGAACGCCGCGCTGATCGCGGCCAGGACCGGCGAGCGGGCGAGGGCCGTGAGGATACGCACCTGGTCGCCGCCGGAAAAGAAGATCCCGCGGGCACGGGAGGCCAGCTCGACGTACTCGGGGCGCCGGGCGTCGGCCGGGCTGCGGATTTCGAGGGAGACGACGTCGGTGCAGCTGTACTCCTCTTTGAACAGCCTGACGTAGTACGCGCCGGTGTCGGGCTCGGAGGAGGCCGTGGGAATCGCCACGATCGGCGCGGCGGGGCCGCCCGCCAGCTCGACGAACTTGCGCATCACTTCGGGCGGTTTTTCTCCCCCGCCGATGAGCACGAGGTGGCCCCCGGGCGCCGCTGCCTGCCCGGCGGCCACCGCCGCCCACAGCACCACCGCCACACGGGATAGCAGTCTCAGCATCTCGCGTCCTCTTCCGCTCCCACGGGCGGCGCGAACCGCCGACAAGAGTTTCCCGGCTCAGAACTCGAGCTTGATCCCGGCCCGCAGCTCGCGTGGCCTGGTGATGGTCGTGGTGGTCCCGAAGTTGCTGTTCGGGGTCCACCGCCCCGTCGAGATCCGGTAGTCGCCCCATCGGCCCGCGACCCCGAGCGGCGTATCCTCGTTGAAGACGTTGAAGCCCTCGAACGAAAGCGACAGCTTGAGCGCGCCGGAGAGCCTGGCCGTCCAGGCGAGCTTCAGATCGACCAGGTTCTGGTCGGGAAGTTGCTGCGACCCCCGGGGCGTCAGGTAGACGTAGTTGCCGCCGATCGCGTTGTAGTCGAGCCCGCGGATGCGCGCGTACGGGGTCCAGTACTCACCGGAGCGGTACGTGTAGAACCCGCTGAGCACGAAGTGGAACGGCAGGTCCACGGAGGCGCTGAGTTTCAACTCCCACTTGTTGAAACCTTCCATCTTGCCGTCGAGGTTGGTGAAGCCGTTCTTGTCCTGATAGTCAGAGTCGTAGCCGCTGTTCGAGTAGATGTTGCCTTTCAGGTCGGCCCACACGAGCGAGGAGCTGGCCGACCAGCCGTGCGAGTACCGCTTGTTGATGCGCACCACGACCGAGCGGTAGTCGCGATAGGCGCCGTTGTCGGTGGTGAGCACGTAGTCCTGAGGGCTCAGCAGGTTGTAGATCGGCAGGGTGCCGCCGCCGAACGGGTTGCCCGTGGCGATGATCGTCTCGTAGTCGTCGTTGGCGTTGATCATCGCCATGATGTTGCGGAAGCGACGGTCGATGAGGTCGACGCCGACCGAAAGGTCGCGGCCGAGCTGTTGCTCGAACGTGAGCAGCGTCTCGTCCACGTACTGGTGGTCGACCTCGCCCATCCGGGCTGCCTCGATCGTCGGCTCGTCGCAATCGTCGTAGGCGCCGGTATCTGAGTTCCACCAGCAGTCGTAGGACGGCTGAGCCGACTGACCGGAAGCCTCACGGTCGTACAGGTACGTGAACATCGAACCGTGATAGCGACCCCAGTGGCCCTTCAGCGCCGAGCGCCCGTTCCCTCGCATGTCCCAGACGACGCCGAGGCGGGGATCGAAGAAGCTCACGTCGTAGACATCCTTCGTGCCGTACTTGAAACCGCCGACGTAGGCTCCGTAACGGATGCCGGCGTTGACCGTGACCCTGCTCACCCGGAGCGAGTCCTGGGCGTACAGCGCGAGACCGTGGTGCTGGCCGCGGAGATGGTACTCGCCGGCGCCATACCGCTTGCGGTCCCGGCCGCAGGTCGGGTCGGCGAGGTATTCCTCGAAGGAGTCGCAGTACGACGAGTCGTCGTAGTACGTGAACCCTCCCGGACGCTTCCAGTCGTCAGAAATCGTGGCATCCTCGTAGGCTCCCCCGAACTTGAAGGCATGCGAGTCGGAGGCACCCAGCAGCCCGTCGGCGAACAGGCTCCACGACCCGTCGACCGTCTTGAGCTGACGGTGCTGCAGGCGGCCGGTTTCGAGGTTGACCCAGGAAATCTCGCTGTCGTAGTCCCAGCGCCCTGGCGTGTCCCAGCCGTTGTAGGGCAGGTAGTCGTTGCGACCGTCGAACCCGGTCAGCTTGAGGTTGAGGAAGTTGTTGGAGCTGACGAGGGACTCCCAGCTCAGGGCGAAGGTCTGGTTCGGGCCGTCTTGCTTGGCGGTGGCCTCCGGGAAGGTGTAGGCGTCCGACCACCTGCGCTCGTTGCGGAGCCCGTCGTACTCGGCCATGAGCATGAGGCGATTGGCCTCGCTCGCCTGCAGCGTCACCTTCCCCAGCCCGCGAGGCACCTTGCGGTCCGAGGTGGAATAGGCGCCGATCGGGGTGGTCTGCTCGCGGTAGTGCTGGCCGGACACGAAGAACCACACCCTGTCCTTGGCGATGGGTCCACCGATGCTCAGGCTGGCGTCCTCGAGCGAGAAGTCCTGTGTCTTTTCGTCGGTGTTCCTCGAGACCCACGATTCGGGCTCGTAGTAGAACTCCAGGGCCCCTGCGACCGTGTTGCCGCCGGACTTCGTCACAGCATTGACGATCCCTCCGGTGTAGCCGCCGTACTCCGCGTCGGCCCCCAGCCCGCCGACCTGGATTTCCTCCATCCACTGGATGGAAGGCAGCAACCAGTACTCGCCCGACGAGGGGTCGGCGACGTTCACCCCGTCGAGCGTGAAGGCGTTCTGTCGCTGCTGTGTGCCTCCGTAGGCGAGCATGCCGTTGAGGCCGGGAGCGGCGGCAATGACCGAGTAGTAGTTGCGCTGCAGCGGCTGGCGGGCCAGGAAGTCCCTGTCGATGCTGGCCGACACGGCGTTATCGACGACCGAGACCAGCGGAGCGTCACCGGTGACGGTGAGCTGCTCCGCCACGGCGGCGAGTTGCATCGTGATGTCGACCACGAGCGCCTGGCCGAGCCGGATCCTGACGCCTTCTTGCCTCACGCTCGCGAACCCCGCGAGCTCGGCCTCGATGGTGTAGCTGCCCGGCGGCAGCGACGGGAATCGGTACCCCCCCCGCTCGTCGGTGATGGCGCGCATCCGCCTGGCCACCAGGGCCTCCGACGACACCGTCACGCCGACGCCGGGCAGCACGCCGCCTTCCGTGTCCTTGATCGTACCCTGTAGGCTGCCGGAGGTCACCGTCTGCGCGCCGAGCGGCGCGACCAGCCCGAGCGCCAGCAGGACGACTCCCACGACTCGACCGAACGTGCTCATGCTTACCTCCTTCTCATGCGTCACCCCGGTTGGGTGGCGTCCTTTCTCCTGATTGGCGTCGCCTCTTCATGGCGGCCAACAGCGTTCGACCGGCCGCCTCGATGTGGTGCCGCACGGCGCGCTCGGCGCGCTTCGGGTTCCTCCCGACGAGGGCAGCGACGATCTCTGCGTGCTCGCGCCGGTCAGGCTCGTCGCGCTCCGGCACCGAGGCCACCGCAACGTCCGGGATGTTGCTCCACAACATGGTCGGGAACGCGGCCCAAAGCTGGGTGAGGGTGCGCACGAGCTGCGAGCGCCGGCTGATGCGGGTGATGAAAGTGTGGAACTCGCGGTTCAGCTCCCGGTCCAGCGCCAGGTCCTCGGGAAAACGGCACGCCATCATCCGCGCGAACAGCGCCTGCAGCTCCTCGATCTCGGCATCCGTGATCTCCATGGCTGCATACCGTGCGGCGCGGCTTTCGATGAACGCGCGGCAGGCATACAGGTCCTCCACGTCGGCGCGCGTCAGCTCGACCACCCGCACCCCTCGGTACGGCACGTGCTCGACCAGTCCTTCGGCGACCAGCTGCTTGAGCGCCTCGCGCGCCGGTGTCTGACTGACCCCCAGCTCCCTCGCAAACCGCTCCTGGCGCAGCCATTCCCCCGGCCTGAGCCTGCCCTCGAGAATCGCGGCACGGAGTCGATCCGCCACCACCTGACGGAGCTGCCGGTTGTGCGCAGGGTTTTCCTTCATGTTCGTCGTGTCCTACATTATATATAAAGCATCATGCATGCAACCACTATAGACCCGCGCCACTGCCTGTCAAGACCCGGTGGCGGCGGACCCGGCCGCCGTCACCTCACCGCCCGGGCGGCCGCCAGAGCGAGCGCCACCCCCGCCAGGCCGAGGCCGAGCAGGAACGAGCGCGGCCGGTAGACGAGCTCGATCGCGTGCGTCCCGGCCGGCACGGTCAGACGGATCGCCTCCCCCGGCGCGAGGTCGAGCTCGACCGGCCTACCGTCGACGCGCGCCCGCCAGCCGGGGAAGTAAGGGTTGGCCACGACGACCATCCCGCCCGACGGCGAGTCGGCCTCCAGCCGCCATCGCACCGGCGTCCACTCGCCGATCCGCACGGTCCCGGGCGCGACGGCGAAGCGGGCCCGCGGCAGCGCCGAGCGGTTGCGCAGAATGCGGCCGTCGGGCCCGCGGTACACCTCCTCGAGCTCGCACCCCCACGCCTCGGCGAGCGCCGAGGTGGCGTCGAGCACGGCCGGGGAAGCCAGCACGATCTCGACGTTCCAGAACGACAGGGCGGAGCCGGGACGCCGCAGCGCCTCGGGGCGGATCACGAGGTCCCGGACGGGTGCCACGTCCTCCCATCGCCTTCGCCAGCCGAGGGGGGCCAGAGCGTCGTAGCCGCGCACATCCTCGATCTCGAAGTCGGTCGCGAAGTTGGGCGGCAGCATGTGGCCGAGGATGAGGACGCGGAACGGGCCCGGCAGCGCCCTGACACGCTCGAGCAGCGGCGTCGTCGCATCGAGCAGCGCCGGCGAGGTCACGGCGTGCACGCCCCGGGCGGCAGCCAGCAGGTCGGCGAGGGCGAGCACCGGAGCCAACGCAGTCAGCCGGCGCACCCAGGGCCGCACGCGCCGACGCCGCGCCAGCGCCCGTAGTCGGTCGAGGGCCGAGGCGGCGAGCAGGCCGAGCGGCAAGGGCAGCAGGAGCACGGCGCGCGACCAGTAGATCGGGGTCCGGCTCGCCAGCAGGCGGGCGAGCGGCCCGTCGAGCGCCACCGCCGCCAGGGCTCCTGCCACGAGCACGGCAATCCACACCTGCCGCCGCCGCGCCATCATCAGCCCTGCCACGGCCAGGACCAGGACGGCGAGCGACACCGTCACCGCCGTCTCGATCTGGTTCCCGGCCTGGGCACCTGGCACGACGAGGCGCACGAGCGTTCGCCACGGCAGCGTGGTTGCGTTCCGCCCGGCTCCGCTCGCCCACGCCTCGGAGAGGAGGAGGTACTCGACGAACGGCAGGAGTACCGGCGCCGCCAGCCCCGCACCCAGCAGCGCGGACGGCGCGATCCGCCCGAGGCCCCGCCAGCCACGCGCGGTGAGCGCCCAGGTTCCCGTCAGCCCCGCAACCATTAGCAACGTCTCGGGGTGCCCGCCGACACAGGCCAGCCAGGTGGCGCCCGCCAGGGCGAGGACCCGACCGGGGCTCGTTCCCCTTTCCAGTCGCTTCGCGGCCCACAGCACCCATGGTGCCGCGGCCGCCACCAGCGTGTGCGGGTGGGCGAGCCAGGCCACGAAGCTGCCCGACAGCGCAAACGCCACCGCGCCCGTCGCGGCCGCCGGCCGCGAGCGGCCCTGTTCGCGTAGCCACAGCCAGGCACCCCCTGCCGCGGTCAGCACCTTGAGCAGCAACACGAGGTTCCACCCGTACCTGGCGCCCAGCAAGAGCGCTGGCCACACCAGCGGAGAGCCGAGGGCCGACTGTGCGTTGCCGAGCAACGGCGCACCACCGTCCTGAAAAGGGTTCCACAGCGGCACGCGGCCGGCCGCCAGCTCCCGCCGCGCCAGCTCCAGCCACGGCACGAACTGCTGCGCCGCGTCGGAGAGATCGACGTTGCCTGAGCGGTGTTCGTCAAAGTACGGCCACCACGGGTAGCACAGCGAGCGGATGTCGCTCGACAGCAGCAGCCCGCGGTGCATCCCGAGCCCGAACCACACTGCCGCCGCCAGCCCGGCGAACGACAGAGGCACGAGCAGGCGGATGGACCTGGCTCGAACGTGGCTCATCGCCGTCGAGGCTAGCGGCGGTGCGACGATCGCGTCAAGGCGCATCGGGCCGTCTGCCAGCAGCGATCCATGCCCAGCTGGGCACGTGCACGAACGACACGTCAGCCGCTGGCACTCGCCGCGCTTGCAGCGCTGGACCACGGCCGAGGGGTGCCGATACGGCGCGCCTGCCCGCCGCCGACGCCGCCCCCTACCGCGCCGAGGCGGCCGGGAGAAACCGCGTCGAGCAACAGTGATCGAGCGACGTTGAGCCGCGAACGGAGGAGTCACCGGCGGGCGGGGCTCGGGTCGCCGCCCACCGGCAACCGATCACTGCTCCAGCAGCTGCCGCAGGCGGGCGTAGCCGGCGCGCGAGACGGGGATCTTGCTGCCGTCCCGCAGTACGGCGAGACGGCTGTCCTTGGCGTACGTCTCGAGCCCCGCGAGGCTCGCGAGGTTGAGAACGAAGCAGCGGTGCACCCGCACGAAACGGTGCGGGTCGAGGCGCCCGGCGAGTTCCTGGAGCGTCGCGGCCTTCCGCCAGCGCCGGCCTCTGGCGCGCACGACGACGCAGTCGTCCTGCGACTCGACCACGTCCACGGCGTCCACCTGCACGATGTCGACGCGCGGCCCGTCGCGCAGCACCAGCCGCTCGAGCGGTCCGGGTGCTGCCGACGCAGCGCTGGCGAGCTGCGCCGCCATCGTCGCACGAGGCGCCCCGAGCCTCTGCCCTGCTCGCTCCACGGCCTGCCGCAGGCGCTCGGGCGCCACCGGCTTGAGCAGATAGTCCACCGCCTGCACCTCGAACGCGCGCACCGCGTACTCGTCGTAGGCGGTCACGAACACCACTCCGACCTCGCGCTCGACCATCTCCAGCACGTCGAACCCCGAAAGCCTCGGCATCTGCACGTCGAGCAGCAGTAGATCCGGGTGCATCTCCTCGACCGCCCGCACTGCCTCGAACCCGTTCGCGCACTCGGCGACGACCTCGACCTCGGGGAGCGCGGCGAGGTACTCGCGCAGCAGCCCGCGCGCCGGCGCCTCGTCGTCGACGATCACGACGCGCAGCGCGCTCACGGCGCTTCTGCCCGGCCGGGTTCCTCGCCCTGAGGCACCACGACCCTGGCCACGAAGCGGCCCTCGCACTCCTCGATTTCGACCGACGCCGCCCCGCCACACAACGAGGCGAGGCGGCCCCGCACGCTCGCGAGACCGACGCCCCCTTTCGTCCCTCTCGCGCCGTCGGGGTCGGTGGGGTTCTCCACTTCGACCACGAGCGCACCGCCGTCGCGGCGTGCGGACAGGCGCACCGTCCCCCCGTCCACGAGCTGCGAAATGCCGTGCTTGATGGCGTTCTCGACCAGCGGCTGGAGCACGAGCGGCGGCACCCGGAGCGCGCTCAGGCCCGGCTCGACCGCCTCCGTGACCCGCAGCCGGCTCCCGAACCGACTCCGCTCGATCTCGAGGTAGCGCCGCACCATGGCGAGTTCCTCATCAAACGTGATCGACCGCGCGGAGCGCAGCCGCAAGATGTCGCGCAGGAACGCGGCCATCACCTGGCACGTCTGCCGTGCGGCGGCCGGATCGCTGCCGACCAGGGCGCTCACCGAGTTGAGGGCGTTGAAAAGGAAGTGCGGGTCGAGCTGCGCCTGCAGCGCCCTCAGCTCCGCCTCGGCCGCTTGCGCTCGCGCCTCCAGAAGGCGCTTCTCGGCTGCCTGACTCTCCTCGACCCCGATCAGCAAGTAGCACAGCGCCGCGACCAGGAGGTAGATCACCACCCCCGCCACGATCAGCACCGGCAGGAACTCGCTCGTGCGGTCGAGCACCCTGGCCAGCACCCGCACGGGTTCCAGCAGCACCAGCCACGTGTTGATCACGAGCATCCAGACCAGAACCGTGAGGCCGGCCGCCATCGCGTGTGTGCGCAGTGCCCGCCCGAGCTCGCTCGCGCGCAGCGGCGCCGACCTGCACGGGAAGAACGCCGCCAGGCACATGAAGGCGTAGGCGATCCCCGGGAGCACCGCGACCGCCGCCGCCTCCGGCCAGGAGACGCGGGCCGCGAGCCGCACCAGCCCCACGAGCAGCACGATCACCGAGACCCACGCCACGAAGTACGGCCCCAGCCGGCCACGACGGGCGAGGATGGGGTGCACTAGAACCCCCACCCCCCGCGGTCGCGCGTCGAGCGTCGCTGGACAAAGGAAGGCATGGGACCGTCAGTCCTTGACCTCGACCCCGCCCATCACAGCGAAGCCCTTGACAATCAATGTCTTGCCGCTGTTTCCCCGGCGGTTGCCGGTCTTATCCTCGAACGCCCCGAGCACCGGCGTGCCGCGCAGCTCGACCGCCCAGTCCCCGGGCACGTGGATCGTGATCCCGCCCCAGAACGCGAGCGTGTCGATGACCGCGCCGTCCCCCTCGATGCCGGCTTGCCGGAGGTCCACCTCGCACCCGCCCATGAAAGCGGTGAGGCTTCCGCCCTGGAAGCGCTTCGAGGTCACCACCCGCCTGAAGCCGCCCAGCACCGCGAGGCCGTCTACCCAGTCCTCGCTCGAGGCCGGCGGTGCGAACGGCAGCGGACCGGTCTCGCCAGTTGCCGGCGGAGGCGGTGGCGGGGCCATCGGGTCGAGCGGCACCGCAACCTCCGGCGCCCCGGAGGGGGGCCGGCGGCGATCGCCGCCCAGTGCTTTCCAGATCATCCCGGCGCCGACCAGCACCAGCGCCAGCGGCCACAGGTTCCAGAGGCTGAAGTCGACGACTTCCAGGTTGTAGAGCAGAAGCCAGCTCCCGACAACCACGAGGACCAAGCCGAAACCGCGACCCCGCCCGCCGGGCGCCTCCAGCAACCGCGCCAGGCCCATGGCCACGAGAAGCAGCGGCCAGTACTCGATGAGCCTGCCAGCGTCCAGCACGTCCAGTCGGTCGAGGGTGAAGAGCACGCCCAGGGCGCACACCGCCAGCCCCATGATGAGCCGGGAGAGGTCACGTCGTCGCAGCGAGTCGTTCATTGCGCCCCCTTTCCGCCGGCTATCGTGGTACCCGGCCATGCCAACCTGTACGCCGCAGCGCACCGCTTGTTGCGCTCCCGCCGGCCGGTGGTGGCGCGAAACCGGCGAGTGGCGGTGGGGCGGGCGAGCCGGCGCGCGGCGGCGGGCGCCAGGTGTCCTGGCCGCCGCTGCGCCCTACGGGGCGTAGAGCTGGAAGTCGAACGCCGCCGAGAGAAACACGGCCATTTGGGCGCGCGTCACCGGGTTCGAGGGGCAGTACTGGGACGGACCACACCCCGCCGTGACACCCTGTGTGGCGATGAAGTGGACCGACCGGCAGCCGCCGTCGGTTGGCGGCACGTCGGTGAACACGGAGCTACCGCCAGTCACGCAATTGAACGAGCCGAGACCCGGCACAGTGCCGGAGACAGGCAGCACCCCGCGGCTGGACATCGCCACGCTGAGGAAAACCGCCATTTGCCACCGCGTCACCGGCTGCGACGGGCAGTACTGGTTCGGGCTGCACCCCGCGGTGATGCCGTAAGTGAGGATGTAGTGGATGAACTTGCACCCCCCGTCGGTCGGCGGTACGTCGGTGAAGACGGAGGTGCCGCCGGTGGTGCAGTTGAACGAGCCGTAGCCGGGGATGGTACCGGAGACCGGCACCGCCGCCCCGCTGCCAGCCATCGCCGTTGCGATGAAGACGGCCATCTCCCAGCGGGTGACCGAGTTTTCGGGGCAATACTGGAACGCCGCACAACCGGAGGTGAGCCCGGAGTGCAGGAGCGTCTCGACGAACTTGTACGCCCAGTAAGTCGGCGGCACGTCGGTGAAACTGTTGCCGATGTGAATGGTCCGGCTGCGGCTGATCCCCCCCGTGACGCTCTCGACGAAGGTGGCGTCCCAGTGTGTGGCCGGCCGCGACGGGGGGTTGGAGACCTGGAGCTGGTAGCAGTTGGACTGGCCGTAGCACGAGGAGGTCGCGCCCGAGGCGATCGTGCCGTAGGAGGCCGCGTTGTCGGGGATCGAGTAGGTCGCGCCCGCCGGTCCTGTGAAGGATGTTCCGCTGCCGGTGACACCCGCGATCGAGCTTGCGCTCACGTTCGTCCATGACGGTTCGAAGAGCACCGTCTCCCCCGGCTCGAGAACGCCGTTGAGGTTCGACGAGGTCCCCGTGGCGCTGTGGGTGTCGATGGCGGGGAATGCAGTGGCGAGCGGCACGTTGTTCCCCACCGCGACGATGTATCCGCTGGCCGAACTCGGGGCCCCGACCACCGCGACGCCGATGTTGTTCGCGGCGTCCCGGAACAGGGTGCCGGGAGCCCAGGCGGAGCCCATCGCGCCGTCGGTCCCCTGGACCCGCGCGTCCTCGTTGCGGGACGTGTCGACCTCGTGAATGATCGTGCCGGCGCCAGGGAGCTGGACATCGTAGCCCTTCTTCTGTCGCGCCTCGACCGTGTAGAAATACGTGGCGCTCCCCCCGATCGGGACCTTGACCATCTTGGCGATCGGGAAACCGGGATAGCCGAGTCTTTCGAGCCGCACCGAGATTGACTGCCCGCTCGGCACCGTCACGATTTCGGGCGCGCGCCACCAGCCGAGCAGGTTCTTGTGGTGCGAGATCGTGTGCTGCGCATAATGGCCGTAGGTCGGGTCGCTGCCCGACCCGGCCCACGAGTTGCTCATGACGTCCCAGGAGTTGTCGTACACGCTCGTGCCCCCGAGCCAGTCGGAGTGCGGCAGCCCAAAGCCGTGCCCCATCTCGTGCGCCATCGTGCTGACGTTGTTGTAACCCCACGGCGGCTCCCACGTCGTGTACCAGAGCTTGGTGACGCCGTCGAGCGTCGCCCACCTGCCGCCGCCCCACGCGAAGCCGTCGAGATCACTGTTGAACATGAGGTTGATACCGACGAACGGCGTGAAGTTGACCGCGGGGTCGGCCACGGCCGTGCAGTCGTCGAAGAGCTGGCTCAGATTGGCCGAGCCCCCGGAAGGGATGTAGTACGAGCGCGGCTGCGGCAGCGTGAACCACCCGTATGCAGTGCTGCCGGACACGTTGGCGTTGCTGTACGAGAGCTCCCGCCAGTAGTGGTCGAGCCCCGGGAAGGCGTTCATGTACATGTTCTGGAAATAGGTGAGGTTCTTGGGTTCTGCAGAGATGTCGCTGAACTTGCACATGATCGACACCCACGGCTGGGCGCCCGTGATGGCCGCCGGCGCCGCGGGCGGGTCGATGGTCCTCAGCGCCCTGACCACGACCGATGCTGCCGCGAGCTGTCCGTGCACGCTCGACACCGTGCCACGCACCTCCACTCGCCGGCGGTCGAGGGCGCGCCACCCACCGACCGCCTGCACTGTCGCATCGTCGAGAAGCAGTTCAACGGATGAGCCACCCTCGTCGGTGAGGATGGCAACGGGACCCCGCGTCTGGGGGTTCTCCGGCGGCCCGTCGCCCCACACCAGCGCCAAAACGCCGCGGAGCGTGGTCTCGAGGCCTCCGCTGCCGGCCGGCGCAGCGCCGGGCAGGGCGGCGCCGGCAACCACGACGATCAGCGCGGCAAGCATCAGTACCCCACTGTGACGAACGGTCCGGGCGACGTCGCGCGTGTCCATGCCGGCCTCCCCTGCCATGAGGGCGTGCACCCCGAAGGCTTCACGCTCAATGTAGCTCCTTCGTCCGCGTTTTGCCTGCCCGCCCGGCGCGCTCGTGACCTGCGTCACCTCGCTGCCCACTGCGACGCCACCCCGGCCTCGCTCGGGGCGCGGCGACCCTGTCGCGCCACCGCCCGGCGTCGCACAGCCTGGCGCGCGAACGCCCCGACTGCACCTCGCGCTGCCGGCTATCGCAAGCGCTCGCGGCGAATGAGCTTGTACAGCTCCATCACCGCCAGCATCGGGAGTGCAAGCCCCGCCAGCAAGAGCCACCGCAAGGGGGAGATCGGCGCCGTGCGCAGGACGGTCTGCATGAACGGCAGGTTCATCGCCAGGATGTGCAGCCCCTGCGCCGCGAACACCCCGGCGACGAGGATGCGATTGCGCCGCAGCGGCACCCTGAACGCCGAGATCGACTCGGAGCGGCAGTTGAAGACGTGCACGTTTTGCATGGCGACGACCAGCAGCAGCAGGAAGTTGCGGGCCGTGCCCTCGTCCCACCCCTGCTCGTTCATCCAGAACCACGCCCCGAACGCCACCGCGGCCATCGTCAGCCCCGAGACCACGGTTTGCTCGATCATGCGGCGGTCGAAGATCCCCTCCGCGGGACGTCGCGGCGGGCGCTTCATCGCCCCCGACTCGCCGCCTTCGAACGCCAGCGCTACGTCCTGGATCCCGTTGGTGACGAGGTTGAGCCACAGCAGCTGCACCGCGAGCAGCGGCAGCGGCAGACCGAACAGCAACGACAAGGTAAAGAGCACGACCTCGGCGGCGCCGGTCGAGATCAGGAGGTAGGTCACCTTGCGCACGTTGGCGTAGGCGAACCGCCCTTCCTCGATGCCCGCCACGATCGAGGCGAAATTGTCGTCGGTGACGATCATCTCGGCGGTGTCCTTGGCGATGTCGGTGCCCGAGCCCATTGCCACGCCGATGTTGGCCTTCTTGAGAGCGGGAGCGTCGTTGACGCCGTCGCCGGTCACCGCCACGAAGCTCCCGGCGTCGACCAGTCCTTGCACGATGTCGAACTTCTGCAGCGGCGAGACCCGCGCGAACACGCGATACCGCCCGAGCGCGCGCGACAGCTCCTGGGGGTCCGACTCGGCCAGGGCCTGCAGCTCGGCGCCGGTGATGACGTCCCGGGGGGACTCGGCGATGCCCAGCTCGCGGGCGATGGCGAGCGCCGTGGCCGGGTGGTCGCCGGTGATCATGAGAACGGTGACGCCGGCATCCCGGCACGCCTCGACGGCTGCCTTTGCCTCGGGGCGCAAGGGATCGATGAACCCCACGAGCCCCAGCAGGGTGAGCGGCGGGAGGTCCTTCTCCTCGAGTTCCCCCCCCCGGGGCTGGCCCGCCATGCGGCCCGAGGCCACGGCGAGCACGCGGTACCCCTCCCCGGCAAGAGCGAGCGCAACTTCTTCGACTCGAGCCGGGTCGAGCTCGGTCTCGCCGTCCCGCCCCAGCGCCCGCGTGCACAGGGGCAGGACCTTCTCCACCGCGCCCTTGACCGAGACCAGCGTGTGGGCGCCCCGGGCGTGGAAGGTGGCGGCGTAGCGCCGCTCGGACTCGAACGGGATCTCGGCGAGCAGCGCGCTGCGCTGTCTTGCGTCGCTCGGGCTCAGTCCCAGCTTGTGCCCGAGCGCGAGCAGCGCCACATCCATGGCGTCGCCGCTGTGCCGCCACTCCCCGCCGTCCTCGGTGAGCGTCCCCTCGTTGCACAGCACGGCCGCCTCGGCGAGCCCGAACAGCGCCTGGCGAGCGGTCTCGTCCGGCGCCGCGCCCTCCATCGTGCGCACCTCGCCCTCGCCGCGGTACCCCTCGCCCGTGACCTCGAACCGGCGGCCGTCGGGCAGGAGGATCGTGCGCACCGTTTGCTGGTTGACGGTCAGCGTGCCAGTCTTGTCGCTGGCGATGATCTGGCAGCTCCCCAGGCTCTCGACGGCCGTGAGCTTGCGCACGATGACGTTGCGCCGGGCCATGCGGCCGGACGCGATCGAAAGCGCCACGGTGAGCGCCACCGGCAAGCCCTCCGGGATGGCCGAGACGGCGAGCGCGACCGCGAGGAAGAACACGTCCGTGTACGGCATGCCCTGGCCGACGGCGACGAGCCCCAGCAGCGCCGTGGCGCCCAGCACCACGAAGCTGATCTGGTGGGCGAAGCGCTCCATGCGGATCACGAGCGGTGGTTTTGACCCCTCGGCCGCGGTCACGGTCTCGGCGATCTGGCCGACCTGCGTGGCCGGCCCGGTGGCGACCACGACCCCGACCCCGCGCCCGCTCGTCACCGTGGAACCGGCGAACGCCATCGAGCCGCGGTCGGCCACCGGGGTGTCCGGAGCCGTGGGCTCGCTTCCCTTGCCGGCAGCCACCGACTCCCCGGTGAGGAACGACTCGTCGATCGCCAGGCTCGAGCACTGCAGCAGCCTCAGGTCGGCCGGCACCTTGTTGCCCGATTCGAGCAACACGATGTCGCCCGGTACGAGTTCTTCCGCCGGCACGCTCAGCTCCTTGCCTTCCCGCCGCACGCGCGCGACGATCTGCAGCAGCCTTTGCAGCGCCGCAGCGCCGGCCTCGGCCTTGAACTCCTGGTAGGTGCCGATCGCAGCATTGAGCCCGATCACCACGGCAATGAACGCCGCGTCGACGACTTCTCCGATCGCGAGCGAGACGACACCCGCCACCATGAGCACGTAAATGAGCGGGCTGCGGAGCTGGTGGAGCACGATCTCGAGCAGCGTCGGGGGCTCGGACTCAGGCAGTGTGTTGCGGCCGAACTCCTGGCGGCGCCGCTCGACCTCGGCGCCGGCGAGGCCGGCAATCGAGGTGCGGAGTTCTCGCAAGGCCTCATCGGCTGCCATCGCATGCCAGTTCACGGCTGACAAAGACGCAGTGCGCTTCTGGCTCGTCATGGCTGCCTCCCTTTCTCGTCGCACCGACGGTATCACAGGCTCGGCTCCGGCCACCTCGCTGACCGCCGCGCATTCCCGGCAGAAGCTTCCCCCAGCGGCTCGCCCGGCCTCGTGGCCGGTCAGGGTCCGGGCGAGGCGGGAACGAGCCGACGCAGGCGCAGGCTCAGCGCGAGCAGCAGCCGCCGCACCCCGGCGACGGTACGCATGAGCTGTCGCAACGTCTCCGCCAGCACCCACGGCGGCGTGCCGCTGTCGATGGAGGAGCGCAGGGTGCGAATCCACCGCACCGCATCGGGCGGCCGCGAGCAGTTCCTCGAGTCGGTCCCGGTGGAGAGCGCCCTCTGGCTGCAGCATCGACAGGCAGAAGTTGGCCAGCGCCCAGGCGGGCGCGTCGCGATGCTCCCGCCAGTCGGAGAGCCACTCGTGCAGCTCGGCGGACCGGGCACTGCCGGCGTTGGCGAGGACCCACCCCAGGCAGGCTCGGACGGGCGTCAGGCGGCGGCACAGGTCGCGGTGTTCCTTCCAGTAGCGAAGTACAAGGTTGCTCTGCCCGAGCTCGGCGAGCGCCGACAGCACCGGCCCGCTGCGCTGGCCGTCGTGATCGCGCGCTACGAGCGCCTCCAGCAGGGTCTTGAGCAGGGCAACGGCGCGCTTGCTGCTGCTCGACCCAGGCCCGGGCCTCGGCCACTGCCGCCCGGCGGCCCTCGCGCCGGGCGACGAGATCCAGATACACCCGCCTCGCCTCGAGGTCGTCCGGCGCCTCTCGCATCCAGGCCTGGCACGACTCGATGGCCTCATCGGTGGCGGGTGGATCCAGTCCTGCCGCTCGCGGCTCCCCGGCAGCACCCCGCGCTCGACGACATCGCCGAGGACCTGTTGCAGGCGAGCCGTGTCGCGAGCGCAGTAGAGCGTCGCCAGCAGGTCGCGCCTGACGCCCATGGCCTCCGGGTAGGCCTCCACCAGCGCGTTCTGGACCGCGATGGCGTCGGGGATGTTGCCGATCGACGCGAGGTGGATCCCGGCCAGGCGCCGGGCGTGCACGTCGTCCGGCCGGCTGGCGGCAAACGCGTCGGCGACCTCGCCGGCTGCCGGGATGCCGCGCGTTTTGCGCCTTTTCGAACTCCACCACCGCCATGCAGCCGGCCGACCCGGAGTCGGGGATCGCCTCGAGCCGCACCCGCTGGTCGGCCGGCACGACGGCCAGCCCGAGCGGACCGAACGGCGCCTCCCTCTCGCCCAGGCGGTCGAGCAGCACGCGCCCCCGCCGCTCGGCCGAGGGATCGTGAACGATGAGCGTGCCCGTCGCGTCGTCGAGCCCGACCGCGGCGACGACGTGGGCCGCCCCCCAGTCCTCGAACCTGAGCACGAACGGCAAACCCGAGGCCAGACGCTCGCGGGCAAGGCCCGGCGTCACCACGAACGCCCTGGCGGCGACCCCTCGCCTTCCAGCCAGTCGATGGAGCGCCAGGTAGCCGTCCCGTTCTAGGTCAGGGCGGCAGCCATCGCGTCCTCGTCGACCTGCACACCGAACGCCCCGAGCGCCGCCGCGATCGAGGCGGGCAGGCAGGTGTCGTGCTTCTGCATCACCGGCCTGTAGCCCAGCAGTTTCTCGCGCCCCGGGCCGTGGGCCCGGAGGTTTTCGACCACCGCCCGGAAGAACGGCGAGGTGATGCGCCCATCCCGGTCGGCCATCCGCTCCGGTTCGCCGATCGTCATGGCCGCGTCGATGAGGGCGCAGGCGAGCCGGGACTCCGCGTCGCGGTCCGCGAGCGGCGCCACGGCCCGCGCCGTTCGGCGAGGCGCCAGGGGCGCTCGCCGAGGCTGCGCCGCTCGGCCCCGCTCTTCCGCTCCGCCTCGGCGCAGCACAGCCACACGGCGACGAGCGTGACCTCGTACGACCGCTCGTTTTCCGCTTCCTCGAGCACCCGCCCGGCCGCCTCGCCCCTTTGGCCCAGCCGCGCCAGCACGCGGGCGAGCACCTCGGCGGCCATCGGCATCCTGGGTGACAGCGCCCAGGCGCGCATCACAGCCTCGGCGGCCTCCCCCCAGCGATCCTCCCGGAGCAGCACCTCGGCCTCGCACGCTGCCACGTAGGCCGCCTCCTCCCCGAGCGCGCGGGCCCCGGCGAGCGCCTCGTGCGCCCGGGCGAAGTCCCGCACCCAGGACCACGCCAGAGCTTGCGTGACGAGCCAGATCGCCTGGAACCGCCGGTCGGCGTCATTCAGGTGGGGCATCTTCTCGATCTGCTTTAGCAGTTCGAGGATGCCCGGCCCCGAGCGACGGGCATCGAGGCCGTAGCAGACCATCCTGGGGTCGGTCGGCGCGCGCCGCACGGCCAGCCGCAGCAGGTGGCGCCGCAGCTTCCCGTTCCCGAGCCGCCCGGCCAGCCGCGCCGCCAGCAACAGCTCGTCGAGGTCGAGCGAATCGGGACCCGGCAGCTCGCGCCAGCGGGCGTTGACGAGGGCCCAGGCGTCGAAGAAGCGGTTGCAGTCGTACAGCTCTTCGAGCCTCGGGCGAAACGGACTGATGTCGGGATCGCGCATTCGGGCGACAGTCCAAAAGCGAACCGCGCCAGGCGGAAGACCCGGGCGAAAGGCGCTCTCGCAGGACACCGCGCTGGTCCGGGTCGGCGTCGCGCTCGTCGACCTCGAGTCCTCGACTCCCGCGGCGCGGTGTCTACCGGCGCCAGACCAGGCCGGCGTGGAACGCCACGTCGGCGCTGTTCGAAAAGACGAGGATGTTCTCGACGACCGAAAACTCGAAAAGGACGTGGCGCCCGAATCTGTGCTTGACACCCACGGCCGTCTCGCGGGTGCGGTCGGACAGCTCGCCAAAGTGGTACGCGACCGGCCCGGACACCAAAATCTGGGCCACCAGCGAGGTGGCGGCGGTGGCGCGGTACTCGATGGAGTTGACGAAGGAGAGCTGGTAGCGCACGAGCTCGACGCCGAACGTCTCGACCTTCTCGAAGCGCACAGCCCCGAGCGCGCTGTAGAGGTGGAACCGCCCCAGGCGGTGGCCCGCACGCAGGGCGACGCCGACATCGACCCCTTCGTGGGGTCGCCCCCCGACCTCGTGGACCGTTGGTAACTTCACGACAATCGAGGTAGCGAGCGCGGGGGTCGTCGGCGAACCCGACAGCACTTGGTGGTCGAGCGCGAGCGAGACGCTCTCGAAGTGCCACCCCGAGTCGCGGCCTCCGGACTCCCGGATCGACCCGTCCCGACCGCGCAGGCGGACCAAATGGCGATCGCGCGGCGCTCCGCGGCGGTCGTGGTTGATGGCGCCAACCGAGCGCTCGAACCCCTCGATGAACCCGTCGAGAATCCCACCACCCTGGTACGACGTGGAGCCGCAGACGCTTACCTGGTTTCGCCCATCGAGCCCGTAGGCGATGCCCACGCGCCAGCGGATGGACTCTAAGTCAAGGAGATACTTGTCTTTGCCGGTGCAGAAGTAGTTCGCCCAGTCGGTGTGGGAAGCGACCTCCCACAGACCCTTGGGCAGCACGGCCGGCGCGCTCGCGGGTTGGCCGAGCCGGAAGAGCGACGCCGGAGATTGCGAGCTCTGCGTGAGCGGCCCCAGCCCGATGGCTTCCGAGCCCCACCAGCCTCGCGGGCTCGGCCGCACGGGCGTCGAAGTGCCAGGCTCGCCGCCAGCGAGCGGCGACGCTAGGAGCCCGAACTGCAGGGTGAGGGCCCCCAGGAGCGGTCTCGCCCAGGCCCACACGGCGGGGGTTCCCGCGCTCATGCGCTCACGGGGCACGTGCGGCCCTGGCTCCCGTCGCCTGGAACAGCTCGACGGTGTTGGCCTGCTTGGGGATGCGGACGATGAATGGACAGGAAGGCCCTTCCTCACCGCAGGCATGGTAGGGAGTGACAGAGGTGGAATCAACATGTCGGCGAGGCGCAGTCGGTGGCGGAACGAGGCAGGAGCCCTCGACACTGCAGATGCTCTTCCGGTGGCCTGGGAGCCGGACGGGCATCGTCCCGACCCCTGGTCGCCTGCAGGTTCGCAGCAGGTCCGTGCCTCGTCATGAACGCGCGCGCGGCATCCAACACATTGAGCTGGCGCGAGCGTCCGATGCTCGCGGTGAACGGCGCGCCCCGGTCTCGTCCGTCGCCGGCGTGGGCTAGACTTCCCTGCCCGGGCCCGGGCTGTGAGGGCCTCGAGAGGACCATGGACCACATCCGCAACTTCTGCATCATCGCGCACATCGACCACGGCAAGTCGACGCTCGCCGACCGCCTCATCCAGCGCTGCGGCGCGGTGGAGGCGAGGGAGTTCCGCGACCAGATCCTCGACTCGATGGACCTCGAGCGCGAGCGCGGCATCACCATCAAGGCCAACACGATCACGCTCTCGTACACGGCCAGGGACGGCCGAGGCTACGAGCTGAACCTCATCGACACCCCCGGGCACGTCGACTTCTCGCACGAGGTCCGGCGCTCGCTCATGAGCTGCGACGGCGCCCTGCTTGTCATCGACGCCTCCCAGGGGGTGGAGGCGCAGACCGTCGCCAACCTCTACTTGGCCATGGAGTTCAACCTGGCGATCGTACCGGTGATCAACAAGATCGACCTGCCGTCCGCGGACATCGAGCGGGTCATGGAGGAGATCGACCGCGACCTCGCCCTCGACCCGTTCGAGGCGATCCCCGTCTCCGCCAAGCTGGGCACCGGCATCGACGAGCTGCTGGAGGCGATCGTCGCCAAGCTCCCGCCGCCCGCGGGGGACCCCGAGGCACCGCTGCGGGCGCTGCTGTTCGACGCCCAGTACGACGCCTACCGCGGCGCGGTGCTGCTCGTGCGGGTGCTCGACGGCACCTTGCGGCCCGGGACCCGCATCCGCCTCATGCACGCAGGCGTCGAGCACAAGGTCGAGGAAGTCGGCATCCAGCGCCTGAGGCGGGTGCCGGCGGGCCAGCTCTCGGCAGGAGAAGTGGGGTACGTGCTGGCCGGGATCAAGACTCTCTCGGGCCTGGCCATCGGCGACACCCTCACCGAGGCCGAGCGCCCCGCCGCCCAGCCGGTGCCCGGCTACCGCGAAGCGAAACCCGTGGTGTTCTCCTCGATTTACCCGGTGGACACCAACGACTACCTCGACCTCACCAAGGCGCTCGAGAAACTGAAGCTCAACGACGCGGCGCTGGTTTACGACAAGGACAGCTCGGCCGCGCTCGGCTTCGGTTTCCGCTGCGGCTTCTTGGGCCTTTTGCACCTTGACGTGGTCCAGGAGCGGCTCGAGCGCGAGTACGGCCTGTCGCTCATCCTCTCCGCGCCGTCCGTGCGCTACCAGGTCGTGCTCGACGACGGCTCCGAGGTCTGGGTCGACAACCCGACCTTCTATCCCGATCCCTCCACGATCAAGGAGGTCTTCGAGCCGTACATCAAGGCCACGATCATGACCCCGGAGCGCTACCTGGGCGCGGTCATGGAGCTGTGCCGCGAGCGCCGCGGCGTGGACACCAAGTTCAACTACCTCGCCGCTGGCCGCATGGAGGTCACGAGCGAGCTGCCCCTGGCCGAGGTCCTGTTCGACTTCTACGACCGGCTCAAGTCGCTGACCCAGGGGTACGGCTCGTTCGACTACGAGGTGCTGGACTACCGCCCGGCCGACATCGCGAAGGTGGACATCCTGGTCAACGGCGAGAAGGTCGACGCCCTCTCGCAGCTCGTCCACCGCGACTCGGCCCGGACGCGCGCCCTCAAGTACTGCGAGCGGCTGGCCAGGACCATCCCCCGCCAGCAGTTCAAGATTGCCATTCAGGGCGCAATCGGCGGCCAGATCATCGCCCGCACCACGATCCACCCCTTCCGCAAGGACGTCACGGCCAAGTGCTACGGGGGCGACATCACCCGCAAACGCAAGCTGCTGGAGAAGCAGAAGGAAGGCAAGAAGAAGATGAAGATGGTGGGGGCGGTGGAGATCCCGCAGGCGGCGTTCGTGGCGGTGCTGCGGACCGAGGACGACGAGGACTCCAGGACGTGACGATCCCACCGCAGGGCCAGCCTGGGCTGTACCTGCACCTGCCTTTCTGTTCGGCGATTTGCCCGTACTGCGACTTCGCGGTGATGCGCGCCGGCGAGGCTCTGCGCGCGCGCTTCGTCGACCGCCTGGTCGCCGAGCTGCCGCTCGCGGCCGGCGCGTGGGCCGATCCCCGGCCGTTCGACACCGTCTACTTCGGCGGTGGCACGCCGTCGCTGTTGATGGTGGAGGAGCTCGCGCGGCTGCTCGACGCCTGTCGGGAGCACCTCGCGCTCACCACCCCCGCGCCGTGGGTCTTCCTGGAGGCCAACCCCGAGGACGTGACACCCGAGGTCTGCAGAGCGTGGCGGCGCCTCGGGGTGCGGACGCTCTCGCTCGGGGTGCAGTCGTTCGATGACGGCGTTCTCCGCTTTCTCGGCCGCCGCCACACCGCGGCCAAGGCGCGAGCCGCCGTCGAGAAAGCCAAGGCCGCCGGCTTCGACACCGTCTCGATCGACCTCATCTTCGGCCTGCCCGGCCAGAGCGCGGCAGCGTGGCGGCGCGAGCTGGCCAC
Organism: Thermoanaerobaculaceae bacterium; assembly: GCA_035384965.1. Taxonomy (GTDB): domain Bacteria; phylum Acidobacteriota; class Thermoanaerobaculia; order Thermoanaerobaculales; family Thermoanaerobaculaceae; genus JAAYVZ01. The sequence continues at coordinate 85,022 of DAOOJE010000014.1, forward strand.
GGCAGTGGCGCTGGCGCCCGACCACCTTTCCTGCTACCAGCTCACGATCCACCCCCGCACAGTGTTCGGGGTGCGCGCTGCCCGGGGCCAGCTCTCCGAGCTGCCCGAGGGCGCGCAGGCGGCGCTTTTCGAGCTCACGCACCGCGTGCTCGCGGACGCGGGCTGGCCCGCCTACGAGGTCTCCAACTTCGCGCGCAGCCCCGAGCACCGCTCGCGGCACAACTGCAAGTACTGGAACCACACGCCTTATCTCGGGCTCGGGCCCTCTGCCCACTCGTTCGCGATCGTTCCCCACGCTAGTGCGGGCACCGCCGGGGCGCCGGTGGTCGCCCGCCGCTGGTGGAACGAGCCGCGCTTACGGTCGTGGGAGCAGCGCATGGCCGCAGGCGAGCGGCCGCTGGCCGGCGAGGAGGCCCTGGGCCCGCGGGAGCTGGGAGCCGAGACGCTCCTGCTGGGGTTGCGCACCACGGCCGGGGTCGACCTCGACGACTTCGCGACGCGCTTCGGGGTTGACCTGCTGGCCGCCAACGCCCTTCTCGTCGCTAACCTCGCCGCCGAGGGTCGCCTCGAGATCCGCAGCGGCCCCGACGGCCGGCGCCTGGTGCCGACCCTGCAGGGGCTCGCGGTAGCGGACGGCGTGGCCGCCGCCTTCGACCTGCCCATCCCGACCTGATCCTCGTCGCCCGTCGCCGCCGGCGCCCCGCCCCGGCGTCCGCACTCCTGTCGGAGAGGGCACGGCGGCGCGTGGTTGCACGGCCGCGGCTCGAACGTAGAATGACCTGCCGGGTGAACGGCGGGGAGGTAGGCATGACAGCGAAGCTGGCGCGGGCTTTCGGGGTCGCGGCGGTCGCGTGCGCGGCCGTGGCGGCGGTCGGGGCGGCGGTCGGGGCGGCGGAAAAGAGGCCGTTCGCGGTCGCCGATCTGTACCGGCTGGTGGGGGTCGAAGAGCCGGTGATGGCGCCGGACGGCTCGGCCGTCGTCTACACGCTCACCCGCTCGGACCTCTCTGCGATGAAGCGGTCGTCGAATCTCTGGCGCATCGCTCCCGACGGCAGCGGGGCCCGGGCGCTCACGACCTCGGACGCCAGGGACTTTGCGCCGGCGTTTTCCGCCGACGGCCGCACGCTCGCCTTCATCTCGACCCGCTCAGGGGAGCCGCAGGTGTGGTTCTTGCCGTGGGACGGCGGCGAGGCGAGACAGGTCACCCACTGGCCGGGCGGGGTGGGCAGCTTCCAGCTCTCGCCCGACGGCACGCGCCTCGCGTTCACCGCCGACATCTGGATGAGCTGCGGCGGCGAGGCCGAGTGCAACCGCGGAATCGACGCGGCGCGCGACGCCTCGAAGCTCAAGGCACACCTCGCCGACCGCCTGCTGTTCCGCCACTGGAACGAATGGCGCGACGGGCGGCGGACCCACATCCTGCTGCAAGACCTCGCCAGCGGCGCCGTGCGCGACCTCACGCCGGGGGACTTCGACTCGCCCGTCTTCTCGGTGGGCGGCGGCGCCGACTACGCGTTTTCCCCCGACGGCAAGGAGCTCGTGTTCGCCTCCAACCGCAACAAGGACGAAGCGTCCTCGACCAACGCCGATCTCTGGGCCGTCGCGGTGGACGCCCCCGACGAGGCGCTCGCGACACCCCGCCGGCTCACCGACAACCCGGCCTGGGACGGCAGCCCGGCGTTTTCCCCCGACGGGCGCCTGCTCGCCTTCCGCATGCAGAAGCTCCCTGGCTGGGAGTCGGACCGCGTCCGCATCGCCGTGCTCGACCGAACGACGCGGAACGTGCGGGTGCTCACCGAGGGTTTTGACAACACGATCTCGGACTTCGTCTGGACCCGCGACGGCAAGCGCATCGTCTTCAAGGCCGAGGTACGGGGCCGCACACCGCTGCACGAACTCGAGGTCGCCACCGGCCGCGTCCGCGTGCTCACCGACGTCGGGCAGATCGATGCCTTTGCAGTGGCGCCGGATGCCAGCTGGATGGCGGTGAGCCGCCGACGCGTCGGCTCGCCGCAGGAGCTGCACGTCATCGCGCTCCGGCCCAGGCCTGGCGAGAGACGCCTCACCACCCACAACGCCGCGGTGGAGGCCGAGGTGGACATCCGTCCGGCCGAGGAGATCTTCGTGCCTGGCGCCGAGGGCAAGCCGGTGCAGGTGTTCATCGTCACCCCGCACGGCTTCGACCCGGCCAGGAAGTACCCCCTCATCCTCAACATCCACGGCGGGCCGCAATCCCAGTGGACCGACTCGTTCCGCGGTGACTGGCAGGTCTACCCCGGCGCCGGCTATGTCGTGGCGTTCCCCAACCCGCACGGCTCGTACGGCTTCGGCGAGGCGTACACGGCGGCCATCTCGCGCGACTGGAACGGCAAGGTGATGGAGGACATCGAACGCGTCACCGATGCCCTCGCCGCGCTGCCATACGTGGATGCCGAGCGCATGGGCGTCATGGGCTGGTCGTGGGGCGGCTACGCCGTGATGTGGCTGCAGGGCCATTCGAAGCGCTACAAGGCGATGGCCGCCATGATGGGCGTGTACGACCTGCGCTCGATGTACAGCTCCACCGAGGAGCTGTGGTTCCCCCACTGGGACCTTGGCGGGGCGCCGTGGGAGAACCGCGAGCACTACCGCACCGCCTCGCCCTCCGAGGCGGTCGAGAGTTTCGGCACGCCGTGCCTCGTGATCACGGGGCAAAAGGACTACCGGGTGCCCTACACCCAGTCGGTCATGTTCTTCACCGACCTCCAGAAGCGCGGCGTCCCGTCGCGGCTGCTGGTGTTCGAGAACGCCGGCCACTGGCCCGCCTGGTACGAGATGGCGCTGTACTACACCGCCCACCTCGACTGGTTCCACCGCCACCTCGGCGGCGGCCCGGCCCCCTGGGACCCGCGCAAACTGATTGAGGGCGGCACTTTCGTGACCGAGTAGGATGCGCGAGCCGATCTACCTCGACCACAACGCCACGACGCCGGTGCACCCGGCGGTCCTCGAGGCGATGCTCCCCTACCTCCGGGAGCACTTCGGCAACCCGTCGAGCGGGCACATCTTCGGCCGCCGCGCCAGGAGCGCTGTCGAGCTCGCCCGCTCACAGGTCGCCTCACTGCTGGCGTGCCACCCCGAGGAGGTCGTCTTCACCTCGGGCGGCACCGAGGCCAACAACCTCGCCATTCTCGGCACCGTCGACCCGGCGGCCGGGCGCCGGCACGTCGTCACAAGTTCCGTCGAGCACCCTGCCACGGAGCGGCCATGCGAGCGGCTGCAGCGCCACGGCGCCGAGGTGACGCGCCTGCCCGTGGACGCCTGCGGGCGCGTGGAGCTCGCCGCGGCGCACGCCGCGGTGCGCGCAGACACCGCGCTCGTCACCGTGATGCTGGCGCAAAACGAGACCGGCACCCTCATGCCGGTGGCCGAGCTGGCCGCCATCGCCCGTGGCCACGGTGCGCTCGTCCACACCGATGCGGCGCAGGCAGTCGGGAAGATTCCGGTGCGCGTCGAGGAACTCGGCGTCGATTTGCTCTCGCTCGCCGGCCACAAGCTGTACGCGCCGAAGGGCGTCGGGGCGTTGTACGTGCGCTCCGGCGTGCCCGTCTCGCCGGTGCTGCTCGGCGCCGGGCACGAGCGCGGGGTGCGGCCCGGCACCGAAAACGTGGCCTCGATCGTGGGGCTGGGCGCCGCCTGCGCGCTCGCCGAGGCAACGCTCGCGGCAGAAACGGAGCGCCAGCTCGAGCTGCGCGACCGCTTGTGGACAGTTCTCCGGTCAGCGATCCCGGGGATCCGCCTCAACGGCCACCCGACCGAGCGCCTCCCCAACACGCTCAACGTCTCGTTCCCCGGCACGCGCGGCAGCACCGTCCTCGCCGCCGCGCCGGAGGTTGCGGCGTCCACCGGCTCCGCCTGCCACGAGGGCGGCGAGCGCCCCTCGGCCGTGCTCACCGCCATGGGCCTCGACCCCGCCACCGCGCTCGGCGCCGTGCGCCTCTCCGTTGGCCGGTCGACCACCCGCGAGCAAATCGACCTTGCCGCCCACGCCCTCCTGCGCGCCTGGCGAGCCGTCTCCGCGCCGGCCTGATGCGTTCGTGTCGTGCCGCCGCGGCGCTGCGGCGCACCGCCGTCACGAGCTGTCAGGCCGCGCCACTGGCCCGCACAGGCTGGCCCCCAAGCTCCAGGAACACCCGCGCCAGCTGTCGGGAAATGACCTCAGTGCTGTACTTGCGTCGCACCAGCTCGCGGCCGTTCCTGCCCCATTCCCTGATCGCGGCGCGATGCCGGTGGCAGTACACGAGCGCCTCGTACCAGTCGTCGCTCGAAACCGGCCCGAGCCCGCAGGCGGCTTCCGACAGGATCTCCTTGTTCATCCCCACCGGCGAGACGATGACCGGCACCGAGGTCGCCATGTATTGCAACATCTTGAAGCTGCACTTCCCCCGGGTCCACTCGTCGTCCGACAGCGGCATGATGCCCACGTCGAAGCTCTGGATCACCCTGAAGTCGTCGTCGGGCCTCCACCGGACGAAACGCACCCGGTCGCGCGGCAGCTCCAGGCCGGCGGGAGGCGAGTCGGACATCAGCACGAGCACCGCGTCCCGGTGCGTCGCCAGGAAACGGGCCAGGGGCGTCGCGACGAGTTGCACGAACCGATAGTTGGACGACAGCCCTGTCCACCCGACGACAAACTCCTCTCCGGGCTCGGCGGTTCCGGGCCTGTAAAACTTTGTGTCGACAGCCGTGGGTATGATCTCGATCCGGTCGTGGTACCTGGAAAACCAGTCCGCGAGATAGCCGTTGCCGGCAATGACCACGTCGGCGCGTCGCGCCACCGCGTCAGTGATGCCCGCGCCCTCCCCCAGCCAGATGGCGTCGTCGACATCGAACACCAGCGGCTTCTTGAGGATCGGCTCGAACGACAGGTGCGAGGGGATGAGGATTCTCTCGAGCCACGTGACCTCGCTGAGATGGCTGCCGGCCAGTCCGAGCAGCCTGTCCAGCTTCTTGAGCCTGACATGCCATTCCGTCCTGTCCTGTCCGAAGCAGGCGAGCAGCCGTCGGACCACCCTCGGGGGGCTCGCGTACTTCTCGATGATCGGACAGTACTCGCGGACCCTGATGCCGTGCTTGAGGAGCGCGGGCACGTGTTGCCTCACGCGGTAGCGAGAGGCCGGGGTGTGTCTCCCGGAGGTGAGGGCGGCGACACGGAGCATCACGATGCAGGAATCGCCGCTCGAGGCGCAAACCGGCTCCACGATGCACCGGGGTGTCCGTGTCTCACTGCGCCGAGGGTAGGGCCGGGACGCGGCGGCGTCAAGCTGCCGGCAGGAGGCAGGATGCCGACATGACCGGGGGAGAGAGGGCGGACGGCTGGCGCGGCGCCCCGGCCTGCCGCCGGGCGCCGGGGCTCCCCTACCTCGACCGCAGCTTCGGAATCAGCACCGGCGTCGACCGCTTGTACGCCTCGTAATCCTCCTGGCCGCCCCACTTCTCGTCGGCGGCTCTCTCGAGCAGGGGCACACCGCTGATCCGCGTCAGGAGGACCGTCACGAACACCGGGGAGATCAGCGTCACCAACGCCCAGCCCTCGAGCGAGGGAAAGGCGATGAGCGCGACGCCGATCCAGACCAGGATCTCGCCGAAGTAGTTGGGATGCCGCGACAGCGACCAGAGGCCGGTGGCGATGAACCTGCTCCGGTTGGCCGGGTCGGCGGCAAACCTGCGCTTCTGCATGTCGGCGACGGCCTCGATGCCGAACCCGAGCGCCCACACCCCCGCCCCGACCACACCGAGCGCACCCGGTTCGCCCGGTTTGCGGGCGGTTATCGCCGCCAGCGCAGCCGCCGCCGTGACGCTGACCCACAGACCCTGGAGCGTCCAGGCCAGCAAGAAGCGGCTCGCCGATCTCTTGATCTCCCGGAATCGGCGGTCCTCCCCCGCCCTTCGCACACGCCCGAAGAGAAAGGTGCCAAGACGCACCGCCCAGGTGAGCACCAGTCCCGCAACCAGCAGAGACTGTGCGTCGTACCGCCCCGCCGCGAACAGGGCCGTGAGGGTGACCACGGCGAAGGTGAGAGAGCCGGTCAGGTCGTAGTACTTCTCGGTCTTCGCCAGCGCGGACGGCACGTACGCCACCCACTGGATGAGAAAGACCACGGCCACACACACGGCGAAAAGCGGCACCCCCCCGAAAGCGGCGACGCTGCCCTGGCTCCCGGCGAGAGCGAGCGCGGCCCCGATCAGCACGGCACCCGTGGACCCGGCGTACGACTGGATGTCGTTCCTGTTCACGACGTCCTCCTCCGAAGCCGCACCGCCCGCGCCTGCCGCACCCGCACGGCGGGAGGGCAGGAGGCCCGACTTCCCCCGCTCCTTCCCGGCGCCGGCGCACTGGCGTCTTCGAACCCCCGGCTCACCGCAGACCGTACCAGAGCGCGAAGAGCAAGGCGTAAACCGCCAGGTAGAACCGGTAAAAGTTCCTGAACCTGAGGTATTCGCGGTCTTCCGGGTAGAGGTTCCCAAAAAGCGCCTTCGTCTCCTGCCAGAAGTACGGGAGGACGTTGATGGTCCAGCTCTCGGTCCGGTACACGATCTTGCGGAACCGGCTGCGGTAGAACCCCAGGGGCAGGCCCCACGCGACGAAGAGGATAAGCCAGGTGTTCTGCTTCGCGAAGCTCCACGCGGCCTCCATGCCAGCCTCCCCTCCCCGCTTGCAGCGCGCCCTGGCGGCCTGGAATTCCCCCCTCGCTCGCGGTGGCGGCACCTCGGCCCGAGTCGTGGCCTACCTCAGCAGCACAAACGTCTCGACGGTCCCTTCTCCGCCGTCAAGCTTCCCCAGCGCCTTGCCCAGGACGGCGCCGGGCACCCAGCGGGTGGCGCGCATGGCGACTCCGGGCCGGGAGCTGGAGGTGAGCGGATCGCCGGGCCGGATCGGCCCCCCTTCGTCGCACACCCTCACCGGGACGATCCCGACCACCGCCAGCGCCACCTTCCCCTCCTCGGGGACGTCGCGGTAGAAGTCCCCGACAAACCCCGGTCGTGTCGACACCACCCCCAGCAGCGACGCCTGGTACGGCTGGGTGGTGCGGACCAGCGTGCCGTCGGCGGCCACCGCCACCACCTCACCCGGCTCGAGTGGCTGCCGCGACGGCAGCAGCTCGGCGAAGTCCGCCCCGCCGCCGGTGAACGTGCCGTCTGCCGTCCCGTTGCCGGCGTTGGACACCTTGAAGCGCAGGTTACCCCCCGACGAGAACGCCTTGAGGAGGTCGCCGCTGCCGGTGTTGGAAATGACCGCGGCGGCGTCGCTGCTGTTGGCAGAGGCGTGCAGCGCGATCCCCGCTGCACCCAGCGCCTCGGCAAACACCGCCTCGTTGCCGAGGCCGTTCCCCTGGCTCTGCCCGAACAGGCCATGCCCCGAACTGGCTGCCTTGCCATACACCCCCTCGGAGGACGTCCCGATGTAGCCGTGGTTGCCGCTGGCATTGTGAATGGCATACAAGGCGCGGCCAACGGGACTCCCAGCTTCGCCGTATACGCCGAAGCCGAAGTTCGTGTAGCCATACACGCCCCGGCCGCTGCCGCTACCATGCACGCCGAAGCCGGATTGACTGTAGCCATACACGGCGGTGCCGCTGCCGGTGTTGGTGACCGCAAGACCGTTACCCGTCGAATTCAGAGTCCCACTGTACGGCAGCGTCAACCCGCTGTCGGCCATGGGCGCCCAGTTGGAACCGCTCCACTTCAACACCTCGCCGGTGGCCGGGGCGCCGTTGGAGATGGGCAGCCCCTGCAGCCTCGCGACCGTGGGGTTCGGGTAGGAGCCCTGCAGGTCGCCACCGGCCGTGCCGCTGGGCGGGAAACTCGTGGGAGCGCCGGTGACCTTGCTCCAGGCGACGTCGGCGATCTTCGCATCGGTCACCGCCGCGTTCTGAATACTGGCAGTAGCCACCGCATTGGTGCCCAGGTCTGCGGCCCCGACGCTGCCGTTGACGATGGTGTCGGAGTTGACGGATCCCACGCCCATGTCAATGAGTTGGATGGCGCCGTCGGCGATCATGGCGCTCGTGATGCCGCCGCTTGCCACCGCCAGCGTCACGTCCCCGGAGGAACCGCCACCCGACAGGCCCGCGCCGGCGTTCACCGCCGTGATATCGCCGCCCCCGCCGGAGCCCGCCGTCTGCCACACCAGGTTCGTCCCGTCGGTACCCAGCACCTGGCCCGAGGTACCGCCCGAAGCCGACAGCTTATCCTTGGTCACCGCGCCGTCGGCGATCTTCGCCGACGTCACGGCGCTGTTGGCAAGCTTGGCGGTGCTCACCCCGCCGTCGGCCAGACCGACGGTGTTGGCGTCCACCTGGATGCCGGCGCCGGCACCCACGTCCAGGGTCACCGTGCCGGTGGTCCCGCCCCCGGTCAACCCTGCTCCGGCGGTCACCGCGGTGATGGTTCCGCCGGAGCTGTTCTCGGCGAGCAGCGAGTCCGCGAACAACATCTCGAACGTCGAGGGGTCCTGCGAGCCCTGCGCCACCTGCGAGCCGAAGGCGATGATCTTGCCGGTGCCACCGGTCACCGCCACGGTCAAGCGGGCGTTGGACGTATCAATGCCGGGGAACTCGTCCTTGAACTGCTTCTGCACCTGCTCGAAGCGCCGCACCGTGTAGCTCTTGCTCCCCTGCACGGCACCCGTGGGGTCCTTCACCTCGACTCGCACCGTGGCGGTGCCGGTGCCGGTGGTCTCCACAAAGCCGAAGTTGTACCGGAAAGTGGAGGCGGCATCCGGCTTGGTCTGCCACACGCCAGTGAGTTCGGTGGACTCACCGCTGCCGATGGCGAAGCTCGCCGGCACCCCGGCGAAGAATTGCCCCACCGAGTCTTCGAGGGTGGCACCCGACTGGGAGTAGATGCGCGAGCCGACCATCACCTTGACGTTCGAGGTCACGCGAATGGCACCGAACACCTCCACGCCGAACATGGTCTTGACGGCGTTGTCGTAGCGTTTGGTGTCGCCCGCCGGGATGGTGTCGGTGTAGGTCCTGGGCGACAGGTTTTCCTGCCGCTCGAGGAGGTGGAAGGTCAGGTTGGCCGGCGTGCCGCCCGGGTTGTGCACCCACACGGTCGTGTACCACACCGCCGGCGGCACGCCGGGCCGCGCCCCCACCGAAGGGAGGAAAACGTCAGTGCCGGCAAAGCCGGCAATGACCGGGGTGGCGAGGCAGAAAGCCACGCCTGCGAGCAGAGAGAGACGCTGATGACACATGGAGCCCTCCAGTCCTTTCCCCCCAAAAGCCGGTCGTGACACCCGCAGCATGTCGTATGTTGAGTCCGAATTCGGCCGCGAGCCCGCGGATGTCAAGGGACCTTCCCCGCCGACGTACGCCTTCCCCACCTCGGCGGCGCGCCATGCGCCCGTGCAGCCACGGCCCCGTCTCACCCGGGCCGGCGCGTGCTCACGGCGTGCAGCTCGGACTCGGCGAGCGCCTGGATCGCCTGAGAAAAGCTTGCGAGCCCCAGCTTCACTTCCGTTTCCGGGCAGAGCGTGCGGGGCGTCTTCCGAGAAATCGACACGGTCAGCCTCCCCCCGCCCCTGGTCGAGTCTGCGCCAAACTCTTGAGACAAAGCTTTCACGGCGTTTGCCGAGGCTGCCAGCGAATCGGGAAGGAGAGCCTGGAGCGACTTCAGCTCGCTCCGTCGCCAACTTCCGAGGCGGCCAGCGGCGGGTTCACAGCCGGTTCACGGCGGTGGCGCCGGCGTTTCACCTGGCCCGTACACCCTACCCCCGGGGCGACGCCCCCGGGGGAGGCCACCATGAGGTACCGCAGCATGGACATGCACGTGCACTCCTGCCACTCCGTCGAGGCCGTGCCCGGCGTGGCGGGCGTCACGTTCTCGCCGAAGGAAACGCCGGAGGAGCTGTACCAGCTTGCCAAATCGCGCGGGATGGACTTCGTGACGATCACCGACCACGACACGATCGACGGCTGTCTCGCGTTTCTCGACGCTCACCCGGACGCCGGAGACTTCGTGGTCGGCGAGGAGGTCTCGACACAGTTGCCCGCGAGCGGGCTCACCGTGCACCTCAACGTCTACGGCCACTCCATCGCGCAGCACGCGGAGCTGCAGCGGCGTCGCGACGACGCCTTCGCCGTGGCCTCGTTCTGCCGGTCCGCAGGACTCTTCTTCGCCTGGAACCACCCGTTCTACCGCGAGAACATGTCGACGATCGAGACCGACGAGTTCATGCGCTTCCTCGCCTTCGCCCCGGTGATCGAGGCGCGCAACGGCGGCCGCATGCAGCTCCTCAACGTGCTGGCCGAGGAGCTCGCCGTGCGCGAGGGGAAGGCGGTGCAGGGAGGCAGCGACAGCCACACCGGCGGTATCGGTGCGGTCTACACCGCCGTGCCGTGCACCACCGTGCGCTCCTTTTTCGACGGCATCCTGGCCCGCCGCAGCCGCATCGTGGGCCAGCACTCCACACCGCACGACTTCCTCGTCAACAACTTCCTCGCCGGCCGCCGCCACGTCGTCGCGACGGCGGTCCGGCAGGCCCGCTCCCCGTTGCAGCGCGTCCGCATGCGCATGCTTGGACTGGTGGCGCTGCTCGTGTCGCGCCGGGTCGTGCGACAGCACTTCGAGGGCCAGCTCGAGATGGCGCGCATGGCCCTCGCCGCGCTGCCGGCGCTGCGGCACCGCGACCGCGCGGTGTTCGAGGCGGCCTAGCCCGCATCTCCCAAAGGGGTTCGTCGCGAGCGCCAGGAAATGCCGACGATCGTGGGCGAGCGGAGGGCTCGAGAGCCGAGGCGTACCCGACGGTACGTCGCAGGCTTCGGAGCCTGGGCAAGCCCGAGCGCGCGGCAAGATCCGGTCGCGCAGCAGGACTCCGGGGAAAATGCGGGCTAGGAGCCTGTTGCGCATAGATGGCTGGTGAGCGCTGACTGGTGATTATCCA
>DAOOJE010000015.1:0-32791 GCA_035384965.1 Thermoanaerobaculaceae bacterium
TCGCCGAGCGTCGGAAGGGATTGGGAGGGGGCCGCTGTCATGCCACGAAACGATAGCAGAGCCAGCGGCGCTACACTGCCGGTGGAGGACTCGCCATGCCCGTCACGTCCCGCCCTTCCGGTCTCTCGCGCCGAGAGCTGCTGGCCGCCGGCGCCGCAACCGCCGCTGCCGGCCTCGCCCCCCATGCGGCCGCCGCCGCGCCGGCGACGCCCCGACCCGAGCCGGTGCCGGCGTTCGAACTCGAGGAGATGACCATCGCCGATCTCTCGGCCGGGCTGGAGTCCGGCCGCTTCACCGCCGTCGAGCTGGCCGAGGCGTACCTGCAGCGCATCGCGCAGCTCGACGCGCAGCTGGGGTCGGTCATCGAGACGAACCCTCAGGCCCGGGAGCTCGCCGAGCTCAGCGACAGCGAGCGCCGGGCCGGGCGCGTGCGCGGCCCTCTCCACGGCATCCCGGTGCTGATCAAGGACAACATCGCCACCGCCGACCGCATGGAGACGACGGCCGGCTCGCTGGCGCTGGTGGGACGGCGGCCGGCTCACGACGCCTTCGTCGTGACCCGCCTGCGGGAAGCCGGCGCGATTCTCCTCGGGAAGACCAACCTCTCGGAGTGGGCGAACTTCCGCTCCAGCCACTCGTCGAGCGGCTGGAGCGGGCGGGGTGGCCAGTGCCGCAACCCGTACGCTCTCGACCGCTCGCCGTGCGGGTCGAGCTCCGGCACCGCCGCCGCCATCTCGGCCAACCTCGCTGCTGCCGGCGTCGGCATCGAGACCGACGGCTCGATCACCTGCCCTTCCCACATTTGCGGCCTGGTCGGGATCAAGCCCACGGTCGGCCTGGTGTCGCGCACGGGCATCATCCCGATCGCGGCCAGCCAGGACACCGCCGGCCCGATGTGTCGGACCGTCGCGGACGCGGCGGTGCTGCTGGACGTCCTGGCCGGCGAGGACCCCCGCGATCCGGCCACGGCGTCGCTGCTCGGGAGAGCGCCGATGCGCCTCGCTGACTGCCTGGACCCCTCCGCCCTGCGAGGCGCCCGTCTCGGCGTGGCCCGACGTCGCTTTTTCGGCTACTCACCGGCCGCCGACGCGGTGCTCGAGGAAGCGCTCGGCGCTCTCGCCCGCGCGGGGGCGGTGCTCGTGGATCCGGCCGACATCCCCAACGCCGACGACTACGGGGACGAGGAGTACGAGGTGCTGCTGTACGAGTTCAAAGCCGGTATCAACGCCTACCTCGCCAGCCTGCCCCCCGGGGAAGGGCCGCGCACGCTGCTCGACCTCATTGCCTACAACCGGCAGCACGCCGATCGCGAGATGCCGTACTTCGGCCAGGACATCTTCGAGCAGGCGCAACGCAAGGGGCCGCTCAGCGACGACGCGTATCGCAAGGCGCGCGAAAAGTGCCTCAAGCTGTCGCGCCGCAAGGGGCTCGACGAGGTGCTCGACAAGCACCGGCTGGACGCCCTCGTCGCCCCGACCGGCAGCCCGGCGTGGACGATCGACCTCGTGAACGGAGACCACTACCTCGGCAGCTTCTCCCGGCCTGCCGCCGTGGCCGGCTACCCTCACGTCACGGTGCCCGCGGGGTTCGCCTTCGGGCTGCCGGTGGGGGTGTCGTTTGTCGGCAGGGCCTGGTCGGAGCCGGTCCTCGTCCGGCTCGCCTTCGCGTTTGAGCAGGCCACCCGCCACCGCCAGCCGCCGGCCCTGCGGCCCACGATCGGCTGAGGACGACAATGGCCTCGACATGAGCGACGAGAACGTCCCCTGCCCGAGCTACGGCCAGCTCTTGCCGGACGGGACAGCGCCCTGCCCGTCGTGCAAACGTGCCCGCGCTGCAGGGTGAACCGAGCATTGTCCGGCAGCCGCGATCCTGGCGGCCACACGTGATCTGGATGGCGGCGGCACTGGCGGAGAACATCGACCCCGACCTCCCGCTCGAGCTCATCGCCGTCCTCGCCAGGGCGCAGGCGATGGCCGGACACCACGACGACCCGGAGCGCTCGCTCGCCCGCCTAGGGGCGGCTGCCGGACGCAGCTCCAACCCGCGGGTGTCGATCGGGCTGCTGGTCGGGCGCGCGTTCGCCGCCCGCTTTCCCGCCGAGGCCGACCGGGCCCGGCCGGAAGGCTGATCGACGGGCAGCCTGGATCAGGCCAGGGTGACGCAGTTGCGGCCGGCGGCCTTGCTGCTCGCGAGCGCCTGCGAGACGCGCTCGACGATGGTCCCCTCGAGGTCGTCGGCGCGGATCATCGTCGCCCCGATCGAAACCGTGACGTGGAGCGAGCCGTCGCCCGCCGACAGCGTCGAGCGCTCGACCAGCATGCGCAGCTTGTCGGCCACGGCGGCCGCCCGCACCCCGTCGACGTGCTGCAGCACGGCCAAAAACGACTCGCCGCCCCAGCGGCCGACCGAGTCCGATCCGCGCAGGTTGCGCTGCAGGGTCTGCGCCACCATGGCGAGGACCGAATCCCCGATGTCCTTGCCGTGGGTCTCGACGAAGGCGGCGAAGTCGTCGATGTCGCACAGCAACACCGCCGAGGGGACGCCGTGCCGTTGCAGCTCCGCGAGGCTTGCCTCGATGCGGCCCTCGATGAAGCGCCGGCTGCCCACTCCGGTGAGCGGATCGCGCAGCGCCTGGAACTCGCCGGTCGGGCCGCTCCTGTGCCCGGCCAGGACGGCCGGGTGGTCGATGAGCGTCTCGACCGCGCCCACGATCCGGTCATCGATATCCCGCAGCGCGATGTCTCTGATCAGCACCGGGACGCGCTGCCCGCCGGCATGGCGGATGAACACCTCGTTGTCCCGTGGCTGGCCGTCGGCCAGCGTTGCGGCGAGCGGGCAGCCGAGCTCGCAGAGGTCGCGCCCCGCCGCATCGAGAGGGGACAGCAACCGGTGCGCCGCGGCGAACCCCACCGCTTCCTCGGCCGTGTAGCCAGTGATGCGCTCGGCGCCCCGGCTCCAGAACGTGATGCGCCGGTCGACATCGACGAAGTACACACCGTCGGCGAGACTGTTCAGGATGTCCTGGAAGCGCTCGGCGCGGACTGGCATTGCGGACCCCCTTGACGTCAATGATCCGCCGCGCGCCGGCAATGTCAAGCGCCACTGGACCGCGCGCGGCCGTCCGCGGGGGCGGCGGGACCGCTGGGCCGGGCTCGGAGCCCGGGTTCCGCTACGGATGGACCTCGAGGCGGATCTTCAGCGTCCGGGCCCGTTCGAGGCCGTACTTGAGCGTGGAGAGGGTCACGGTGGCGGCGTCGTGCACCTCGCGGTCGTCGAGGCTCTCGCTGTCACGGTAGCCGTCGATGACCTTGCCGTCGGCGTCCAGCCACTCGACGTGCAAGAAGCACTCCCAGTCGCGGGTCGCGGAGTTGGAGTACTCGAGCTGGATCTGGACCGTCTTTAGGTACTCCGAGCCGACGGGACGGAAGATCGTCGATTTGGTGATCGTACCGGTCTGCTCGACGACCCGGATGCGGTGCAGCACCACCGGGCCCTCGGTGTGCTCGAGGGCGACCCAGGTTCCGAGTTCGAACGGCACGGCCTTGTCGACGGGACCGCCGGCCAGTGCCGCGGCGGCGGCGAGGAGTGCGACACAGGTGAGGACGGCGCGCATCGTGGCTCCCTTCGCGGCCGATCGGGCCGGCCGGCCCGCGTCGAGCCTGCCTCGCCAGAGTACCACCGGCGTCGCGGCCGGGCTGCTGGTGTAACCTTGCGCCGGCATGGGCCACCGCCTGCGCGCCACCGTCCTGTTCTTCGCCCACCTGCTACGCGACGTGGCCGGCACGTTCTGGGCCCGCCTGGCGCGCTGGCACGCCCGCACCGTGCGCGGCGAGGCAACGCTCGCCGTGGGGGTGGACATTTTCCCGTTCTTCGAGCGCATGACCGGCGTGGGGTGGTACGAGTGGAACCTCCTGGCTCACCTGCCCGCTGTCGATTCCCGGCTCGAGCTGCGGCTGTACGCCCACAGCTTCGCTGCCCCGGACGAGCCCTCGCCACCCCCCATGCCGGCCGCGGAACGGGTGCGCTTCCGCTACCACCACATTCCGCCCGGCTTCCTGCTGCCGGTGCGCCCCACGCTGGCGGTTCTCCGCGCCGTCGTCGAGCCGGCGCTGCTCTGGCTCGACGGCAACGACGTCTTCTTCGCGCCCAACTTCTTCGTCCCCCGGCGACACCAGGCGGCGGTCCGCGCCCTGGTCCCCACGGTGCACGACCTCGCCTTCCTCCGGCTGCCGCACACCGTGCAGCAGGAGACGCTCGACAACCTCCACCACCACCTGCCGCGCACCTTGTTCGCCGCCGACGCGCTGATCGCGGTCTCGGCGGCGACCGCGGCCGACCTTGAGACGCTCCTGGCCACGAGCCGGCGCCGTATCCATGTCGTGCACGAGGGCGTCGACGAGGCGTTCTCCCCGGAGGGCCCGCGCGCCGAGGACCTGCCGGCCCGCTACCTCCTGTTCGTCTCGACGCTGGAGCCGCGCAAGAACATCGAAGGCGTCCTGGCCGGCTACGCCGGTGCGGTGGCCGCCGGCTACCCGGGACGGCTGGTGCTGGTGGGCAGGTGGGGATGGCGCACCGAGGCGATCCAGCGCGCCCTCGCGGCCAGCCCGGTGCGCGACCGCATCGTCCACCTCGACTACCTGGACCGCGCCGGCCTGCAGGCGGCGCTGCGCGGCGCCGAGGCGCTGCTCTTCCCCTCGTGGCTCGAGGGGTTCGGCCTGCCGGCGCTGGAGGCCATGGCCTCGGGCACGCCGGTCATTCTCTCCCGCACCTCGTCGCTGCCAGAGGTGGGCGGAGAAGCGGCGCTGTACGTCGACCCGGGCGACCCGGCCACCATTACCGGGGCCATTCTCCGGCTGGCCGCCGACCCGGCACTCGCGCGCACGCTCGCCGCCGCCGGGCAGGCACGCGCCCGGCAGTTCCGTTGGTCCCGGGCGGCCGCGGCCACCGCTGGCGTGCTGCGGCGCGCCGCCGACCTTTCCCATGCCCAGCCCGACGAGTATCGCGTTTGACGCCAGGCCCTTGCTGGGGCGCTGGACCGGCGTCGGCTGGTGGCTGGCCGGGTTGCTGCGCGAGCTGGCCGGGCGCACCGACTGGCGGTTCGTGCTCGCGCTGCCCCGCCCGGCGCCCGACCTCGACCTCGGACCGCTCGCCGACCGGGCGGTGATCCTCGCGCCGCCGGTGAGGGTTTTTGGCACCCTCTGGCTGCAGACGCTGGCCGGACCGGCCGTCTCTTCGCGGGCCCGAGCCTACGTCGGCACCCTCGGCATCCTGCCGAGGCGGCTCGCCATTCCGGCCGCCCTGGCCGTCCACGACCTCACGCCGGTGTCCCGGCCGCATCACCACACTCTCGCCAACCGGTTCTGCTTTTCGGCCTACTTCACCGAGTCGCTGGAGCGCGCCGACGAGCTGGTCTGCGCCTCGGCGGCGACGCGCGAGCGGCTGCGTGCCCTCGACGCCCGTCACGCCGCTCGCGCCCGCGTGATTCCCCTCGCGGCCGACCCGTTCTTCTCGCCGCCGCCGGCCGGCGACAGCGGCGAAGAGGTGCGGCGGCGGCTCGCCGGAGGGCGGCCGTTCGTGGCCCAGCTCGGCACCCTCGAGCCCCGCAAGGGGATCGGGGTGCTGCTGCAGGCGCACGCCCGCCTGCTGGCCGCCGACCCTTCGGCTCCCGACCTCGTGCTGGCGGGCGGCCGCGGCTGGGGCGGCGACTGGCTCCGCCGCGCCCTCGAGGCGCATCCCCGCCCCGAACGCGTGCACCTTTCGGGCTACGTGAGCCGCGAGACGGCGCGCGCCTTGCTGCGCCACGCCGAGGCGGTGGTGCTGGCCTCGGAGGAGGAGGGGTTCGGGCTGCCGCTCGCGGAGGCGCTGGCGTGCGGGGCGCCGTGCGTGATTTCCGACGAGGAGGCGCTCGTCGAGGTGGCAGGGGGTTGCGCCCGCGTGTTCCGCCGTGGGGACGCCGCGGGCCTCGCCGCGGCGCTCGCCCGCACGCTCGCCGGCGACCGGGTGCGGCAGCGCAAGGCGAGCCTCGCCCGCGCCCGCCAGCTCGCCTGGGACGCCCCGGCTGCCGCCTGGGTCTCCCTCCTGACCGCGCTCCTGGCCTGACCCCGCCCCTCCGGTCGAAGGTCGAGGGGCCCGCCCGGGATCACGCCCCCGGCGC
This sequence comes from Thermoanaerobaculaceae bacterium, assembly GCA_035384965.1. GTDB lineage: Bacteria > Acidobacteriota > Thermoanaerobaculia > Thermoanaerobaculales > Thermoanaerobaculaceae > JAAYVZ01. The sequence goes on from DAOOJE010000015.1 coordinate 6,155, forward strand.
AGCCGGGTGCCGCCGGACCGGCGAGGGGTGGGAGGACGGGTAGAATGCCGGCGATGCGGCGAGTGGGGATCGATGCGCGCAAGCTGGCCGACTTCGGCATCGGCTCCTACCTCCAGGGTTTGCTGGGGGAGATGGCGCGTCTCGAGCCGCCGCTCGACCTCGCGCTGTTCGTGGGCCGCGAGCACATGCACCTGCTGCCGGCGATGCCGGAAAGCTGGCGGCTCGTCGAGGTGGACGCCCCCGGCTACTCGCTGCGGGAGCAGCTCGTCCTCGTCTCGGCGGCGCTGCGCGCCGGCGTGGACGTGCTGCACGCGCCGCACTATGTCATCCCCCTGTTCTTCCCGCGCCGTCTCGTGGTCACGGTGCACGACATCATCCACGTGCTGTTCCCCGAGTTTCTCCCGCACCCGCTGGGGTTCGCGTACGCTCGCTTTTTCATCCGCGCCGCGGTGCGGCGATCGCGCCGGGTGCTGACCGGCTCGCGCGCCACCGCCGCCGACCTCAAGCGGCTGTTCGGGGCCTCCGACCAGCGACTGCAGGTGATTCCGCACGGCGTTGCTCCCGCGTTCCTCGCCGAGCCGGACCCGGAGCGCGACGCCGCGGTCCGGGCTCGCCTCGGCGTGCCCGACCGCTACCTCCTCCACGTCGGCAACCACAAGCCGCACAAGAACGCCGAGGGGCTGCTGAAGGCCTACCAGATGCTGTCCTTCGGCCAGCGCCAGGGGATCCCCCCGCTGGTGCTGGTGGGGGGGTTCACCCCTGGCGGACCGCTTGCCCAGCGCGCCGCAACCATGGGTCTTGCAAGCAGCGTGATTTGCCTCGGCTACGTGGAGCAGTACGAGCTGGCGGCGCTTTATCGCGGCGCGACACTGTTCGTGTACCCGACGCTGTACGAGGGTTTCGGCTTGCCGGTGCTGGAGGCGATGGCGTGCGGCGCGCCGGTGCTGGCCGGAGACATCGAGGCGGTGCGCGAGGTGGCGGGCGACGCGGTGGTCACGGTCAACCCCCGTGACCTTGTGGAGCTCGCCAACGCAGTGCGGCGCCTGCTGGACCGCCCCGAGCTGCTGGTCAAGCTGCGGAGCCGGGGGCGGGCCCGGGCCCGCGATTTCTCGTGGGAGCGCGCCTCCCGGGCTACCGTGGGCGCCTACCAGACGGTGCGAAGGGAGGCCTGATGCGAGTCGCGCTGGTGCACGACTGGTTGACCGGGATGCGCGGGGGCGAGGCCGTGCTGTCCGAGATCGCCACCTTCTTTCCCGAGGCTCCGATCTACACCCTTTTCCACCGGCCGGGCTCGATCACCGGCGAGCTGGTCCGCCACCCCATCCACACCTCGTTCCTGCAGAAACTGACAGGCGGAGGGCGGTGGTACCGCGGCCTGCTGCCGCTCATGCACTACGGCGTGGCCGCGTTCGACCTCGAAGGGTACGACCTCGTGATCTCGTCCTCGCACTGCGTGGCCAAGGGCGTCATCTGTCCGCCGGGCGCCGTTCACCTGTGCTACTGCCACACGCCCATGCGCTACCTGTGGGACCAGCGCGAGGAGTACCTGCGGCGGATGAGCCCGCTGCTGCGCCCGCTGGTGCGCGCCAAGCTCGAGGACTTGCGGGCCTGGGACGTGGTGTCGGCGGCGCGCGTCGACCACTTCATCGCCAACTCGCAGCTCGTCGCCAGGCGCATCGAGCGGTACTGGCGCCGGCAGGCCGAGGTGGTGCCGCCGCCGGTCGAGGTGGACTTCTTCGCCCCGGGCGACGCCCGCGAGGACTACCTGCTGATGGTCGCGGCGCTGGTTCCGTACAAGAGGGTGGACGTCGGGATGGCGGTGGCGGACAGGCTCGGCAAGCCGCTTCATGTCGTCGGCGAGGGGCCGCTCGGGAACCGGCTGCGGCGGGCGGCTGGGCCGCGGGTGCGCTTCTTCTCCTACTTGGACGCCGACGAGCTGCGCGAGCAGTTCAGGCGCGCTGCGCTGCTGCTCGTCCCCAACGTGGAGGACTTCGGCATGGTCGCGGTCGAGGCGCTGGCGTGCGGCACGCCGGTCGTGGGGCTGGCGGCGAGCGGAACCGCCGACATCGTGCAGGGTGGCGTCCACGGGGAGCTCGCCGCTGACGGGTCGGTAGTGGCGCTCGTGGCGGCGTGCGAGAAGGTGCTCGCCCGCGACTGGGACCGCGCGCTGCTGCGGCGGCGGGCCGAAAGCTTCTCCCGCCAGCGCTTCCGCCAGCGCTTCCGCTTCCTGCTGGAGCGGCACGTGCCGGGGTACAGGCAGGCATGATCGGCGAGAAGCTGCGCTTCAACCGGACCGGGCTCGTGGTGGTGGACCTGTGCGCCACCTACGTGGCGCTGCTGCTCGCCTACCATCTCCGGTTCGAGGTGCAGATCCTGCCCGTCACCAAGGGCATCCCGCCGTTCGAGCCGTACCTGGCGCTGTTCCCCATCATCACGCTGATCTGGCCGGTGGTGTTCTATTTCCGTGGCCTGCTCGAGGGGCGCCCGCAGCGTTCGCTGGTGGAGGAGGCGTTCGCGGTCGTGGTCGCGGTCGGGCTGGCCTCGATCATGCTTTACGCCGGCCTCGGCTTTTATCGCGACTTCACGTACTCCCGCCTCACCCTCGGCATCTTCGCCCTGCTCGACGTCGTGCTCGTGACGCTCGCTCGCGCCGTGTTCTGGAAGGCGCAGGCGCGCCTGTGGGCCTCCTCCCGCCACCGCAAGCACGCCCTGGTGGCCGGCGCCGGAGAGCTGGGGCGCATGGTCGCCCGCAAGCTCGCCGAGCACCGCGAGCTCGGGCTGGACGTGGTGGGGTTTCTGGACGACGACCCCGGGAAAGTCGGGACGCGACTGGGCGGCCTCCCGGTCCTGGGCACGCTCGACGAGCTCGACGCCGTGACGGCTGCGCACCACGTCGAGATGCTCTACGTGGCGTTGCCGCTGGGCGCCCAGCGGCGCGCCGTCAAGCTACTGAGAGCCGCCGAGCCGCTGCTGCTCGACGTGCGGGTCGTCCCCGACCTCTTGCAGTACTACGCGCTGCGGGCCGGCGTGGAGGACCTCGATGGGCTACCGGTCATCAACCTCACCCAGATCCCGCTCGCCGGCTGGAACCGGCTCGTCAAGCGGACTCTCGACATCGTCGTGTCGGCGCTGGGTCTCGTGCTCCTGTCGCCGCTTTTGGCGCTCATCGCCGTCGCCATCAAGCGCCACGACGGCGGCCCGGTGCTGTACCGCCAGCTCCGCATGGGGCTCGACGGGGAACCTTTCGAGATCGTCAAGTTCCGCACCATGATCCCGGACGCCGAGCGCGCCACCGGCGCCCGCTTTGCCCACGCCAACGACCCCCGCACCACGCCCATCGGCGCCTTCCTGCGGCGCTACTCCCTCGACGAGCTGCCGCAGCTGTGGAACGTCCTCAAAGGGGAGATGTCGCTCGTCGGCCCGCGCCCCGAGCGACCCGAGTTCGTGGCCCGGTTCCGCGAGCGCTACCCGGAGTACATGTCCCGCCACCGCGTGCGCGCCGGCATCACGGGCTGGGCGCAGGTGCACGACCTTCGCGGCCAGACCTCGATCCGCAAGCGCATCGCCCACGACCTGTACTACATCGACAACTGGTCGCTGGCCCTCGACCTCAAGATCCTCTGGCTGACACTCCTGCGCTTTTGGCGCCACCGCCACGCGTACTGACCCCGCCCGGCAGGCAGCGTGATGTCTGCCGGTCCCGCCCGAGACGGCCTGCGAGCAGCTCGGCCGGGAGGGTTGACAGCGCGGGCGGGCGAGAGGTAGGGTGGCCGCCATGAAGCACGGTTTCATGCCCACGGTGAGTACCTGCGCTGCCAGCTGGTGGTGGTGCGCGCACACGACCGGAGGGCGTGAGGCCATGCCGTAGCACAAGGCAAACGTCGAACCTCAGGCCCTCCGGCGACGGAGGGCCTTTTCGTTTCTGCCCGAAAGGAGGGGCACGACAATGGCAAGCGCGAACACGGAAAACACCATCCCGACCATGCTCCCGACCACGGCGGCGGCCGACCGCATCACCCTGCCCGCCACGGAGCTGCCCGGGCACTGGTACAACGTGCTCGCAGACTTGCCGGTGCCGCTCGCGCCGCCAATCCACCCCGCCACCGGCCAGCCGCTGGCGCCGCAGGACCTCGAGCGCATCTTCCCGCCCCAGCTCATCGAGCAGGAAATGAGCACCCGGCGCGAGATCCCGATCCCCGAGCCGGTGCGCGAAATCCTCGCCATGTGGCGGCCGACGCCGCTCGTGCGCGCCCGCAGCCTCGAGCGCGCTCTCGGCACTCCGGCTCGCATCTACTACAAGCATGAGGGGGTCTCCCCCGCCGGCAGCCACAAGCCCAACACCGCCGTGCCGCAGGCGTACTACAACAGCCTCAACGGCATTTACCGCCTGGCCACCGAGACCGGCGCCGGCCAGTGGGGCTCCTCGCTGGCGTTCGCGACGCGCATGTTCAACATGGGGTGTCGGGTGTTCATGGTCCGGGTGAGCTACGAGCAGAAGCCGTACCGGCGCACGTTCATGCGCCTGTTCGGGGCCGAGGTCCACCCGAGCCCCTCGCCGCTCACCAGCGCCGGCCGCGCCATCCTCGCCGAGCACCCCGACTCGCCCGGCAGCCTCGGGATCGCCATTTCCGAGGCGGTGGAAGAGGCGGCCACCCGCGACGACACCAACTACTCGCTGGGCTCGGTGCTCAACCACGTCCTGCTGCACCAGACCGTTATCGGCCAGGAGGCGCGCCGACAGCTCGAGCTGGTTGGAGAGGAGCCCGACTTCGTGTACGGCTGCCACGGCGGCGGCTCCAACTTCGGCGGCATCGCCTTGCCGTTCATGCCCGAGGTGCTCGCCGGCGGCGCCCTGAGGGCGGTGGCCGTCGAACCCGACAGCTGCCCCACCCTCACCCGAGGCCGTTTCGCTTTCGACTTCGGCGATACCGCCAAGCTCACCCCCATCCTGCAGATGTACACGCTGGGCCACGACTTCGTGCCGCCGGCGGTGCACGCCGGCGGGTTGCGCTACCACGGAGCCGCGCCGATCATCTCGGCGCTCGTCCACCAGGGTGTCATGGACGCCGAGTCGGTCAGCCAGACCGAAGTGTTCAAGGCCGCCGTGCTGTTCGCTCACACCGAGGGGATCGTGCCCGCACCCGAGTCGTCGCACGCCATTGCCGCCGTCATCCGCAAGGCGCTCGCGCTCAAGGAAGAGGGCCGGCAAGCCGTGATCCTCTTCTCGCTGTCGGGCCACGGGTTCTTCGACATGGGCGCCTACGACGCGTACCTCGACGGCAAGCTGGAGGACTTCGAGTACCCGGCCGACGCCATCGCCCAGTCGCTGGAGAAGCTCCCCCAGGTGGGGTGAAGGTGTGGCCCGCCGCGGGGTGCCCCCCCGGCGGGCCACAACAGGTCCGCCCAGGCGGGCCGGCGCGCGCAGGGCAGCGTGGCACGGTGCCGGGCCTACCGGGTGACCGGATCGGCCGCCTCGGCGTCGAGCCCGAGCTCCCCGATCGCCGACGCCACGGCCTCCGGCGGGTGCTCGCCGCGCCGCGCGAGCTCGGCCAGCGCCGCCACGACCACGTGCTCGGCGTCGATCTCGAAATGCCGGCGCAGCGCCAGCCGGGTGTCGGAGAGCCCGTAGCCGTCGGTGCCGAGCGGCACCAGGCCCTCCGGCACCCAGCGCGCGATCTGGTCGGGCACCGCCTTGACGAAGTCCGAAACCGCAATGACCGGGCCACGCTGCCCGCCCAGCATCTCGGAAACGTACGGCACCCGCGGCGGCTCGAGCGGGTGCAGCCGGTTCCAGCGCTCGCACGCCAGCGCATCGGCCCGCAACTGCTGGTAGGACGTGGCGGACCACACCGCGGCCCCCACTCCGAAGCGCGCTTCGAGCATCTCGGCGGCGCGCAACGCCTCGCGCAGCAGCGGCCCGGAACCGAGGAGCTGCACGCACGGCCCGGGGAGGCTCGCGGCTGGCCGCACCCGGTACAGCCCGCGCAAGATCCCCTCCTCGACGCCCTCCGGCATCGGCGGCATGGCGTAGTTTTCGTTGTAAAGCGTGAGGTAGTAAAAGGTGTCCTCGCCCTCGCCGACCATGCGCCGCAGGCCGTCGCGGATGATCGCCGCCAGCTCGTAGGCGAACGCCGGGTCGTAGACGCGCACGTTGGGCGCGACCGAGAACAGCAGCGGCGAGTGCCCGTCGTTGTGCTGCAGCCCCTCGCCCTGCAGCGTGGTGCGCCCGGCCGTGGCGCCCAGCAGGAAACCCCGGCCGCGCTGGTCACCGAACCCCCACACGAGGTCACCGACACGCTGGAAGCCGAACATCGAGTAGAAGATGTAGAACGGGACCAGGGCCAGGCCGTGGGTCGCGTAAGCGGTGCCAGCGGCAGTGAACGAGGCCATCGAGCCCGCCTCTGTGATCCCTTCCTCGAGGATCTGTCCGTCCCGCGCCTCGCGGTAGCGGAGGATGAGGTTGTGGTCCACGGGCTCGTAGAGCTGCCCTTTCGAGGCGTAAATGCCGTGCTCGCGGAACAGCGACTCCATGCCGAAGGTGCGCGCCTCGTCGGGAATGATCGGCACGATGCGGGGGCCGAACTCGGGCTCGCGCAGCAGCCGGCGCAAAAGCTGCACGAACGCCATGGTGGTCGAGACCTCGCGCGCACTGCCGCCGGAAAGCTCGGCGTAGGCGTCGGCGCCCGGTAGCGGCGGCACGATCACCTGCACGCGCCGCGAGGGCAGGGGGCCACCGAGTGCCTCCCTGCGCTCGCGCAGGTAGCTGACCTCCGGGCTGTCTGGACCGGGGTGGTAGTACGGCGGGTCCTCGTCCTCCAGCTCGCGATCCGCGATCGGGAGATGGAGGATGTCCCGGAACGCCTTGAGCTGAGCGACGTTGAGCTTCTTCTGCTGATGGGTCGTGTAACGCCCTTCGAAGTCGCGGCCGAGCGCCCAGCCCTTCACGGTCTTGACCAGGATCGCCGTCGGCCGCCCGGTCGTTTCGGTCGCGAGCCTGAACGCCGCGTACAGCTTGTGGTGATCGTGGCCGCCGAACTTGAGGTCCCAGAGCTGCTGATCGGAGAGGTGGGCGACCAGGGCCTGCAGCCGCGGGTCGGCGCCGAAGAAGTGGTGGCGCATGAACGCCCCGCCCTCCACGTGGTAGCGCTGCCACCAGCCGTCCACGATGGTGTTGAGGCGGGCCAGCAGCACTCCGTGCTCGTCGCGCTGCAGCAGCTCGTCCCATTCGCGGCCCAGGATCACCTTGATGACGTTCCACCCCGAGCCGCGGAAGACCGCCTCCAGCTCCTGAATGATCTTGCCGTTGCCACGCACCGGCCCGTCGAGGCGCTGCAAGTTGCAGTTGACGACGAACGTCAGGTTGTCGAGCCCCTCGGTGGCGGCCACGTGCAGCGCGCCCAGCGACTCCGGCTCGTCGGTCTCGCCGTCGCCCAAGAAAGCCCAAACCCGCGAGCCGGAGGTGTCGGCCAGGCCGCGATGCTGCAGGTAGCGGTTGAAGCGCGCCTGGTAGATGGCACACAGCGGCCCCAGCCCCATCGACACGGTGGGAAACTCCCAGAAATCGGGCATGCGGCGCGGGTGGGGGTAGGAAGACAGCCCGAACCCCGTGGTCTCGCGGCGGAAGGCGTCGAGCTCGGCTTCCCCGAGCCGCCCCTCCAGGAACGCTCGCGAGTAGATTCCAGGGGCCGCGTGCCCCTGGTAGAAGACCTGGTCCCCGGCGCCGTCTCGCTTGCCGCGGAAAAAGTGGTTGAACCCCACCTCATACAGCGACGCCGCCGAGGCGTACGTCGCCAGGTGGCCGCCGAGCCCGGCGTGGCGGTGGTTGGCGCGCGTGACCATCGCCATCGCGTTCCAGCGCACGATGCGCCGGATGCGCTTTTCCATCGCCTCGTCGCCGGGGTACGGCGGCTGCCGGTCGGGGGGGATGGTGTTGATGTACGGGGTCTGGATCGCCTCGATGCCGAGGTCGTCCATGCGCGCCCGTTCGAGGACCTTGCGCAGCAGGAAGCGGGCCCGCTCGGGTCCCTGCGTGTCCAGCACGGCGCCCAGCGATTCGATCCACTCCCGGGTCTCCTGGGGGTCGGGATCGTACAGTTGCTCTCTCAGCAGCAGACGCTCCATGGCGGCTCTCCTCGTCACGGGGACGGCGTGCCGCCCCTCGGGGTGCAACCCGTTCGCACGCCCGCGGCTTCCGCCTCCGCCGTACCATTGTCCGGGAGCCGCGGTTGAAAAATCCACCTCGCCGTGCGAAGGTGGACCGGCACCCCCGGGAGGTCGTGTCGATGCGCTCACGAGGACACACGTTACGAACACTGGCGAGATTGGCGGCCGTCCTGGCAGCCGTCGCGGCCACGTCGCCGGTGCGGGCCGAGCGCGTGGCGGTGATGATCGAGCTTGCCGATCCGCCGGCCGCCGTCGTGTGGGCGCAGCAGCTTGCTGCCGCCGGTACTGCCGATGTGCGTGCGAGCGCTGCCGCCGCCACGCTAGCCCAGCTCGCGCGCCTCGAGACCGCCCAGCAACGGTTCCTGGCCGCCCTTGCCTCGCCGCCCCGGAGCGCCACGGTGCTGTTCCGCGTCCAACGCGCTCTCAACGGCATCGCCGTCGAGGTCGAGAGCGACCGGGTCGGGGAGCTGGCAGCGCTGTCCGGGGTGCGGCGAATCACGCCCCTCGTCCCCGAGACCCTCGACCTCTACGCCTCGGTGCCGCTCCTCCAAGCCCCGCAGGTGTGGACGGCGCCGGGTGTGACCGGCCAGGGGATCCGGATCGGTATCATCGACAGTGGGGTCGACTACCTGCATTTCGGGCTGGGCGGCTCGGGCTCGTACAGCGGCCAGGATTTCGCCGATGCCGTCGTGCCGTGGAACGCCAAGGTGGTGGGCGGGTACGACTTCGCCGGGGATCTCTACAACGCCGGCTGCTCCGACGCTGACCAGAACGCCGGACGCTGCTCCCGCACCCCCAGCCCCGACCCCGACCCCATGGACTGCAACGGCCACGGCACCCACGTCGCGGGCATCGCTGCGGGCTACGGCGTGACCACCGAGGGAACGACCTACCAGGGCCCGTACTCCTCGGCGACCCCGTTCGGCACGCTGCAGATCGGCCCGGGCGTGGCGCCGGGGGCGCAAGTTTACGCGCTGCGCATCTTCGGCTGCAGCGGCAGCTCGGTCCTCACCGCCCAGGCCATCGACTGGGCCACCGACCCCGACGGCGACGGCAACTTTTCCGACCACCTCGACGTCATCAACCTCTCCCTGGGCTCCTCGTACGGCCAGCTCGACGCCGCCTCCTCGCAAGCCGCCCAGAACGCGGCCTCGATCGGCGTCATCGTCGTGGCCTCGGCGGGGAACTCGGGCGATGTCTACTACATCACCGGCAGCCCCGGGGTCGCCCTGCGGGCCATCTCGGTGGCCAACTCGGTCGACAGCACCGAGCTGACCGGCGGGTTCGTGGTGAACGCTCCGGCCGCCCTCGCGGGCGTCAAGCCGGCAGCCGAGGCGCAGTTCGGCCCGAACCTGGCAACGACCGGCCCGATCACCGGCGATCTCGTGCTCGCCAACGACGGTTCCGGCACCGCCAGCGACGCCTGCGAGGCGATCGTCAACGCCGCTGCCATGACCGGCAAGATCGCCCTTGTCGACCGCGGCACCTGCACGTACACTACGAAGGTCAAGAACTGCCAGGACGCCGGCGCCAGGGGGGTGCTCGTCGCCAACACCAGCGAGGGGTGGCCGTTCACGCTCACCGGCAGCGACGCCACGATCACCGTCCCCTCGATGCTCACCGACCTCGCAACCGGCATCGCACTCAAAGCCGCGCTGGCCGGCGGCACCGTGAACGTCACGCTTACCGCCGCGTACCGGGGGGCCGTGCGGGCGGTCGAGCCGTCGATGGTCGACACGCTCTCGGGCTCCAGCTCGCGCGGGCCGGCGTTCGGGTCGTCGGCGCTCAAGCCCGACCTCACGGCACCCGGCACCACCATCTGGTCGCTCGCCAGCCGCAGCGGCAGCGGCGGCCGCAGCCTCTCGGGAACCTCGATGGCGTGCCCGCACATCACGGGGGCGATGGCGCTGCTGCGCCAGCTCCACCCCCAGTGGACGGTGGAGGAGCTCAAGGCCCTCGTCATGGGCACCTCGATCCACGACCTCTTCGCCAATCCGAACGCCGGCCCGCCGGTCTACGGCTCCGGGCGGGTCGGGAGCGGCCGCAGCGACCTCCAGCTCGCGACCGAGGCCTCGCTGCTGGCGTACAGCACCGACACTCCCGGCGCCGTCTCGGTGTCGTTCGGACGGCCGGAGGTGATCGGGAGCTGGTCAGCGAGCCGTAGCCTCCGCCTCGCCAACATGAGTGCGGGGACGATCACCGCCACGCTGGCGCTGCAATCCGTGGTCGACATGCCGGGAGTGAGCTTTTCGCTCCCCGGCGGCACGCAGGTCGCCGTGCCTCCCCACGGCTCGGCGACGGTCGAGATCCGAGCCAGCGCCGAGGGGCCGCAAATGAAGCGCACGCGCGATGCCACCGTGGCCTCGACACAGGGCGGCGACCCCAGGCACTGGCTGCCCGAGGAGGCCGCGTACCTCCTCATCAGCGCCCCCGGCCAGCCCTCGCAGCGCGTGGCGATCCATGCGGCGCCCCGCCCGGCCGCCACCATGAGCACGGAGGAGACCGTCCTCGAACTCACGGGCGAGACTGGCACCCTGGTCCTCCATCTGAACGGGCAGGGCGTGGCCACCGGAACGAACTTTCCCACCGACTGGGTGTCGCTCGTGAGCGCCTTCGAGCTGGCGGCCGAAAGCGGCGACGAGACGTCCTCGCAGGGCACCGACAACGCCTCCGACCTGCGCCTCGTGGGCATCACCAGCGACTGGGCCCGGCAGCTCGCCGACGGCAAGGGGCTGGCCGAGACCTCGATCTTCTTCGGCCTCGCCACCTGGGCCGACTGGAGCTCGCCCAACAAGCTGCGGGTCCAGATCCTCATCGACACCGACCGCGACGGCACCGACGACTGGGTGCTGGGCAACAGCTCCACCGGCGGCAGCAGCCCCAACGATGTTTTCACCGCGCAGCTGTGCAAGCTCTCGTCGGGCGAGTGCACCAGCACCTTCCTCAACGGCGTGAGCGCCGGGGTGCGTGACACGGCGCTGTTCGACGCCAACGTCATGGTGCTGCCGGTGCCGCCCGGGCGGCTCGGCCTGACCGCCGGCAGCAGCCGTTTCAACTACCGCGTGTTCACCGCGGTGGACTCGACGCCCACCCTCACCTTCGACCCCGCCGCGCCCGGGGTTTCGTTCGGAGGCACGAGCTTTCTCGGCACGCCAGTCTCGCAGCCCATGTACACCGACCTGGCGGGGCAGGTCATCCCCCTCACCTTCGACCGGGCGAAGCTGGCGGCCAACGCCTCGCCCGGGGTGCTGCTGCTCCATCACCACAACACGGCCGGCTCCCGCGCCCAGGTGGTGCCGATCAGGTCGGCGTGCGTGCCAACCTGCAGCGCGAGCGCACCCGAAACCGGCCTGGTCGACGTGGGGGTGTCGTTCGCAGCCACCGTTTCGGGGCAGGGTTGCTCGGGGCCCACGACGTTCGACTGGGACTTCGGAGACGGCTCGGCGCATGCGTCGACCGCCTCCCCGACCCACGTGTACACGGTGGCAGGGACGTACACCTGGCGCCTGGCCGCCGCCATTGGCGGCGTGGGATGCACCCGCAGCGGAACGATCACGATCTCGCCGTGGACCGCCCACGTACCGTCCGTGGCCCACGCCCCTGGCGCCGGCGGCTCGCAGTGGCGCACCGATCTGGCGGTGGCGAACCGCAGCGGCCGCACTGCGAGCGTCACCTACGCGTTCCTCCCCTACGGCAGCGGCACCCCGGTGACGCGCAGCCGTTCGCTCTCCCATGGTGCGAGCGAACGCTTTGTCGACGTGCTCGTGAGCCTGTTCGGGTTCGCTGACACCAGCACCCCCAAGGGCAGCGTGCGCATCGAGTCGACCGCCCGCGTACTGGCCACTGCGAGGACCTACAACCGAACGAGCAGCGGGACGTACGGCCAGTCGTACCCGGCGCTCACGGCGGCGGACGGGTTCACCCGTGGTCAGACCGCGTACATCGGCCAGCTCGAGAAGTCGGCCTCGTTCCGCTCCAACCTCGGGGTGCAGAACCTCGGCAGCACCGACTGCTCCGTCACCGTCACCCTCCACGACTCGAGCGGCGCGACGCTCGGGTCCCCCCTCACACAGACCGTGGCTGGAGGCAGGTACTTCCAGTGGGACGATGTCTTCGCCAAGGCGGGGGCGCCGGCGCAGCCGCTGGCGTACGCGACAGTGGAGGTGCAGACCTCCGGGTGTCGGGCGTGGGCGTACGGCTCGGTGGTCGACAACGCCACCGGCGACCCCACCACGGTCGACGCGCTGTGGGGCGAGCCCGCCGGACCGTACCTCGTGCCCTCGGTGGCCCACGCTCCGGGCGCCGCCGGCTCCCAGTGGCGCACGGATCTGGCCGTCGTCAACCCCGGCGGGGCGGCCCAGCTCACCCTCACGTACACCCCGATGCAAGGGACAGCAGGGTCAGCCGTCGAGCGCAGCGAGTCCCTGGCTGCCGGGGCCACGCGAGAGTGGGCCGATCTCCTCGTGTCGCTGTTCGGCTTCCCCACCACCGCCACCCCGAAAGGCACGGTCGCCGCGGCCTCGCCCGGACCGCTCTACCTGTTCGCGCGCACCTACAACCAGAAGACGTCCGGGACGTTCGGACAGTCGTACCCCTCGCTGCGCGCCTCCGACGGTCTCGCGCATGGCCAGCAAGGTGTCGTGCTGCAGCTGGCCAAGAGCACGGAATTCCGCTCCAACCTCGGCGTTCAGAACCTCGGAGGGGCGAGTTGCACCGTCGCGGTCCGGCTCCACGACCCCGCCGGCACGCCGCTCGGGACGACGCTCAACACGAGCCTCGAGGCCGGGCGGTTCTACCAGTGGGACGACGTCTTCGCCAGGGCGGGCGCGCCGGCGCAGCCGCTGGCGTACGCCACGGTGGAGGTGCAGACCCCCGGGTGTCGGGCGTGGGCGTACGGCTCGGTGGTCGACAACGCCACCGGCGACCCCACCACGGTGCCCGTGCTCGTCCCCTGAGGAGGACTGCATGCGCATTGCTGCCAACGTCACGGAGCTGGTAGGCAATACCCCGCTCATCTGGCTTTCCAAGATCGGTGCCGGCCTGCCCGGGCGCGTCGCCGCCAAGGCCGAGTTCCAGAACCCCTGCTCGTCGGTGAAGGATCGCATCGGCCTCGCGATGATCGAGGCTGCGGAAGCGGCAGGGCAGATCACCCCCGAGACGATTCTCGTCGAGCCGACGTCCGGCAACACCGGCATCGCGCTGGCGTTCGTCTGCGCCCAGCGTGGCTACCGCCTCGTGCTGCTCATGCCGGAGACGATGAGCCTCGAGCGCCGCAAGCTCCTGGGGGCGCTCGGTGCCAGGCTGGTGCTCACCCCGGGCAGCGAGGGGATGTCGGGGGCGATCCGCCGGGCCAGGGAGCTGGTGGCCTCCGACCCGCGCTACCTCATGCTCCAGCAGTTCGAGAACCCCGCCAACCCCGACGTTCACCGGCGCACCACGGCGGAGGAGATCTGGCGCGACACCGAGGGGGCGGTCGACGTGCTGGTCGCCGGGGTCGGCACTGGCGGCACCATTACCGGCGTGGCCAGCGCCCTCAAGCCGCGCAAGCCGTCGTTCCGGGCCATTGCCGTTGAGCCGGTGGACTCGCCCGTGCTGTCCGGCGGCACGCCCGGCCCGCACAAGATTCAGGGGATCGGCGCCGGGTTCGTCCCGGCGATCCTGCGCACCGACCTCATCGACGAGATCCTGCAGGTCTCGCACCAGGACGCGGGCGCCACCGCCCGCCGCCTCGCCCGTGAGGAGGGCATCCTCACCGGGATCTCCGGCGGCGCCAACGTCTTTGCCGCCTTGCAGGTGGCGGCCCGCCCCGAGAGCGCCGGCAAGCTCATCGTTACCGTGCTGTGCGACACCGGCGAGCGGTACCTGTCCACCTGGCTGTGGGACGAGCCGGAGGGCAGCTGATGGACTGCCACGCCTCCGACCTGTCGCCGGCGCCCGAGGAGGCGCCGCTTTCCCCGATCGTCGAGGCCCTTTGCGCCTCCCACAACGGCCTGGCGCGGCGGCATCGCGAAGGGCAATGCCGCCAGGTGCTGCCGTCCCGCGACGCCGTCGTCGCCCTCGTGGAAGACCTCCGCACGGTGCTCTTCCCCGGCTATTTCGGGCCGTCCGATCTCACCGACGAGACGATGCGCTTCGCGGTCGGGCACACTCTCGAGCGCGTGCGCCGGGGGTTGCAAGAGCAAATCAGACGTGGCCTGTGCTTCGCGTGCAGCGGCCACCCGGCCTTCTGCCCGCAGTGCGAGGACCGGGCGCTCGAACTCACCGAGCGCTTCCTCGCCTGCCTACCCGAAGTGCGCCACCGGCTCGCCACCGACGTGCAGGCGGCCTACGAGGGCGACCCCGCCGCCACCAGCCCCGACGAGGCGATCTTCTGCTACCCGGGGGTGCTGGCGATCACCAACCACCGACTGGCTCACGAACTGTACAGGCTCGGCGTGCCCCTCATCGCCCGCATCATCTCGGAGGCCGCCCACTCGGCCACCGGCATCGACATCCATCCGGGGGCCTCGATCGGCGAGCGTTTCTTCATCGATCACGGCACCGGGGTCGTGATCGGCGAGACCTCGATCATCGGCGCCAACGTCCGCCTTTACCAGGGCGTGACCCTCGGCGCCAAGAGCTTCCCCAAGGACGAGCACGGCAACCCGATCAAGGGGATCCCCCGCCATCCGATCGTCGAGGATGACGTCGTGGTTTACGCCGGGGCGACGATCCTGGGGCGCATCACGATCGGCCGGGGCTCGGTCATTGGCGGCAACGTCTGGATCACCCGCTCGCTGCCGCCCGGAAGCCGGGTCTCGCAGGCCCAGACCCGCGACGACGCCTATGATGGCGGCGCCGGCATCTGAATCGCCGGGGAGGAGGAACGCCGCCATGCGCGCCGTGATCGTCGCCAACGCGCCGTGGCGGTGGCGGCCCGACCTCGTGGGACTCGCCCGCCGGGCGGAGCTGCTGCTGGCCGCGGACGGGGGGGCCAACCACCTGGCCGCTGTCGGGCTGCGGCCGGCGGCCGTGGTGGGCGACCTCGACTCGATCCGCCCGGAGGTCCGTGCCTGGCTCGGCGAAGACGCAATGCTGGCGCGGCCCGACCAGGACCGCACCGACCTCGACAAGGCCCTTGCCGTGGCCATCGAAGAGCGGGGCGCCCGCTCGGTGACCGTGCTTGCCGCCACCGCCGGCCGGCTGGACCACGCGTTCGAGAACCTCGGCCTCGCCGTCCGCTGGGGGCGCCACGCCGCCGTCGAGCTGGTGGCCGAGGACGGCGTGTTCGTACCGGTGCTGGAGCGCGCCGAGCTGGCGAGCGAGCCGGGGAGGGTCGTGTCGCTGCTGCCGCTCGGCCGCGTCGAGGTATGGACGCGCGGGCTGCAGTGGGAGCTCGACGGCGACATCCTCGACCCTGCGGCGCGGATCAGCGTTTCCAACCGCGCGGCCGGGACGTCGGTCGAGGTCCGCGCCACCGGCGGAGCGCTCGTCGCGTTTTTGGCCGGCGCTACGGCTGGCTGGTAGAATCCGCTAGTGCAGGCGAAGATGGCGGGATCCTCCCGCCTGGCAGAAGCGTTCTACCGGCTCTACTTCGGTTTCTGGATCCCGGGGTTGGTGTGGGCGGCCACATGGTGGCCGCGGGCCCTCATGTACTGGATGGCCCGCAACCTCGTCATGCTCCCTTTCAACCTGCTGCGCCCCAAGTACCTGCGTGCGGTCGAGCAGAACTACGGGCGGATCCTCGGCCTGCCGCCGGGCGACAGGCGGGTGCGGCGGGCCGCCTGGAACATGGGGTACGAGCATGCGTATCACTGGATCGACTTCTTTCGGTGGTCGCAGCTTCCTGTCGAACGCCTGCTCGAACAGGTCGAAGTGGAGGGCGAGGAGCACTTCCGGGCGGCGCGAGCGAGCGACCGCGGCACCCTGCTGATCACGGCCCACATGGGCAACCCGGAAGTCGGCGCCACCGGCCTCGGGCGGCACGTCGAGCCGATCCACGTCCTGTACTGGCGCGACCGCTTCGCCACCGCCGAGGAGTTTCGCACCCGCATGCGCCTGCGCGGCAACGTGCACGGCATCCCGGTCGATGCCTCGCCGCCCACGGCGACCGTGACTTCAACGACCAGGGTTGGCCGTGCGAGTTCTTCGGCGCGGTCACGACCTTCCCCCCCGGGCCGTTCCTGCTCGCGGTGCGCGGCGATGCGCTGATCGTGCCGACCTACTTTCTGGTCCGCCCGGACCGAAAGTTCCGGGCCATCTACGAGGAACCGATCGAGACCCGCGGCGCCGGGACCCCCGAGGAGCGCGCCCGCGCCGCGATGGTGATCTGGCTCCGCGGTCTCGAGGCCCGGATCCGCGCCCATCCCGAGCAGTGGTACTGCTTCTACCCGTTCTGGCGCGGGGAAGGCAGTGGCTAGCCACCCACCACTATCGACTGTCCTGAGGGGATAATGGCTGGGGAGCAGGGATTCGAACCCCGATACCGTGGTCCAGAGCCACGTGTCCTGCCGTTGAACGACTCCCCAGCAACGGCGAAGGCCATTCTAGCCGGGCGGGGGTGGAGCTTGTCAAGGAGGCGGTGCCTCATCAGGAACCGCCTCGACGGGGAATCGTTGCCTCATGGAAGAAACGACTCGAAGCCGGTTGGTGGGAGAGCAGCAACCACTCTCAAAAACCTCGACACGTTCATGGCGGGGTCTTGACAAGAGAGAGAAAAGGACTCCGCCCACAACGCTCCGGCAGTGCCGGAAAGGAGGATGCCGTGGAAGAGAGGAATGCGGCAGCGGTCCTGTCAATTGTCCTGGCGCTCGTGCTGGCCGTTGGCATCGCCCCGCCGGTCGCCGCAGTCGACAACGACGACTTCAACGACTGGTAGCCATGACCACGAGTCTCGTAGTGGCATCCTGTGTACTCCTGCGCGGGGTGGCATTCTCCTCTCCGCTGCCCATCGCTATCGATGTCGCCAGCATTCCAGCCGGAACCACAGTACCCGCCATAGTCGAGCTGGAGGCAAGCGACGGTGCGGCGCCCGAACTGACCCGCACGCTGCAGGTGCCTGGTTCTTTCGTGGTTGAGGTCCGCCCCGGTCTGACCTACGCCCTGAGGGTCAAGGCAAGTGGGTACTGGGCGGACGAGAGAGTTGTCTTCGTCGACGCCAACGGCCAGAGCGCGCCGACACATCTCGTGCTCTGGCCCACCGGAACGATCACTGCGCGGACAAGCTTCCCTGCCAACACCCCTCGTCCGGAGTTTCTCTCCGCGCGGTTCTCGCCGCCACAAAGCAGCACGTCGGGCTCGGCCCCTCAAGGCGAGACAAGGTGCTCACTCCAGGGTAGTACCCTTCGCTGCGAGATTCCGGCAGGAACGATCGATGTTCGGTTGAGGGCTGAGGGTTTCGTCTCGCACTTCTTCTGGGGAGTGGGTGTCCAAGCGAGCAAGGTACTCGACCTCGGAAACCTGGATTTTCGAAAAGGCGGCTCAGTCGTAGGCTGGGTGAATGTCGCGTCCGGTTCAGTTGACACCAAGACTTGCACGATTGAGTTGTCCCCCCTCCAACTGGTTGACGCACGAGCGCCGGCGGAGAAGAGGGCTCTGGACCAAATCACGATCTTAACCCACCCGACTGCGAGGGGATTCTTTCACTTCCAGGGTGTGGCGGCAGGGGTGTACGCAATCAAGGCCTCACAGCCGCCGTTCGCGCCAGCCGCTCTATCTCCCGTTCGAGTCTTCGAGAACGTTGAGACAGAACTCCAGGAAAGCATAGTTCTGAGCGTTCCGAGCGAACTCACCGTCAGTCTCGAACCAGCACTCGACCCACAAGGGCGACCTTGGAAGCTCGCCCTCTTTCGCCAGCTCGAAGGTCGGTTCGAGTCGCAGCGCCTTCCGGCTGGGGAGCCTGAGGCGCCTGAGCGGTGGAGGTTCATGAACCTCCCCGAGGGACAGTTCTCACTGCAGATCTCTGACCTCGACGGCACCGTCTGGGTTGACATGCCGATCACGATCGAACAGCGCGTGCAGGAGGAGCGGATCACTATTCCCGTCGTTCCAGTGCGCGGACGGCTCACCCTCGGAGACAAGTCCCTCGAAGGCGTGCTTGTCTTCGGGGGCGTGCGCGGAAAGGTCGCGATCAAGGTCTGGACTGACGACCATGGTCGGTTCGAGTGCACCCTCCCCCGTGAAGGAACATGGAACGTCACAGTGGGCTCTCTCGACCCCACGCTGAAGAGGGATATGGGGGTTTTGTAGTCCGAAGGGCCGAAGGCGCGGCAGCGGCCGAGGTGGAAATCAAGGTACCCGACACTCTCGTTGACGGCCTGGTAGTGGACGAAAGCGGCACTCCGGTGCCAAGAGCATCCGTGTTCGCGCAATCGATGACCGTGCGTGAGCCAGAGACCGAAGTTCAGGCCGATCGTCACGGGAGGTTTTTCTTCAGAGGACTCGGGGAGGGTCGAACCTTGATTCACGCCAGCCTCGAGGGGTCAACCTCCGAGCCGAGCGAGGTGACCGTCGATGAGAAGCGAGCGATCCGGGACCTGGTGCTGGTCCTGCGTGCTGCCAGGAGGGTGAGAGGCAGGGTCGTAAGCTCCGTTGGACCTGTAGTTGGTGCAGTTGTGGTAGTCCTTCCAGTTGGAAAGCCCGCGTTTGGGGATGAAGTGACCACAGGCGTCGACGGGCGATTTGAAGCCGGGGTTCCCGCCTGGGCAACCGGCCTCAACATGGTCGTGATGGCAGTCGGACACCCGCTGCTGGCGTCGAGACTACCCGTCCCCGAGAAGGAACAGAACGAGCTCATCATTGAGCTGCCGCCTTCTGGGGGCACCGTGGTTGTCAAGCTTCCGGAACCTCCTAACGACCCTCAGCGCGTAATGACAGTAGTGGAGCACAACGGTGTGCCAATCGGCTTCCCCATCGTTGTGCGGTGGGTCGCGATGAACCGGCTTCCAGTCAATACGCCGCTGATCATCCCCAACCTCGCACCCGGGAGCTATCGATTCTGCGTGTTACCCTCTTCTTCTATCGTTGGGCTGGCGGCGGGAAGCCTGACACCTGACACGTTGTGTGGCAGGGAGGTGGTGGTTCCTGGGGGCGGACAGGTCGAGGCGGCTATACCGAGCCTCTCACCCGGCCCCTGAGACCGGCCCTGTTGGGATGGCCTCATGGCGCCGGCACGTACCTTGGGTGTGGCGCTGCGGAGATCTCATGGCGGAGCTAGTCGCACTGCTCTACGGGCTTGTCGTTCTACTGTGTCTCGCCGCTGCTGGGCGCTACGTACGACGCCACGGCCTGTCCCGCGTCCCCTCCCGGACTCCGCTCAGCTCGTGGGGATGACGATCGTGGAGGCCTTTCAAAGCGAGTGCAAGGGTGCCGCTCTGCACGAGATGGAGTTCATGAAGAAGAGCTGGCGGGAGGATGACGAGAACGGGGATGACATCGAAATGCATGGCAGCCGCGCGCAGGGGCCGCAGCAGAGCCGCTCGTTCGGCAACAGACGTTCGCCGACAAAGGCAGGCTACGTGGAACGGTTGAATGACCACCATGAAGTCGTCGAGGCGGCTGCGGTTGGTCTGGCAGCGTTTCGCCGGCCCGGAGCAGCAAGAAGCGTGCACCCTTGATGAACTTGCGGGAGGGGATGCTGGCGGCGTGAGGAAGCTCGCAACGGGTCTCGTCGATGGCGCAGTTGGCCAGCGCGCCGGGGTGGAAAGGGTTCGTGCACGATGTTGACACGAGGGAAGGCGGTCTGCACGGCCAGGAGGTAGGCCGGCCAACGAGGAAAGTCAGACATCCGTCGCCTCCTCTTCCTGTCCCCACGTGGCATTTCCTGAAGGCCGGTCGGTCAAAAGAGGCCATGCATGTGCCTCGGCGAGAAGATGCTATCTGCTGCGCGAGATCGCAGGGCCGGAATTCGCGGACTCTTCATGAAGTCCCGCTCGGCACAGCACCGCCCACAGCCCCTGCCACAGACACACCCACTCATACGTTCGGATTGCTTTTCGATGAGGCGACGATGATCCTTTCGAGTCGATTCTCACGTGAGGCAACCGGCTGACCGCGTCGCGGCTGTGCTACCATGCCTTTCCAGCGCGTCGGCACGCTGCTTTCCGGGGCCGTGCGCGGTCCCGCGCGCGGCCTGCCGCACCGCCAGGCCGAGACGATCGGCCGGGAGCGTCACATGCCGAGCCAGCCGTTGCCGCCCGCCACCGACTTCATCCGCGAGGCCATCAACCAGGACCTCTCGTCCGGCCGCTTCGACCGCGTGCACACCCGCTTCCCCCCGGAGCCCAACGGCTACCTCCACATCGGTCACGCCAAGTCGATCTGCCTCAACTACGGGCTGGCCCAGGCGTACGGCGGCAAGTTCAACCTTCGCTTCGACGACACCAACCCGTCCAAGGAGGAAATGGAGTACGTCGAGTCGATCCGGGAAGACGTGCGCTGGCTCGGCGCCGACTGGGAGGACCGCGAGCTGTACGCCTCGGACTACTTCGAGCAGCTCTACCAGTGGGCCGAACTGCTGATCACGAAGGGTCTCGCTTACGTGTGCGACCTTTCGGCCGAGGAAGTGCGGGCGTATCGTGGCACCCTCACCGAGCCCGGCCGGCCGAGCCCGTACCGCGACCGCTCGGTAGAAGAAAACCTCGAACTCTTCCGCCGCATGCGCGCCGGGGATTTCCCTGACGGCTCGCGCACCTTGCGCGCCAAGATCGACATGGCGCACCCCAACCTCAACATGCGCGATCCCGTCATGTACCGGATCCTGCGCGCCACCCACCACCGGACCGGCGACGCGTGGTGCATCTACGCCACGTACGACTGGGCCCACGGCCAGTCCGACTCGATCGAGGGGATCACCCACTCGATCTGCACCCTCGAGTTCGAGGACCACCGGCCGCTGTACGAGTGGTTCATCCAGGCGCTCGGCATCTACGCCCCGCGCCAGATCGAGTTCGCGCGCCTCAACCTCACCTACACCGTGATGTCCAAGCGCAAGCTCTTGCAGCTGGTGCAGGAAGGCGACGTGCGCGGGTGGGACGATCCCCGCATGCCGACGATCTCGGGCCTGCGGCGGCGCGGCTACACCCCCTCGGCGATCCGCGACTTCTGCTCCCGTATCGGGGTCGCCAAGCGGGACAGCGTGGTCGACGTGGCGCTGCTCGAGCACTGCCTGCGCGAGGAACTCAACCGCACCGCGCCGCGCGCCATGGCCGTGCTGCGCCCGGTGAAGCTCGTGATCGAGAACCTGCCCAAGGGCCACGTCGAGACCTTCGAGGTCATGGTCAACCCCGAAGACCCGTCGGCTGGCAGCCGCCCGGTGCCGTTTTCCCGCGAGCTGTACATCGAGCGCGACGACGTGCGGGAGGTGCCACCGCCGAAGTACTGGCGGCTGTTTCCCGGCAACGAGGTGCGCCTGCGCGGCGCCTACCTCGCGCGCTGCCTCGGTGTCGTCAAGGACCCCTCGAGCGGCGAGATCGTCGAGGTCCGGGCCGCCATCGACCCCGACTCGCGCGGCGGCAACGCCCCCGACGGCCGGAAGGTCAAGTCCACGATCCACTGGGTCTCGGCGGCGCATGCGGTGGAGGCCGAGGTGCGGCTGTACGAGCACCTGTTCACCCGCGAGAACCCGGACGAGGCGCCCGAGGGCGGCTCCTGGCGCGACAGCCTCAACCCTGCCTCGCTCGAGGTGCTCACCGGCTGCAAGCTGGAGCCCTCGCTCGGCGCGGCGCAGCTCGGCGATCGCTTCCAGTTCGAGCGGTTGGGGTACTTTTGCGTCGACCTCGATACTGCCCCGGGCCGGCTCGTCTTCAACCGCTCGGTCGGCCTGCGGGACAGCTGGGCCAAGATCGAGCGCGCCCAGGGGTGAGGGCGGCCGGGGGTGTGGTCTGCGCCGGCCCGCGTCGCCCGGCTCCGCTTCGTGGTAGGATCCCGCTGAGATGAGCTGCTCTCGTCTGTACGCTGCCGGGTATTACGGACCCTCCCCATAGGGTGGGCACGGCGGACGAGCGTCGAGCAGAACACACGACAACTCACGCGGCCCACCCGGATCGGGTGGGCCGCTCGTCTTTGGGAGGTGAGGGATGCTGATCGTTTTCGATCACCAGGCCAGCGAGGACCAGATCGACGGCGTTGCGGCCGTGGCGCGCGGATACGGGCTCGACGTGCACCGCTCCGACGGCGCCGAGCACTCCGTCCTCGGACTCGTGGGGGACTGTCGCGAGCTCTCCCCCCAGCGCTTCGCGGTGCTCCCCGGTGTCCGCGAGGTGCTTCGCGTCTCGACGCCGTACCGGCTGGCCAGCCGGGCGTTCCACCCCGAGCCCAGCATCGTGGCCGTGGGCGAGGTCTGGGTCGGCGGACCCGAGGTGGCGCTCATCGCCGGGCCTTGCGCGGTCGAGAGCGAGGCGCAAATCGAGGCGGCAGCAGCGGCCGTTGCCGCGGCCGGGGGTACGATCCTGCGCGGCGGGGCGTTCAAGCCGCGCACTTCGCCGCACGAGTTTCGCGGCCTCGGGGTGCCAGGACTCGAGATGCTGCGCGCCGCCGCCGACCGGCACGGGCTCGCCGTGTGCACCGAGGTCCTGGGGGTCGAGCAGATCGAAATCGTGGGCGCGCACGCCGATCTGCTCCAGGTCGGCGCTCGCAACATGCAGAACTTCCCGCTGCTCGACGCGCTCGGACGTGCCGGCCGACCGGTGCTGCTCAAGCGGGGGCTGTCGGCGAGCATCGCCGAGTGGCTGGCGGCCGCCGACCACATCCTCGCTGCCGGGAACCCCCACGTCATCCTGTGCGAGCGGGGGATCCGGACGTTCGAGACCGCCACCCGCAACACGTTCGACCTCTCCTCGGTGCCGCTCGTCAAGGGGCTGTCGCACCTGCCGGTGGTGGTGGATCCGAGCCACGCGGCCGGGCACCGCAAGCTCGTGCCGGCGCTGGCACGGGCCGCCGTCGCCGTGGGAGCCGACGGCCTACTCGTCGAGGTCCACCCGGACCCCGACCACGCGCTTTCCGACGGCGCCCAGTCCCTCACCGCCGAGGACCTCTCCGCCACCGCCAACCGCTGCCGGATGATCGCCGCCGCGATCGGGCGCGGCCTGGGAGGATGCCATGCCTGACGAGACAATCGTCATCATCGGCTGCGGCCTGGTCGGCGGCTCGCTCGGGGCGGCGTTGCGCCGCGCCCGCCCGCAGGCGCGCGTGGTGGGCGTGGATCTCGCCTGCCACCTCGCTGCGATCACCCGCGCCGGGGCCGCCGACGTGGCCGTGGAACTCGCCGAGGCGGGGCCTCACCTGGTCAGCAGTCGCCTCGTGATCCTGGCCACACCCGTGGATACCATCCTCGAGTTGCTGCCGTCGCTCGCGCCCCGCCTCGCGCCCGGCACCCTCCTCACCGATGTCGGCAGCGCCAAGGTCGCGATTTGTGCCCGGGCGCGGGAGGTGGTACCGCCGGGTGTGGCCTTCGTCGGCGGTCACCCCCTCGCCGGCAGCGAGCGCTCCGGCGTGGGCGCCATCGACCCGCGGCTGTTCCGGAATCGCCCGTACGTTCTCTGTCCCCTGCCCGACTTGCCCGAGCGGCACTGGCTCGCCCTCCTCGACCTCGTCCGCGACCTCGGGGCGGTGCCCCTGACGCTGGAACCTTCCGAGCACGATGAGCTGCTCGCCGCCACTAGCCACGTCCCGCAGCTCGTCGCCCTCGCGCTCATGGCGCTCGCCCGCAATGCCGACGCCACCCACGGTTTACTTTCCGCCCTCGCCGGTCCCGCGTTGCGCGAGATGACGCGCGTGGCCGGCTCGGCATGGGAGGTCTGGTCGGGCATCCTCGCCACCAACCGTCGGCCCGTGCTCGACGCCCTCGACCAGTTGCAGACCGTGCTCGGCGAGCTGCGCCAGGCGCTGGCGGAGGATACGCTCGAACCTCGCTGGCGCGAGCTTGCGGCTGCCCGCCGAGCGCTCGACGAGCGACCGCGGCCCGCCGGCCGCCAGCACGCTCTGCGCGCCGTGATCGATCACTGCGACACGGCGCTGCTGGCGGCGCTGGCCCGGCGCCTGGACGCCGTGCGGGCGATCGGCGCCCTCAAGCGAGAGGTGGGGGCCGCCGTCCTCGACCCCGGGCGCGAGGCACGCCTGATCGAGCTGTGGCGCAGAATGGCCAGCGAGGAAGAGGTCCCGGTCGAGCTCTGGGAGCCCGTGCTCAACACCATCCTGGGCCACAGCCGGAGGACGCAAGCCGGGCCCTGACCTGCCGCAGGCGGGACACCACGCGGTCGCGGCCGAGCACGACGAGGATCTCGAACAGCCCCGGACCGACCTTCTGGCCGGTGCACGCGGTGCGCGCGGCGTTGATCAACACCCCGGCCTTGATCCCCAGCTCCTCGGCCAGGCCGCGCACGGCCTTCTCCACTGCCTCGTGGACCCAGGGGTCGACGGTCGCGAGACGATCGGCGAGCAGCGGCAGCCACCCGCGCAGGCGCGGCTCGGCCAGGTTGCGCTGCACGGCTTCCGGTTCGAAGGCGTAGTACTCGGTGAAGTACGGCCGCCCGAGGGTGGCGAAGTCGAGCAGCGAGTGATAGCGCTGGCGGATAAGGTCCACGGTGGCCGCAAAGCGCGCCCGCTCCGGCCCCGCCCAAGCCTCGTCCCACAGCCCGGCGCGCCGCAGCGTTTCCTCCACGTAGGGAAGCAGCTCGTCGATCGGCGTGCGCGTGAGGTAGACGCCGTTCATCCACAGCGCCTTGGGGTCGGTCCAGTTCTCGGGGTCGCCCTCCGTGAAGTTGAACACCGCGTTCGAGCGGTTGATCGCGTCGAGGTCGAAGAGTTCGATCATTTCCTCGGTCGAGAGGATCTCGCGGTCACCTCCGGGCGCCCATCCGAGCAGCGCCAGGAAGTTGCGGAACGCCGCCGGCAGGAACCCCCGCTCCCTGTATGTCGTCACCGCCACCACTTCGCCGTGCGCGCGCTTGGAGAGCTTGGCCTTGCCGGGCGCCAGGATGAGCGGCAGGTGGGCGAACTCCGGGAGCGGCGCGCCCAGCCCCTGGTAGAGCAGCACTTGCTTGAAGGTGTTGATGAGGTGATCTTGCCCCCGGATGATGTGGGTGATCCGCATCCGGATGTCGTCCACCACCACCGACAGGTTGTACAGCGGCGTCCCGTCCGGGCGCAGCAGCGCGATGTCCTCGATGTCCCTGGCCGCCCGCTCCTGCTCGCCGTAGACGTGGTCGACGAAACGCACCACCGCGTCGTCCGGCACCCGGAAGCGCACCACGAACGGCCGCCCTTCGGCCGCCAGGCGGTCGCTCTCGGCACGCGAGAGGTGGCGCGAGAACGGGTCGAACCGCCACTGCCCGCCCTTCGCCTGCTCCTCCTGGCGCTGTGCCTCGAGCTGCTCGGGCGTGGCGAAGCAGCGGTACGCCAACCCCTTCTCGAGCAGTGACAGCGCCGCCTCGCGGTGCAGCGGAATGCCTTCCGACTGCATGTACGGCCCCTCGTCCCAGTCGAGGCCGAGCCATCGCAGGCCATCCAGGATCCCCTGCGTCATCTCCTCGGTCGAGCGCTCGAGGTCGGTGTCCTCGATGCGAAGGATGAACGTCCCCTTGTGCTTGCGGGCGAAGAGCCAGCAGAACAGCGCCGTGCGGGCGCCGCCCATGTGCAGGTAGCCGGTCGGTGAGGGTGCGAAGCGCACGCGAACCGTCATGCAACGCCTCCTTGCCGTGGGAGTGGGATCAGGGGATGGCGGAGAGGGGGGGATTCGAACCCCCGGTCCAGGTTTACCCTGGACAACTGCTTAGCAGGCAGCCCTGTTCGACCACTCCAGCACCTCTCCGCGCTGGAGCCGCAGTCTACCACCCGCGCTCGCTCGGGTCGAGAGGGCGCGCCCGGGCACGGGGGGCCTCGCCGGCGGCCGGCACGCCCGGCCGGCTTGACGGGCATCGCAGCGGTTGCTACCGTAGTGTTTCCCCGTGCTGGGGGTTGCTCTTTGCGAGCCCGGAGGGTTCAAGCTGCAGGAGACGGGGCGTGGCGCAGCCTGGTAGCGCACCTGCCTTGGGCGCAGGTGGTCGGAGGTTCAAATCCTCTCGCCCCGACCAGCGCCCGGGAGGGCCTCCGGCAGCCTCCCCGTATCCACCGATCTGCCTGTAGCTCAGCTGGATAGAGCGGCGGACTTCTAATCCGCGGGTCGGAGGTTCGAATCCTCTCAGGCAGGCCAAAGTCGACCGTGGTGGGCGTAGCTCAGCTTGGTAGAGCATCGGACTGTGGCTCCGATGGTCGGGGGTTCGAATCCCCTCGTCCACCCCATTTTCGCCCCTTCCGAGTGTGCCCGTAGCTCAGCCCGGATAGAGCGTCAGACTCCGGATCTGAAGGCCGCGCGTTCGAATCGCGCCGGGCACACCATCTTCTGCTGTCGGGGGGCCGGGCCGCACCCCACCCAACCCCCGCGCCCTAGGGCCCCCCGAACCCCCGCGCTCGCCCGGAGTCAATCCGGGCTCGCTCGCTCTCGCCGGGGGGCCGGGCCGC
>DAOOJE010000015.1:32891-82720 GCA_035384965.1 Thermoanaerobaculaceae bacterium
GCGCTCGCCCGGAGTCAATCCGGGCTCGCTCGCTCTCGCCGGGGGGCCGGGCCGCACCCCACCCGACCCCCGCGCCTACGAAGACGTGACCGGGTGTCGCTGGTACCCTGGGCGAGGCAGCTCGCGGGGGAGAGATGGACGAACTCGAAACGACGCGCCGGAGGGAGTTCCTCAAGGACACGGTCCGCAAGCAGGTGGACTTCACGGCGACCCACCAGAGCCGCGGCGTGCCGCCTCCGCCGCTGTCCAAACCGGCGCCGGAAGGCGCGCTGCGGGTGCCGCTGCCGCGGCCCGGGCACTGGCAGGGCATCCGGGACGTCACGCTCGCGGCGGCCATTGCCGGCCGCAGGAGCCGGCGCGAGTTCGCCCCCGAGGCGGTCTCGCTCGACGAGCTGGCGTTCCTGCTGTGGGCGACCCAGGGCGTCACACGCCTGCTGGGGGCTGGCCACGCGCTGCGCACCGTGCCCTCGGCCGGCTGTCGCCACGCCTTCGAGACCTACCTCGCCATCCAGCGCGTGAAGGGGGTCGAGGCGGGGCTGTGGCGGTTCCTGCCGGTGGACAACCAGCTCGTGCGCCTCGGCGGCGACGGCGACCTCGGCTCCCGCCTCGTCGCCGCCACTTTCTTCCAGCGCTTCGTGGCCGCGGCCGCCGTGACGTTCGTGTGGACCGCCGTCCCCTACCGCATGGAGTGGCGCTACGGCGCCGCCGCCCACAAGGTCATCGCGCTGGACGCCGGCCATGTTTGCCAGAACCTCTACCTCGCCTGCGAGGCGGCGGGATGCGGCACGTGCGCCATCGCCGCCTACGACCAGGAAGCGATGGACGAACTGCTCGGCGTGGACGGCGACGAGGAGCTGACGATCTACCTCGCGCCGGTCGGCAAGCGGCCATGATCACGGCCTCGCGCCCGAGGCCGTGACGGGAAGGCCGGCCGGACGGTTCGACACCCGGCTCGCCCCGCGAGGACGGCGGAAGGTCCTCAGTCGTCGACCGTGACGCGGTCGACCCGCACCGGCGTCAGGGGGCGGTCGCACCCGTCGGTGGGGGTCGTCTCGATGGCGTGCACCACCTCCATACCCTCGATGACGCGCCCGAACACCGGGTGCCGCGAGGGGCCGGGGGTGAACCAGTCGAGGTAATGGTTGTGCGCGACGTTGATGAAGAACTGCGAGCCACCGGAATTGGGGCGGCCGGTGTTGGCCATCGCCAGCGTGCCGGGTCCGTTCGACAGGCGGGCGGCGAACTCGTCGGGGATGGTGCCGTGCGGCGGCCCGCCTGTCCCGGCTCGCGGGCTGTCGGGGTCACGGCTGTAGGGGCAGCCGAACTGGATCATGAAGCCCTTGATGACGCGATGGAAGTGCAAGCCGTCGTAGAACCCGCTCCTGGCGAGGGCGAGGAAGTTTTCGGCGGTGATTGGCATCTCGGCCCGGAAGATCTCGGCCTTGAAGGTGCCGGCGGTGGTCTCGAACGTCGCGACGGGGTTGGGCATCGGGGTAGGCGCTCCCTTCTCGAGGAGAAGACTAGCAGGCGGCGTGGCCGGCCGTCAGACGCCATGCCGGGCTCGGCTATCATGCCTTCATGGTCAACCTCACGTTTCTGGGAGCCACCGGCACCGTCACCGGTTCGCGCTACCTCGTCGAGGCGCACGGCACGAGGGTGCTGGTCGACGCCGGCATGTTCCAGGGGCCGAAAGAGCTACGACTCCGCAACTGGGCGCCGTTCCCGGTCGAGCCGTCGGCGCTCGACCACGTGATCCTGACCCATGCCCACATCGATCACACGGGCATTCTCCCTTTGCTGGTGCGGCAGGGGTTCGCCGGGCCCACCCTCGCCACGCCCTCGACGCTGCGGCTGCTCCGGGTGCTGCTGCCGGACGCGGCCCACCTCCAGGAGGAAGAAGCGCGCTACGCCAACAAGGTGGGATCCACCAAGCACCACCCGGCACAGCCGCTGTTCGACCTCGAGGACGTCAAGCAGGCGCTGCGCACGATTCGCCCGGTGCCGTTCGGAGAGTGGCACGAGCTGCACCCGGGGATGCAGGTCCGCTTTCACCGCCAGGGGCACATCCTCGGCGCCGCCGCCGTCGAGCTGCGCGTCAAGGCGTCCGGCGAGCATGTCACGCTGTATTTCTCGGGCGATGTCGGGCGCTACGACGCGCCGATCCTGCCGCCGCCCGAGTCTTACCCGGGCTCCACGTACCTCGTGGTGGAGTCCACGTACGGCGATCGCCTGCACGCCGCCACCGATCCGCGCGACGATCTAGCCGAGGTCATCACCGCGGCGGTCGAGAACGGGGGCGTGGTCCTCATTCCCGCCTTCGCCATCGACCGCACCCAGGAGGTGCTGTACTACCTGCGCGAGCTCATCGAGGACGAGGTGGTGCCGCCGGTACCGATCTTCGTCGACTCGCCGATGGCACGCGAGGCCACGACCGCATACCGCGAAACTGCCCGCGAGCACGACGCCGAGACCCGGCACCTCCGCGGCGAGGGCGTCGATCCGCTCTCCCCCCCCAACCTCACGATGGTCGGACGCACCGACGAATCGAAGCGCCTCAACTCGCTCGGTGGGCCGGCAATCATCATCTCGGCCTCAGGGATGGCCACCGGGGGCCGGATCCTCCATCACCTCCGGCACCGGCTGCCGCGCCCGGAGACTACGGTGTTGTTCGTCGGCTACCAGGCGGAGGGTACGCGCGGCAGGGCGATCCTGGAGGGCGCCGAGGCCGTCAAGATCTTCGGCGAGATGGTGCCGGTGCGCTCGCAGGTTCGCTCGATCTCTTCGCTGTCCGCCCACGCCGACGCCGACGAGCTCGAGATCTGGCTCGCCCGCGCCGAACTGGCGCCGCGAACGGTGTTCGTGACACACGGCGAACCGGCCGCGAGCGCCGCCCTCGCCGAACGCATCACCCGCCGCTTCTCGTGGCCGTGCCACATCCCCGCACTCGAGGACACCGTGCGGCTGGTATGAGGGCGGAGAGGGCGCGCTCTCCCGCGCCCGTCGCCTATCTCGCGTACTCCACGGCCCGCGTCTCGCGGATCACCGTCACCTTGATCTGGCCGGGGTACGTCAGCTCGGCCTCGATGCGGCGGGCGAGGTCGCGGGACAGCCAGATCGCGTCCTCGTCGGAGAGCTTCTCGGACTCGACGATGATGCGCAGCTCCCGGCCCGCCTGGATCGCGAACGCCTTCTGCACGCCCTTGAAGTCGGCAGCGATCGCTTCCAGCTTCTCGAGACGCTTGAGGTAGCTCTCCAGAATCTCGCGGCGGGCCCCCGGCCGTGCCGCCGAGAGCGCATCGGCCGCCGTGACGAGCACCGCCTCCACGGAGTGCGGGTCGACGTCGCCGTGGTGGCACTCCATGGCGTGGATCACGTCCTCGGACTCGCCGTACTTACGCAGCAGGTCGCGCCCCAGGGTGAGATGGGTGCCTTCCATCTCGCGGTCGATGGCCTTGCCAATGTCGTGCAGCAGCCCGGCGCGCTTGGCGACCCGGACGTTGACGCGCAGCTCGTTGGCCATGTAACCGGCCAGCCAGGCGACCTCCTTGGCGTGGGCGAGCACGTTCTGGCCGTACGAGGTGCGGTACTGCAGTCGGCCCAGCAGCTTGAGCAACTCGGGGTGGACATCGGGGAAGCCCAGCTCGAGCGCCGCCGCCTCGCCGTCGCGGAAGATCTTCTCGTCGAGCTCGGCCTGGACCTTGGCGACCACCTCCTCGATCCGCCCGGGGTGGATCCGGCCGTCGCTCATGAGGCGCTGCAGCGCCAACCGCGCCACCTCGCGCCGCACCGGGTCGAAGCAGGACAGCAGCACCGCCCCGGGCGTGTCGTCGACGATCAGGTCGACGCCGGTGGCGGTCTCCAGGGCGCGGATGTTGCGCCCCTCGCGCCCGATGATCCGGCCCTTCATCTCGTCGTTGGGAAGATCCACGACCGAAACCGTGCTCTCGACCACGTGCTCCGCCGCCACCCGCTGGATGGCGAGCGAGATGATGCGCTTGGCGCGGTTGTTGGCCTCCTGGGTCGCCTCTTCTTCGATGCGCCGCACGATCCGCGCCGCGTCCATGCGCGCCTCGGTCTCCATGGCCCGCATGAGCTCGGCCTTGGCCTGCTCCGAGGTCATGCCGGCGATGCGCTCCAGGGTGGCGCGCTGCTCGGCCACCCGGGCGGCGATGGCGTCCTCCTCGAGCGCCACCGCTACCTCGCGGTCGTCGAGCGACTGCTTGCGGGCGTCCAGCTCGCGGGCGCGCTCCTCCAAGACCCTGGCGCGCTCGTCCACGGCCAGGGCGCGCTGCTCGAGCCGCTGCTCCTGGCTCAGCAGCTCTTGCCGGTACTCCCGTGTCTCTCGTTCGAACTCGCTCCGCGCCTGGAGCAGCTTCTCGCGCGCCTCGATGGCGGCATCCTTGGCGAGCTGCTCGGCTTCCTGCTGCGCCCGCGCGACGATCCGGCGGTGTTCTTGCTCGGCCGCCGCCCGCAGCGCCTCGGCCTCGGCGGCCACCCGGCGCAAGCGCCGGCGGCCGAGCAGCACGACACCCGCCGCCGCGAGCGCCACGAGGACAGCGCCAGCGACGAGAATCACTGTGCCGATCATTCCGTCCCCCTCTCAAGGAACAAGGGGTACGGCCCGAGAACTCCGCCGAAGTGAAAGGAGTTGAGGCCCCCGCACTCGGCCGTGTGAGCAACCCCATTTGAACCTGCTGACCACAGGTTGGGTGCCTGCCCGCCTCGCGTCACTCGCCGGGAAGCTCGATCAGCAGGGCAGGACGGCGGCTCCCATCAAATAGGTGTTGGTTCAAGAATAGTTTCGCTCATCACCAACCGCGCAGGGGCCTCCGTTTCTCAACTCGCTCCAGTGCCCGAGGTGGTCAGCACCTCGTCCAGCCTTGCCACCAGACCATTCACTCGCTGGCGAACACGCTCGGTCCGCAAACCCGGTTCCGTCTCGAGCTCCGTGAAGAGCTCATCCGCAATGTTCAACGCCGTCAAGACGGCGAGTTTCGCCGTATCCACGTGGGGAGACATCTCGGCGAGCTGGCGCATGCGCTGGTCGACGAACCTTGCGAGCTCGGTCAGCCGCTCGCCGGGGCCTGTCGTGCGCAGCTCATATCGCCGCCCGTAGATCTCCACCGCGGTCCGGCTGTCCACTCCCACAAGTCTCCTCAAGAGCGAGTATACACTGCCCGTCAAACACGCTCTTTGCGTTGTGATCAGCGGGTTTTCGCCGGCGCAGGCGGGGCCGGCTCGCTGCTCATCTGCACGCGCCCCTCGAGCTTCGCGCCCTCGACCACGTGGAGCGCGGCGGCGCGCACGTCGCCGCGCACCGCAGCCGTGGCCAGCAGCTCGGCGAGTTCCTTGGCAGTCACGTTGCCGTCGACCCTTCCGGCAAGGCGGACCGTGGTGCCCGTGATCTCGCCTTCCACGACCGCACCCTCCACGACCTCGATCAGTGCTCCCACGTCGATGGTGCCCTTGACCGTCCCCTCGACGCGCACCGGCTTCGAGCCGCCGAGTTCCCCGGTCAGCAGCGTGTCACGAGCGATCACCGTGGAGGTGGCTCGAGGCTTCAGGTCGCCCTGCTCGTGACCGCTGTCCTTGCCGAAGCTCACGGGTGACTCCGAAACTGGAGCGGGCAATGGGATTCGAACCCACGACTTGCAGCTTGGGAAGCTGCCACTCTGCCAGCTGAGTTATGCCCGCTCATGCGCCGCTGGCCGAGAAAAGCGTAGGTGGAGTCGCCCCCGCTGTCAAGAGACCTCGATCCATGGGGCCTGCCCGCTTCGCCGCTTTCCACCAGACTGCGGGGGCCCCCGCGCGAGCGCCCGGGTCCCCGCGCGCTTGACCCCGGACCCCGGTTCTGTAGAATCCCCGCTGCCGGTCGTGCCGGCGTAGCTCAGAGGTAGAGCAGGGGTCTCATAAGCCCCGTGTCAGTGGTTCGATTCCACTCGCCGGCACCACGTCTATGGACGTCTCCGACTTTCCGTCGGCGTTTCGTCGCTCGTTTCCCGATCTGGTCGGCCAGCCGGTGCTCGTGGCGCTGTCGGGCGGCGCCGACTCCGTGGCGTTGCTCCACCTGCTCCGGCGTGCACACCCCGACCTCGGCTGCCCGGTTGCGGCGGTGCACGTCAACCACCACGCTCGCCCCGAGGCCGACGATGACGAGGGGTTCTGCCGTGAGCTGTGCCGGGAGCTGGGCGTGGCGCTCGAGGTGCACCACCTGCTCGAGCCCTGCCCGCGCGGCCGGTCGCGCGAGGCGTGGTGGCGCGAGCAACGTTACGAGCGGCTCGAGGCCGCACGGCGCTCGCTCGGCTGTGCCGCCACGGCCACCGCCCACACCCGCGACGACCAGGCAGAAACTGTGCTGCTCAAGCTCCTGCGCGGGAGCGGACCGCGCGGCGTGGCGGGCATCCGGAGGCGGTGCGGCACGCTCGTCCGCCCACTCCTTGAACTCGGGCGCGCCCAGCTGCGGGGCTGGCTGCGTGAAATCGGCGGGAGCTGGCGCGAGGACCCCGGCAACGCCGACCCCGCCCAGCCGCGAGCGTGGCTGCGGCTCGTGGGGTTGCCGGCGCTCGAGGCGCGCTTTGCCGGGTCGACCCGGCATCTGTCCGCCTTTGCCCGGGCGCTGGCCGACGACGACGAGGCGCTCTCGAGCCTCGCCGCTGCCCTGCCCCGGCTGGAGATCGGCCAGCCCGTTGCACGCCAGGCCCTGGCTTCGGTCCAGCCAGCAGTGCAGCGGCGCTGGCTGCTCGCCCTCGCAGCCGAGTTGCCGCTGGCCGAGCCCCCGGACCGCACCCAGGTCGAGGCGTTCGAGGCCCTGCTGGCGGCCGGCGTCCCTGCGGCGGTAGACCTCGGGCGGCGGTGGGTGCTGCGCCGGCGCGGAGAGCGCCTCGTGCTGTGCCCGCCGCCACTGGCCCCTTTCCCGCCCCTGCCGGCGTCGCTGCCGTCGCGCATCGACCTCGCCGGCTACCCCTGCTTGGCGCTCGGCCGGGCGGTCGCCACGGCTGAACGCGTCGTGCACACGGCGTGGCTGGCAGCGCGGCTCGCTTCGGCGGAGGTTCGCTGGCGCCCGCTCGCGCCCGGAGAGACGGTGGCGTGGCCGCACGCCAGAGGGAGGATCGGCCGCCTGCTGGGCGAGGCCGGTGTGCCTGCCGAGTGGCGGCGGGCGTGGCCGGTGCTCGAGGCGGATGGTAGGATGATTTGGATTCCCGGTGTCGGCACGGCCCCCGGATGGGCCGGGGAACCCGGCCAGGGGATCGTTGCCACTGTGGAGGAGCCATGGAAACGCCACGTGAGGTGATTCCCCCCGCGGTCATCGCCGCCCGCGTGCGCGAGCTGGGCGCGCAAATCGGCGCCGACTACCGCGGTCGTGAGGTCGTCCTGGTCGGGATGCTCAAGGGCGCAGCGGTCTTTCTCGCCGACCTGCTGAGGGCGATCGACGGCCAGGTCCGCTTTGAGCTGGTCAATGTCGTGCAGCAACCCGCCACGCGCGGCGAACTGGTGGAGCTCACCTACGCCACGCAGGTGCATCTCGCCGGCGCCCACGCCCTCATCCTCAAGGACATCTGCCATTCGGGCGTGACCGAGAACTACCTCCTGACCCACCTGGCGCAGCAGCAGCCGGCCAGCCTCGAGGTGGCGACGTTCGTCAACAAGCCAAAACTCCGGCGCGTCGCCCTCGAGCCCAGGTACGTGGCGTTCGACGAGGTACCCGAGGGCCGCCTGGTCGGGTACGGCATGGAGTTCGAGGGGCGCTGGGGGAATCTGCCAGGCTTGTACGTTATTGGCTAGAGCGTGAGGGCCGGGTGCGACGCCGGCACCAGTCGACCACGGAGCGAGTGTGAACCAGAACATCAAGAACGTCTTGCTGGTGCTAGTCCTGGTCGTCTCGGCAGTGCTGCTGTGGAACTGGATCAACCAGAGCCGTGCCGCGACCAAGGAAATTCCGTTTTCCGAGTTTCTCGATCGCGTCGCGGAGCGGCAGGTCACCGAGGTCCTGATCCGCGGCAACGACGTGTACGGCCGCGGGCCGTCGACCGCCCCCGCCAAGCCGCTCGGGGCGGCGCCGTGGGAGTTCTACACCTACGCGCCCGATTACGACCAGCTCGTGACGGTGCTGCGCGAGGCCAAGGTCAGCATCAAGGCAGCCGAGCCGTCGCAGGGTTTTCTGGGGCCGTTTCTCATCTACTGGCTGCCGATTCTCGTCCTCATCGCGGTCTGGTTTTTCTTCTATCGCCAAATGCAGGCCGGCGGCAACAAGGCGATGGCGTTCGGAAAGTCGCGCGCCCGCATGTTGAACCCGCAGCAAAAGCGCGTCACGTTCAAGGACGTGGCGGGAGTCGAGGAAGCCAAGGAGGAGCTGGGCGAGATCATCGAGTTCCTGCGCGATCCCCAGAAGTTCCAGAAGCTCGGCGGCAAGATCCCCAAGGGCGTCCTGCTCATGGGCCCTCCCGGCACCGGCAAGACACTGCTGGCGCGGGCGGTGGCCGGGGAGGCCGAGGTGCCGTTTTTCTCCATCTCCGGGTCAGACTTCGTCGAGATGTTCGTCGGCGTGGGCGCCTCGCGCGTGAGGGACCTCTTCGAGCAGGGCAAGAAGAACGCGCCGTGCATCATTTTCATCGACGAGATCGACGCCGTCGGGCGCCACCGCGGCGCCGGGCTGGGCGGCGGCCACGACGAACGCGAGCAGACGCTCAACGCCCTGCTCGTCGAGATGGACGGCTTCGAGTCCAACGAGGGCGTGATCCTCGTCGCCGCCACCAACCGGCCTGACGTCCTGGACCCGGCGCTGCTCCGGCCCGGGCGTTTCGACCGCCGGATCGTCGTCAACCGCCCCGATCTCAACGGGCGGATCGAGATCTTGAAAGTCCACACCAGCAAGATCACCCTGGCTCCGGATGTCGAGCTTTCGGTTCTGGCGCGCTCCACCCCCGGCTTTTCCGGGGCCGACATCGCCAACCTCGTGAACGAGGCCGCCTTGCGCGCGGCGCGGCTCAACAAGAGCGCGGTCGAGATGGCCGACTTCGAGTTCGCCAAGGACAAGGTGATGATGGGCGCCGAGCGCCGCTCGCTGGCGCTGTCGGAGGAGGAAAAGCGGGTGGTGGCGTACCACGAGGCCGGCCACGCCCTGGTCGCCGCCGTGCTCCCGAACGCCGACCCCCTGCACAAGGTCACGATCATCCCCCGTGGTTTGGCGCTCGGCCTCACCCAGCAGCTCCCGGAGGAAGACCGCTACCTGCACGCCCGGGCGTACCTCGAGGACGAGCTGGTGGTGCTCATGGGCGGGCGACTCGCCGAGCAGGTGGTGTTCGGCGACAGCCGCATCACCACCGGCGCCGGTTCGGACCTCGAACGGGCCACCGAGCTGGCGCGCAAGATGGTGTGCGAGTGGGGGATGTCGGCGCTCGGCCCGCTCACCTTCGGAAAGCGCGAGGAGGCCATCTTCCTGGGCAAGGAGTTCGCCCGCCACCAGGACTACTCGGAGGCGACGGCCGTGGAGATCGACTCCGAGATCAAGCGCCTCGTGCAGACCGGCTACCAGCGGGCGCACGAGATCATGACCGCGCACCGCGCGGTCCTGGACCGCATCGCCGACGCCCTTCTCGAGCGCGAGGTGCTGGAAGGCGAGGAGGTGTACCGCATGGTCTCGGAGTCGACGGGCGTGCCGGTGGAAGAACTCAAGGGTCCCGGGCGGCCTTCGCCCTCCCCCGAGGTGCTGTGAGGATGGAGCCGATGGGCCGGCTGCTGCGCCTGCTCCACACGGCCGTCGCCGCCGCCCTCGTCACCCTCGACACGATCATCCTGGGCTCCTACGGCGTGCTGGTCGGCTTCATCCCGCCGCGCGGCGACTGGACGCTGCGCGGCTCGCGCCTGTGGGCCCGCATCATCCTGTGGGCGGCGCTGGTGCGGCGCCGCGTGGAAGGGCGGGAGCTGGTGCCGCGCGGCGCCCCGGTCGTGTTCATGGCCAACCACGAGTCGTGGCTCGACATCCCCGTGCTGCTCGCCACCATCCCGGTGCAGGTTCGCTTTCTGGCCAAGAAGTCGCTGTTCGGCATCCCGTTCCTCGGGTGGGCGATGCGCGCGATGGACTTCATCCCGGTCGACCGCGAAAACCGCCGGGAGGCCGTGAAGTCGTTCGAGGAGGCGGCGCAGCACATTCGCACTGGCCGGTCGGTGCTGATCTTCCCCGAGGAGACGCGGACCCGTGACGGCAGCCTGCTGCCGTTCCAGCGCGGGGGCTTTCTCATCGCGATCAAAGCCGGGGTTCCGATCGTCCCCGTCGGGCTGGAAGGCCCGGCGCGCTGCCTGGCGCGCGCTTCCTACCTGTTGCGCCCCGGCCGAGTCACCGTGCGCTTCGGCGAGCCGATCCCGACGGCAGGTCTCGGCGTCACCGCCAAGGAGGCGCTCATGATCCGGGTGCGCGAGACCATCGAACGGCTGCGCGGGGCGCGCGGCGAATCAGCCCCCGCCGCGTAGTGCGGCAGCCTCAACCACCCTCTCGATCTCCCGGTCCTGGTCCTGGAAGACCGCGCGCAGGTCGAGCACCACCGTGTCCCGCTCCACCCTCCCGATCACCGGAGGGCGGCCGCGGCGGAGGCGGACCGCCATCCCTCCCCCTCCGGGCAGGCACACCGCCCATGACGGCACCGTCTGGTCGGGCGTGGTACCCCCGCCGAGCACGGCGGCCGTCCGGGTCACCCCGGCCGGAACGCCGCACCGGCGCAGTCTGGCCGCGAGGCGGCGGGCTCGCCGGCCGAGCTCGTGCTCCCCCACGCCGAGCAGGTGATAGAGCGGGACGTCTCCCGGCCGTTCGGCGAGGTAGGCGTCGAGGGTGGCGGCCAACGTGGCGAGTACCCGCTTGTCGGGGCGCAGCGCCCGCCGCAGCGGGTGGCGGCGGAGCGCCCCGATGACCTCGCCGCGGCCCACAAGGATCCCGGCTTGCGGCCCGCCCAGCAGCTTGTCCCCGGAGAACAGCACCACTTCGGGCCCGGCGGCCAGCAGCTCCCCCACGGTCGGCTCGTGCCGTAGTCCGTAAGCCTCGAGATGCAAGTGGCAACCCGATCCCTGGTCCACCCACACCGGGATGCCGTGGCGGCGACCGAGCGCCACCAGCTCCTCGATCGGGGGGGTGCTGACGAACCCGGACAGCATGAAGTTGGAGCGGTGCACCACCAGCAGTGCCGCAGTGTCTGGGCCGATGGCCGCAGCGTAGTCCGCGGTGCGGGTGCGGTTGGTGCAACCC
Organism: Thermoanaerobaculaceae bacterium; assembly: GCA_035384965.1. GTDB lineage: Bacteria > Acidobacteriota > Thermoanaerobaculia > Thermoanaerobaculales > Thermoanaerobaculaceae > JAAYVZ01. The sequence goes on from DAOOJE010000015.1 coordinate 44,125, forward strand.
ACCTCGACCAAGCGAGCGCCGGCCACCGCCATGATCTCGGGCAGTCGGAACGAGCCGCCGATCTCGACGAGCTCGCCGCGCGAGACCACGACCTGGCGGCCCGTGGCCCGCGCCGCGAGCAGCAGCACCAGCGCGGCGGCCGTGTTTGTCACGACCATCGCCGCCTCCGCCCCGAAATAGCGGGTCAGGCGCTCCGCCACGGGGCGCAGTCGCTCGCCCCGCTCGCCCGCCTCGAGGTCGTACTCGAGCGCCAGGTACGCCGGCGGCGTCGCTTCCACCAAGGGCGCCCGCCCGAGGTTCGTGTGGATGAGCACGCCGGTGGCGTTGACCACGGGCGGATAGGCAGGCCCGGTCCGCCGTTCCAGCGCCAAGACGACCTCGCCGGCGAGCGCCTCAAGCGAGGGGACTGGAGCGCCGGCTGCCGTCCGCGCTCGCGCCGCGGCCACCACGGCGCGAGCGATGTCGCGGACGAGGCGGGGGCCGTGGACGCTGCGGGCCGTCGCCAGCGCCGGGTGAGCCAGGATCCGATGCATGGCCGGGAGGTGAGCGAGGGAGGCGGACATGAGGCGATTCTACCCTCGGGCGGTACCAGTTGCTCGCCAGTCGTGTAAGCTTCGCAGTATGGGCAGCGGCGATGTGGTCTCCCAACTGGAACGCTGGCTGGTGGAGCTGTCCCGCAAGTGGGAGCGGTACTTCGCTCGCGACCCGCAGGTGCCGGTACCGCCGGAACGCGAGCGCGAAGCGCTGAGCCGGCGCCTGCGCGAGATCAGCCGCGAAGAGGTGCATGGAGCGGCCGCACAGTTCAGGCTGGATCAGCTCCTGAACCGCTTCTCGACCCTCAACCAGCACTGGAACAGGCAGCTCCGCCAGCGGGAGGAAGCCAGCGGAGGGCGAGCACCTGCGGCCGCCGCAGCTCCTGCTGCCGCGGCGGCCAACACTTCCCGGCCGGCTTCCGTATCTCAGCCGGATGCGGACTACCGGCGGCTGTTCGCCGAGTACTCGGAGGCGCTCCGGCGCACCGGGCGTCCGGGGAGCGTGAGCTTCGAACGCTTCCGCGCCGCCCTCGAGCAGCAGCGCGAGGCGGTGCAGGCCAAGGGGGCGAGCGTGGAAGCGTTCGAGGTGCAGGAGGAGAACGGGCAGGTGCGCGTGCGAGCACGGGTTCGGCGGGGGAGGCAGGAATGAAGCGGTGGTGTGCGATCGCGGTGCTGGTCGGCCTCGCAGCCGGCGCCCAGGCAAGGGTGTTCGAGCGCTTCCTCTCGCCGGATCGGCCGGCGGACAGGGCGATCATGGCGTATCTCGAGCTCGAGAAGAGCGGGCAAGCCACTTCGATGGACCTCGCCGAGCTGGCGGTTCTGCTCGTCAACAAGGGCTTCCCGAAGGACGCCGAGGAGTACCTCCGGGCTGCCCTCAAGAAGGACAGGCACAACCACGAGGCAGCGTTCCGCCTCGGCCTGGTGCTGCAGCGCCAGGGCCGGGACGCGGCGGCCTGCCGCTTCTACCGGCGCACGCTCAAGGAGCGGCCCGGGCACGGACCGGCCCGCTTCATGCTGGCGCTGGCCGAAGAATGCTCGGGTCGCACCCGGGCTGCCATCCGGGACTACAAGCGCGCCTACCGGCACGCCCCCGATCTCGCCGATCCCGCCAAGAACCCCCTCGTCCTCGATTCCCGCCTGCAGACCCAGGCGTTGATCGAGCACTACCGGGACACCGTCGCCCGGGCGACGTACCATGTCCTGCCGATCGACGCGAAGGCCGTGCAGCAGATGATGCTCGCCCGGCCGGCCGCGGCCGCGCCCGCCGCTCCCGGCTCGGCGGCACCGGCTTCCACCCCGCCGTCGAGGCCCGCCGGCGCCGCAAGACCCGCTGCAGTCGGCGCTCCCGCGGCGGCCGCCCCGCCCCCGGCGGGGGGCACCACCGAGGCGCCGCCCCGCTCAGGGACGAGGCCCCCGGCCCGCGAGACGCACGCTACCCCGTTGACCATCCTCCCGCACCCGAACGTTTCCACGGCACCGTAGTGCGGGGGGCACGGGGGGCAGTAGCGCCCGGGCGGCGGTCGGAGCGGGCGCGGGCCCCACATCACACGCTGAACCGAAAATGCACCACGTCGCCGTCCTGGACGATGTAGTCCCGTCCTTCCAGCCGCAGGGTGGCGCGCTGGCGGCACGCTGCCAGCGATCCGGCGTCGAGGAGCTCGTTCCAGGGAACCACCTCGGCGCGGATGAACCCGCGCTCGATGTCGCTGTGGATCTCGCCGGCCGCCTTCACCGCCGGCGTGCCACGCACCACCGACCACGCCCGGCACTCGTCCTCCCCCACGGTGAAGAACGAGATCAGACCGAGCAGCCCGTACGCTTCCCGCAAGAGGCGGTCGAGCGCCCGGTCCGGCAGCCCGAGGTCGGCGAGGAACGCCACCTGGTCGGCGGCATCCAGGCGAGCCACCTCCTCCTCGATCGTGGCGCTCACGGCCGACACCGCGACCCCGGGCTGCGAGCGCCAGCGCTCGAGCCCGCTGCGACGCACCGCACCCTCGAGGTCGCCAGCGTCGCTCTCGGAGCAGTTGAGGACGACCAGCATCGGCTTGAGGGTGAAGAACGTGAAGCCCTTGAGCAGCCGCAGCTCCTCGGGCGCGAGAACGAGGGTGCGCAGCGGCGCTCCGGCCTCGAGTTGACAGCGGCAGCGCTCCAGGACGGCCTGCTCGGCCTCCAGTTCGGGGGTGCGGCGCTTGCCGAGATCCCGGCCGAGCCGCTCGAGGCGGTTGGTCGCGACTCCCAGGTCGGCGAGCAGCAGCTCGGTCTCGAGCAGCTCGAGGTCGCGCGCCGCGTCCACCGACCCCTCGGGGTGCGGCACCGAGTCGGAGGCGAACCCCCTGACGACCACAGCGAGGCCGTCCATGGTACGCAGCTCCGGGAGGTTGAGGAAGGCGGAACCGCCCTTCACGATCCCCGGCACGTCGACGAAACGGACGGTGGCTGGCGTGTGCTTGCGCGGCTCGAAGAGCGCCGAGAGCCGATCCAGCCGGTCGTCCGGCACCTGGGCGATCCCGACGTGCGCCTGCTTGCCGTGCCCCGACGCCGGCGCGTGACCGGTGAGCAGGGAGAAGATCGTGGTCTTGCCCGACAGCTCAAGGCCCAGAATCCCGAACTCCATGTCGCCTCCGGGCGGGGAGCATACCACCGCGGTTTCCCCACCATGAGCCGGGATCAGCCGCCGCCTGGTCCGGCCGCCGGGCGCTCAGGGACCAGCACGAGCGTGGTCACGGGCGGGCCGGGCAGGAACGGCGCCGGCTCCCCGTTGGCCCAGGCGTCGAAGCCAGCGCGGTAGAACGGCGAGAGCGGGTGGCCCGACGGCCCGCCGGGCATGTGGAACACCCCGGACTGCTCCCGCCCCGGCGAGACGACGAAGCGTTCCGAGGCGCCGAAGCTCGGGCTCTGCACGCGCGGCATGTGGCTGTCGCCGGGGAGCTGCCGCGCCGGCAGGTCGAGCAGCGCTGCGAGCGGCCCCAGCGCCCGGCTCAGCGGGTGGCGGGCTCGCACGGTGTTGCGCCGGCCCCAGGTGTGCGCAGCGAGCGAGCCGCTGGTCTCGATGGCCCGCGCCGCGACGGTGTCCAGGCTCGCGAGCACGAGGGTGTTCCAGTCGCCGTACTCGGGGGCCAGCAGGTGGCGAGGGCGTTCGGTCAGCAGGCGCCATAGCGGCCCCTCGACCTGCGGCAAGCGCAGGACCGGGACGTCGTGCTCTGCCCCCACGCACGCCGCCACCAGCGGCTGCAGCGCTCGCCGCGCCACCTCGGCCCGCAGCTCTCGCACGAGGCGATAGGCGGCCGAGTCGACCGAGGCGTGCCCACTCCAGGTCGTCGCGAGCACGCGGCGCAGGTCGGCCCTCGTCGGGCTCGCCGCGCAGGCCGGCGGCGTGAGGGTCGCCAGGGCCAGGCGGTGCCAGCGCTCCAAGAAGTGTGCCCGGTCGTCGAGCTGCACCGCCAGGAGGTCGCACTCGCTCGCCGCCTCGAGCGCGCCGAGCCGGTCCCGGATCTGGCCTGCTCTCGCCCCCAGGTCGTAGCCGCCGTCCCCGAGCACCGCCAGCGCCGGCCCGCCCACCACCCGGTTGTTGGCGGTCCACAGCGTCCCGCCGTCCGGATCCAGAATGCGCGGCACCTCTTCCGGCTCAAGCCAGCCTTCCCAGCGCCGGGTCCCATCCGCCCAGCTCTCCGGGTACCGGCCATCGAAGCCGACCCGGCGAGGCAAGCGGCCGGCAACCGTCCAGCCGATGCGGCCGTGGCTGTCCGCGCACACGAAGTTCTGGGCGGGAATCCCGGCCCGGTTGGCGCGGTCGAGCGCCTCCTCGAGGCTGGAGGCGAGGGCCACGGCCAGCAGCCCGAGGCTGACGGCCTCCGGATGGTGCGCCACCCATGACAGCGCCAGCCGCCGGCCCCGGTGGTCGGTACCCACCACCGGCCCCCACAGCGACCGCTCGATTCGGACCTCCACCGGCGCTGCGCCGCGCACCTCGACGGTCTCGACGAACGTCTGGAGGCGCCGGGGGCCGTCTGGCGCCAGGTAACCGGAGGGGTCGTCCGGCGCCGGTTCCAGCACGATCACGTCGGAGGTGTCGATTTGTGCGTTCGTGAACCCCCACGCCACCTGCCCGTTGCTGCCGGCTACCAGCGCCGGTGTGCCGGGCAGGGTCACCCCGGCGAGCCGCCTCCGGCCGCCCGGCGCCGTCCTGTCGGGCCACTCCAGCACCGCCCGATACCAGATGGCCGGCACATCGAGCCCGAGGTGCATGTCGTTGGCGACCATCGCTCCGCCGTGGCGCGAGCGGCCCGCCGCCACCGCCCAGTTGTTGCTACCTGGCAGCAGGTCGGGATCCTCCTCGGCGAGGACGCGACGTGCCGTCCGCACCGCGACCGGCCGGGCGCGCAGGTCCAGCACCTCGGGGCCCGGTATCGGCGGCACCGGCATCGTGGAGCCGTCCAGAGCGGCGTCCCACTCGGTTCCGCCCGGCCCGAGAAACCTCAGCAGGGAGGCCGGAAGCAGGTCGCGCAGCAGCCCCTGGCGCGTCTCGGCGGCGCCGTCGCTCTCCTGCAGGGTGAGGAACATCGAGAGCAGGACCAGCACCGAGTCCGTGTCCTGCCAGGGGCGCGGGCGCTGGCGCAGTATGAGGTACTCCCACGGCAAGTCGCCGAGGGCGGCCCGGCCGGCGTTCACACCGTCGCGGTACGCGGCCACGGCAGCGCGGTCCGCCGGCGGCGCCTGGGCCACCGACCGCTCCGCCGTCTCTCGCAAGCGATGCACCCGCACCTTGCGGTCGGTCTCCAGGGCGGAGGGGCCGAGCAGCGCCGAAAGCTCGCCGGCCGAGGCGCGCCGCAAGAGGTCCATCTGGAAGAGGCGGTCCTGTGCATGCAAGAAGCCGAGGGCGCGAATCGCATCGAGGCGGCTTGCAGCCCGGATCACCGGAACGCCGAGAGCGTCCCGCTCGACCGTGACAGCGTGCTCGAGGCCCGGCAGGCCGTGCTCGCCGCGCAGCAACGGCAGGCTCGCGCACAGGCGCGCCCAGACCCACACACCGGCAACGGCCGCCACCAGCACGACAAACGTCCAGGCAGTGAAGGCGGTCCGCGCCAGCCTTCCCGTTGGCCGGGGCACGGCGGCCGCGGTGCGTCCGGAGGCGGTGAAAGCAGTGGGCGTGCCATCGCGGTCCGACATGCCGAGCATTGTGACAGAGCTCCTGGATCTTTCGGCAGAGGGGCCCGAAGAACGCCTCGTTCACGATAACTCTTCGGCGACCTAGGGGTATCGCTGAATGTCGTACAGATGTGTAGGTCATCTATTGACAAGTCGTGCACCAGAGAGCAGGCTGACCGATAAGTTTCATGCTCGGACGAAGGTCCAGCAAGGGGGAGGACAGGATGAAGAGAATCGCAGTGGTGTTGATCGTGGGGTTGGCGCTGGGTGCCACGGCGGCCCTGGCCCAGGAGCAGACGTTCGTCGGCGGCCACCCGCCCGCGGGGCAGGAGGCCGACCAGCCGTTCGTCTTCGAGGGCGTGGAGTACGCGAGCCAGGCGGCGTTCGGCGCGCTGCGCCGGTGTGCCACCCGGCAGGTCGACGAAATCGAGGCCGAGGCCATCGAGATCCAGACCCGGCAGTGGCTCGCCGAGCGGCCGTGGGAGCTGCACATCGCCGCGACCACCGTCAAGACCGTGCCGGTGTGGTTCCACATCTTCACCAGCACGACCGGCGCCGGCGACGTCACCACCCAGCAGATCAACGACCAGATCACCGTGCTCAACAACTCTTACGCCAGCAAGGGGTTCACCTTCACGATCGCGGGCGTGGAGCGCATCCCCAACAACACCTGCTACGCGATGTCGTACGGCAGCACGGCCGAGTCCACCTGCAAGAACACCTACTCCAGGGACTCGTCGCTGTACCTCAACTTCTACACCGCCAACATCGGCGGCGGCCTGCTCGGCTGGGCCACGTTCCCCTGGGATCGCGCCGCCAAGCCCAAGATGGACGGCGTCGTGATCCTCTACTCGTCGCTGCCGGGGGGAACGGCGGCGCCGTACAACCTCGGCGACACGGCCACCCACGAGATCGGGCACTGGTTGGGGCTGTACCACACGTTCCAGGGCGGCTGCACGAAGAACAACGACTACGTGGCGGACACCCCACAGGAGCGCTCGGCGCAGTACGGCTGCCCGTCGCCGCAGCCCGACACCTGCAAGAAGAACCCGGGGCTCGATCCGATCTACAACTTCATGGACTACACGGACGACGCCTGCATGAACCACTTCACGGCCGGGCAGGCGACCCGCATGCAGACCATGGCTGCACAGTACCGCCCGGGCCTCGTGTAGGGCCGTTCGGCGGTCTCACCTTGCGGGGAAGGAGGCGCCCAGCGCCTCCTTTTCTCTGCCCGGTGCCCGGGATCATCCACGCGATGTGAAAAGCGGCCCGGCCCGCCCGCGTGGCGGAGTTCCGGGCCGCTGGCCTTCAAGCCGCCCTACTCCGGCTCGGCGGGAGCGGACAGGATGTCCCCGCGCTCCTGGACGATCGCCCGGTACCAGGAGTCGGGGTATCGCGGGTGCCTGACCTTGCGATCCGGCGTCTTCACGTTCCCGTCGATGTACTTCATCATGAGGTGCTCGCCGAGAGCCCGCCAGCGCGCGAACGTCGCTTCGCCCTGGGCCACCGAGTAGCGCGTGAGGTACTCGTGGGCGAGCTGCGGCGACTGGCGGTGGAGCACGAGCGCAGCAGCCTCGACGTTCTTCTGGTCGGCCAGAAAACGGCCCTCCAGCTCCTGCTGCACGTGCTGGATGTCGACGATCATGTCGGAGTAGCGGGAGTAGGCCCAGTTGGCCACCCAGTTGAAGATCCAGAAGCCCGAGTCGAACGAGAACTTGAACAGGTCCGCCACCCCCACCGCAAACGGTTTCGGGACCTCGCGGATCCCGCAGTACATCGGCATGTACACGGTGCTGGACGTGTCGTCGACGCCGAACCACTCAACACCGCCGATCGGATCGGGCAGCTCGGACCGCATCTGGGAGACGAACGAGTAGCCGGTCTGCTGGGTGGAAATCGCCCGCTCGTGCACGTATCGCTTGCCGTCGACCTCCCAGGTCATCGGGCGCCAGCGGTACGGGCAGGCGAACGGCCCGGCCCCCACGCCGAGGTGGAGATCGAGATCGGTGCCCTCGAAGTGGTCGCGCATGAGAGCGAACATGTCGGCGACGCCGATGGGCTTGTCGGGCTTGATCCACAGCGGCAGCGGCTCAGCCTTGGGGTTGCCCTTAACGTACTCGAAGTCGAACCGCTGCGACGGCGCCGCGCGCCGGAACACGCTCCACACCCTCGACTCGCAGAAGCGAAGAGCGCCGAAATCGAGTGGCGCATAGGCGTCGACGAACGAAAAGTCCTTGTCCTCGCCGCTGAAGTACCCCTTCTTGCGGGCAAAGCTAATCACATCCGGCGCATACAGCGTGTCGGGATCGTTGAGCGGAAACTGGCGGATCCGGGCCTGGTTGGCGTGCGCCGAGATGTAGCCGTCCGGCACCCGCCGGGCCACCCAGACAGCGCCCTTTTCCTCCTCCCCCTTGCCGATGAGATCCATGATCCATACTTCCTTGGGGTCGGCGATCGAGAACGTCTCGCCGGTGGAGGCGTACCCGAACTCGGCGAGCAGGTCGGTCATGACCTTGATCGCCTCGCGGGCGGTGCGCGCCCGCTCCAGCGCAATGAACATGAGCGACCCGTAGTCGACGATACCGTTGGGCTTGGCGAGTTCCTCGCGGCCGGTGAAGGTGGTCTCGCCGATCGACACCTGGTGCTCGTTGATGTTGCCGACCACCCAGTAGGTGCGGCGAGCCTGCGGGATGCGCCCCAGGAACTTGCCGGTATCCCACTCCACCACGTCGCGCGTCGCCCCATCGGGATGCTCACCGCCCGGCGTGAGGTACAGCTCGCCGTACAGCTCGTGGGAGTCGGCGGCGTACGAGATGAACGTCGAGCCGTCGGTCGAGGCGCCCTTGCTGACCAGGATGTTGGTGCAGGCGCTGGCCGTTTCTGGCGCGGCGAGGATCAGGGCAACGGCGAGTGCGGCCACGGGAACGAGGACTTTGCGCATGTGTGAGCCCCCTTGTCTGGACGGCGCCGGGGGGACGGCGCCGATCTGTGGATGGTAGCAGATGGCAGCCTCCACCCGCCCGCTCGGGCTGACTCTCGCCGCTCAGCCCTCAGCCGGCCGGGCAGGCAGGCCGGAGGCGGCTCGAAAGGCGTCCAGGGCGGCGGGGAACGGCTCCAGCGCGCGTTCGAAGATTCCCAGCGAGTAGGCGATGGCGAGGCCGTAGTTGGTGATCGGCACGCCCTGTTGTCGGCAGCGCAGCAGGCGCGCGAGCATTTCACGCCGGTGGCCCATGCAGCTGCCACAGTGGATCACGAGCGCCCAGGGCGAGAGGTCCTCGGGAAAGTCCCGCCCCTGCACGGTGTCGAACTCGAGGCGCACGCCGGTGTACTGACCGAGCCAGCGGGGGATCTTGACGCGGCCGATGTCCTCGCCGATCGGGTGGTGGGTGCACGCCTCGGCGATGAGCACCCTGTCACCCTCCTTGAGGCGCTCGATGGCAGCGGTGCCGCGTACCTGCTCCACGAGGTCGCCCAGGAAGCGTGCGAAGAGAATGGAAAAGGAGGTCATTGGCACGCCGGGCGGCGTGTCGGCGGCGACCTTCAGGAACGCCTGCGAGTCCGTCACGACGAGCGCCGGCGGTTCTCGCAGGCGGGCCAGCGCCGCGGGAAGCTCGTGCTCCTTGCTCACCATGCACAGGGCATCGGCGTCGAGGAGGTCGCGAATGGTCTGCACCTGAGGCAGGATGAGACGCCCCTTGGGGGCTTCCTTGTCGATTGGCACGACCAGGACCACGAGATCGCCGGGGCGCACGAGGTCGCCCACGATCCGGCGGGCCTCGAAGAAGCCGGGCGGAGCGACCGCGAGCAAGGCCTCCCGCAGCGCCTCGAGGCCCTCGCCGGTGTGTGCCGAGCAGGCGAGCGCGCGCACGCCCTGGACGGCCAGCCGTTCGAGGAGAGCAGGATCCGGCGGCAAGACGTCCGCCTTGTTGAAGACCGCCACCACTCCTGCTTTGCGCTCCCGCAGCTCGGCGAACAGGTCCTGCTCGAACCGCCCCCACTCGCCATCGGTGACGATGACGCCGAGGTCCGTGCGGTCGAGCGCCCGCCGGGTGCGGCCGATGCGCAGCTCGCCGAGCGCCCCTTCGTCATCGATGCCTGCCGTGTCGACGAACACGACCGGGCCGAGGGGGAGCAGCTCCATGGGCTTTTCGACCGGATCGGTGGTGGTCCCGGGCAAGGCCGAGACGATGGCCACCTCCTGCCGGGTGATGGCGTTGAGGAGGCTCGACTTGCCGACGTTGCGGCGGCCGAATAGGGCGATTTGCAGCCGCAGGTTGCGGGGAGCGCTCGGCACGGTCACCGCCTCCCCGCCCAGCTCGCAGGGCACGGCCTCCCGGACAACCCTGTCTGCATCCCCCACCTCCGACCCTGGCGCCACTTGACGGTGTCCACGCCCTCACCGTACCAGATGTGTGGCGCCGGAGGTATCGGCGCGGGCCAGACGCACGAGCTGCCAGTACGGCGGCCGGTATCCCTGCCTGCGGGCAAGCTCCTCGGCGCTCGCCTGCAGACGCTCGACACGCTGACGGTGAACACGGCCCACTTCGCTGCTGCGCAGTGCCGCCGTGGCCGACAACCCCTCAGGGACGGGCCCGACCCGTCCCAGCCGGTTGAGCACCCACGACCACGCCTTGGCGAGACGAGCCAGCGGCAGCCGGGCCCGGGACATGGGGACCGCGGCACCCCCCTCGGCCTCCTCGAGCATGACCTCGACTACGGCGCTGTACAGGTGGTCCTCCCACAGCCCCTCGGGGTGCCGCCACTCGGCCACCACCGCCAGTTGCGGGTCGGCTTCGAGGTCGGACGGCTGCTGCGACTCGAAGTGCCTCACGCCGAACGAGCCGAGCCAGCGGGCGAGCCCCGGCGAGGAGATGCGCGACGGCCCCATCCACAGCCGCACCCCTTGCAGGCCATACGCCCACGACGCCACCTCGGAGCAGAACATGCGCGCGGGGTCGAAGGCGTCCATGGCGAAGTCGTACGGGATGTGGCGGGCGTGCGCCTCGGCAAGCGCCAGGGAGGCCGCCCGGTGCGGCAACAGCGGGTTGCGGCGCACCGGCGGCAGCTCCGGGCGCGGGCGCAGCACCACGATCCGCCACTTGGCGTCGGCGAGGTAGGTCTCGGCCGAGGCGACGGCCACGCCGCGCTCGATGTGGGCCTCGACGACCGACACCGCCCCGCTCGCCGGCGCCACGTGGACGAGCGCCACGTGCGAAAAGCTCCCCGGGTAGTCGCTGCCGCGCGCGATGAGCGCGGAGACGGGAGCGGTGCCCCGCGAGAGCAGCAGGTCACCGGAGTGGACGCGCACGCCGTGCACCACGGCCGCCGGAGCCCGCGACGGAACATCCTCGCCTGGCAATACCTCCGGCAGCCGCCCCGGGGCCTGCAAGATGGCCTCGTCGAGCGCGGCGCGGCTGCCGTGCAGCACCCGGTACAGGCGATCGCGGGCGGTGCGGGAGGCCAGGTCCCACGATCTCGACTGCCTTTTGGCCACGTCCCGGAGCTGGCCTTGCAGGCGGGCCAGCTCGGCGAGAGCATCGGGACACGCTGCGACCAGGGGCGCAGTCGCGAAAAGCGCTCGCTCGGCCTCGTCCCACGACGAAGCGTCCGGGCCGGCCGCGGCGGCCGAGAGGTCATCGAGCTCACGGCGGAGCTCTTGCAGACCCGCCTCGATCGCCCCCGCCACGGCCTCGCAGCCGGCCTCGCGAGCCGCGACGAACCGGCGCTCGAGGGCGTCCCAGCGGGCGTCCTGCCGCCATTCGAACGGCGTTCCCCCGGCCGGCACCAGGGTGACCGGCTCCGGCTCGGGCGGCCAGCCGAGCCACGCACCGGCCGCCAGCAGCCCGGCCCCGAGCATCCACTGCCTGCGTGACAATCTCATCGCGGCACGAGCCTCCCCGGGCTCCGCGGCCGGCACACGGCCTCCGGGATCACCGCTTTCGCTCTCCCCGGCAAGGGCGTTGGCGTGAGCGCCTTGCGCATCCCCGAGAGTTCCACGACGACGTCGGCGTTGGCGGGGGTCTCCTGCGGGTTCTCGGCCCGGGCCAGGCCAAGACCGCAGATGGCGCGCAGCTCGTCGGCGGCGCGCACGACGAACTGGCGCGGGGCACCGAGCCCCGTCCCGATTGCGGTGCTTCCGAGGTCGACGACACGCCGCCGCTCCTTTGACGTGTCGATCCGCCAGCCATCACGGGCGAGCGTCTCGGCGTACGTGCCCATCTCTCGGCCGAGCGTGGTCAACTTGGCGTCCTGGTGGCGGGTGCGCCCCACCCCGACGATGGGTACGAACGCCCCCTCCTTGCCCTGGAACGCCTCCCGGAGCGCCACCGCCTCCTCCTCGAGACCTCGCAGCACCCGGATGGCCGCAACCCCCACACCGAAAGGCGGGTGTCGTCGATGGACTGCTGCAGGGCGAGGTCGTCCGGAGGGGAGACGGAGTCGTGGCGGGAGAGCGGCGGTCCATCAGCAGTAGACGTCCCGCGCCCCGGCGCGCACCGCCTCGACCATCGTGCGAGCCGTGGTCCGCAGCGGCTCTTCGAGCGCGTCGAGGACCGCCGCGATGAGCGCCTCGCCGACGGCGCGGGTCTCGGCACTCGCGAAGTCCAAGAGGTACTCCTGGAACGTGGCCAGCGCGTTGGGCTGGCAGTGGGTACGGATCTCGCCGGGCTTCGCGAGATCCATGAAATCGGCCCCGGTGCGCCCCAGCCGGTAGCACGCGGTGCAAAACGAGGGGATGTAGCCGAGCGCCGCCACGTCGCGAATCACCTCGTCGAGCGGGCGGTGGTCACCGAGGGAGAACTGCGAGGCGTCGTAGCGCTCCTCGTCGCTGTACCCGCCGGGGTTGGTGCGGCTGCCGGCCGAGATTTGCGACACCCCTAGCGCGAACGTCTCCCGCCGCAGCTCGGCGGTCTCGCGCGTCGACATAATGATCCCGGTGTACGGCACCGCCAGGCGCAGGATCGCGACGAGCGTGCGGAACTCGGTGTCGGACACCGGCCGGGGCGGGTGCGCCGCCACGTCCGAACCCGTGGCCGGCTCGAGGCGCGGCACCGAAATGGTGTGCGGTCCGACCCCGAACCGCTTCTCGAGGTGCTCGATGTGCTGCTTGAGCGCGAGCAGCTCGTAGCGCCAGTCGAACAGACCGAAGAGCACACCCACCCCGACGTCGTCGATCCCGGCCTCCATGGCCCGGTCCATGGCGGTGATCCGCCAGTCGTAATCGACCTTTCTCCCCTCCAGGTGGACCCGCGCGTAGGTCGGCCGGTGGTAGGTCTCCTGGAAGAGCTGGTAGGTGCCGATCGACGCTTTCTCGAGAAGGCCAAACTCCTCCAGCGTGAGCGGGGCGATGTTGACGTTGATCCGGCGGATCTCGCCGTGCCCCGAAGCGGTGGCGTAAATCGTCTCGATCGACCTCAGGATGTAGGAAAAGCCCTCGCGAGGGTAGGCCTCGCCGGCCACCATGAGGATGCGCTTGTGACCCTCCTGCACGAGGTGGCGGACCTCGGCGGCGATTTCCTCCTGCGTCAGCGCCCGCCGCACGAGTTCCCGGTTATGGGCGCGGAACGCGCAGTACGTGCACTCGTTGCTGCAGAGGTTAGAGATGTACAGGGGAGCGAAGAGCACCAGCCGGTTGCCGTAAATGCGTTCCTTGACCTCGCGCGCCGCGTGGTAAAGCTCCCCCAGCAGCTCCGGATCGGAGACCCCCATCAGCACCGCCATGTCCTCGTCGCCGAGCCCGCCGAGCTCGCGCGCCCTGGCCAGCGCCTCCCGCACCCGCCCGGCGTCGTGCCGGCGCCCCTTCTCCAGCGCCGCAGCGATGCGGGCGTCGTCGATATGAATCGAGGTTGCAGCGGTCGCCACGGTCGCCTCTTTCCGTCGGAAAGCCAGCCTTCGAGCCAGGGCCGCGCGCTCGCCGCCCCGGCGCCGCCATCCTACCATCACGGCAGTTGATGGTTTTCGGTTGGTAGTTTCCGGCTCCGCCGCCCACCCCTGGGGAGGGAGGGGGAGCCAACAACCGTCTCTAGAACCTGTACCCGATACTCGCGCGCAGGTTACGGCCGGGCTCGAGGCGGAGGTTGAACGGCTCGGCGTACGCCTTGTCGGTGAAGTTCTCGACCGCCGCCTGCAGCACAAGCCCGGCCTCGAGCCGGTATCCCAGGCGCAGGTCGTACACCGCGAATCCAGGGGTCTTTTCGTACCCTGGCGCGACGCGATCGTTGCGCGCCACCAACCGCGCCGCCACCTCGCCCCAGAAGCGTGACTGCTCGTAGCGCACGCCCAGCCGCCCCTTGAGCGGCGCGATGAGCGGCAGCGGCTCGTCCGTCCGCTCGTCGGTGCCGCGGGCGTAGGCGACGCTGCCAAACGCCGTCCAGCGTGCGCTCAGTCCGGCCTGGAGATCCAGCTCGGCGCCCTCGATGCGGGCGTTGCTCACGTTCTCGAACCGGGCGACGTCGATCGGCGGCTGCCCCGGCCGCGGGTTGGGGATCGTCCGGCCGGTGTACGAGAACGCGATGAAGTCCTTGACGGAGTTGCGGTAAGCCGTGAAACCGCCCGAGTAGCGGTCGTAGCGCACCTTGAACCCGAGCTCGGCGTTGAGCGAGGTCTCCGGGTCGAGGTCGGGGTTCTGCTCGATGTACGCGAGGTTGCCGGACACGAACCCGAAGTACGCGCGTTCCTGCAGGTTGGGAGCACGGAACGCACGGCCCACCGAGGCGTTGAGCGCCACGTTGGGCGTTGCCTCGTAGCGGGCAGCGAGGCTGCCCGAGAGCGCCGACGCCGACTCGTCGAACGGCGCGCCGAGATAGCGCGGGTCCTGGTGGGACACGAAGGTGAAGCGGTCGCCGCGCGCCCCCACGACGAGCTTGAGCCGGTCAGACAGGCTCACCTCGTCCTGGACGTACAGCCCCAGGCCCTCCTGCGTCGAGTCGGGAACCTGCACGTTGGTGCTGGTGCCGGTCGTGGTCCGGGTGAGCGCCCGATCGTGCAGGTCGTCCCGGTAGTAGTCGAGGCCGAACACCACGAGGTGCGTCCCCAGCGCGGCGGTGGCCTGCGCGGAGCCCCCGCGCGAGTCGATCTCGGACGTGGTGAGGCTCTTGCGGGGGCCGATGTCGAGCTTGCTTTCCTTCACCACGTTCTGGGCGTAGGCGGCGAGCGTGATCGTGCCGAGCCCCCACATCGGCCCGCTGTCGAACGTCAGGCCAACTTTGTCGCGGTCGAAGCGCGGGAACGAGATGTCGATGCCGGACGTCTGCGGGTCGTAGCCTGGAAACCCCACGTCGATCGTCCGGGTCACTTGCAGGTCAGCCTTGAGCACTGCCTGCTGACCGACCTGCACCCGCACGTTGCCTTCCGCGCTCTTCTGCGTCATCCCCGAGTTGGGCACGATCCCGCGGGGGCTCTCGTAGTCGTTGGCCTCGAAGTACGAGGTGCCGAGGTGGAACGTCACCCGCTTCCCCGCGCCGCCGAGGGTGGCCTTGCCGCGGTGCGACTTCGCGGCGCTGCCGAACTCGTAATCGACCCCTCCCGAAAGCCGGAACCCCGTGCTCGAGAACGCCTGCTGGCGCGTGATGATGTTGATGACGCCGCCGAGCGCGTCGGAGCCGTACTGCACCGAGGCCGGCCCCCGCACCACCTCGATGCGCTCCACCTGGGAAAGGTCCACGAGCCCCGGCTGGATGCCGGCGAACTGGGTCGATTCGCGGCTGTTGTTGAGCCGCTGGCCGTCGACCAGGACCAGCACGCGGTTGGAGGACAGCCCCCGAATCACCGGCAGGCCGCGGAACGGACCTTCCCCGGCCACCTCGATCCCCGGCAGCTGCTTGAGCATGTCCATTATCTTTTCGGGCCTGGCGCGCTCCAAGTGCTCGGCGGAGACGACGTCGATCGGAACCGCGGTGGCGAACGTCGCCTGCTCGTAGCGCGAGGCGGTGACGACCAGTTCTTCCTTGAGGCGCGGCGCATCGGCCCCCGGTGTCTCCCCCTCCTGGGCTGCTGCCTGAGCGCTGGCAGGCTCTGCCGGGGCGTGGGCCGCGATCGCAATCACCAGGGCTGCAATCAGTGGTTCCATGAGTGTGCTCCCCCCTCTTGACGAGTTGCAGGATGTTTCAAACGACCTGCAACGCAAAGCGATGATAGCACGCCACGTGTCGCTCCGTGCGCCAAGCTGGCCTCGCGTCGCCACCGAGTCTCGTCCGACCTATGGCTATCGTGGCAGCGTGCTTGCTTGAAGCGCTCGGTTGTGTTTCGCAGCCCGCCGCCCGCCGGTGCGGGGGCCTCTTGTGGAGGTGCAGCTTGATCGAAGTGCAGGGACTGACGAAGAGGTTTGTGGACAAGGACGCCGTGGCCGACGTCTCGTTCTTCGTTCCGGAGGGCGAAATCCTGGGCTTCCTGGGCCCCAACGGCGCCGGCAAGACGACGACGATGCGCATGATCACGGGGTACCTGCCACCGTCCGCCGGGAGCGTGCGCGTGGCCGGGATCGAGCTGGCGCGTGACCCGCTCGGGGTGCGGGCCAAGATCGGCTACCTGCCCGAGAACGTGGCGCTCTACCCCGAAATGCGAGTGGGCGAGTACCTCGCGTACCGGGCGGCGATCGAGGGTGTGCCGCGCGTGCACGCCAGGGCCCGCCTCGAGGAAGTGTGCGAGCGCACCATGATTGCCGACGTGCGGTCGCAAATCATCGGCACGCTCTCCAAGGGGTACCGGCAGCGCGTCGGGCTGGCTGCGGCGCTCATCCACAAGCCGCCGGTGCTCATCCTGGACGAGCCCACGGTCGGCCTCGACCCGCGCCAGATCGTCAAGATCCGCGAGCTCATCACCGAGCTTGGCCGGGATCACACGGTCATCCTCTCCACCCACATCCTGCCCGAGGTGGAGCAGATTTGCCGCCGGGTGCTGATCATCGACAACGGCAGGCTGGTCGCCGACGGCACACCCGAGCAGCTGCGGGCCGGACTGCAGGGCGCTGCCGAGCTGCGCGTGCAGCTTGAAGCGCCAGAGGACGACGCCCGCGCCGGGCTCGGCAGCCTGCCCGGCGTGGCCGAGGTCCAGGCCCTCGGCAACGGCCGCTTCTCGGTCGCCGTGGAGGGTGGGCTCGACCTGCGCCGGGCGGTGTTCTCCCTCGCCGTGGAGCGCGGCTGGGTGCTGCTCGAGATGACCCAGACCACGCCCTCGCTCGAGGACGTCTTCTTGCGGCTCACGACGCGCGATGTCGCCGGCGAGACGCCGGCGGAGCCGGCGCCAGCGGAGGAGGTGGCCAATGCGTAAGACCTGGGCACTCATCTGGCGGGAGCTCATCGCCTACTTTTCCTCGCCGCTCGCCTACGTGGTCATGACCGCGTTCCTGTTCGTCAACGGCTACGTCTTCTGGCTCATCATCGCCTATCTCAACGACCCCCGGACGCAAGCCATGGCGCCGCTCAAGCTTCTCTTCGGGGGCACGATCTTCTTCTGGCTCTATGTGCTGTTCGTGGTACCGGTGATCACCATGCGGCTGCTCGCCGAGGAGCGCCGCACCGGCACGCTCGAGGTGCTGCTCACCTCGCCCGTCTCGGAGACCCAGGTTGTGATCGCGAAGTTCCTGTCCTCCTTCGCCTTCTATGCCGTCTTGTGGCTACCCACCGTGGCGTACGTGGGGATCCTGGCTTCCCATTCGAAGCTGGACTGGGGTCCGGTGGCCGCCGGGTACTTGGGGATCGCGCTGCTGGGCAGCATGTTCCTCTCGATCGGGCTATTCACGTCGGCGCTGGTGCGCAACCAGATTCTCGCCGCCATTTTGGCCTTTGCCCTCCTCGTGGTGGTGTTCTCGCTCGGGCTCGTCGAGAACCTGGCGACCGGCGAGACGCTCAAGGGGGTGCTCGGTTACATGAACCTCTGGAACCACATGGACGACTACGCGCGCGGCATTCTCGACACCCGCCACGTGGCGTACAGCCTGAGCCTGACCGGGCTCTTTCTCTTCCTGGCCACCAAGGCGCTGGAAGCCAGCAAGGGCAGGTGAACCATGCAGAAGGACAAGATCTACACCGCCTCCTCGACCGGCCTCGCTGTGCTCCTCGTGCTGGCGCTCGTGGGGATGCTCAACTACCTTGCGTACCGGCACTACGCACGGGCCGACTGGACGACCTCGAAGCTCTACTCACTGTCCGAGAAGTCAATCAACATCCTCAAGGACCTCAAGGACCCGGTCAAGGTGATCGTGTTCATGACGCCCCAGACGCCGATGTTCACCGAGACCAAGGAGCTGCTCAACCGCTACCAGGCCGTCTCGAAGCAGGTCAGCGCCGAGTACATCGACCCCGAGCGCGAGCCGCTGCGCACCCGCCAGCTCGCCCAGGAGTTCGGCGTCTCGGCGGCCAACACCGTGGTGTTCGTGGCCGGCGACCGCAAGAAGTACGTGACGGCCGACCAGCTCGCCGAGTATGACTACTCCGGCTTCCAGATGGGGCGGGCGCCCAGGATGAAGGCGTTCAAGGGCGAGGAGCAGTTCACCTCGGCGATCATGGGGGTCGTCAACCCAACGAGCCCCAAGGTGTGCTTCACGACCGGGCACGGCGAGCACGACCCCGAAGGGTTCGGCGAAGACGGGCTCTCGCAGGTCAAGGAGGCGCTCAAGCGCGACAACCTGACAGTCGAGAAGGTCAACCTCTTGTCGGGCTCGGTGCCCGAGGGCTGCAGCCTCCTGGTGGTGGCCGGGCCGCGCGCCACCTTCGCCGAGAGCGAGAAGACCGCGATCAAGAGCTACCTCGACGGCGGCGGGCGGGCGCTCGTGCTCCTCGACCCGGTGCTGGGGCCGCGCGCCGCCTCGTCGGGGCTCGAGGAGCTGCTCAAGGGCTACGGCGTACAGGTCAACAACGACCTCGTGGTCGATCCGGGGAGACGGCTGCCGTTTTTCGACATCTCGGCGGTGTACGTCACCGACTTCCGCTCCCACCCGGTGGTGGAGGGCATGCAGGGGCTCGCGGTGCTGCTGCCGGTGGCGCGCTCGGTGGCCACGGTGACCGCGCCCGGCGCCACGTCGACGGCCCTCCTCACCACGTCCGATGCGGGGTGGGGCGAGACCGACCTCGCCGCCATCCTCGCCCGCCGGCCCGTGGACAAGGACGGGAAGGACACGCAGGCTCCGGTCCCGCTCGGGGTGGCGGCGCAGTCGGAGGCCGACCGGGACAACGGCTGGCGGCTCGTCGTCATCGGCAACTCGGCGTTCATGATGAACGGCTACATCGCCAACGCCGGCAACCCGAACCTGGCGCTCAACGCGATCAACTGGCTGGTCAAGCGGGAGCAGGCGCTCGGCATCGCCCCCCGCACCCCCGAGCAGGTCAACCTCTTCCTCAACGCGAGTCAAATGCGCAACATCATGCTGTTCTCGCTGGTCGGGCTGCCGGCGCTGGCCATCGTCGCCGGAGTCGCGGTGTGGTGGCGCCGGCGCCGCTAGGGAGGGTGTCATGCGCCTGCCTCGACTCATCCTGCTTGCCGCGGTCGTGCTCGGGCTCGGGGCGCTCATCGTCTTCTGGGAGCGCCACCAGCCCACCACCGACGAGGTCAAGGAGCGGGCCGACAAGCTCTTCCCCACCCTCGCGCAGGACAAGGCCCGCTCGATCGTGGTGCACAACCCCAACGGCGAGTTCGAGCTCGCCAAAGAGCTGGACCGCTGGGTGCTGCGCAAGCCACTGGCCGACGAGGCCAACCAGGGGGCGGTCACGAGCCTGCTCGGCACGCTCACCTCGCTCAAGGCCGAGCGCACACTCGAGGCCGCCGGCGTGAAGCTCGCCGACTACGGACTCGACGCACCGGCGCTGTCCGTCACCGTCGTCGACGACGCCGGGACCGCGCACGTGCTGAGGCTCGGCGCCGAGCTGCCGCTCGGCAGCCAGCGCGCCGCTCTCACCGATGGGACGTCGGTGTACATCGTCAACAAGTGGGTTGCCAGCGACCTCGAGAAGGACCTCGCCGGGTGGCGTTCCGACCAGCTCGCGCAGGTTTACGCCAGCGACGTGGCGGCGCTCACCATCACTTACTCCGGGGTGCGAGTGGCGCTTGCTCACACCGGTAACGTCTGGGCGCTCACCGATCCGCTCACCGACCTCGCCGACCGCGAGCGGGCCGAGGGACTCGTCGCGGACCTCGGCTCGGCGCGCATCAAGGAGTTCGTGGATGCACCCGGACCGCTGCGCGAGTACGGGCTTGACCCCCATTCGTTCGAGATCCTCGTGGTCCGGCGCGGCGAGAACGCTGCGCCGATCCACCTCAAGCTCGGCGCCCGCCGAGACAAGGACGGCGCCGCGCAGATCGCCTGCAAGCGCGGGGAGCGCGTGTTCTGGGTCGAGGCGAGGGCGGTCGAGAAGGCCACCGCCCAGCTCGCCGACTGGCGAGCCCGCAAGCTTGTGGCCGTCGACAGCTGGGACCAGGACCGTCTCGAGATCGAGGCGGGCGGGGCGAAGGCGGTTCTCGAGCGCGTCGACGGGCAGTGGAAGGCGGGCGGCGTCGAGCTCGACTTCGGGACGGTCAACAGCCGGCTCACGCTGCTTTCGGAGCTCGAGGTCAAGGCGTTCGATCAGCCCAAGCCCTCGGCACCGGCGCTCGGGAAGGTGAAGGCGACCAGCTCGTCCAAGGTCGAGACCGAGGTCGAGTTCTTTCCTGCAGACGCCGGCGAGGTGATCGCGGTGGTGAAGGGGCGCGACGGCGCGTTCACCGTCGACGAGGGGAGGGTCCGCGACCTGCTCGCCGACCCGGCCGCGCTGGTCCGCCCCACGCCGACCCCGGCACCTGCAGCCACCGCGCCACCCTCCGCGGCACCGACCGCAGGCGGGTGACGGACAGTTGCTGGTTGTTGGTTTGTTTTTGAATTCGCTCGGGCCAACCTCCACCAACCAGCAACTGTCTTCACTCCTCGGCCACGGTCATGCCGAGGCGGCGGATCATCTCGTTGAGCGTCGAGGGGGAGACGCGCAGCATCTGCGCCGCCCGCCGCTGCACGCCGCCGCAGCGCGAGAGCGAAGCCTCGATGAGCGCGCGGGTGTACTCATTGACGGCTTCCCGCAGGTCGAGGCCGTCTTCCGGGAGCCGGGCCGGCGTGGGGGGCGGCGGCGACGTGAGTTCGGCCGGGAAGAGGTCGATGTCGATCACGTCCTCCTGGCAAAGCACGACCGCCCGCTCGATGACGTTCTCGAGCTGGCGCACGTTGCCCGGCCAGGCGTACCCGACCAGCAGGTCGAGCGCCCGCGGAGTGAGGGTGAGGTGGGGCTTCCGGTTCTCGTCGGCGAAGCGGCGGAGGAAGTGGTTGGCGAGCGCCGGGATGTCCTCCCGGCGCTGGCGCAGCGGCGGGAGCTGGATGGTGATGACGTTGAGCCGGTAGTAGAGATCCTCCCGGAACGTCCCCTCGGCCACCATCTTCGGGAGCTCGGCGTTGGTCGCGGCAATGATGCGCACGTCGACCTTCACGGTGTGCTCGCCGCCCACCGGAATGAACTCGCGCTCCTGGATGACCCGCAGCAGCTTCGCCTGGGTGGCCAGGGCGATGGTGCCGATCTCGTCGAGGAAGATGGTGCCGCCGTCCGCCACCTCGAACAGCCCCCGCCGCGTGGCGACGGCGCCCGTGAAAGCCCCCCGCACGTGCCCGAACAGCGTGGACTCGAGCAGCTCGCTCGGCACCGAGCCGGTGTTGACGACGACAAACGGGCCGTCGGCGCGGGCCGAAAGGTGGTGGGTGGCGCGGGCGAGCAGCTCCTTGCCCGTGCCCGACTCTCCGGTGAGCAGGATGTTGGAGCGTGAAGGCGCGGCGCGGCGCACGAGCTCGATGACGCGCTCCATGGCCGGGCTGCGCCACACCAGGTTGTCAAGCCCCGCCAGGCGCTGCCGCAGCGCCCGGTTTTCGGTCCGCAGGCGGCGCTGCTCGAGCCCCTTGCGGACTGTCAGAATGACTTCCTGGTTCTTGAACGGCTTCGGGATGTAGTGGAACGCCCCCTCCCGCATGGCCGTGATCGCCGTCTCGACCGAGGAGTAAGCGGTGATGACGATGATCACCGTCTCGGGGTCGCGGGCCTTGAGCTCGCGCAGGACCTCCATCCCAGGGCGGTCGGGGAGCATGAGGTCGAGCAGCACCAAATCCACCTCCGCCTCCTCGGCGCAGCGCAGTGCCTCGGCGGCGGTCTGCGCCTGCACGACGTCGAACCCCTCCCGGCGGAGGAGAGTGGAGAGGACATCCTGGAGGACCGGCTCGTCGTCGACGATGAGGATTTTCATGCGGTATCACCTCGTTCTGGCAGCACCACGCGCATGACGGTGCCGCCCGTCGGCCTGCGGCTGGCGGCGATGCTCCCGCCGTGCGCGCGCACGATGTCGCGAGTGATGGCAAGCCCGAGCCCGGTGCCGCCGCGCCCCTGGCGGGTGGTCACGAACGGTTCGAAGACCTTCTCGCCGAGCGCTTCCGGCACGCCGGGACCGGTGTCACGGACCTCCAGCCAGATCATGCCCGCCTCGCGCCCCACCGCCACCTCCACCCGGCCCCCGGCCGGCGTCGCCTGGATCGCGTTGCGCAGCAGGTTGTGAACGACCAGTTCGAGCTGCACCCGGTTGCCGTGCGCGACGGCCTCGTCGGGTGCCTCGAGGGCGAGCGCAAGGCCAGCTCGTTCGGCCTCGGAACGCATCAATACGACCTCGTCGCGGGCGATGGCCTGGAGGTTGACCGGCTGGCGCTCGAACCCGGACGGGCGGGCGAGCTCGAGCAGGTTGGTGACGATGCGCGCGACGCGGAACGCCTGCTCCTCAAGCTTCTCGGCGAGAGGGGCGCGAGGGTCGCCGGGCGGCGTGAGTTCGCGCAAGAGCTGGGCGTACGAGGCGATACCGGTCACCGGCGTGTTGACCTCGTGGGCGAGCCCGGCCGCCAGGCGCCCGAGCGAGGCCATGCGCTCCTGCTCGGCGAGCCGCTGCTCGAGGGCGAGCTGGTCGGAAATGTCGTCGAGCGCCACGACGCGCCCGTCGAAACGCCCGGGCTCGACCTCGAGCACCGAGGTCGAGAGCAGCCCCGGGCGCTCGCCGTCCGGTCCCCGCAGCTTGACCGGCACGCCGTCGAGGTCGGGAGGCAGGAAACCCTGCCAGGCAGGCCGCAGCTCCACGAGCTCTCCGAGCGGCAACCCCACGAGTTCGCCGGCCGGCCGCCGCAAGAGCAGCTCCGCTCTGGCGTTGGCGCGCAGCACCCGGCCGGTGGCGTCGCAGATGAGGAGCGCGGCGGCCGAGGACTGGAACACCCGCTCGAGGTAGTCTTCGAGCAGCCGATGCTCCTCCACCTGCCGGCGAAGGTTGGCGAGCAGCAACGAGTTTTCGAGGGCGAGGGCGGCCTGGGCCGCCAGGGCGGCGACCAGGCGCCGCTCGCCGTGCCCGAGCGGCAGCTCACCGTGGCGCCGGCTGCAGTACACGATCCCGACCATGCGGCCGTCGCGCTCCATTGGAAAGCGGTGCCAGAGCCCGGTTCTGTAGAGCGGCACCTCGGCGCCGGTGGGGAACGTGCCCCTCGCCTGCTCGGGGGTGAGGGAAGGCCAGCGGTCAGGGTCGGGGGAGGCGACCAGGCGATCCCCTTGCGCGATGAAGGTGACCACGACGTCCACCGCCAGGGCGTCGCGCAGGAGCTGTGCGAGCCTCGCCAGCAGCGATTCGGGATCGCGGTGGGAGACGGCCTCCTCGGCGAAGGTCGTGAGCGCCCGCCGGGCCACGAGCCGCTCGCGGTACTGCAGGTACGCGAGCCCTTCGAGCAGGAGCCGCCGCACCGGCAGCATGAGCGTGGCCAGCAGCACCCCGCCCCCCACCGCCACCAGGTTCCGCCAGTTTCCGAGCCGAAACCCGAACTGGCCGATAAGGTAGTTGAGGAAGGCGAAACTGGCGCCGCCGAGCAGCACCGCGATGCCGGTCGCCACGACCTGTCTTGTGATTTCTTCGAGGTCCCACAGCCGAAACTCGAGCAGCGATGACGCGACCCCCAGAGGTACGAGGGTGAGCGGCAGCAGCGAGAGCCATGTCAGGATCTCCAGCTCCGCACCGGCCATTTGCGGAATTAGCGACAGCAGCAGGTAAGGAGCGAACCCGGCCGCCGCGCCGAGCGCCAGCCACTCGACCTGCCGCCGCCGGGTCGGATCGGTCCGGTGTCGCACGTAAGCGACGACCGCGAGCACCGCGGCGGCCGCCACTCCCAGCACCGCCAGCACTGCAGTCGCACGATCGAAAAGATCGAGCAGCTCGATGCTGCCCACCACGGGCGGCAGCACGCCGAGCGCCACGCCGGTCCGCCCGATGGCGACGCCGACCGAAGGCAAGAAGGCGAGAGAAAGGAAGCGGGGTGTCGAGGCCCCGGCCGGAAACCCCGCGAAGAACGTCACGAGCAGCGGCGGCAGTGCCAGCCGACCGAAGTCGCGGACAAGCAGCAGGAGCTGCCAGCCACTGGCGGGAAGGGATGGAAACGGGATGACGACGGCCGCGAACAGCGCTTCGGCGAGCAGGAGGAAGCGGCTCGACTGTGGCGAGGGGTGGCCCAGGAACACGATCCCGGCCACCGCCAGCGTGAACATCGCCGCGAACGCCACCAGCAGGTACTGCACGTCGACCCGCGGCGCGGGCGGGTAGTACGCGATTTCCCGCCGCTGCCCCTGGTGCACGACCGAAAGCGTCGAGATGCGGCGTGAGAAGAGGGCGCGCTCGAACTGTTCGGGGTCACTCACGCTCGCGCCATCGACCCCCACGATCACGTCTTCCCACACCAGGCCGGCGCGGGCTGCGCCGCTGCGGGGAGCGACCTCGAGCACCAGCAGTCCTTCCTCGACCGGGACGACGCGGAAATCGAGCTGCTGGAACTCGCCCACCCGTCGGGCCGCACCCACGAGCCCCGCCACTGCCGCCACGGCTCCGAGCACGAGCAGCAGCAGGCTGCGAGCCGGGCGCTGGTGGCGCTCCAGCCACGAGCGGCTGGGGAGCGCCAGCCGCGCCAGCTCTCCCGAGGAGGCCGCGATATCCACCACGCCAGATCTTATACGAAAAGTCGAACGCGAGTTGCCCGGCCGGACAACGTATTCGGCAGAGCGGACGCCTCCGGCTCAGACCTCGACGCGCGGGCGCGAGCCCTCGCCGGACGGGGTGGGGGTGACGGGGCTCTCGCCACGGCTCCTGCCGCGCCGCAGGGTAATGTCGCCGGAGCCGGTGCTGATCGCAATTTCGCTGCCGGCGGTCGGGTCGTCCCAGCGCAGGAGCCGCCCCCGCTTCTCGAAGACGCCCTCGAACCGGGAGCGGATGTCCCCCGACCGCGTCCTTGCTGCGCCGCGCAGCCGAGTATCGGCCGGCAGCTCGAGGCTGACGTCACCCGAGCTCGTGTCCACGGCAACGCGGGCCGGCAGCCGCGCCCAGCTCGCGACGACGTCCCCGGAGGAGGTCGTGACCGAGAGGGTTCCCACCAGGCCCGAAAGGCGGACGTCGCCGGATGCCGTGTCGACCATGGCGTTGCCGCACCCGTCCCGCACCCGCACGTCGCCGGAGGCAGTGCGTACCTCCAAGCTCGCGAGCGCGCGGTCGCGGACGTCGAGATCGCCCGACGCCGTGCGCATCACGAGCTCGTCCACGCCACCCCTGATCTCGACGTCACCCGAGGCCGTGCGCAGCCTCACCGCGCCAGCGAGCGGCTGGCTGCCGTGCACGGTGATATCCCCGGACGAGGTCTCCACCTCGAGTCTGCAGTGCGGCGGCAGCGTCAGGCCGACCCGGCCGCGCGTCCTGAAGTGACCGATCGTGATCGTCCCGCCCCGCCGGGGCCCGACCGCGATTTCGAGGCGCCCTGCGCTGTCCACGAACGACGGCGTGTGGCTCTCCACCCACCGCTGCGCAGCGCGGTGCGACGACGAGGACGCCTCGAGGTCCACCGTGACTGCGACGGCGTCCCCCTCGGCCACCTCGACATCGACGTCGAGGGCGCCGAGCTGGCACGTCACGACCTTGCCTTCTGCGGCGGGAAACGAGCGCGTCTCGTGGAGAGAGGCCGGCTCGCGGCGCGGCGGATGACACGCCGCGGCGGCGAGAGCGAGGCAGGCAACGGTGAGGGGGAGGGGCGGGCGCATGGGGTCTTCCTCCGTAGAGTCTAAACGAGGAGGCCGGCTGTTCGGTTCGCCGGCCGGGTGTGACACACTGCTGGCGCATGCGGCGCGTTCTCGTCGTCGGCGACATCCACGGCTGCTTTCACGAACTCGAGCGGCTCTGCCGCCTCGCCGATCTCGGCCCCGGCGACCTGCTCGTCTCGGTCGGGGACCTCGTCGACCGGGGACCGTCGAGCTTCGAGGTCGTACGCCACTTCGCCGCCGACCCGGTCCATCGCCTGGCGGTACTCGGCAACCACGAGGAAAAGCACCTGCGCGGCGACCGCCACGAGCTCGACGACCCGTCGGGGCGCATCACCCGCGCCACCACCCGGCCGGCCGACTACGAGGCGATGCTCGCGTACTTCCGGACCCTGCCGCTGTGGCTGGAGCTGCCGGAGGCGCTCGTGGTGCACGCCGGGTTGCTGCCGACCGTGCCGCTCGCCGAGCAACCGCCCAAGGTCCTCACCGGCCGCGGCTCGCAGGGCCGGCCAGGGTTTGACGGCGCCTCTCCGTGGTGGTTCGACGATCCGGCGCTGGCGCCCCCCAAGCCGGTGGTGTTCGGGCACACCGTCGTCCCCGAGGTGGTGTGCCGGGGTGGCGGGCGAGTCTGGGGCCTGGACACCGGGGCCGCCGTGGGCGGGAAGCTCACCGGCCTGATCCTCCCGGATCGTCGCCTCGTCTCGGTGCCGACGCCCGACTACTACCGGGAGTTGCTGCGCCGCTTCCGGCCCGTCTTTCTGCAGCAGGACCTGCCGCACCTCCCGTGGCGCCGCGTCCTCGAGCTGCCGGCCGACGGCTGGCCCGAAGCCGTGGCGCGGCGGCTCGCCGCCGCCCGCAACGCCTGGAACGACGGGGTCGCGGTGCTCGCCGCCGATGTCGAGGCGCTGCGGGCTCTCCTCGGCTGGGAAGAGCTCGGACCCGAGGCGCGCCAGGCCCTCGCCCGCGCCCTGCGGGCTCGGCCGGAGCTGGTCACGCCGTACGGCCAGGCGCTTCGCGCGGTCTTCCCGGGCGCGCCGGACCCTGCCGTGGTGGCCAGGATCTGGAAGTGCTGGAGCGAACTCGAGGACGCGGTGGCCTGGCGGCGCCAGCTCGACCTCGCCGCCCTCGCCCGGGCGGTCCGCGCTTCAGCGGCGTAGGGACCCGCCCTCGAGGGCCTCGCGGAGCGGCTGCCCCATGCAACCCGTGGGATAGCCGATGCCGAGCAGCTGGGCGAGCGTCGGGACGATGTCCATGCTCGTGACGCGGCGGTGGAAGACGCCGCCGGTGATGCTCGGGCCGCGCAACACCAGCGGCACGTGGGTGTCGGGCGGCCACGGCGAGCCGTGGCTGGCGTCGGGCGGGCTCGAGAGCAGCCAGCCGGGCTGCGTGACGAGGAAGATGTCTCCGCCCAGGCGAGGATGGAAGCCGGCCGTCACCTTGTCGATCCAAGGCCACTGCGGGAGCTGGCCGGTGAGGATCTGGGTGCGCCCGAACGCGATGTAGACGCCGGCGGCGCGACTGGCGGCGTCGGCGGCCACCCGCTCCAGGGCCGCCGGGTCGACCCGCCGCGCCGCGGCGGCGGCACGATTGAGATAGATGTTGGGGTCGGTGCGCTGCCCCTCGAGGACCCAGTCGGCGGCCCCGAAGGCGCCGTCCAGCGCTGACTCGACTGCCTCCACCACTGCCGTGGCGGTGCCCCGGGAGGCCGGAATGCGGGCCGCCGCGAGCGCCTCCTCCGGCGCGGTGGAGACACCATGGTCAGCGGTGACCACGATGAGCACGGCATCGAGCCCACCCGGCACGTGACGGGCGAGAAAACGCCACAGCCCGGCCAGGGCGCGGTCGGTGCGCACCGTGACGTCCATGATTTCGGCCGAGTTGGGACCGTAGGTGTGCCCCACGTAGTCGTTGGTCGAGAGGTTGAGGAGGAACAGGTCGGGTACCTCGTCGAGCCCCATCCGCTCCTCGGCGATCGCCTGCTTTGCGAGCTCCACGACCTCGTCGTTGGCCGGGCCCCAGGCGGCCCACGCATCGTACAGCTCCTCGCCGGGCGTGGGAGGCAGGGCGTGCGAGAACAGCGGCCCCGACCCCGCCGCACGCTGTGCGGTCAGCGTCTGGCTGTACGCCTCGCGCGGCAGCAGCGGCTCCCAGACGGCAGCGGCCAGGCGATCCAGGCGCCGCTCGCGGTTGAGCTTCTCGACCCACGCCGGCAGCGTGCCGTCGGGCCGGTAGTACGTGGAGGTCACCCAGTTGCCGGTCGTGTCGTCGAGCCAGAGCACGAGATCGGCGGCGTGGCCGCCGAGCGGCACGGCGGCCCGGTCCTTGATCGCCAGGCTCACGACCCTGGCCCGGCCGCCGGTGGCGAGCTTCAGCTCATCACCGAGCGTGGTGACGAGGACGTTGCGAGCCGAGGCCGGCCTGGCCTTGCCGCCGACGGTCTGGACGGAAGGGTCCTCGATGCACCGGCGGCTCTTCCCGCTCTCCCGGTCGAAGAGCCGGTTGCCGATGATCCCGTGCAGCGCCGGCGGCGCACCGGTGGCGAGTGTGGCGTGCCCCGGGCCGGTGGTCGTCGGCACGTGCGCAAAGTGAGCGTCACAAAAGTGCGCCCCGTCGCTGACCAGGAAGTTGAAGCCACCCGGTTCGCCGGCGCGCTGCGCCGGCAGGTAGTGGTCGACGAAACGGGTCAGATAGTCCAACCGGCACTGGTCGACCGAGACCAGCACCACCAGCCGCGGCAGCGCGGCCGGGACAGCGGTGGACGATCCGACGGCAAGGACGAGCCACGCGGCGGCCAACCCAGAAGTTCGCATACACCCTCCCGACCTGCGCGGCAGGCCGGCGCCTATCCTGCCACACCCGGTGCACCACGTCGATCACCCGCGTGGTATCATTCGCTCCGCACGGGCAACCTGCTAGGAAAGGAGCCCCCCAGGATGCGCAAGAACTTCGTGATTGTGTGTTCGGTCCTCGTTCTTTCCACCGTGCTGGTCGGCTGCGACAAGGAGGTCAAGCCCGACAAGCCGGGGGTCTTCGTCGTGACCGGCAAGACCCTCACCCCGTGGCCGCCGGTGGTCATGCAGGAGGAGTTCACCCCGGAGGGGTTCTTGAGTTCGTTCTTTTACGAGGACCCGGCGATTGTCTTCAAGGCGCGGGAGTCCCACATGGTGTTCAACGGGGATTACAGGCCGTACGCGATGCGCCAGTTCGTCAAGAGCGAGGGGCGGTGGGTGGAGGACAGCTCGAAGCCGGTCGGCAAGGACGTCTTCGAGGTCGGCCAGATGAAGGGCGAGAAGTCGATGTTCAAGGGCAAGGTGATCAAGGAGTTGAAGCCCGGCGTGTACGTCCTCGACGTGCAGCGCGGCACCGGCAAGTCGGAAAGCTTCGCGTTCCGCGTTCCGTAGCGTTCGCGGCATCGTCGTGGCCGAGGCGCACCGACGGCGAGCCGGTGCGCCTCGTTGAATCCCGTCGCCGGCAGGCCCGTCGCTGGCACACTCGCCATCTCACCGCCGCAGCCGGCCGACCAGGGCGGCGACCGGGACGGCCAGCGCCAGCAGCACCACCGCGAACGGTCCTGCCGGCAGGTCCCAGCGAAACGACAGCACCAGGCCCGCCAGCGTCGCCGTAACGGCGATCCCAGCCGCCGTCATGAACGCCGCCCTGAGCCCGCGAGTGGCCAGCAGCGCCGCCATGGCCGGCAGGGTGAGCAGCGCGAAGCTGAGGAGCGCCCCTGTCTCGTGCACGGCGGCAGCCGTGGCCCCGCCGACGGTGAGATACAGCAGCAGCGTCCAGCCGTGCGTGGCGATTCCCGCCGCCCGCGCCATCTCGGGGTCGAAGACCACGAGCACGAAGCGGCGGGCCAGCAGACCGTGCAGGGTCACGACGGCAAGCGCAACACCGGCCATCAGCGCCGCCTCCCCGGGCGTGATCGCCAGCACGTTGCCGAACAGCAGCCGCATCGCGTCGCTGTCGCCGCCTGCGCGGCTGAGGACGAGCACGGTCAGTCCCGAAGCGGCGGCGAACCCCCACCCCACCACCGACTCGGCGGGAACGCGGCGCAAGGAGGCCGCCCCGGCGAGCGCCGCCGCGCCGGCCAGCGTGGCGGCCAGCATGACGGCGTGCAGCGGCAGGTGGAACAGCGCCGCCAGCGCGGCGCCCAGCGTTGCGACGTTGGCCAGCGTGAGCCCTACGAACACGACTCGCTTGAGCACGACGTAGACGCCGAGGATCGACAGCGCCAACGCAGCAGCCGTGCCCGCCACGGCAGCGAGGCGCATGAACTCCAGCTCGAACAGCCCGCTCATGGCCGCCCCCCGACCACCACAGTGCGCCGGCCGCCGGCCTCGACGAGCCGGACAGACAGGCCGTACAGCGCGGCGAGCCGGTCTTCCCGGAGGACCTCTCCGGCGTCGCCGTACAGCACCCGGCCGCGGTCGATGAGCAGGATCGAGGTGGCGGCGTCGAGCACGGTCTGCAGGAGGTGGGTGACGAGCAGCACCGTGAGCCCTTGCCGACGGTTCAGCTCCACCAGCAGCTCGACGAGGGCGTGCTCGGACGCCAGGTCCATGCCGCTGGTCGGCTCGTCCAGCACCAGCAGGTCCGGCTCCGCGGCAAGGGCTCGCGCCAGCAGCACCCGCTGCTGCTGGCCGCCCGAGAGGTCCCGAAACAGCCGAGGGGCCAGCTCCCCCACACCGACGCGCGCCAGCGCCTCCTCCACCGCTGCCGTGTCGCGCCGGCCCAGCCGGGCCAGCGGCCCGAGCCGGGGGGCGCGGCCCATCATGACGACCTCTCCCGCCGTGACCGGCACGATCGTGTCGATGTGCTCGCGCTGCGGCACGTAGCCGATGACCGGCCGGCCGCTGCGGGCGATGGTCCCGCGCGCGGGTTTCAAAAGCCCCAGGATCGCCCGCAGGATCGTCGTCTTTCCCGAGCCGTTGGGACCCACGATGCCGAGAAACTCGCCCCGGCAGATGTGGAACGAGAGGCGCCGGAGCACCGGCGCCCCTCCGTAGCTCAACGTCACGTCGTCGAAACGAAGCAAGGGATGAGAGTGATCGCGGCTCACCGCGCTTCCCCAAGGACCTGCGCCAGCGCCGCAGTGATGCTCTCGAACAGGGCGAGTGGGTCGTCGACGCCCGGCACGGCCCCGACCAGTACCGGTACCTTGACCAGCGGCACGCCGGTGGTCCGCGACAGCATCTTCGGGACGCGGTCGTCGAAGTACGATTCCATCACGATGGCCTTGACCCGCCCGTCCTTCAGCCGCTCGGTGAGCGCCGCGATGTGGGTCGGTGTGGGTGGTACCCCGGGCTTGGGCTCCAAAAACCCCACGACCTCGATCCCGAAGCGCCGTGCGAAATACGGCCAGGAGTCGTGGAACGTCACGACCCTGGCGCCAGAGAAAGGAGCGAGGCGGGCCTGCCACGTGGCGAGCGCCGCATCGGCCTTCGCCAGGTACGCCTCGAGGCTGGCCCGAAACCTTTCGCCCGCGGCCGGACGAGCCTGCACCAGGCCGGCCAGAATAGCCTCGCCTTGCGGCCGAAGGTTGGCCGGATCCAGCCAGTAGTGGGGGTTGCCGAAGCGGTGAAGATCCCCGTACGAGGCGTCCACCTTGAACGCCGGGACTCCGAGCTTTTCGATCCCGGCCGAGGCGTCGACGACGATCAGCCGGCCGTTGCGCGAGCCGTCGATGATCTGCTGCGCCCAGAGGTCGAGGTCGAGCCCGACCTTGACGTACACGTCGGCCCGGCTGACCTTGACCATGAACGACGGGAGCAGCTCGACAGCGTGGACGTCGCGGTTGCCCGTGACGACGCTTTCGGCCTCCACCTCGGTACCGCCGATGACCCGCACGAGCGCCGCGTGGTCGGGAATGGAAGTGACGACACGCAATGGCTGGGCGCCTCCGCCCACGGCCAGGGTGACAAACATCGCAAACGACAGGAACGCTTTCATGGCTTCCTCCATCGTGAGGCGCCAGGCGCCGCCGGGCGCGGTCCGGGAAGGGCTGCCACGGCCCGGACGGCCGCACGGCGGCTGCGGGGACACCGAGCACGCCGCGGCCTTCGGCGACCGGCGCTCAACGTCTCAGAACCAGTGGGCCCGGTGCGGCCCGAGCGAGAACACGAGCTGCAGGATGCCTTCCGAATACGCCTTGCGCAGCTCGTCGTGGTCGGTGCGGCGCACGAGCAGGCGCACGAGCGTGGTCTCCTCCATGAGCTGGAAGCCGGCGAACACGCCAGCGCGCCTGATCCTCACGCCCTCCTCCTCGGCGAGCTCGCTCCGTTCGCCGACGACCCCGCAGTTCCAGCGCCGGGCGAAGCGCCAGTCGACGAAGGCGTACATCCCGTCGGCGTCCACCCTGGCCGTCGTGCCGTGCCCCTCCTCCCCGTGTGCGTGGGCGACGTCGCGCCTCGACCGGATCCACTCGCCTTGCACGGTGAGAGAGCGATACATGTCGGGCGCCCAACGGTACTTGAGATCGACTCCCAGCAGCCTCACTGTGCGGTCGGTGTGGCGGTCGAGGGTGCCTTCGAGCGCGTTGAGCCCGGCTTCGAAGCCGGCGTAGTCGCCGGTCGGGACGAACACGGCGAGGCGCCCCGAGTATCCGAGCCCCCTCTCGGGCTCGGGTTCCTCTTCGCCCTCGTGCGCGGGGCGCACGGCGAAAGCTGCCCGGCGCTGCAGGGCGGCCGCCTGCTCTTCCTCGTGGTCGTGATCATGATGATGCACCTCGGCAAAATCGCCCTTCAGGACGTTCCCGGAGAGCGTCAGAGCCGCCGTGCCGAGCGGCACCTGGGTGTTGAGGTTGAGCCCGATGTCGATGAGCCCTTCCTCCCCGAGCAGCTCCCGGTGGACGAGTGGGGTGTCGAGGAACGAGTAGGTGTGCGGGTGGAGCTGGTTGAGCTTGCCGAAATCGAGGCGGTAGCGGCCGGCCTTGAGCTGCAGCCTGCCCGGGAGGCCACGCAGGATCGTGGCGTAGGCCTCCTCGAGCTCGAACGCCCCATCGTGGTACGCCACCACTACGTCGGCACGGGCGAACGGATTGAGGTAGCCGGCGAGCATCAGTTCCGCGCCGTGCAGGTCGAGCTGCAGCTCATCTCGCCTGCTGTCGTCCGGGTGCTCGGTGACGAAGGCGCGGATGTCGCCGATCACCGAGATGTCCGGGTTGATACTCTGGGCCTGGACGGAAAGCACAGGCAGCGCGGTAGCGAGCGCTGCCACGACTGGAAAGGCGCGCATACGATCCTCCTTTTGTTGCGCAACACCCACAATATGCAGAACATCAGGCGGCGCATGAGGAGGGCGGGCCGCGCCCGCTCGGGTGGTTGCTCCAGTGGGTTTCGCCGCTCCCGAAAGCCGGCATGACGGCCGGGGAGGGCGGCGCCGCGGCGATGTGACCGCCCGCCTCGGCGGGAGCTATCGGCGGCGCCGGTCCGGCCGCACACAGCGGGCACGGCTCGGCGAGATGCAAGTCGGAGGGGTGGAGGTGAGGAACGAGCGGCAGGCGGGGGCAGGTGCGCTCCACCACGGTCGACGGCGTCTGACTGCCCGGGTGGTGCGTGTGGGGCCCGAGCTCGACCCCGAAAACGGCGAGGGCGGGAATCACCACACTGCACAGCGCCTTCCGCATCGGCCAGCTGGAACGCCCCGGTGCCGTGAAGCATTCCTGCCTGTCAGGCGATGCGAGCCGCCGTCTCACGGGTGCCTGGCCTCCCGCAAGTAGCCCCGCAGCCGCTGCTGGCCGTCGCCGGCAAAGGCGAGAATCCGAGCCCCGACCCCCGCCACGCGCTCGCGCTCGGGGTCGGTGTGGCGCACAACCTCGGCCTCGCCGCGAATCGGCTCGTCGAGGCCGGGCAGCGACAGCTCGAAACGCAGCCGCGTCCCGACCGGGAGCTCGCGCGCCCCGGAAAGCAGCAGACCCGTCTCGGAGAGGTTGTGCGTGAGGGCCAGGAGGTGCCCCCCACCGTGCTCGATGCTGAAGCGGACCTGGACGAGGGCGCGCAGGGAGCGCCGCGGCGCCACCGCCAGCAGCTCGGCCACGGCGTCCACCAGCTTGTCCGCCGCCACGTCGAGCGACACGATGCGCCCGACCCCGCGGCCCAAAAAGCCCCCCACCTCGGCCACGTACTCGGGCTCGGCGAGCAACAGGAAGCCGGCGTTCCGGCAGGGCTGCCCATCGCCTCTCACCGCTCGCACGAACTCGGCGAGGCCGGCGCCGACGAGCGGGAAGCGAGCAATGATGAGGTCGAAAGCGCGCTCGCGCACGAGCGCCACCGCCTCGTCGCCGCGTGGCACGTGCTGGACACGGAAATCGGCTCTCTCGAGCAGAGGCACCACCCGTCCGAGAACGGGTGCTTCCGGGCCGACGAGCAGAAGCTCTTGCGGCATCGCCTCTTATTGTATCTGCACCGCAATGCGCGGCCGGGGGTCACGGCAAGCCGAACGGCGCGCGTCGCGGTATGCTTGCGCCTCACCGGGCGGGCGCACCCAGACGCCGGCCCGGGAAAGGACCTGCATGAGCACCGATACGCCCCCAGTCCCCCTGTTCGACCTCACCCGCCAGTGGCAGGACATCCAGGACGATGTGCGCGCCGCCGTCGAGCGCGTGTTCGCGAGCCAGCAGTTCATTCTCGGACCCGAGGTTGCGGCGTTCGAGAAGGAGTGCGCCGCCTATCTCGGCGTCAAGCGCGCCATCGGCGTGACCTCGGGGACCGACGCGCTGCTGGCCTCGCTCATGTGCCTCGGCATCGGGCCCGGCGACGAGGTCATCACCACACCATTCACCTTCTTCGCCTCGGCCGGGGTGATCTGGCGCTTGCGCGCCCGGCCGGTGTTCGTGGATATCGACCCGCGCGACTTCAACATGGACCCCGAGGCGCTGCGCGCGGCGATCACCCCGCGCACCAGGGCGATCATCCCCATCCACCTGTTCGGGCAAGCGTGCGATTTCGACGCCATCCAGGCAGTGGCGGGCAGCATCCCGATCGTCGAGGACTGCTGCCAGTCGATCGGCACCCCGTACAAGGGGCGGGCGACCGGCGGGCTCGGCACCTTCGGTTGCTTCTCGTTCTTCCCCACCAAGAACCTCGGCGCCTTCGGCGACGGCGGGCTCGTGACCACCAACGACGAGACGCTCGCCGAGCGCATGGTGGATATGCGGGTGCACGGCATGCGCCCGCGCTACGTCCACCACTTCGTGGGCGGCAACTTCCGGCTTTCGGCGCTGCAAGCCGCGATCCTGCGGGTCAAGCTGCCGCGCCTGGACGGCTGGATCGCCCGGCGGCGGGAGGGCGCCGCCCACTACCGGCAGCTCTTCGCCGAGGCCGGCCTGCTCGGCTACGTGA
This sequence comes from Thermoanaerobaculaceae bacterium, assembly GCA_035384965.1. Classification (GTDB taxonomy): domain Bacteria; phylum Acidobacteriota; class Thermoanaerobaculia; order Thermoanaerobaculales; family Thermoanaerobaculaceae; genus JAAYVZ01. Next base: position 79,234 of record DAOOJE010000015.1, read on the forward strand.
GGCCCCCTGAGGAGCTGCCCGATCGCGGCCACACCTACCACCAGTTCGTGGTGCGGGCCGAGCGGCGCGATGCGGTGCGCGAACACCTCGCGAAGCACGGGCTCGGGACCGAGGTGTACTACCCGATTCCCCTGCACTTGCAAGCCTGCTTCGCCGAGCTCGGCTACGGCGTCGGGAGCTTCCCCGTGTCCGAGCAGGCCTGCCGGGAGGTACTGGCGCTGCCGATCTTCCCCGAGGTTCGCCCCGACGAGCGGGAGCGGCTGGTCGAGGCGATGCGGGCGTTCTACCGGCCGTAGGTGGGGAAGGCGAGGTGATGTGAGCGCGATCCGCCCCCTGGCGCTGAGGCTCGGGCCGGCGCTGGCCGGGCTCGACGCCGCCGGGCTGGCCGTGGCCGCCTGGCTCGCCCACCTCGTGCGATTCTCGGAGCCGTTGCGGGCCGAGAAGTGGGCGGAGGTCGTCGGCCACCCGTGGCTTGGGGTCACGGCAGTGCTCATGCTGTGGGGGCTCGCCACAGCCGCCGAGCTGTACGGGCCTTTGCGGGTGCGCCGTCGCCGCGAGCTGGCGGTGCGCGTCGCGGTGGTGGCCGGCTTCTGGGGGTTGGGGCTCGCTCTCGCCACCTACGTCGTGCCGACGTGGCGCTTCGGGCGCGGCCTGCTCGCCCTCACCACGGCAGCCTGGGCGGTCGCGGCGTGGCTCGTTCGCGTGGCGCTCCGGCGCTGGCTGCGGGAGCGACCCCGGCCGGTCGCCCTGGTGGTCGGCGACGGCCCGGCGGTGGCGAACGTCTGCGAGCGGCTGCGCGTTCATCCGCTCGGGCCGTGGGAACCGGTGGAGGGCGCCCACCTGGTCGGCGCCGAGCTCGCCGCTGCCGCGCGAGCGGCCTCCGCCGAGGCCGTCATCCTGGTGGGGAGCGCCGACGGCCTGGGAGCCGCCGCCTCCGACCTCGCCGCACTGCACTTCTCGGGGCTGCCGGTGGTGGTGACCTCCGAGCTCTGGGCGTGGCTGGACGGGCGGCTGCCGGTGGACGAACTTTCGCCCGACGCCTTCCTCCACCAGCCGGGGTTCGGCACCGTGCACTGGCAGCTCTTCAACCGGCTCACGCGGGTGCTGGACGTGCTGCTCGCCAGCTTGATGCTGGTGCCGGCGCTGCCGCTCGTCGCTCTCGGCGCGCTCGCGGTCCTGCTCGGCGACGGGCGGCCGGTCTTTTACCTGCAGCGGCGAGTCGGGCAGTACGGCCGGGTGTTCCGCATTCTCAAGCTGCGCACGATGCGGCGGGATGCCGAGGACGACGGGCCGGCGTTCTCGGCACCCGGCGACAGGAGGGTCACCGCCGTGGGGCGGTGGCTGCGGCGGCTGCGCATCGACGAGCTGCCACAGCTGCTCAACGTGCTGCGGGGCGACATGTCGCTGGTGGGTCCGCGCCCCGAACGGCCCGAGTTTGTGAGCGAGCTGGCCGCCAGCATCCCCTACTACACCTTCCGTCTCGCCGTGCCGCCCGGCGTCACCGGCTGGGCGCAGGTCAACATGCCGTACGCCTGCACGGTCGACGAGCACCGCCGCAAGCTCGAGTACGACCTCTACTTCATCCGCGAGCGCTCGGTGGGGCTGTACCTCCTTACCTTGCTGCGCACGCTCAACGCGGCGCTGGCCGGCGTGCGGTAGCGGGGCCTGCTGGCCCTTGCGGCGCAGCCCGGCGTGGATCGATACTGGAACTCCCCGGGGAGGGCCCGATGAGACGACCGGTCATGGCAGGCGCAGTCGGCCTTGGTGTCCTGGCAGCCGCCGCACACATGCTGGCGAAGGAACCCGCGACCGTGCCTCCCCGGCTGTGGCAGCAGGCGGCCGGCGGCGGGGAGGTCGAGTGCCTGGCCGTGGTGGCCCCGGCCGCGACGCCGCCGGCAGACGTCCGGCCCGCCGGCCCGGCGTCCGTCCAGCCGCTCGCCCGCTGGGAAGCACAGGACCTGGTGCTGCGGCGCTTCTCCGAGCTGCCGGTGGTCCACCTGCGCCTCCCGGGTTACCTCCTCGACGAGCTCGCTCGAGACCCCGAGGTGGTGGGGCTCGCGCCGCTGCGCACGGCGCGAGCGCTGCGCAAGGAGGGCAAGTCGTTGATGAAGGTCGGCGATGTGCAGGCGCGGGGGTTCGACGGCTTCGGCATCGGCGTCGCGATCCTGGACACCGGCGTCGACTACACCCACTCCGAGCTGGCACCGGGCGGCACCGGCGCCGGTGCCAAGACCGTCATGCTCTTCGACGCCGTCGACAACGACCAGGACCCGCGCGACAAGGAAGGGCACGGCACCGCGGTGGCCGGCGTGGCCGCCGGCAGCGGCGGTGGGGTGGCGCCACGCGCCACCGTGGTGGCGGTCCGCGTGCTCGACGAGAAGGGGGAGGGAACGAGCGCGCAAATCCTGGCCGGGCTCGACGCCCTGCTCGCCAGCGTGCGCGCCGGCAACCCGTACAACATCAAGGTGCTCAACATGTCACTGGGCGGCTACGACGACGACTGGCCGCCCGGGGCCGGCACCTGCGACACCCTGGATCCGGCTTTCGAGGCCGCCTTTCGAGCTCTCACCGAAGCCGGGGTGCTGGTCGTGGCAGCGGCAGGCAACGGCGGCTGCACCGGCGGGGTGTCGTGGCCCGCCTGTGTGAGCTGGGCGCTCGCCGTGGGGGCGGTGTACGACGACGAGATTTGCATGGATCCCGTCCCCCTGCCGTTCGGCTGCCTCTCGACGCAGGTCAGCTTCGGCAAGGGGCAGTGCATGCGGAACGGGTGCTCGCAGGAGACCAAGGCCGACCGCATCACCTGCTACTCGGACTCGGGCAGCAAGCTCGGCGTCTGGGCCCCCTCTCACTGCGCCAAGACCCCCAAGAAGGGCGGCGGGTACGAGGATTGTTTCGGCGGCACCTCGGCCGCGGCGCCCTACGTGGCGGGCGTGGCGGCACTGCTCGCGCAGGCGTACCCCAGCCACGATGCAGCCGCCTTGCGCCATGCGCTCGAGCAGACTGGCAAGGCCCGCACGGACAGCCGCAACGGCATCACCCGCAATCGCGTCGAGGCGCTCGCGGCGTTCAACTTTCTGGCCGGCTACTGCGTCCCGCCCGACCCCCCCAGCGGGCTGCGGGCGGACCCTGTGGGCCTGTGCGAGAGCCGGAGTACAACCCTCGCATGGGTTCCGCCGGCCGGTGCCGAGGTCTTCCGCGTTCAGAAAGCCGCCACTGCCGACTTCTCGGCGGTCCAGGAAACCGTGACCTCGGGAGCGGGGCTGGCGGTCACCCACACGGCCGCCACACCGGCGACGCTGTACTTCCGGGTGCGAGGGGAACGGGGTTGCGGCAGTCACTCGGCGTGGTCGGCCCCGCTCGCCGTTCCTTACTCGCCGGTGTGCGGCCGCACCCCTCGCCGCCACCTGACGCGCTAGCGGCCGCTACTGGTTGAGCGGCAGGTCGAACGTCGCGGTCAGAAACACCGCCATCTCCGCCCGCGTCACGA
>DAOOJE010000016.1:0-81233 GCA_035384965.1 Thermoanaerobaculaceae bacterium
CGAAAAGCGGCCAGAATCTCCGGAATCCGACCGGCCAGAATTTCCGGAACCGGCAACATTTAGATTCCCGCACGGCGGGAGCTGGTCGACACTCTGCGGGGCGTGCGGGAGAAGGCGCCTGGGAGAGAGATGGCCAAGCTCCGAGAGAGGGACCTGGTGGTGATGGACGTGTTGCGGGAGAAAGGGTGGAGCACGCGGGTGGTGGCGCGAGAGTTCGGGGTGGACGAGAGCACGGTGCGATCCCGAGTGCGGCGGCGGGAGAAGGGAGACGAAGACGGGCGGCGACGGCAGGCCGAGAGCTGTGCGGCGTGGCAGGGGGTGATCGAGCCGTGGCTGGATACACAGCAGGAGGAGGGTGAGCGGCCCGAAGCCGTGCGGCGGCTGTACTAGGTGCTGGTGGCGGAGCACGGGTATGACGGTAGCTACAAGGCCGTGCTGCGGTACGTGCGGCGGCGGATGGCGCCGCCGCGGCTGCGGCCGATCCGGCGGGTCGAGACCAAGCCTGGCGCCCAGGCGCAGGTGGACTGGTTCGAGGGTCTGCCGGTGCGGGTCGAGGAGCTGGGTGGCCGGACCACGCGTGACGCCCTCGTGGTGACCCTGTCGCACTCGCGGATGTTCGCCGTCATCTGGGCGTTGTCGAGGAACCTGCTGTGGTGGTTGAGCGGGCACAACCAGGCGTTCAGCAGGCTTGGGGGCATCCCGTGGACCGTGCGGCTTTACAACGTGCGGACGGCGGTGGCCTGGGGCGCCGGGCGGTGGGCGCGGCTCCAGGAGGGGTATGCCTCGTACGCCCGGCAGCTCGGCTTCGTCGTCGACCCCGGCCGAGTCCGCACGGCGTCGGACAAAGGCAAGGTGGAGCGGCGGGGCCGGGATGTGCGGGCCTTTCTCGGCGCCCTCCAGGACATATGTTCCCTGCGCCTGGAGGACCTCCAGAGGGCGACCGACGAGCGGGTCAGAGCCCGAGTACAACGCCTCATCTGCCCGGTGACCGGGCGCACCGTCCTGGCGAGCTGGGAGGCGGAGCAGGAGGCCTTGCTGGCTCTACCCGAGACGCTGCCCGAGCCCTTCGACGTCCAAGTCAATCGCACCGTCACCGACGACTGCCTGGTGAGCTTCGAGGGGCGTCAATACGAGGTGCCGTTCACCAGCATGCGGCGCACGGTCCAGGTGCGTGGGTGTGCCGGCACCGTGGAGAGCTACGGTGCCGGCGGTCAGCACCTGGCGCGCAATCCACGGGGGACCGCCTGCCGGCTGCTGCTCGACCAGCGGCACGCCGAGGGGGAGGGCGACGACCGGGTGATGCGGCCGACCCCCCTGGGCAGGGTGGGTCAGGCGATCGTGCTGGAGCGAAGCTGGGAGGTGACCAGACGCCCGATCGACGACGACCGCGAGCTGGTACGGAGGCTGGCATGAACACCCAGAGTGACCTCGACCACACCAGAGGGCTTCTGACCGATGTCGGTTTCGAGTTCGCCGTCCACGTCCTCCCCGAGCTGGTCGAGCGCGGAGTGCGGGAGCAGGCGTCGCTCTCCGGCTTCCTCGACCTGGTGCTGACCACCGAGCGCGACGCCCGCGAGGAGCGGCGGGTGAAGACCTCCTTGAAGCTCTCCGGGCTGTCCGCGGTGAAGACCCTCGAGTCCTTCGACTTCACCTTTGCCCGCGGGGTTGACCGCCGCAAGACCGAGCTGCTGGCCACCTGCGAGTTCGCCCGCCGGCGGGAGAACGTCCTGCTGCTCGGACCGCCAGGCGTCGGCAAAACCCACCTCGCCCTTGGGCTCGGGGTCAAGGCGGTGACCAACGGCTTCTCGGTGGCGTCGATGACGGCCGACGAGCCGCTCGACCACCTGCGGCGGGACGATGCCGCCGGCTTGCGCCGGATGCAGCGCCGGCGCTACTGGACCGCCGCGGTGTTGATCATCGACGAACTCGGCTTCCAGGCCCTCGACCGCCGCGACGCCCACCTGCTCTTCAAGGTCCTCTCGTCGAGGTACGAGCGGGCCTCGACGATCATCACCTCGAACACGTCGATCCGTGAGTGGCCGGAGATGATCGCCGGCGACGAGATGTTGGCCACGGTCATCCTCGACCGGCTGCCGCACCACTGCCACGTGGTGCAGATCGATGGCCGCAGCTTCCGCCTGCGGGAGGTGCAGACCAAGGGGAGCCAGGCGTGACGACACACCGGCCGACGGACCAAGGGACCACCTCACGGCACGCCGCCGCCGGCCACGCGGCGCTCACTGGCCGCGACGAGCAGGGGGCCCCTGCGCCGCGGCCAGGCTCGCTCCGCTCGCCTGGCCTCCGCTCCGAGGCCCCCTGCTCGAACCCCTTGCAGAAAGGAGGGAATCACGACAACGACGCCCCCAGGCAACGGACACCCCTGGGAGTCATAGTGCGGGAATCTGGGTGTCCACTAACTGCGGGAATCTGGGTGTCCCTTGACACGAGGCCGTACAGGCCGTCGAAGCCCTTGCGCATGTCGGCGGGCTGGCCGTAGGCGAACACGCGCAGGACGCGGGTCGAGCCGATCATGGCAGGGTCTGGAGCAGGGTCAGGGCGGTGGGCAGGTCCAGGCCTTCGAGCCGAAAGCCGCTGGGGGTCACGAGGACGAGGCCGGAGGTGCCGGCCGAGCCACGCGCGCGCAGGGTCACGGGGCGGAAGGCCGGAGCGGCCGGGCTTTGGCTCGCTGGCCGTCGGAGCCAGCGACGCAGGAGGTCGATGTGCACGCCGAGGGCACCAGGGACCTGGCCGAGGCTTCGCCCGCACGCGCGCTCGTGGTCGACGGCGGCCACGACCCGGGCGCGCAAGCTGTCGGTGGCGCGCCACCGCCGGCCGGTGCAGTGCGACCGTTCTGTTGCCAAGGCGAGCCGAAGTTCCTCGATCCGCGGGTCCATGTTCGTCTCCTCCCGCGGCGAAGTCTGGACGATAAGCTCGCCTCCGTCACGACGGGGCGGGGCGAGTGGTTACGGTACGCCTGCCTCGCCGACCTGCCGGAGCTGGGCGGAGAGGCGCTGCTGCGAGCCGCTGACGAGGCGTTCTACCAAGCCAAGGCGGGCCGCAACCGCGTCAGCGCGTGATCAGCGGGAGGTCGTCGGTGAGGAGGGCATCGACGCCGAGCTCGCGATACCAGGCGAGGCGAGGGCCGGGGTCGGGGTCGAGGGGGCAGACCCACAGACCCTGGGCTCGCGCCGCGGCCATGTAGCCGGGGTTGGCGGCAATGGCCTGCGGGACGGTGCCGATGCCGTTGCCGGCAAAGCGCGGCACAGGGTTGTACTCCTCGATGAGGGCGATCCACACCCGCGAGTCGGCGCGGCGCGCGGCCCACAGCAGGCGCTCCTCGAACGACAGAAGCATGACCGTGCCGGCGAGGATGCGGTCCGCAATCGCGCGGGTCAGCTGCGCCGCGGCCGCGGGGGCGCCGAGCTGGAGATCCTTCAGCTCGAGCGCCAGGCCCACGCTCGCCGGCACCGCCGCGAGCAGCTCCTCGAGGGTGGGGATCGCGTCGCCGACCTCGAACGACCCGTGATCGGAACGCTGGACACGGGCTTGCTTCACCTCGGCGAGCGTCAGCTCGGGGATCGCCCCGGCCCGATCCGTGACGCGCTCGAGCGTGCGGTCATGGTGGCAGACGATGACGCCGTCGGCGGTCATCCAGAGGTCGGTCTCGAGGATGTCGGCGCCGTCCGCGATGGCCTGGCGAAAGCCGAGCAGGGTGTTCTCCGGCAGGCGTTTCGGCACGCCGCGATGGGCAATGATGTGGGGCCTCCAGGCGCTCACAGCGTCCCCGAGAGGTGCCCCACGGCCACTTCCTCGACGAGCACGTCGGGCGGCCGATCGAGGGCGTAGGCGACGGCCTCGGCCACCTCGCCGGGCGCCAGCATCCGCTCGCGCGGCCAGGTGCCCGGGACGGCATCCCACAGCTCGCTGGCGGTGGCCGAGGGGTAGACGTTGACGACCCGCACGCCACGCCCGCGCAGCTCGGCGCGCAGGCACTGCGAAAACCCCTCCAGCGCGAACTTCGCGGCGCAGTAGGCGCCCCAGCCGGGGAAACCCTGTCGGGCCGCCACCGACAGCACGTGCACGATCGCACTGCCCGCCGCCAGGCGCGGCAGCAACGCCTGGGTGAGCAGGAACGGGGCCGTGACGCCGAGTTCGAGGCTGTGCCGCCACTCCTCGGGCGTGATCTCGCCGACGGGCTTGACGATGGCACGGCCGGCGTTGTGCACGAGGGCACCGAGCGGCTCCTCGCCTGCCGCCTCGGCCGTGCGGCGCACGCCGTCCGGGGCGCACAGGTCGGCAGCCACCGTGCGCACGTGGGCGCCCCGCCGGGCGGCCTCGGCCGCGACGGCAGCGAGCGCCGCCTCGTCTCGCCCGTGCAGCACCAGCTCGCGCCCTGGAGCGGCCAGCCGGAGGGCGATGGCCCGGCCGATCCCCCGGCTGGCACCGGTCACGAGGATGCGCCCGATCATTGCCGCCCCCCGTCGGCCCGCAGCGTGAACCGGTTGTTGGGGGTCTCGAAGATGCGGAGCCGCACCAGCCGCTCGTCGAGCCGCGCGAAAAGCTGCGGCCACAACGTGAGGGCGATGTTCTCGCCGGTGGAGGGGCGGCTGCGGAACGCCTCGACCTCGCGGTCGAGATGGTTCCCGTCGAGCGAGCCCAGGGTCTGCTCGAGCGCCTCCACGAAGCGGTCGAGGGCGAAGACGATGCCGGTCCGGTCGTTGATCGGGGCAGCCACCGTTGCCTGCACCGTGTAGCGGTGGCCATGCCCGTTGGGGTTCGCGCACTTGCCGAACACCTGCCGGTTCTGCTCCTCGGAAAACCCCGCCACGCGCAGGCAGTGAGCGGCCGAGAAGCTCCGCTCGAGGCCGAGGTATCCCCGCTCGCCGTCGTACTCGGCGAAGAAGTGCGGCATCTCGTACAGCCGCACGCGGGCAATCGGCACGTGGGCCCAGAGGTAGACGTAGATGAACCGCGCCAGGCACTCGGTGGTGATCGGCTGGCGGGCCAGCATCGGCACCTCGAGGTTGAGGTTGCGGTGGTCGAGCATGTCGTGCAGTTCGGCGAGCAGCCTGCTCACCGGCCCGTGGCTGGCGACCTGGCCGGACTCGCGGTCGAGCGGCCCGGCGAGCGTGACCCGCAGGCGATACCCGTGCCCGTGCCCGAGCGGCGAGGCGGCGCGGCCGAACAGCGCCTCGTTCTCGGCGTCGGTGAGGTACGGGGAGCGGGTCACGCGGGCGGCGGAAAAGTCGAGCCACCAGTCGCGCTCGATCCGCCCGTCGGCGTAGGCCGTGGCGGCGCTGTGCGGCGACTCGGCGAGGTGGCACGCCACCGCGGCAACCCCGAGCCCGGCGCACGCCTGCTGGCCACGGGCGAGCAGCTCGCGGGCGAGCAGCTCCGGTGTCGGCGGCACGCGGTCGAACGGGGGCGTGTCGAGGTTGAGGAAGGCGTGGTCGAACGAGTTTTCCACCACGGGCTCGAAGGCGGCCTTGAGGGCCGTGAGGTTCACCAGCATGCCCGTGACCGGATCCGGCTCCCCCGCGATCACGAGGTGCGCAGCGTAGTTTTCGCCGCTCCCCCACTCCCGGGTCGAGCCGGCGCCGTAGGTCTCGTGGTTGCGCGAAGCGCTCCAGTCGGGCCGCCCGAGACGGCGAGAGGCCGAAAAGGCGAACCGGCGATTGGCGGTCATCAGCATCCGGCACGCTCCTCGAGGACCGGCAACTCTGTGCACCCGGCTCCGCTCGCGGAGTCGCGATCCCCTCGCTAGGGTATCAGCACCGGCACGGTCGTGGGGTCAGCGGTCTGGTTGTCCACGACCGAGCCGTAGGCCCAGACCCGGCAGCCCGCCGTGAGCACCTCGACGACGGCGTAGGCGAGGTCGGCCGGGCCCGCCCCCAGTTCCACGAGCACGCGGTCGATCTGGCGCCACCGCCCTCCGGTGATGTCGAGCTCGCGCGCGCTGCCGATGGCCGCACCCGCGGTGTTGCGCAGCTCCACCCGCACCCGGCAGCTCGCCGGCGTCAGTACGACGACACCGAGGTTCGAGCGGAAGGCGGCGTTTTCTTTCAACATCGGCACGATCCCGCGCTCCCCAGCGCCGACCCCGTCGCTCGCACCGAGCGCCGGGTAGCTCTGGCCGAAGGTGCGGCCTGCCGCTTCCTCGTTGTAGGTTCTGGAGGTGACGGCCAGGGGTCCGCTCGCCGCCAGGTGGAGCACGCCCTTGCTGCTCCCGCCGGCTGGCGCGCCGAGCCACGACACCAGGAGGTCCGGCCACTGGCGGGTGGCACCGCCCTCCAGGCTGGCGGAGCCCGAGCGTGCGGCGCCGGTGGCGGCGTCGTAAAACGTGGCGGTGAGGTCGACTCTCGCCGCACCTGCGTTCACCGCCGCCAGATCCGTCCGCCAGTTCGTTCCGGCGGCGCCCGCGGCGTGCGCCACCGACGGTACGACGTACTGGTACGTCTCGCCGGGACCGGCGCCGCCGTCCCAGCCGGCGAGGCGGGCCAGCAGCCACCACAGGGCACCGCCCTTGAGGACGCAGTTGAGCCGCTCGGAGTGGGCGCACTCCCCGCACAGCCCCGCTGCCTGCGCCTGCCACGCCTGGGGACGCGCCGCCACCCACTCCTCCGCCCAGTTGCCGTCGCCCCAGGGGTTGCCGTCGCCGTCAGCGTCGTACTCGCAGCCGTCGGTGCCGAACCGCGCCAGGTAGTTGACGGCGCCGTCGGGGTCGTAGCTCTCGATGTCGGCAAAGTCGTAGAGCACGCGGTCGTGGCTCGCGCACCAGGCGCGGATCTGCTGGTTGCGCCGGTGAAGGTTGCCGGACGAGCCGGATCCGTCGAGATGTCCGGTGATGTAGACGAAACGCACGCCTGGATACTGCCGCTCGAGTGCCGCCATCGCCTCGAGGTAGGCGTTGATGCCCGCCTCGCTGTTGTCGCTCACCCCCCCGCACCACGACCACATCACCACGTTGCGGTCGTTGCCGGGGCGCGCCAGCGCCTGCACTGTCGCGTCCCGCCACCCCAGGTCCCCGGCGTGGCCGAGGTCGGCCGCCCAGTCGTTGGCCCAGAGGTCGTTGAGGAAGACGCCGACCTGCAGCCCCCAGCCGGACGAGGAAAACGCGTAGCGCTGGCCGTCCAAGGCGCGCAGCGCTTCGAGACCAGTCACGGGCTGGCTGCCGTGGGAGGTGTGGCTGTAGCCGATGCGCAGCGTGGCGCGCGCCCGGTCGAGCCATTGCTGCGGGATGCGGCTCGAATCGGTGTGGCGGTGGTCGACGACGATCGGCGCCGCCGCGGCGCCGGCCGCCGCCACGGTCAGGGCGGCGACGGCCAGGAGCGCGGAAAGACGCCGGGAGGAAGCGAAACGCTGCGTCTCGTGGGTCATGGGCCGAAGGGTACCAGCGGGACCGGCGAGCAGGCGGTGAGCGGCCTCACACGGCCGTCACGGCAGGACGAGAAGGTCCAGGCGCACGACCCGGTACGCCGGGCGGTACGCCTCGCTGTACACCCGGGAGTGATGCACGGCCGGGAACCCCTGCGCCTCGAGTTCCGCCGCCAGCGTCTTCAAACGCCCGGCCTCGGCCGCCTTGCCGCGCGCTCCCAGCACCTCGACCGCGACCTCGAGCCGCGCCCGCAGCGCAGCCGGGTCGCCTGCCACCTCGGAAGCGGTCCTCACGAGTGCGGCGACGAGGGCTTCGGGGTCTGCGCCGCGCGCCTTGAACGGGCGGAGGTTGACGCGCACGAGCCGCGGCTCGACGGACAGCGTCTCGACGAGCGGCTCGCTGGAGTCAACGGCCACTCCGGCCAGCTCGGAAAGCAGGTAGCCTCGCGCCGCAGCCGCGTCGACCATCAGGTGCGCCGGGCCGAACGTCGCCTGGTGGGCCAGCTTGTACACGTCCTCGGCCTGCATCGCCGGGTAGCGCGCGAGCTGCCCGGCGAGCACTTCCGCCCAGCCCTCGATACCAGGCGGCTTGGCGGCAGCCAGGCGCCCCGCCGCCACGAGCAGCAATGCCGCGCCGAGCCGCCGCCCGAGGCTCACTTGCTCGCGAGCCTCGCCAGGTCGGTCAGCACCTGCTGGGCGTGGGTCGCGGGGTCGACGTCGCGGTACGCGGCCAGCACCTTGCCGTCGCCGCCCACGAGGTAGGAGATGCGCCGCGCCCACAGACGGCTCGGCGAATCGGCGGCTCCGACCGCCACCGCCAGCGCCTTCGTGCGGTCGGACAGGAGCCGGAACGGGAAGCGCTGCTCGGAGACGAACTCGGCGTTGTCCTTGGGCGTATCGAACGACACCCCGATCACCTCGACGCCGAGCTTGCGGTAATCGGCGTAGCTGTCGCGCAGGGCGCAGCCTTCCTTGGTGCAACCGGGGGTCGAGGCCTTCGGGTAATACCACATGAGGTACGGCGTGCCGGCCATGCTCGCCGAGGAGACCTGGGCTCCGGTGTGATCGGTCAGCTCCCAGGCAGGAAAGGGGTCGCCGGGCGTCAGCATCTCACCGGCCCATCCCGTCGCCGCCGCCAGCAGCATCGTCACGACACTCGCGATCGTCTTCATGAACTTCACCCTCCGGCCCGGCCAACGGCGCCTGCCGGGCGGCCATTCCACCCCCGCCTCCCGCCGTCGAGCGAAGAAAGAAGTCGACGTCCGGACGGCACTCGGCCTCCACGTAGATCTGGTACGAGAAGAGGCTCTTGGACACGGCGATGAGCGCCGAGTTGAGGGCCAGCGCCGCGCGCCCCAGCCAGCCGTGGCCGAGGACCTTCGGAAACGGCGCTGGCACCCCCCGGACGGCGCGGATGCGGTACCCCTCCTCGCGCAACAGGCGCCGGAGCGTCCGGAACGTGAACAGCCGCGTGTGGGTGCGGTCGAGGATGCCGGCGCGTCCGTAGTTGAACTGGCCGGCGAGCAGCATCAAACGCTGGACCACGAACGCGACATTGGGCGTGGTCAGGATCAGCCGCCGCGGCCGCTCGTCGAACAGTTTTCGGAGGTTTCGCAAGAATGCCTCGGGGCTGCGCAGATGCTCGATGATGTCGAGGGCGAGAATGACATCGAACGGCCGCACGTCGAGCGGCAGCGGGGCGTCGAGATCGTGGCGGATGCACTCCACACCGCACAGCGGTCGGACCGGGGCGTGGCGGTCGACCAGCGTCACTCGGCACCCCTTCTCGACCAGGAGGGCAGCAAAATCGCCAGGCCCGCCGCCCAGGTCCAGCACCCTCTCGCCGCTTGCCACCGCGTCGAGCGCCATGGTATGGCTGGAGCGGTACCCCAGCTTGAGCTCGTAATGCGTATTGCCCTCCGGCTCGCAGTCGTACCGCCGCTGGTACAGCACACCGGCGCGGTGGAAGCTGGCGCGCAGCACCGCCAGCACCACGTTCCACGAGTACCGCAGGCCGTTGACCCGGCAAATCTCGCCGCCGTAGTAGGTGGGGATCGGCAGCTCCACGATCCGCATGCGGGCGGCGAGGAGTTGGATGATGATCTCGGTGTCGAAGTGGAAGTCGTCGGTGTTCAGGAGAAACGGGATGGCATCGAGCGCCCGCACGGCGTAGATCCGGTACCCGGAGTGGAATTCCGAAAGGCGCGTGCCGAGCACGAGGTTCTCGAGCGCGGTGAGGACCCGGTTGCCGACGAACTTGTACAGCGGCATCCCTCCACGCAGCGCGTCGCGCGGCCTCAGCATGCGCGAGCCGAAAACGGCGTCAGCGCGGCCCTCGCACAGGGGGACGAGCAGCCGCGGCAGCTCCTCGGGCGCGTACTGGCCGTCGCCATGCACGAGCGCCACGAAGTCGAAGCCGTGGCGAACGGCGTAGGTGTAGCCGATCTTCTGGTTGCCGCCGTACCCCTGGTTGAGCTCGTTGCGCAGCACCGTGAGGCGGATCTCCGGGTGCTGCCGCCGGTATTCCTCGCCGATCTCGTAGGTGCGGTCCTGCGAACCGTCGTCGACGACCAGGACCTCGCAGTCGAAGTCCTCGAAGACTTTTCGCGGGATCCGTGCCAGCACCCTGGCCAGGGTTGCCTCCGCGTAGTACGCGACCACGAAGATCAGCAACCGGAAGCGAGGCCGCCCCTGGGGGCTCGCTGCGCCGCCCGTTGGCGGCATCTCGGGGGCTCCCATGGCGTCAGCCTACCAGAGCCGCTCTCGGACCACACCGCCGCAGGCGCTGCCGCTGATCGGCGATGGGCGGCCGGCGCGCGGAGCGAGGGCTCGGGCCAGCGGGCATCGATATCGTGAAGGCGTTTTCGGCCTCATCCCTCGGCGTGCGCACCGTCGCACAGCGGCTTCGCGCGCGACTTGCCGCATCGGCAGAGCGAGCGGTCGCGCACCAGCACCCGACGCCCCCGGCTATCCTGCAGCACGAACGAGCCCATGATCGTGAGCGGCCCGCCCTTTTGCGGCCAGATCTGCAGGCGACCGCGGCCCGTCGCTTCGGGGTCGGCGGGAATCGCGTCGACGCCGCTGCAGTCCTCCCAGCCGATGCCGAAGTGCGAGTCGTCACACAGCGGGGGGTGGGCGGAGGCGCCGCACCGGCACAGCCCGATCCGCGTGTCGCGCAGCACGACCTCGCCAGACTCGTCGAGCACTTCCACGTCGCCGTGGACGTACAGCGGCCCGTACTCTCCCACGGTCACGGTGTTGACCTCCGGCGGCTGTTCGTCCGGCCCGCCGTCGAGCCGCTCGAAGTGCAGCGCCCCGGTCGGGCAGCGCAGCACGACGGCCGCCACCTCCTCGGGGGAAGCGGCGTCCGGATCGACCCATGGGCGCCGCTGCATGTCGAACACCGCCGGCAGCCTGCGAATGCACTCGGCGACGTGCGTGCAGCGCTTGCGGTCGAAGCGCACGCGAATCGCCTTGCCCCGGTACTCCTTGCCTTCACGTTCCATGCGAACCCCCGGCGTCGCCCATTGTACCGGCCGACAGCGCGCCCGCCCCCCCCTCACACCTCGCCTCCCCCTCGAGCCTTGTTGACGACCTTCCCACCAAGGGGTAGTATTCCCCGCCGTGACGGCCGGAAATGCCCCACTCGCGCAAGTCCGGAGAGTCGGCCGAGACGTGTGTCATGCCCTGCCACGTGTCCTCGGCCCCGGCCGATTCGGCGCCCGGAAAAGAGCCAGGAGGTGGAGGCTGGGCGGCTGAGCGCCCCGGGCGTGCACCGCAGGCCGAGGGAGGTGTCGAGAGAGGATCGTGAAGGGCTTCACACGCAGCGTCACCCGAACCCGGCCTCGTTTCGTGACGCCAGATTCGCGGGAGCGAGAACGCACCCGCAGGGGAAAAGGAGAGATGCAAGGATGAACGTCACCCAGTATGTCGCCAAGTTTCTCGAGCGCCTGGTCGCAAAAAACCCCGCCGAACCCGAGTTCCACCAAGCCGTCAAGGAGGTCGTGGAGTCGCTGATCCCGTGCCTCGAGCGGCACCCGGAGTTCATCGAGCATCGGATCCTCGAGCGCCTCTCCGAGCCCGACCGCACCTACCTGTTCCGCATCACGTGGCAGGACGACAAGGGCGAGGTCCACGTCAACAAGGGCTACCGCGTCGAGTTCAACAACGCCATCGGTCCCTACAAGGGCGGCCTGCGCTTCCACCCCACGGTCAACCTCGGCATTCTCAAGTTCCTCGGCTTCGAGCAGATCTTCAAGAACTCCCTCACCACCCTCCCCATGGGCGGCGCCAAGGGCGGCTCGGATTTCGACCCCAAGGGCAAGTCCGACGCCGAGGTGATGCGCTTCTGCCAGGCGCTCATGAACGAGCTGTATCGCCACATCGGCGCCAACATCGACGTCCCGGCGGGTGACATCGGCGTCGGCGGCCGCGAGATCGGCTACATGTTCGGGCAGTTCAAGAAGCTGACCCACTCGTTCGAGGGCGTGCTGACCGGCAAGGGGCTGCTCTGGGGCGGCTCGCTCATCCGGCCCGAGGCCACCGGCTACGGCTGCGTCTACTTCGCCGAGGACATGCTGGCCACCCGCGGCCAGGCGATCGCCGGCAAGACCGTGGCGATCTCGGGGTCGGGCAACGTCGCGCAGTACGCTGCCCAGAAGGTCATGCAGCTCGGTGGGCGCGTCGTCACCTTCTCCGACTCCGACGGCACCGTCGTCGACAAGGAAGGGTGCACGCAGGAGAAGTGGGAGTTCCTGATGGAACTCAAGAACGTCCGGCGCGGTCGGATCAAGGAGTACGCCGAGCGGTTCCACTGCGAGTACTACGAGGGCCGGCGCCCATGGTTCGTCAAGTGCGACGTGGCGCTGCCGTGCGCGACGCAGAACGAGATCAGCGGCGACGAGGCGGAAATGCTCGTGAACAACGGCTGCATCTGCGTCTCCGAGGGCGCCAACATGCCGACGACGCTCGAGGGTGTCGAGGTGTTCCTGCGCAAGCGCATCCTCTACGGCCCCGGCAAGGCGGCCAACGCCGGCGGCGTCGCCACCTCCGGCCTCGAGATGTCGCAGAACTCCCTGCGGCTGTCCTGGACCCGCGACGAGGTCGACCAGCGCCTCCGCCGCATCATGGACTCGATTCACGAGGCGTGCGTGACCACCGCCAAGGAGTACGGCGACCCGGGCAACTACGTGCTGGGCGCCAACATCGCCGGCTTCCTCAAGGTCGCCAACGCGACGATCGACCAGGGTCTGATCTAGCTCGCGCCACACTTTCCTTGGGTCTGTCGCACTCGGGAGGGCTTCGGCCCTCCCTCTTTTCGTGTCGCAACGGGCACGAGGCACGCGGGAGCGCCCGACGCGAGGGTCGTCGAACCCCGATGCCGGCGCCAACGGCCTTGCCCGGCGCTATGATGGGGGCGATGATCGCCGCCGAGAAGCTCGTCTCGCTCACCGCCGCCCTGCCGGCCTGGACCTTCCCGACCAGCCTCCTCGCCATCATCCTGCTGCTCGTCTGGGTGCTCGTCGAGCGACGGCGGCGCCGAGTCGTCGCGAAGCACCTCGCCGAGACCGAACGGCGCCTCCAGGAGCAGGCGCGAACCCTGGCCGAGCGGGTGCGGGTCGACGCCCTCACCGGCCTCGGCAACCGCGCCCGCATGGCCGAGGATCTGCCGGGCCGGCTGTCGATGGCACGGCGCACCGCCCTCGCCGACTGGCCCGACCACTTCACGCCCCGTCACGGGCTCGCCCTGTTCATGGTCGACATCGACGGACTGGCCGGCATCAACCAGGCGCACGGGCGAGCGGCCGGCGACGCCGCCCTGCGGGCCATGGCCGCCGCCCTCCGCCAGGCGGTACGGCAGGAGGACCTGCTGGCCCGCTGGGGCGACGACGAGCTGGTCGTGGTGGGGTCGGGCATGCACCGGGAGGGGCTCGCGACGCTGGCGGCGAAGCTCCTGCAGGTTGTCAACGGCCTGTCGGTGACGGGCGCCGGCGGCGCCGCGGTACCGTTCAGTTGCTCCCTCGGCTTCGTCCCCTACCCGCTCATCCGTCGGGGATCGATGTCGCCCGAGGAGTGGCCGCTGCTCATCGAGCTGGTGTCGCGCATGGTGGGTCTCGCCAAGCGCCACGGCGGCGGGCGCGGCTACGGCCTGGTGTGGGCCCCGACATACCAGGAGGAGCAGGACGAGGCATCCCTGCTCGCCGCCCTGCTCCTCAACCCCACGGCCCGTGCCGAGGGCATCGAGCTCGTGGAGGTCACGCTCAACCCGCCGGCCTGAACGCCTCCGTCAGAACAGCCAGGGGTTGGTGGTCGCGTCGCCGGTGTTGTTGTCGATCACCGACGCCGAGACGATGACCCCTCTCCCCGAGAGCACCGCGACCCGCGCGAACCCTGAGCTGATGTCGGTGCGGTTCGCGTAGGTCTGGAAAACGCGGTTCTGCTGCTTCCACTCCCCTGGCGCGAGCGACACGGTGTACCCCGCCAGCCTCGTGCCGTCGCCGTTGTACAGCGTCACGGCCACGAGCGCAGTGGTGGATCCGGTGTTGGTGAGCGCGATGTTGGTCCTGAACGCCGCGTCCTGCTTGAGCCCGACCAGCCAAGCGAGCTCCCCCGCCCACACCGCCTGGTTGGTGGTGTACGGCCCGTAGTACTGGCCGTAGGTGTTGCTCGCGCTCGCCTGGTTGTAGGTCCGCGAGTTGGCCCTCACCGGCCGGTCCGCGCAGAGCTGCAGGCCGCCCGAGCCGGAGTAGCCCATCTGGCCGGCCACGTTGGCCACCAGCACCTGCCGCCCCGCCGGCACCGCGGTGGCCAGCGTCTTGATCCCGGCCGTGGTGGTGTGGAGGCGGAGCTGGACCTGGGCAGTGGACGAGGTCGGGTTGAGGATCGCGACGTCGGTGCGCCAGTTGGCGCCGACTCCGGCCGCCTGCGTGCCGACCTGGAACCACTGCGAGTAGGTGCACGCCGCCGGCTGCGTGGGGGCGGAAACGATGATCACCCCGGACCGCACGCAGTACACGCCGTCCACCATGGTCGTGAGCTGCCACTCGTAGCTGCCCGGCGCGGCGTAGACATGCGTGGCCGTGGCGTCCCCGGAGGGCTTGGTACGGTCGCCGAAGTCCCACAGGTACGCCGGCGAGCGCGAGCAGTTGGCCCAGTTCGCGTAGCTTCGGAACGTCACGGTCTGCCCGACCTGCGCGGTCGCCGGGACGACGGCCGCACAGTTGAGCACGCAACCGGCCGTGGAGACGATCGTGATCTGACCCGAGCGCCGGCACCACACGCCGTCGATCACGACCATGAACTCCCAGGTGTAGGTGCCGGGCTGCGGATAGCTCCAGGTCGTGTTCTGCGCCTGGGCGACCGCCGTCGTTCCGTCGCCGAAGAACCAGAAGTACTCCGGGGTCCCCGTGCATCCGGTGGCCGTGGCGCCGCCCACGAACTGCACCGGCTGGTTGACGCGCGCCACCGCCGGCACGGTCGCCGAGCACCCCACGCGACAGCCGGTGCCAGTGCCGCCGGTGATCGTGATCGTGCCGCGGCGCACGCACAACACGCCGTTGACCACGACCGACAGCTCCCAGGTGTAGGTCCCCGGCATGTCATACGTCGCCGTGATCGTCCGGCCCTGGGCCACGGCCGTCGTGCCGTCCCCGAAACTCCAGAAGTACTCGGGGGTGCCGCTGCAGTTGCTGGCCGTGGCCGAGCCCTGGAAAGTGATCGGAGCTCCCACCGTGCCGGTTGTCGGTACGACCGCGTCGCACGCCAGCACGCAGGTGGCGCCGCCGCTCGTCACGGTGACCGTGCCGGTTCGCACGCAGCGGGTGGTGCCCACCACCACGATCAGCTCCCAGGTGTAGGTCCCGGGCGCTGTGTAAGTGAACGTCGTGTTCTGCGACTGTGCCACCGCCGTGGTACCGTCCCCGAACGTCCAGAAGTACTGCGGCGAGCCGCTGCAATTGGTGGCGGTGGCCGAGCCCTGGAACGAGATCGCCTGCCCCACGGTCGCGGTCGCGGGCACTACGGCGTTGCAGCCGAGAGTGCAGGTCGTCCCACCCCCTTGCGTGATCGTGATCGTGCCTGTCCTGACGCAGCGGGCGTTGCCGAGCACCACCACCAGCTCCCAGGTGTAGGTCCCGGGTGCGTTGTAGACGAACGTCGTGTTCTGCGACTGCGCCACCGCCGTGGTGCCGTCTCCGAACGTCCAGAAATACTCGGGGGTGCCCGTGCAGCCCGTAGGCGTGGCGGTGGAAGTGAACGACACCGCCTGGCCCACCTGACCGGTCGTCGGGACCGTGGCGGTGCAGGCGAGCGTGCAGCCGGTCACCGTGAAGCTCTTCTCGCACGAGGTCTCGAGGCGCCCCGAGGCCTTGTCGAAGACGAAGATCTTGGCCTTGTACGTCCCGCCTTCGGCCGCCGCGGGGAGCACGAGGTCGACGGTCTGCGGATCGTTTTGCGACCCGTACGTGGTGTAGGTCTTCTCCGAGCCTGCGACGATCAACCCGCTGGGACCCACGAGGTTGGTTTCCACCCGGATCTGCTGGGAAGCGAGCGTGGTGTCGATCTCGTAGGTGACCCGGACGGTGTTCCCCGGGGCATAGCTCGACGCGTTCGTAGTCACCGAGCGGCAGGTGGCGGTCCCCTGGCACCCGCCGTTGACGATGAGTTGCGCCTGCTTGAGCGTCACGCACCAGTCCCCCGGTGCCGACCGGGGGTCGGTGTTGACGTCGATCCGGACCCGGTTGCGCCCGCTCACGAGGAGACCGGGCGGTACCGTCAGGTAGGTCGTCGAGTCCTGCCCGTCGGCGCCCGTCAGCACGCCGACGTAGGTGTTGTTGACGTAGACCTTGTCCACCTCCGGCTTGTTCGGGTTGGTGTCTTCGTCGACGTCGTTGCAGAGCAGCAGGAGCTGGGCGCTGGCGATGCTCGTCTCGTTGACGTCGAAGTGGAACTCGATCGGATGTTTGGAGTCGTTGTTGAAGACGCAGTATCCCCAGTCACCGTCGGGCGCCCCGCTCCAGCCGTTGTCGTCGTTGTCCTGGGTCAGGACGTACGTGCCGCACCCGCTCCCGCCGGTCTCGATCGCCAGCGTCACATTGTCGAGGTAGGCGCCCTCGAAGCGGTTGGCACCGTCGGACTTGTACACGAAGGCGATCCATACGTTGGACTTGCCGAGCATGTTGCCGGCCGAGCCCCAGTTGGAAAGATCCTGCGTCCTGCGCTGGAAGCCGGAGGTGTTGGTCGTGGTGTACAGACCGCTGAACGAGCAGCCCGTTTGCAGGGGGTTGCACCCTGACTCGGCCAGCCACTGGAACTGGTCGTTGGCCTCGGTCTGCAGCCAGTAGTCGAAGGCGAGCGTGCCCGAGGTCGCGTTCGAGAGATCGAACGGCCCGACGATGACGCCTGCGGCCGTGTTGTACGGCACCGGCCCCGGCGGGCTGACCGCCCCTTGCCCGCCGGCGGCGCACCAGATGCTGTACGAGCCGGAGGCCTTGCGGTACGAGGTTCGGCCCCAGGTGGCGTTGGACTGGTTGCCCGAGAAGAAGGCGGCGGTCCACCCCGTGCCCGGAAAGCTCGTCTCGAACCCCTCGTTGAGCAGCGTCGTGGTGAGCACGCCGGGGGTGATCACCTGCACCGACCCGCGCAGCGGCTCGCCGGACGCCGCCTCGGCAACGCCCAGGAGCTGATCCGGAAAGACAGTGAGCTCCGCCGGCCAGGCCGGCAGCTCGTCGGCCGAAGGCACGACAGGGTCCTCGACCGCGAGGTCCGCTGCCGGCGCGAGCTCTGCAACCGCCGCGGCGGCCGGCACCGGGTCGGGCTCTGGTTGGCCGAGCGCTGGCAGCACGATGGTCAAGGAAACCAGGGCGACGAGGACGGTCTTCGATGCTCGCATGGCTGTCTCCTCCGGGTCTTCAAGGTTGCAGGTCGTGGCGAGCACGAGGCTCGCGGTTGCGTGTTGACCGAGTGCGGCCAATGTCGAACCGCTCGGGGCATTCCCCCTCCTCGAGTATGGCAGGAAAGGCCAGGCAATGAAAGACAACCCGCCGGCGCGCTCACCGCGAGCGGCGCGCCGCGATCTCGCGGAGCCGCTCGCGGATGCGCTTTTCCCACCCCTCCTCGGTCGGCTCGTACAGGCGTGGCTGCCCGAGTTCGGGCGGCAGGCAGCGCATTTCGGCAACCTTTCCGGGCGTGTCGTGGGCGTGGACGTACCCGTCGCCGTAGCCGAGCTCGCGCATTAATCGGGTCGGGGCGTTGCGGAGGTGGAGCGGAACCGGGTACGGCGGGCGCTCTCGAACCAAGGCGCGGGCGCGTCCGTACGCGAGGTACACCGAGTTGGACTTGGGCGCCAGGCACAGGTACAGCGCCGCCTGCGCCAGCGCCAAGTTGCACTCCGGCATCCCCATGTGCTCGACTGCGTGGGCCGCGGCGGCCGCTTGCTCGAGCGCCCGCGGATCGGCCATGCCGACGTCTTCCGATGCGATCCGCAGCAGGCGGCGCGCGATGAAGCGGGGGTCGGCCCCCCCTTCGAGCATGCGGGCCAGCCAGTACAGCGAGGCGTCGAGGTCGGAGTTGCGGATCGACTTGTGCAGGGCGGAAATGAGGTTGTAGTGCTCCTCGCCGTCCTTGTCGTACCGGGCCAGGCGCTGCTGGGCGGCCTCCTGCACCAGCGCCGCGGTGAGCGTGCCGCCCTCGCCCGCGGCCTCGGCGGCAATCTCGAGAAGGTTGTACGCGATGCGGGCGTCGCCCGCGGCCTGGGCCGCGATCGCCCCCAGGACGTCCTCGGTGAACTCGAGCCGCCGGCCCCCGAGGCCGCGCTCGGGGTCCTCGAGAGCGCGGCGGAGCAGGACGACCACGTCCTCGTCGGCCAGCGGCTCGAGCACGTACACCTTGGCGCGCGACAGCAGCGCCGCGTTGAGGTCGAACGAGGGGTTCTCGGTGGTGGTGCCGATGAGCACCACGTCGCCGCTTTCCACGAACGGCAGGAAGGCGTCCTGTTGCGCCTTGTTGAAGCGGTGCACCTCGTCCACGAACAGCACGGTGCGGCGCCCGGTGGCGGCGCGCAGCCGCCGCGCCTCGTCCATCACGGCTCGCGCTTCCTTTACGCCCGACAGTACGGCCGAGAACGCGACCAGCTCGGCGTTGCACGCTGCGGCGAGCAGTCGCGCCAGCGTCGTCTTGCCGCACCCGGGCGGCCCCCAGAAAATGAGCGAGGGCAGCTCGCCCCGCGCCACCAGGCGCGTCAGCAGCCCCTCCTCGCCCAGCAGCGCCCGCTGGCCGACCACCTCGGCGAGGGTGCGGGGCCGCATGCGCTCGGCCAGCGGCGTTCCGGGCGCGAACCGGGCCGCCGCGCCGAAATCCAGTCGGCCGCTCACGGCCGCCCTCCGTGGGCGGCCAGCGCCGTTGCAGCGAGCAGCTCCAAGATCTCCATGCGCTGCAACGCCTCGCGCAGCGTGGCGCCGGAGGTCATGGCGCCATGGCGCGCCATCACGACGGCCGGACCGCGCCCCAGGGCCAGCGCGCACTCCTCGGCCAGCTCGCGACTACCCGGCGGGAGCGCCGGGACCCGGGCGATGCGAGGCACGAGCAGACCGCCCTCCCGCAGCAGGCCCGGATCGGGGATGGCGCCGCGCGTGGCGAGCGCCAGCACGGCGGGCGGGTGCGCGTGGACGAGAGCCGCCACCTCGGGGCAGCGACGGTAGGTCAGCAGGTGCGCGAGCGCTTCCGACGAGGCGCCGGAGGCAGGCTCGCCGTCGATCTCGCACAGCACCAGCCTGGCGCCCACCAGCCGACCTTTCGACCACCCCGAGGGAGTGACGAGACAGCGCCTGTCGTCGAGGCGCACCGAAATGTTGCCCTCGGCCCCCCGCACGAGACCGAGGCGCGCCAGCGTCGCCCCGGCCGCGACGATCTCTGCCCGCAGTCTCTGCTCGAGCAGGCACGCCTCCCCGATCCGGACTCTCGCCACGCCGCGAAGTGTACCCTGGCACCGCCGGAGCGGCGGCGTGCCGGGCAGCCGGACGTCGCGGTGCGGCAGCCCCTGCATCCTCACACGCGCCGTCGGACAGAGGGCGCAAAGTCAGGATTCGGCCCGTTGACGCCTCGCAGCGGGCAGACTAGAGTGCGGTTCGCGGCCCCACTGGCGAGTGCTGTGCCCGGTCGGACCCCCTGGAGCAGACTCATGATCGAACGACACGTGGCCCCTGTGGTGCTCGAGGCACTCGCGAGCTCGCCGGCTGTCGCCATCGTCGGCGCGAGGCGATGCGGCAAGGCGGCGCTCGCCGAGTCGCTCGAAGGTACGCGTGTCGCCCGGCGGGTCTTCGACGCCGCGAACCGGGTCGTGCACACCGCCGTCCGCCTCGACCTGCGCACCTTCCTGCACGCAACGGCAGGCCCTGTCCTGCTCCTCAACGCCCACAACGCGCCCCGCGTCCTGGAGCAGGTCGCGGGAGCAGCCGGCGAGTTCACGACACCTGGCCAGCTCCTCCTCACCTCGTCGAGCGCCTTGCCGCCCGTTCCGACCCGAGAGGGCTCCACGCCGCCCATCGCGCGCGTGAGGATGTACCCTCTCTCGCAGGGCGAGATCGCCGGAGCACGAGAATCGTTCCTCGGACGCATGCTTTCTCCCGAGCCTCTGCCGGTCTCCGCTCCAGCCATCGGCCTCGACGAGCTGTGGTACCGCATGGTGCGCGGCGGGTTTCCCGAAGCCGTGGGGCTCGGGTCGTTCGAGCAGCGAGCGGCGTGGTTCGACTGGTACCTCGATCGCGTCGTGGCCTCGACTCGCATCGAACTCGCATCGACCAACGGCTACCATCGTCTGCCGTCGATCCTGGCCGACGTGGCGGCGGCGTCCTCCGGGCTCGTCGCCAAGGAGCGACTGCGCCGGGCCGCCCTGGTCTTCCTCGGCGGGTCGCCGTCCCGGTGGAGGCGAATCAAGCGCCTCGTGCTGCGGCAGGCGCGCCGGTCCGTTCCAGCCGCGGTGCGGCGCCACTACCTGCAGGTCCTGGAGCGCACCTTCCTCGTCGATCGGCTCCCGGGCTGGTCGCCGCCCGGTCGCCAGGCCTCCTCGCCGGCGCAGCGCTTCGTGGCGGACAGCGGGCTGCTGTGCCACCTGCTCGACCTGCCGGAACACCCTGGCGACGAGTTGCGAATGCTCGACCCCATGACCTTTTCGTTCGTGGCGGGGGAGCTGCGAAAGCAGGCAAGCTGGAGCAGCACGCCGGTGAAGTTGAGCAGCTTCAGGCCGGCCGGCGGATCGCCGCCGGTGCTGGTGCTCGAGGGCGCAGAGGACCGCTGCGCCGGGCTCGTCGTGCGGCCGTGCTCGGTCGACCGGGGTTGTCTGTCGGCGCTCGAAGCCCTGGCTGCGGCTGCCGGCAACACCTTCGTGCGCGGCGCGATCCTCCACTGCGGCGCCGAGACGATTCCCTTCGGAAAAGGCCTCAAGGCGATTCCGATCAGCGCCGTCTGGCACTGGTGAGGCCGGAGAAGGTCCGACCTACCGCGCAGGCGCGGCCGCCTTGCGAGCGGCGATTTCCTTCTCGAGCGGGGCAAGGTCGGGGAAGTTGGCAGGCTTCACGGGCAGCGCCTTGAGCTCGGCCAGGACGCGCTCGGCGCCGGCCGGATCGTCCAGATCGAAGAGCTTGACGATCAAGAGGTTGAAGCGGGACTGCCAGTGCGCCGGCGCCAGGCTCGCGGCGCGCTCGAACAGCTCGGCGGCCTTGCGCGGGTTGCCGGTTTCGCGGTACGCCACGCCGGAGTCGGTGAGCACGTCGGGTGAGTCGTCACGCAGCCGCCGCGCCCGCTCGTAGTAGTCGTTGGCACTCTTGAAACGGCCCATGTCGTAAAGGACGTTGCCGACCTCCACGAGGGTCTCGTAGTCCTCGGGGCCGCGGGCCAGCTTCGTCTCGAGGTCGCGAAGCCGCGCCGCCAGTCGCTCGTCCACGGCCGCCGGGGCGCTCCCCGCGCCGAGGGGAGGCGCGCCGGGCACGCCGGCGTGCGGGTCTGCCGTGGCAGGGACGGACGGACGGGCAGGTGCAGGCCGGGGTTGCCGCTGGCCGGCAAGGTAGCCGCCGAAGAACCCGAACAGGGCTCCGACGATGAGGGTCACGAACGGGTTCTTCCACATGTCGACCTCGGGGCGAGCCTAGCGCGGCTCGCGTTTCGCAACCCAGATGCCGGCGGCTGGCATTCCCGCCGCGAGGTTCGTGGCGCTCCACGAACCCTCGAGCTGCTTGCTGCCGTCCCGGGACACGAGGCGGCCGCTGTACACCGCCACGAACCCCTGCTGTGTGTCGATGCGCTCGAGGCGCACGATGTCGCCGATGAGGGTGCCGCGGAGCGAGCCCTTCCACCCTCCGGCGAGCTGGTACACACCCGTCACCAGCGTGCCATCGAGACGGAGGTCGAACGTGCCTTTCAACCCTCCGGGCTCGATCGCCACGGTCCATCGCCCCGACAGCTCGTCCTGCACGGCCTGGCTCGCATCCTCGAGCCGCTTGATCTCGGCCTGCATCTGCTCCAGCACGCTGCGGCGCACGCCAATGGCGGTGCGCAGCATCTGGCAGGCACCGATGAGCCTGGTCACCTCGGCCTCGGCCCTCGCAATGTCGGAGGAACGGGCCTGCAGGCCCGAAACCTCTTCGCCCTCGCGCTCGGCCCGGATGAGGTCGTCACCCAGACGAAGCAACCGCGCCGAGGCGTCGCCGAGCTCTGCCTGCGCCTTCTCGAGGCCGGCCAGGTCGCCGGCCAGCAGCCGCTTTTCGATCTCGACCTGGGCCCTGAACACCTCCAGGACCGGGTCCCGGTACTGGCCCGCCGCCGGCGCGCCGAGCCCGCACACGATCAGAGCCGCCCCGAGCACTCGCCGCATCAGCCACCCCCTCGCGGTGGGCATCTGCCCTCCATCCCGCATACGGATCGACCGCTGCCGCCGTTCACCCGCAAGCCTCCGCCCGCGTCCTCGGGGCCACACTACCACACCGGCGGGACCACCAGGCCACACAGGACCCGCTGGGCGGCTACAATGGGTCGTGACCTGGGCGTTCATCTACCTCGCGTGCCTGCTCGTCGGCTTGGTGCTGGCGGCGGTGACGGGGCTGTTCGGCGACATCCGTGCCCTGCTGCAAAGCCAGCCGGTGGCGCCCCCTGCCGATCACTCCCCGGCGCTGTTCAACTTCGTGGTGCGACGCGTTGCCGCCGGCCTGTGCGCCTTCGGCGCGGCTGGGCTGATCCTGGCGACGCGCGGGCGCGAGCACGTCGAGGTGACGCTGGGTGGCGCCATCCTCGCCGGGCTCGCCGCCGTTGTCGTCACCATGGTGCTGCTGCGCCGCCGCCGGCCCCCGCTTCCGCGCCCGGGCACGGCGCTGGTGGTGCGCGAGATCCCCCCTGGCGGCTACGGTCAGATCCGCTTGCCCGAGCACACCGGTGGGCTGTTGCTCGCGGCCCGGAGCGACGATCCGCAGCCGATTCCGGCCGGCAGCGAGGTGGAGGTGGTGGACACCGCGCGGAGCGTCGTGCTGGTGCGCCGGGTCGGGCCGTGACGACGGCTCCGCCCCTTCAGCTCGTGCTGGCCTCGGCGTCGCCCCGCCGCCGGGAGCTGCTGGAACGTCTCGGCCTCGAGCTCCTCGTGGCGCCGGCAGACGTCGACGAGACGCCGGTCGCGGGCGAGCCCGGACCGGTTCACGCTGCGCGGGTGGCGGCCGCCAAGGCCGCCATGGCGGCAGCCCGGTGCCCCGAGCTGCCGGTGCTGGCCGCCGATACGGTCGTGCTTCGCGGCGACCGCATCTTCGGCAAGCCCGGCGACCGCCGGGAAGCGGCCGCGATGCTGACCGCCCTTGCCGGCGTCACACACGTGGTGGCGACCGCGACAGTGGTGCGCTGGAGGGGGGCGTCGGCCTCCCATCTCGAGCTCGCCCGCGTCACTTTCGTGCCTTTCGACGCCGGGCTGTACACCTGGTACGCGGGCACCGGCGAAGGCGACGACAAGGCCGGCGCGTACGCGGTGCAGGGCAAGGGCGCCGTGCTCGTCGAGCGCGTCGAGGGCAACGTGCAGGCGGTCGTCGGCTTGCCGCTCGCCGTTGTGCCCTCTCTGCTGCAGCGCGTCGGGCTGCGCCTCGCGACCGCGAACGGGCGGCTCACCGTCGTGCCCGCGCCGGGCCTGAAATAAGGGCCCCGCGCCCGTGGTTGCACGGCAGGGAGCGCGCTTGGTGCGGACAATGGCAGGTCTCGCAGTTCTCGTCATGGCGCTGGTGGGGTCCGGCATCGGTCCCCCGTGCGGTCTCCTGCCTTCCCCGGCCCCTACCCACCGCTGCTCGTGCTGCCCTGCCGGCCAGCCGTGCGGTTGCTGCACGGGCTCGCCGGCGCCAGCCGACCACGAGCGTCCCGGCCAGCCGGCGCCCCGCGCCTCGCTTGCCGCGCCACCGCCCGCCCTGCTCTTGCACCTCGCTGCCGCTGCCCTCCCGGCGGCTGCCTTCGAGACCGGCCTCGCGACCGAGCCTCGCGAACTCGCCGTCCCGCCTCCGTTCCTGACCGGCCACGCCTTCCGCTGCTAGACACCTCCCGGGAAGAGGTGTGCCCGGACGGGGCGGCGACCGCCGTTTCGCAAGAGTGTGGAGGTGTTCATGAAAAGGAGAGACAGCACGCGCCGGGCGGCTGCCGTGGCGGCCGGGCTGGCGCTCGCAGCAGCCGCTGCCAGCGCGGAAGCCCCTACCCCGGCGGCGCCGGTCGAGATCCTGGTCGAGGAAGCGCTGCGTGATTCGCCATCGCTCGAGGCACTGCGAGAACGGGTGGCTGCGGCGCGGGAGCTGGTGCGTCCCGCTGGCGCCCTGCCGCCGCCGATGTTCGAACTCATGCTGCAGAACGAGCGGTTCGATCGCCTCACGGTGGGCGAGTCGGGGATGTCGATGGTCGGCCCCGAGGTGCGCCAGCACCTGCCGTGGCCCCGCGCCCGCGCGGCGCGCCGGGCCGCGGCCGAACTCGACGTGCGCTCGCGCGAGGCCGAACTCGAGCTGGCCCGGCGCGAGCTCGTGAAGGCAGTGCGGCAAACCGCGGCTGCGCTGTGGTCGGTCGGGCAACGGCACGAGCTGCTGGCGCACGCCGCCGAGCTGCAGCAGCTGCTGGCGGCGACCGTCGCGGCACTCTACGGCACGGGGCACGACGAGCAGGCCGCCGTCGTGCGCGCTCGCCTCGAAGGCACCCGCCTCGCCCGACAGCAGCTCGAACTGGAAGGCACCCGCGAGGGCCTGCAGGCAGCCCTCGCGAGGCTGCTCGGGCAGCCCCCGGGCCTGGCGCCCGGCCGCATCGCCGCCCTCCCGACGGCGGCACTGCCGCCGCCTCCCTGGGGTGAGGCCGCCGTGACGTCCTCCCCGCTCGTGACGGCCCGGCGGCTGGCCGTGGCGCAGGCTGAGCGCGAGGAAGAACTCGCCCGGCTCGCGCTACGTCCCGGCCTGACGGTGGGGGCGGGTCTCGGGTACCGGGGCGACCTCGACCCCGTGGTGTCGCTGCGCTTCGGGCTCGAGCTGCCGGTGTGGCGGCGCGGGGCGCAGGAACCCGCGCTGCGGGCGGCCAGTCACGCGGCCGCGGCGGCCCGTGCCGAGCTGCGGCAGGCCGAGCTGGATGTCGCGGCCGAGGCGGCTCGCCTCGAAGCCGAGTGGCGCCGCGCCCGCTCGGTGGCGGCGCTCGTCGAATCGACGCTGCTGCCCCAGACCTCGGCCGCAGTCGACGCGGCCCGCTCGGCCTACCTCGGCGAGCGCGGCGAGCTGTCGATGGTCGTGGAGGCGCTGCGCCTGTGGCTCGAGGCGCGGGTCGAACTCGTGGAGCTGCAGGCGCTGACGGCCGCCATCGAGGCGGAAGTGCTGGCGCTGGTGGGCGAGGTTCCGGCGAGCCCCGACCGTGGCTCGCCGGTACAGACAGGAGGTGCGCAATGAGACCGGTGACGTTTCCAACCCTCGTGCTGGCGCTGGCGGGCGCCGTCATGGCTGCAGCGTGCGGCGGAAAGTCGGCGACGGCCGGAAGGTACTACTGCCCGATGCACCCGAGCTACGTCTCCGACCGCCCGGGCGACTGCCCGATCTGCAACATGAAGCTGGTGCAGGAGGCGGGCGCCGCGCAGCTCCCGCCTCCCGCCGCCGGGCAGCCAGAGGCAGGGCACGCGGGACACGCCACCGCCCCTGGCCCCCACACCTACATCTGCCCGATGTGCCCGGGGGTGACGTCCGACACGCCGGCCCGCTGCCCCACCTGCGGCATGAACCTGGTCGAGAAAAGGCCAGAGACTGCCGGCGGCGGCACGGCCGCCGGCCACGGGCCAGATGCGCCCGCCTCCGAAGCGTCCACCCTTCCTCCAAGGACGGCGCCGCTCGCCCTCGGGAGCGAGGCCCTGCGGCTGGCCGGGGTCCAGACGGCGGCGGCGCGGCTCGAGCGCCTGGCCAGGACGGTGCGCACGGTGGGCAGCGTGGTGCCGGACGAGACTCGCGTGCGGCACGTGCACACCAAGCTCGCCGGCTGGGTCGAGAGGCTGCACGTGAACACCGTCGGCCAGCCGGTCCGACCCGGGCAGCCGCTTCTCGACCTCTTTTCCCCCGAACTCGTGGCGAGCCAGGAGGAGCTGCTGCGCGCCCGCGAAGCCGCGGAGCGCTTTTCGGCCTCCAGCGTGCCGGAGGTCCGGCGCGGCGCCGCCGAGCTGCTCGAGGCGGCGCGGCGGCGGCTTGGTCTGCTCGACGTTCCGGCCAGCTTTATCGAGGAACTGGAGCGCACCGGCCAGGTGCGGCGGACCGTCACGTTCACGGCGCCGGTCGGCGGGACCGTCACCGCCAAGGCGGTGGTCGAGGGCCACCGGGTCGAGCCCGGGACCGAACTGTTCACGGTCACCGACCTGTCGCACGTGTGGGTGGTCGCCGCCGTCCACGAGCAGGACGCGCCACTCGTGAAGGTCGGGCAGGAGGTGGAACTCGCTTTTCCGCACGCGTCGGCGATGCGGCTTGCCGGCCGCGTCGCCCTTGTCGAGCCGGCGCTGGACCCGGTCAGTCGTACCCTTGGACTCCGCATCGAGCTGCCGAACCCCGGGATGGCGCTGCGTCCGGGGATGTTCGTCGACGCGCTGATCCGGGCCGGAGAAATCGAAGGGGTCGCGGTGCCGGACTCGGCGGTGCTGGAAACCGGCACGCGGCAGCTCGTGTTCGTGCAGGCCGGCGGCACGCTGCAGCCGCGGGAGGTGCGGCTGGCGCTGCGCCAGGGTGGCACCGCCATCCTTGCGTCGGGGCTCGCCGCCGGGGAGCAGGTGGCGGTGCGCGCCGCCTTCCTGCTCGACTCCGAGTCACGCTTGCGCGCCCTTTTCACCGCCCCACCCCCGGGCCAGGCAGAAGGCCACGTGCACGGAGCAGGGCAAGCGCAGACGGGCGGGAGGTGAGCATGCATCACCCGACCCCATCGGCCCGTGCGCTGCACACACCACCTGCGACTCGGCGCCCGGAGTCTGTGCTGGCTGGCTCCTGCCTCGTGCCTGCCCGTTCGGGGGGTGGCGCATGATCCGCCGCATCATCTCGTTCTCGGCTCACAACCGGTATCTGGTGCTGCTCGGCGTGGGCGCGCTTTGCGTCCTGGCCGGCCGGGTGTTGCAGGACATCCGTCTCGACGCCCTGCCCGACCTTTCCGACACCCAGGTCATCGTCTACTCGCGCTGGGACCGCTCGCCCGACATCCTCGAGGACCAGGTCACCTACCCGATCGTCTCGGGGCTCCTCGGCGCCCCCCGGGTGAAGGCGGTGCGCGGCTTTTCGGACTTCGGGTTCTCGTTCGTGTACGTCATCTTCGAGGATGGCACCGACCTCTACTGGGCCCGCTCGCGAGTGGCCGAGCACCTCTCGAGGATCGGCCCGCAGCTCCCGCCCGGGGTGCGCACCGAACTCGGACCGGACGCCACGGGGCTCGGGTGGGTGTTCCAGTACGCCCTCGTCGATCAATCCGGCCGCCACGGCCTCGACGAGCTGCGGACGTTCCAGGACTGGACGCTGCGTTACGCGCTGCAGGCGGTGCCGGGCGTGGCCGAGGTAGCGTCGTTCGGCGGCATGCAGCGCCAGCTCCAGGTCACCGCCGACCCCAACCGGTTGCGCGCCTACGGCGTGGCGCTGGAGGAGGTGGTGCGCGCCGTCGCGCGGTCCAACGGCGAGACCGGCGGGCGAGTGCTCGAAATCGCCGGCGCCGAGTACATGGTGCGGGCCCGCGGCTATGCCAGGACGCCCGAGGACCTCGCGCAGGCGGTGCTCGTGGTCACACCAGGCGGTGTACCGGTGAGGCTCGGGGACGTCGCCAGAGTCGAGTGGGGCCCCGAGATCCGGCGCGGTGTGGCCGATCTCAACGGGCTCGGCGATCACGTGGGCGGAATCGTCGTGATGCGCCACGGCGAAAACGCCCTCAACGTCATCCGGGCAGTCCAGGCGCGCCTGGCAGAACTCACACCGTCGCTGCCGGCCGGCGTCGAGGTGGTGACCACCTACGACCGCTCGACGCTCATCGAGCGCGCCATCCGCACCCTCACCGACGAGCTGCTGTGGGCGATGATCATCGTCTCGATCGTGATCCTGGTCTTCCTGTGGCACCTGCCCTCGGCGTTCGTGCCGATCCTCACCATCCCCGTTTCCGTGCTGCTCTCGTTCATTCCGCTCTACCTGCTCGGGATCACCGTCAACCTCATGTCGCTGGCCGGGATTGCCATCTCGATCGGGGTGCTGGTGGACGGCGCGATCGTGGAGGTGGAAAACGCCTACAACCGCATCCACCGCTGGCGGAACGAGGGTCGGCCGGGGAGCTTCTTCGCGGTGCGCCTCGAGGCACTGCTCGAGGTCGGCCCCTCGGTGTTCTTTTCGCTGCTCGTGATTGCCGTGGCGTTCCTGCCGATCTTCGCGCTCGTCGACCAGGAGGGCCGGCTGTTCGGGCCCCTCGCCACCTCGAAAAACCTCACCATGGCGCTCGCCGCGCTGCTGGCCATCACCCTCGACCCGGCGATGCGCATGCTGTTCGCCCGCGTCGATCCGTTCACCTTCCGCCCCCGCTGGCTGTCATGGCTGGCCAGCAAGGTGTTCGTCGGCACGTATGTGGCCGAGGAACGCCACCCCGTGAGCCGGGTCCTGTTCCGCCTCTACGAGCCGGCGTGTCGGCTCGTGCTGCGGCACCCGTGGAAGACCGTGCTCGCTGCGGCCGGCATCGTGGCGGTGTCGATCCCCGTCTACCTCCGCCTCGGCAGGGAGTTCATGCCGCCTCTCAACGAGGGCTCGATTCTCTACATGCCGACGACACTCCCTGGCATCTCCGCGGCGCAGGCCCAGGAGCTGCTGCAAACCCAGGATCGCATCCTGCGCTCGTTTCCCGAGGTCGAGCGGGTGCACGGCAAGGCGGGGCGCGCCGAGACCTCGACCGACCCGGCGCCGTTCTCGATGATGGAGACTGTCGTCATGCTCAGGCCGGAGGAGGAATGGCGCCCGAAGCCGACGTGGTACTCGTCCTGGGCGCCGCCCTGGCTGGCCCGCTTGCTGCGCCCGTTCTGGCCCGACCGCATCGGCTGGGACGAGCTCGTCGAGGAGATGGACCGGCACTTGCGCATCCCCGGCCAGACCAACGCCTGGACGATGCCGATCAAGGCGCGCATCGACATGCTTTCGACCGGTGTCCGCACCCCGGTGGGGATCAAGGTGCTGGGGGCCGACATCGCCGAGATCGAGCGGCTGGGAAGCCAGCTCGAGCTGCTGCTGAGCACGCTGCCCGGCACCCGCTCGGTGTTCGCCGAGCGCGTGGCGGGGGGCTACTTCCTCGACCTCGTGCCGCGCCGCGACCAGCTCGCCCGCCACGGCGTGACCGTCGAGGCGCTGCAGATGACGATCATGGCGGCCGTGGGCGGCGAGAACGTCACGACGGTCGTGGACGGGCGTGCCCGTTACCCGGTCAACGTGCGCTACCCGCGCGAGCTGCGCGACGATCCGGAGCAGCTGCGCCGCGTCCTCGTGGCCACCCCTTCGGGCGCCCAGGTGCCGCTCGGGCAGCTCGCCGACGTCCAGCTCCTCCAGGGCCCCTCGATGCTCCGCAACGAAAACGGCTTCCTTGCCGGTTACGTGTACGTCGACGTGGCGGGCCGCGACATCGGCAGCTGGGTGCAGGAGGCAAAGCAGCTCGTGGCGGAGCGGCTGCGCTTGCCGGCCGGCTACGTGCTGTCGTGGTCCGGGCAGTACGAGAACATGCTCCGGGTTCGGGAACGGCTGCAGGTCGTGGTGCCGATCACCCTCGCGCTGATCTTCGTGTTGCTGTACGCCAACACCCGCTCCGCGTTCAAGACGGGCGTCGTGCTGCTGGCCGTGCCGTTCTCGGCCGTCGGGGCGATCTGGCTCTTCTGGCTGCTGGACTACAACGTCTCGATTGCCGCCTGGGTGGGGATGATCGCGCTGCTCGGCCTGGACGCCGAGACCGGGGTGTTCATGCTGCTGTTTCTGGATCTCTCGTGGGAGGAGTATCGGCGCAAGGGGCTGCTCGCCACACCGGCCGGGATCGACGAGGCGATCGTGCACGGCGCGGTGCGCCGCAGCCGCCCCAAGGCCATGACCGTCATCGCCTCGTTCATGGGCCTGCTGCCGATTCTCCTTTCCACCGCCACCGGCGCCGACCTCATGAAGCGCATTGCGGCGCCGATGATCGGCGGCCTGGTGACCTCGTTCCTCCTCGAGCTGCTGGTCTACCCGGCCGTCTACAAGCTCTGGCGCCGGAGGCAGCTGCGCCGGGCTGCTACGGGGCAGCAACCAGGGGAAGGTACACGGTGAAGGTCGTGCCGCGGCCCTCGTCGCTTTCGACGCTGATGCGGCCGCCCATCTTTTCCACGAGTTCCTTGACGATGACGAGCCCGAGACCGGTGCCCGACGCGAACGGCTTGGCGTTGGGCGCCCGGAAGAACTCGGTGAAAAGCCGCGGCAGCGCGTCAGCCGGGATGCCGATGCCGGTGTCGCTGATCGCCACCTCGGCCTGGGCGTCGGCCCGGTCGACCCGCACCACGACGGCGCCGCCCTCCGGGGTGTACTTGACGGCGTTGCCGACCAGGTTGAGGAAGACCCTGAAGAGGCTTTCGGCGTTGGCGCGGACTGCCACCCCGGCCGCGCCCTCGAGGTCGAGCCTGAGCACGAGGCGGCGTTCCTGTACCTGCGGCTGCAGATGCTCGACCACGCGCCGGATCACCTCGGCGAGCTGCACGTCTTCGGTCTCGGCGTGCTCCATGCCGGTACGCCCGGCCGCCAGCTCCAGCAGGTCGTCGATGAGCATGCGCAGGGTGTCCAGGCGCCGGGCCACGCGCTGGATGAAGTCGCGCTGCTTGTCGTCGAGCGGCCCGAGGTAGCCGCCGAGCAAAGCGCGGAGGATCGAGTCGGCGCCGGCCACCGGCGCCCGCAACTCGTGGGTGACCATGCGCACGAACCTGGACTTGTCCTGGTCGAGCTTGCGCAGCGCTCCGAACGCCAGGGCGTTCTCGACCGCCAGCGCCCCCTGGGCGGCGATCGCTTCCAGGAAGCGCGCGTCCTCGGGGGAAAAGGCGCGCTCTCTCGTGGAGTACGCCCGGATCACCCCGAGCACCCGCTCCTTGCCGCGCAGCGGCACGAAGAGAATGGAGCGGATCTGCTCGGCGGCGATGGCCGCCGGATACTGCAGGCGCCTGAGGCCCTCCGTCTCCTGGACGATCAGCGACCGCCCCGACAGCACCACCTCGCTGAGAATCGGCGAGTGGCTCAGCAGCACCGGACCCTTGGCGAGGTAGGCCTCGGAAAGCCCCACCGCGGCCGCCTCGTCGAGGCGGGTGTGGGTGGGGTCCACGAGGCCCACGGCCACTCCGTGCACGCCCATCGCCTCGGCGGTCGCCTCGGCCAGCCGCTGCAGGACCTCTCCTAGTTCGAGCGAGGACCCCACTGCTTGCAGACCGAAGTACAGCGTGGCGAGCCGCTCCTCGCCGCGCCTCGCGCGCTCGGCGAGGGTCGAGGCGATATAAAACGACACCGTCCCCAGCAGCGTGAACGTCCCCAGGATGCCGAGCACGAAAGCCGGCTCCGCGAACGCCTCCCCGGGCAGGAACCCCTCGAGGTGGCGGTGCGGCATCCATTCCGAGCCCTCCGCGGCGGCGAGCACCATGGTGAGCAGCACGGCGGCTGCCGCGTAGACCGCGGCGGTTGCCCGCTCGAACAGCAGCGAGGCCACGATGATGTGGAACAGGAAAAAGATGATGACGGGGCTCTCGACCCCGCCGGTGAGATGGATGAGCACAAGCATCGCTGCCCAGTCGAGGATCAGCTCGAGATGGGTCAGGCGCGTGGCCAGGGAAGACCTCGGCCCGCCCGTCTTCTTCAGGCGCTCGAACGCCAGCCACAGCGCCGCGTTGTAGGCGAGAATCGCGAGCCCCACGACCGCCATGGGCGCCACGGGAACGCCGACGCCGAACAGCCGCCGCGCCAGCACGGTTGCCGCCAGGACCCCCAGACCGGCCCCCCAGCGCAGCCGGAGCAGCCACGGACCGGTGGCGACCACGTCGTCGGCGTGCGAGATCGGCAGCCAGTCGATGCCAGAGTGGGAACGCGCAGCCGTCACCGGGGCCCCTCGTGCATCTTGCCACAGGTGGGCCTCCGGGTGCCCGACGAGGTCCGCACCGCTTCCCGCGCCCTGGAGGTTCGCGACGATGATGCGGGCGGCCGGGGCGCCGGCACGACCGTCAGTGGAAGTCGCGCGAGGGGGTGGCCGGGGCGTCCACGAGCAGCGGGCGACAGCGCAGCGCCTTGACGGTGATGACGCCGTCGCGCGACTGCACCGGCCCCTCGACCTCGAGCAGGGCGTGGGCGGTGATCACCTGCCGGTGCGCGGCGTAGACGTCGGGGGTGAAGACGACGTTGGCCAAACCCCACTCGTCCTCGAGCGTCGCGAAGCACATCCCCTTCGCAGTGCCCGGACGCTGGCGCACGATGCACACTCCCCCCACCCGCACCCACCGCCCGTGCGGCTGGCGGGCGAGCTCGGCGGACGAGAGCACGCCCCGCGCCCGCAGCTCACGGCGCCGGCGTGCCAGCGGGTGCACTCCCACCGTCATGCCCGCCCCCAGGTAGTCGGCCGCATACCGCTCGTCGAGCGTCATCTCCGGCAGGGGGCTCGGACCGGGGTCGGGCTGCATCGCCTGGGCCAGCGGGGGCCGCCGCCCGTCCAGCGCCCCGATCTGCCAGAGCGCCGAGCGCCGCGTCTGCCCGAGCGAGGCGAAGGCGCCAATCGAGGCGAGCGCCTCAAGCTCCGCTTGCCGGAGCCGGCCGCGCGCCGCCACGTCCCGCACCGACTCGAACGGCCGCTGCCGGGCCTGCTCGGCAATTCGCCGCGCCGCCTCTTCGCGCAGCCCCCGCACGAACCGCAGCCCCAACCGGACCGCCAAGCCGGGGGTCCGGGGGCTGGCTCTCGCCTCGGGACGCTCGATCCTCGAGCGGGAGAAGCCTTCGTTCACCGACTGCCGGCCGCCGATCGCCGTTTCCCCTGCACCCCGGCTGCCGGGGCCCTTTGCCACCTCCAGCCGGCAGGTGAACCCGGAGCTGTTGACGTCGATGGGGAGAACGACCACGCCGTGCCGCCGGGCATCCTGGATCAGCGTGGCCGGTTGATAGAAACCCATCGGCCAGGCGTTCAGGAGGGCGCACAGGAACGCCTCCGGGTGGTGGCACTTGAGGTACGCCGAGGCGTAGGCGATGAGGGCGAAGCTGGCGGCGTGCGACTCCGGGAAACCGTAGAGCGCGAACGAGGTGATCCCCAGCACGATGTCGTCGGCGGCCTTGCCGGTGATGCCCCGCGCCGCCATCCCCTCGCGGAGCTGCCGCTCGAGCTTCGCCATGCGCTCCACCGAGCGCTTGGCGGCCATGGCGCGGCGCAGCTCCTCGGCCTGCCCGCCGGAAAACCCCGCCGCCACCATGGCGACCCGCATGAGCTGCTCCTGGAACAGCGGCACCCCCAGCGTGCGTTCGAGGATCGGCTCGAGGTCAGGATGGGGGTAGACGACCTTTTCCCGCCCCATGCGGCGGTTGAGGTAGGGATGCACCATCTTGCCGACGATCGGGCCGGGACGGATGATCGCCACCTCCACCACGAGGTCGTAGAAGCGCCGCGGGCGCATGCGCGGCAAGGTGGCCATCTGGGAGCGGCTTTCGATCTGGAACACCCCCACGGTGTCGGCCCGACCGATCATCTCGTACGTGGCCGGGTCGTCAGGCGGCAGGTGCGCGAGATCCAGTTCCACCCCCTCGTGCTCCCGGACGAGCGGCACGGCCTCCTCGAGCGCCGCCAGCATCCCAAGCCCCAGGAGATCCACCTTGATGATCCCGAGGTCGGCGCAGTCGTCCTTGTCCCATTGAATGACGGTGCGGCCCGGCATCGCGGCCGGCTCGAGCGGCACGACGTCGTCGAGGCGCCCGCGGGCCAGCACCATCCCCCCCGAGTGCTGGCCGAGATGGCGGGGCAGGTGGAGCATGCGAGCCACCAGCTCGACCAGCAGCTTCCCGCGCCGCTCCTCGGGGGCGAGACCGATCTGCCGCATGAACCCGGCCAGGACCTCGCGCGGCTCGCCGCCGAAACCCCAGCCGATGAGCTTCGACAACCGACCGAGGTGCTCCTCGGCGAACCCCAGCACCTTCCCCGCCTCGCGCACCGCCGAGCGCCCGCGGTACGTGATGACGTTGGCGGTCATGGCAGCGCCCCGCTCGCCATACGTGCGATACACGTGCTGGATCACCTCCTCGCGGCGCGCCCCCGAGGGCAGGTCGAGGTCGATGTCCGGCCACTCTCCCCGCTCCTCGGAAAGAAAGCGCTCGAACAGCAGCTCCATGGCGATGGGGTCCACGGCCGTGATGCCGAGCGCGTAGCACACTGCCGAGTTGGCCGCCGAGCCGCGCCCCTGCGCGAAGATGCCGCGCGAGCGGCAAAAGCGCACGATGTCGTGCACCACCAGGAAATAGCCGGCCAGTCCGAGGCGCACGATGAGCGACAGCTCGCGATCGAGCTGGGCGCGCACTCGCGGCGTGATCGTGCGGTAGCGCTCGCGCGCCCCTGCTTCGGTGCGGGCGAACAGCTCCTCGGCCTCGCTGCGGTCTTCTTCCAGCCGGGCGCGCGGGAACCGGTACGGCAGGTCCTTCAGGCGGAAACCGCAGCGCGCGGCGATCCTGGCCGTGGCGGCGACCGCCTCCGGGAGATCGGCCCACAACCTTGCCATGGCGCCGGGAGAGCGCAGCACCCGTGCGCGGTTGGCGTCCAGGCGGCGCCCGGCGGCATCCAGCGTGCAGTGCTCCCGCAAGCAAGTGAAGACGTCCACCAGCGGCCCGTCCTCGACCCGGACGGCGAGAGCGTCCTGCGTCGCCACCACGGCCACGCCGAACCGGCGCGCCAGCCCCACCAGGGCAACGTTGCGCTCCTCTTCCCCGCGCAGCTGGTGCCGCTGCACCTCCACCGCCACCCGCTCCGGCCCGAACGCCTCCACGAGACGTTCCAGCACCGTGGCTGCCGCCTCCTCCCCGCCCCGCCGCCACGCCCGCACGAGCGGCCCCGCTTCCCCCCCCGTGAGCGCCACGAGCCCGGACGCGTGCGCCGCCAGGGACTCCCAGTCTGCCTGCCCGCTCGAAAGGCAAAGGTCGAAGCTCGAAGGCTTCGCGGCTTTCGCCCCGTGCCCTTTCCTCGCCAGGGCAGCGTCGGTGAGCAGGCGGCAGAGGTTCGAGTAGCCGCGGGCGTCCTCGACGAGCAGCGGCAGCCGGCTGCCGTCGGCGAGCACCGCCTCGGCGCCGACGATGGCCTCCACGCCAGCCGTCCTCGCCGCCTTGTACAGCCGGGGATGGCCGTACACCCCGGCGCGGTCGGTGACGGCGAGCGCTGAAAGCCCCAGCTCCGCCGCCCGCTCGGCCAGTGTCTCCGGTTCGCTCGCCCCTTCCAGGAACGAGAACGCCGTGTGGGCGTGCAGCTCGCAGTAGGGAGCCCGCTCACCCGGCTGCAGGTGGAAGCTCGAAGGTCGAAGGCCGGAAGAAAGGAGCGGAGGAACTGGCGACCCCTGCCCGGGGGGAGCGCCGAGCGCCGGGCCTCGAGCGTCGGAGCCGGGGGGCGGGGCACCGGGGCTGCCGTCAGTCATAGACGCCGTCCACGGCCCAGGTCCGGGCCAGGCGATCGAACGACAGACGCATCAGGGAGCCGTCGGCCAGCGCCACGTCGTAGTCGTCGCGCGAGAACGGGCGTTCGTTCCACCAGTTGCCGGTCGTGCGGTACGGCCCAGCGAGAGCCACCACCGTGCCGCCGAGCCCGCCGGCCTGCACCGCCACCGGCCGGCGCCCGGCCATCACCACGTGTGCCGGCATCGGCGGCCGCACCGCTCGCAGCACCCGCCCTTCTCCCACCCTGCCCCGGCGAGCGTCGGGAAGGGTCGGAGATCCGGGTCCGTAGGCCTGCCCCCCTCTCCGACTGCCGCCCACCGGGCACTGGCCACCGGGAGAGCGGGAGGCAGACAGCCCCTCCCACGGCGGGGGCTCGAACGGGAGAACGACCCAGCGGCCGGGCTCATGGGTGTCAGCCACGCCGGGGGAGCCCACCCGCTCCGGTCCCACCAGTGCCGCCAGGCGCGCCAGGGCAGCAGCCAGCTTCCCCGGCGCCGGCGCGGGCGGGCCGAAGAGGTGCCCCTGCACGAGCCGCACCGCGCCAGGGCACACCGTCACCGTGACACCCTCCACCGGCGCCCCTGGCGGAGAGGCTTCCAGGCGCAGCCGCAGTAGTGGCAGCACCGCCACCACCTCGCGGGTGGGGGCCACCAGCCGCACCACCGCCTGGTACCGCTCGCCGCTTTCCAGCGCCAGCTCCAGGCAGACCTCGGCAAAACCCTCGCCGCGCAGCTCGAGCCGGTGCGCGAGCCGCCCCAGCAGACCGTTGAGCACGAACAGGAAAGGTTCGAGAGCACCGATCGGATCGTCGAAGGCCACCCCTTCGCGCACCGACTCCGGCGGCGGGTCGGGGATGAACGGCCGGCCGTCATCCCCGCACGCCAGGCGGTGCAGCGTCTCGCCCTCCGGCCCCAGGCGCAGGATCACCTCGCTGCGCGGCAGCCCGGCCAGAGCGCCGACCGTCGCGATCCCCCAGCGGTGCAGTGCTTCCGCTGTCGGCGGCGAAGGCTCCAGCAGGCGCAGCGGCAGCGGTGCGAGGAAGGCGCGCTCCGACCCCTCGGGCACGACCACCCACCCGCCCAGTCGAGGGTCGAGGCTTGAAGGCCGAGAGCCGGGAGGAAGGGCGCGGGCGGCGATGCGCGCCACGCCGATGCTCCCGGCCAGGCCGACGCGCACGTCCAGACCGACGCGCCGGCAGGCGCGCCACAGCGCCTCGGCCAGCGCCGCCTCGCCGCCCCACTGCAGCACCGAGCCGCCCACGTCGAGCGTCACCTCGCCCGGGCCGTGCCGCCGCACGCGAGGGGAGACAGCCCGGGCTGCATCTGCGAGCGCCGCCTCGGCCGCGGCCGCCACCTCCGGCGGTGCAACGCGCACCATGACTTGCATCGACCTCTGGCGCGCCTGGGTAGCCGTCATCCCCCGCCGCACCCCGTGCTCTGCAGCCTCGGCCGAAACCGCCACCACGCGGTCGCGCGGCCCCGGCCCGGCGGCCACCGCCACCGGCGCCTCCGCGAGTTCGGGGACAGCCCGCCGCAACGCTTGCAGCGGGAAGTCCGGAACCCAGACCGCCGCCACCCTCACGGCCCGCCCCCTCACCGACCTACCGGGAGGCGAGGGATCGGTGCGCGGCAATCGGAGGGATGACCGAACTCCCCTCCACCGACCACCCGCCACCGCTCGGCGTCTTCCTCCTGCCTGCTGTCCCCTGCCCAACCCCCGGCCAGTCCACCGGGAGCGAGCGCCACGCCGGCAAACCACCTCGGACCGCTGCGCTCGCCCCCCGGCCAGCGCGCACCGCCCCGCTGCAGGTGGACCGTCACGCCGGCGAGACCGCCCAGCCACGGCCACGCGGCCAGCACCAGCGCCACCGCTCGCGCCCGCTCCACGGCCCGCACCAGCCGCAGCGCCAGCGCCGCCCGCCCGCCCGCCCGGTGGCCGGGGAGCGGTGAACGGTGATCGGAAGCAAGGTGAAGTGTGGGCGGGTGGGGCCTCGGCTCACCGCCTGCCAGCCACCGATCACGGCCTCGCCGCCTCTCGCCTCCTGTCTCGCACCTGACCGGGCGGACTGCAGCGAGGTCCACCACCACGACGGTCAAGCCGCCTGCCTCGAGCACCAGCTCGGCCGCCCGCACCGCCTGCTCGATCGTGGCGGGCCGCACCCACAGCACTCGCCCGAGGTCCACGCCCGCCGCTGCCAGCGACGGTGGATCGAGAGCATCGGCTGCATCGACCCAGACCACCACTTCCCCGCGCGCCGTGGCCGCAGCGGCCGTGCTCACGGCTGCCGTGGTGCGGCCGGCCGAGTGCGGCCCCACCAGCTCGGCAACCTTGCCGAGCGGCCACCCGCCCCCCAACCAGGCATCGAGAGCGGCCGAACCGCTGCTCAGGCAGGGGCGCAGGCGCTTGTGCTCCCGCCAGCGGCGCGTCTGCTCGCGCAGACACCGCAGCACTTCCGCCGGCGACTCCGTCCAGCGCTGGCTTTCCGGGCACGCCCCCACGACCCGCCTCCCGATGGAGTTTCAGCGTTGCCGGTACTCCATCGCAGTCACTACCAATCTAGCTTTGACTATCATGATTGTCAACCACTACAGTGGACAACCTCGAAATTCAGCTCTATACTGACCATGAAAGGTGTCACATGGGAACCGACGACCTCGCCCGCCTGCTCCGCCAGCTCCGCACCGAACGGGGGCTCAGCCAGGTGGCGCTTGCCGGGCGCGCCGGGCTGTCCCGCAACTTCGTGGCCCAGATCGAGCGCGGGGAATCGCTTCCTACCGTCGCGACGCTGGCCCGCCTGGCCTCGGCGCTGGGGATTACCTCCAGCGAGCTGCTCGGGGAGGGGCCGCCGGCAGCCGGCACCGGCGCCGAGCTCGTCGCCGTGCCGCTCGTCAGCGACCGCATCGCCGCCGGCCCGCCGATGCTCGTGGCCGACCACGTGGAAAGCCTCGAGCCGTTGCCGCGCCAGCTCCTGCGCGGGCTCGGCGTGGACCCCGCCCGCGCCGTGCTGGTACGCCTCGGCCCCGACCAGGATTCCATGGCTGACACCATTCCGCCCGGCGCCACGGTGCTGGTCGACCGCTCGCCGGTGCGACAGATCGTCCCGCGCGGGGTTTACGCAGTACGGGAGGAAGCAGCCGGCGAAACCGGCTGCTCGGTCAAGCGGCTGGTCCTGGACAGCGACTCCCGCGTGCTGATTCTGCTTTCCGACAACCCCGCCCACCTGCCGCGCGCCATCCGCTTGCGGGCCGGGCTGCCGCTGTCCGAGATCGTGATCGGGCGTGTCGTGTGGTGGGCCCCCCCGGCCCCGGCTCGCCGGTGAGACGTGCCACCGGTCAAGGCGTCCCCCCCGGGAGGGCGTGGGCGGGCGGTAGCTCAGCGGCCGCCGGAGGCCGGCGTCGTGGGCTGTCGCCTCGCCCTCAGTCGACGAGCTCGACCAGGGTCGTCACGGCGCAGTCGGGACGCAGGGAGTTGATGGCCGAGCAGTACGTCGTGCGCGACAGCTCGATGGCGCGCTCGGCCCGCGCCCTCTCCACGCCGGCGCCCCGCACCACGAAGGTCAGCTCCACGGCCCGGTAGTACTTGGGGTGGTCGGGGTTCTGCTCGCCGCGCAGGCGTACCTCGAGACCCGTCATGGGCTGCTTCATCTTTTGCAGGATCGAAACCACGTCCATTGCCATGCAGCCGCCCACGCCAATCAGCACCAGCTCCATCGGAGACGGCCCCTGGTAGCCCTCCTGCTTCGGCGAGTCGACGATGACGACACGCCCTGACCCTGACGTGGCCTCGAACCGCAGCCCTTCCTGCCAGACCAGCCTCGCTTCCGCCATGTCCCGTCCTCCTCTCCCCCGGCCCTCTGCTCACCAGCCATGAGTCACCAGCCACAATCCCTATTCCCCGTCCGCCTCGAAGACCGGATCGACATCCACCGGCACGTCCTTGAGAGACTCGATGAGTCGCGTCATTTCGGGTCGCGGCGTGCCGTACCGCTCGACCAGCGCCTTTGCTTTCTCGTACGAGCCTTCCGCCTCGATCATGAGCAGCTCGGTCGCCAGCGCCTTGAGCGCGCTGGAGAACACCTTGGGCTTTGTCAGCTCCGGCGCGAAACGCCCGTTCTCGTCAACGACGATGGCCCCTTTTTCGAGCAAGTAGTTGGTCTGGACGACCACACCCAGGCCGTGGGCCTCGGCGGTGCCGAAACGCGCCGTGCGGAACAGCCCGGCGACATAGCTCCACGGTAGCGCCTCGACGATCGACACCGGCACGACCCCTTCGGCGGTCAGACGGCCGAGGGCAAAGACGGAGAGCACGTCCGCCTTCGCCTCCTCGATGGCCGGATACAGTTCCTTGAGTTCTTGCCGGACCTCCGTTTCCCGCCCGTTGACCTTGATGCGGCCCGGCCCGAGCCCATGGGCCAGCTCGTGGAAGAGGATGAAGTGGAAGTACGAGTCGAAGTCCACCTGAAGCAACGGTCTGACCGGCAACACCCGGCTCGCGATCGGCATCAGGATCGCCTCGTACTTGGCCAGCATCATGTTCTTCAGGAGGACCTTCTTCGAGCCCTTGGCCTCGCGCACCCGCTCGTCGTTGGGGAGGTTGAACGCCAGCGTCTGCACCCCCCGGCGCGCGTCGCCGGCGGAAAAGACCAGGTCGGCCACCCGGATTGGCGACTCGCTGCCGCGCGACGTGTTCTTGTGCTCGTCCGGAATCGGCAGGTGGGACTCGAGGAACGGCAGCCACTTCTTGAACTCTCCCAGACGCTCCGAGTCGGCCGGCTGCGCCACGCAGACGAACGCCTCGAACGCCGCCTTGTAGCCCATGAGGCTGTCCTCGTAGGTCTCGTACGGCCCGATCACCACCTCGACCGCCGAGTCGAGGTCCATCCACGCCATGTCCGACTCGAAGTAGTCATTGCTCGAAAAGGCATCGGCGCGCAGCTTCAGGAACTTCTTGAGACTTGCATTGCCGGTGGCCGCCGCAGCCGCCCGCAGCTCGGATGCCGCCCTCGCCAGCAGCGACTTGTAGACCTCGCTGTAAGGCCTCGCCACCAGTGCCTTCCCCTTTCGCTCCACGAGCGAAAACGGCGACGTCAGGGCGGCCTTGTCGGCCGGGTGCGCCGCGATCCAGCGCTCGAACTCGTCTTTCGTGAGGTCCTCGGGGTAGAAGCCGGCCCCGGCCGGGCGCGCGAGCGTCCCGAGGAACGGCTCGTACGCCTGGAGGCGATCCCAAGGCCCGCCCATGATCCGGTAGTAGTCCTGGGCGGGACGCGCGAGCGGCCCGGTCAACGCCGCCACCCGTGGCGCGAACGACGGGTTGCCCCGCCACGCCTGGAGCAGGAACACCTCGTCGATGACCTTCGCCGCCGCGACGACGTGGTCCACGGTTTTCCACTCGCTGGCCGGCAGGTTCCGCAAGTCGGCGGCCAGCACCTTGCGCACGAACTGGGCGCGCCGGGCCGCGATATCGGGCGCGATGGCGAGCGTGCTCTCCCCCCTGGCCGCCGATCC
Source organism: Thermoanaerobaculaceae bacterium (assembly GCA_035384965.1). Classification (GTDB taxonomy): domain Bacteria; phylum Acidobacteriota; class Thermoanaerobaculia; order Thermoanaerobaculales; family Thermoanaerobaculaceae; genus JAAYVZ01. Next base: position 41,039 of record DAOOJE010000016.1, read on the forward strand.
GCCGCGCGCGGGAGAGCCGGTCGCCGGTGGCGCGCCGCCGCTCTCGCCGCGGGCACACCCCGTCGAGCACCCAGTCGCGAGCACCACCGCCACCAGCACCAACCACGACATTCGCATGCGCACCTCCCAGACCCGCCCTAGCTTACCCTCGAGCGCCCCGGCGGTCGAGACGGCGGTGTGCTATCGTCTCCCCCATGGCGCTGCGTATCCTCATCACAGGCGGCACGTTCGACAAGGAGTACGACGAGATCAACGGGCGGCTGTTCTTCCAGGACACCCACGTGCACGAGATGTTGCGGCTCGGGCGCTGCCGCGTCGATGTCGTCGTGCGCACAGTGATGATGGTCGACTCGCTCGAGATGACCGACGCCGACCGCAGGATCATCCTCGAAAACTGCCGCCAGTGCCCGGAAGAGCGCATCGTGGTGACGCACGGCACCGACACCATGGCCGAAACCGCCCGCGTGCTCGGCGAGGCCATCGTCGACAAGACCGTGGTGCTCACCGGCGCCATGATCCCCTATGCGTTCGGCAGCTCCGACGGCCTGTTCAACCTCGGCTCGGCAATCTCGTTCGCGCAGGCGTTGCCCCACGGGGTCTACATCGCGATGAACGGCCGGTACTTCACCTGGGACAACGTGCGCAAGAACCGCCAGCTCGGCATCTTCGAGGCCGTCCGCTGAGCGCCCACGGGCGGGCGGGAGAACCACCAGCCATCAACCAACGACCGCGCCGTACGGCGGGCTACCACCTTCTGAGCCGCCACCAGGCAAGGAAGGCCAGCATCGCCGAGAACGACATGCCCATCACGATCCAGAACGCCATCGGGTGGTGCTGGAACGGAATCTGCACGTTCATGGAAAACGCCGACACCACGAACGTCGGGACCATGATCCCGATGGTGATGATGTTCAGCGTCTTCATCAGCACCGAGATGTTGTTGTTGACGATCGAGACGCGGGCGTCCATGAGGCTCGAAAGAATGTTCGAGTAGATCTCCGCTTGCTTGTAGCACTGCTGGTTCTCGATCGCCAGGTCCTCGAGCGCCTCTTGGTCCTCGGTGGTGAACCCCAGGCGCGCGGACGCCGCCCGCACCTTCTCGATCACGTTGGCGTTGGCGTTGATGGCGTTGAGGTAGTACACGAGACTCTTCTCGAGCGTGAACAGACTCAGCAGGTAGCGGTTCTCCATCGCCTGGCTGATCTTGTTCTCGAGCGAGTCGGACAGCATGTTGATGACCTTGAGGTGCTCGATGAAGTGGTAGACCGTGCGGTAGATCAGCTTGATCATCGCCGACGCGACCGTGGAAGTGCGCTGGAAGAGCTTGCCGTCGAACAGCGGCACGTCTTCCGAAAGCACGATGACGAGGCGGTCCTTGAAGAGGAACGCTCCCGCCGAGAGCACCTTGAACAGGAAGTTGTCCTCGGCCGTGTAACTCTTGGGGCGCTTGAAGATGACCGCCAAGTGCTCGGGCTCGAACTCGAGGCGCGACACCTCATCCGGGTCCAGCGCCGAGTTGAGAGTGTGCTCGTCGAGCTTGAGCGTGTCCACCAGCAGGCGCTTCTCGGCGTCGTCGGGGCACACCACCACCCAGATCGGCGCCGGCTCGGCATCTGTCGGCAGAATCTTGCCTTCGACGATGTGGTACCTCTTGAGCATCGGCCACCCCCCGCTCGAAAGCCTGTCCCAGGATCACCCGCCAGCAAGCCGGGCGGGTGAACGCCGCACGATACACCCGGCAGCGTCCCTCGCCAACCCCGCCCGCGCGAGAGCAGTGGACCGCCCCCGGCCTCGCGAAGCGTCGGCAGGGCGCGACCCGTTGCGAGTTCCGCAAAACTCGACCCTTTCGTTCCAGAAGCCGTGGCCGGTCGCGGTGCAGCGTAGATCCCCGGGGTGGGGAAATGCCTCCGCAGCACGACATCCTGGCGAGGAGCACCAGGTCGGTTCCATCACAACGGGGTGGGGCGACCGGTTACAGGTGGAGCGCCGTCGGGGTGGTGGCCGGGATGGGCTGCTCGAAGGCGACCTTGAGCGTGCGGCCGTCGCCGTCGAGCGCCTGGGTGCGGCTCCCCGGGTCGGGGGTGAGGGTGAGGGTCAGGCCGGCCATGGTCGCGTCGTGGATCGCCTCGGAGAAGCGTACCACCAGGGTGGTGGCGTCCACCGTGACACCCGTCGGGCTCGCCCCTTCCCCGGTCCAGACAAGCTGGGTGACCGTGGGCCTGATCGTGTCCTCCCCCCAGAAGTGCGGCGTGCCGTCGGGGTCGTAGGTGATGCGCTCGACGATGCGGCCGTCCTCGTCGGTGAGCAACTCGACGCTCCCAAGCAGGTCGGTGACGGGGTAGAGGGTGGTCTCGAGGGTGCCGTCGCCGTCGGTGTCGATCTCTTCGGCGACGAGGTCGTCGATCCAGCGGCCCCAGTGGTGGCGGCGGGCGAGCAGGACGCCGGTCTGGCCAGGGGCGGAGGCGTACTCCTCGACGACCTGGTCGCCGTCGTGCAGGTAGGCGCGGTGGAGGGTGCCAGCGGGCGTCGTGGTGCGCTTGGCGACGAGCCGTCCCAGTGGATCGAGGATGAGGTCGGCCGTGACGGCGCCCGGCGTCTGGGCCTGCACGAGGCGGTCGCGCCAGTCGTGCACGAGGGTGGTGGTGCCGCCGGGACCCTGGCTCGACTGGAGGGCGCCGTAAGGGGTCCAGGTGTAGGTGGTCAGCTCGACGGTGCCGCCGATCTGCCGGGACCGCTCCAGCCGGTCAGCCACCACCGGCCGGCGCAGTTCGACCGCTTCGTTGCGATGGTGAGGCGAAGCTCCTCGCTCCGCGGGTCCATGCTCGTCCCCTCCCGCAACCAGGTCTGGAGCGCGAGCCTGGCTTCTCACGACGGGGTGGGGCGAGTCGTTGCGGATAGAAAACCCCCGGCTTGCTGCCAGGGGTTTCGACTGTCTCGCCCGCAGCGCCTCGAGGCTCGAGGCTTGGGCGGCGGGGCCAGTTGCGGCTGCTTGCGCAGGGTGGAGTCCAGCTGTTGGGACAAGGAGCAGGGTTCCCAAAACCAGGCATCAAAACCACAGTCGGGCTTCCCTCCCTGCGCCAGCGAAGCGGGCTTGGGGGGTAGTTTGCAGGGCTGGTCACGGATTTGCAGCAACGGGTGGGTTACCAGCTGGCACATCTGGAAGAGCTCCCGAGTTCCCATGGCAAAGGCCCGCTTCACCTCTCGCTCCTCCAACTCCCGGGCCAAGGACCAATGGCGCCGCCACTCCAAAGGTTGGAGCGAGCTTTGGGCCCAAGCCACGGCACCCACCAGCCAGAGGGACAAGCAGCAGAGCCAGAGCTTCCTGCTCATCAGCAATACCCCTAGTCCGTCAAACAGTTCCCAAGACACGCATCCTACTCGGCCCGGGCCAGCCGCGCACACGCGAGGGATGAACCGCAGCTGTTGAGGTCTTGCACGTGCTGGCTCGCGCAGGGAGCCCTGCATTGCGCGCAACCGCTCGGAAGCCCCGGCATCTCCGCCCCCTCCAATCTGCTTTGCCCCGCTCCCGGGCGCGGCGCTGGTGGCCTGAATCATGAAGAAAACGCACTGTCAAGGCTCGTGTTTTGACCTCGCTTCCGGGCCGGGCCATCGGGGCGGGAGCGGTGCCGTCCGAGGCGGTTGCGCTACCATCGCTGCGTGCGAGCACTGGTGACCGGCGTGTCGGGGTTCGTGGGATCCCACCTCGTGGACCTGCTGCGGGCAGAGCACCCCGAGGTCGAGGTGCTGGGGCTGTTGCGGTGGCGCTCCGAGGACCCGGCCCGGCGGTCGTTGCGCGACGTGCAGCCCATCGAAGGCGACCTGCTGGATGCGGTGTCGGTGCTCCGTGCGGTGGAGGCCGCTCGCCCCGACCTCGTCTTCCATCTCGGCGCCTCGTCGTCCGTGGCCGGGTCGTGGGACGCCCCGAACGAGATGGTGCAGGTCAACGTCCTTGGCACCCTGCACGTGCTGGAGGCGCTGCGCACTAAGGGGTCGGCGGCGCGGGTCGTGCTCGCGTGCTCGGCCGAGGCGTACGGGGTCGTGCGCCCCGAAGAGTTGCCGATCAGCGAGAATCAGCCGTTCCGGCCGGTGTCGCCGTATGCGGTGTCCAAGGCAGCCGCCGATCTCCTCGGCTTCCAGTACAACCGCTCGTACGGGCTGCACACCATCCGGCTTCGAATGTTCAACCACTGCGGGCCGCGCCAGTCGAGCCGTTTCGTCGTCGCCTCGCTTGCCCGCCAGGTGGCGGAGATCGAGGCCGGCCTGCGCGAGCCTCACATCCTTGTCGGCAACCTCGAGGTGCGGCGCGATTTCGTCGACGTGCGCGACGCGGTGCGCGCGTACTGGGCCGCCGCCATGGCGGGGGAGCCCGGCGCCGCCTACAACGTTTGTAGCGGCACGGCGCGTTCGATCCGGGACGTGCTGCATGGCCTGCTCGCCTTCTCGCCGGCCAGGGTCGACCTCGTGGCCGACCCGGCGCGGCGCCGCCCCGCCGACCTCGAGGTCCTGCACGGGGACGGGTCGAGGTTTCGCGACCTCACGGGGTGGGCGCCCCGCATCCCGTTCGAACAGACCCTGCACGACACGCTCGAGTACTGGCGCGGCATCGTGTCCGGCTGAGCGATCCCGCCGCCCCGCAGGCTCCCGACCCGCTCGCACCCGGGCCCGTACCGGTGCGGCGGGGGGACGCGGGAGGAGGCGCGGGCAGGCTTACCGTGTGGGCGGCGCTGGAGAGGATTGTCGACTCTCGCCTTTCAACCGACCAGACAGGCGGCCGGGCGGAGGGGGTCAGGCTTTCCTGTACGCGAAGCGGTGGATCGGGCGCGCCTCGCGGGCGTACTTCATCTCGAAAGAAGTTGCTGGCACACCCTCGAACGCCTGGTCGACCGGCACGGGCTCGAGGCCGGGCCACCCACCCAGGAGCTGTGCAATGACGCCGGCGTACTCGGCGTGGTCGGTCTTGGCGCGCAACAGCCCGCCGGGGGCGAGCACCTCAGCGAGCCGGGCGACGTTGTCGTTGCGGAAGAAGCGTCGCTTGCGGTGGCGCTTTTTCGGCCACGGATCCGGAAAGTAGACGTGGAACGCCGCCACCGAGGCCGGTGCGAGACACCGGAACAGCAGGTCCTCGGCAGTGGTGACGGCCACCCGGGCGTTGGCGACGCCGGCGCGCCGCGCCCGCACCGCGGTCAGCTCCGCGTACTTGCGCGCTCGTTCCACAGCCAGGACGCCGACCTCGGGGTGCGCGGCCGCCCACTCGAGCAGGAACCGCCCCTTCCCGCTGCCGAGTTCGACCTCGAGCGGGCAGTCGCACCCGAACAGCGCCCGCGAGGTCAGCGGGAGGCCGGCCTCGGTGAGATCCACGAGCCCCGCCGCGCCGGAATCGACGAGCGAAGCCCTCACCCTTCCAGTTCCTCGACGACCTCGGGGTCCTCGTCACCGAAGACGGTGCCGACGGCGCGAGCGGCCGCCACCATCTGGCACTTCGGATCGACGAGCTTCAGCTTGCCGATGGCGTCGGCGAGCGGCACGGCCACGATCTGGTCGCAGCGCAGCGCGACCATGGTCCCGAACTGGCCGGTGGCGGCCAGCCGCGCCGCCTCGACGCCGCAGCGGGTAGCGAGGATGCGGTCCACCGGCACCGGCGAGCCGCCGCGCTGGATGTGACCGAGGATCGTGGAGCGCACCTCGTAGCCGCCCACTTCTTCGATCTTGCGCGCCACCGCGGCCGAGATGCCGCCCAGCCGCTTCCACCCGGTGAGCGCGTCCTGCCCCGAGAACACCTGCTCGCCCCCGGCCGGTGCCGCGCCCTCGGCGACGACGACGAGCGAGAACGGGCGCCCGCGCCGCTCCCGAGCGCGGAACTTGGCGAGGATCGGCTCCATGCGGAACGGGATTTCCCTGATGAGGATGACGTCGGCGCCGCCGGCGAGGCCGGCGTGCAGGGCGATCCACCCGGCCTCGCGCCCCATGACCTCGAGGAGCATGACGCGGTGGTGGCTCTCGGCCGTGGTGTGCAGGCGATCCAGAGCGTTGGTCGCCACCTCGAGTGCGGTGGCGAACCCGAACGTGTACTCGGTCGCCGAGAGGTCGTTGTCGATGGTCTTGGGCACCCCCACGACCGGGATGCCCAGCTCGCGTTGCAGCCTCTCGCTGCACGCCAGCGTGCCGTCGCCCCCGATGGCCACGAGGCCGTCGAGCCCGAGCTTCTCGAAGTTCTTCTTGACTGCCGACGAGGCGTCGATCATCTCCTCGACGCCGTCCGGTCGCACGTAGGGGTAGCGGAACGGGTTGGCGCGGTTGGAGGTGCCGAGGACGGTGCCGCCGCGCACCAGCAGGCCGGCCGTGTCGTCGAGCGTCAGCTCGCGGGCCTTCAGCTCGACGAGGCCGGCGTAGCCGCCGGTGATCCCGACAACCGTGACGCGGTGGATGTAGGTGCAGGCCCTGACCACGGCCCGAATCACCGCGTTCAGCCCCGGGGCGTCGCCACCCCCCGTCAGCACGCCGATGCGTCGCACTCCGCTCATGTCGCGTCCTCCAGCCCCAGGTGGACGAGTTCGATCCCGGCGTCGCGCGCGAACGCGAGGATCCGCTCGTCGCGGTAGAACTCGCCGTACAACACCTTGACGATGCCGGCGTTGGTGATGAGCTTGAAGCAATCCCAGCACGGCGAGGCGGTCACGTAGATTTCCGCTCCCTCGATCCGCACCCCGTGCCTGGCGGCCTGAAGGATGGCGTTGGCCTCGGCGTGCACCGTGCGCACGCAGTGCCCGTTCTCCATCAGGCACCCCACGTCGGTGCAGTGGGACAGCCCGCGCAGCGACCCGTTGTACCCGGTGGCGAGCACTGCCTTGTCGCGCACGATCACCGCGCCGACGTGCTTGCGCGGGCACGTCGAGCGTGTCGCCGCCTGCACCGCGAGGTTCATGAAGTAGCGATCCCACGACACGCGCGCCATGAGCGTAGTGTACACGCGCGCCCGGCATGGCTCGGGCGTTTGAGTCCGCCCCCGGCTTGCGCTACGCTGGACACGGCAACATAACGGATCGTTGCATGGCTCGTCTCTTCCCTCCTCCGCAAGCGCCCACTTCGACGGCCTACGCCGACCTGCGGATGTTCCGCATCTTCCAGCACTTTCCGGACGAGCTGCTGCGCAAGCTGGCGGCCATCGCCCAGGAGGCCTCGGTGCCGCAAGGCAAGGCGCTGTTCACCGAGGGCGACGGCGGCGAGGACTTCTACGTCATCATCGCCGGCTCCGTGGAAGGGGCGCGCGCCACGCCGGTGGGACGCCAGCTCGCGGTGCGGCTCCGGGTAGGGCAGATGTTCGGAGACGAGTCGTACCTCGACGCCAAGCCTCGCCCGGTCACGATCACCGCCACCCAGCCTTCGGTGGTGCTGCGTTTCGACGCCTACCAGGTGCACGCCCTGGCGGAGCGGGACCTCGAACTCAACGTCGCGCTGCTGCGCGCCTTCTGGCACTCCCTGGCGACCAAGATCCGGCAGGCGAACCAGTTCATGGCCGAGGTGTTCACCAAGCGCGACACCATCAACTACGCCGGCTGCCCGACCGAAGGCGAGGACATCGAGCTCGGACCCGGCAAGAAGCTCGAGCTGTTCAAGGAGCGCGGGCTGTCGGCGGCGGAGCTGCGGCTGCTGGCGATGACGCTCACCGCGCGCCGCTACCCGGCGGATGCCTTCATCTTCGTGGAGGGCGACAAGGGCGACTCGCTCTACATCATCGTCGACGGCCGGGTGCGCATCTCGCGGCGCTTGCCGGAAATGGGCGAGGAAACGCTGGCGGTGCTCGAGCGCGGCGAGGTGTTCGGCGAAATGGCACTGGTCGACGACCAGCCGCGCAGCGCCGACGCCCGCGCCCACCTCGACGCCTGCACGGTGCTGACGCTCACCCAGGCCGATCTCGAGGAGATCCTCAGCCTCCCGCCCACGGCCGCAGCGCAGTTCCTGCGCCTGCTCGACTGCATTCTCTGCCGCCGCCTGCGCAACATGGTGGACCTGCTCGTCTCGTGGCGCATGATGGCCGGCTTTGGCTCTTGAGCACCGCCCGCGCTGCCGGGCACGAAGCACGAGGCAAGAGAAGGCACGGATGGCCGTGATCGGTCAACGGAGAGTTCCGGAGTCCTCTGGCCGGCCGTCGATCCCCAGCTGCCCGGTCGGGCGGGGGCTCGGTCTCAGGCTCGCAGCCACAGCCAGGCGGCAGCGATGGCGAGGGTGGCCAGCGTCACCGGGACACCCACCCGGGCGTGCTCCCGCCAGGTGATCTTCACCCCCAGCCGGCCGGCCTGATCGATGACGATGAGATTGGCAATCGAGCCGACAAGGAGGAGGTTGCCGGCGAGCGTGGAGGAGAGCGCCAGCAGCGGCCCGGCGACGGGATGGGTGGCCTGCGGCAGAAGCAGCATGACCGCCGGGACGTTGGAAACGAGGTTCGAGAGCACGACGGTGACGACGAAGAGCAACGCGGGCGCCTCGGGGTGAATGCCTGCGCCGTGGAGCCACCCGGTCGCGACGGCCAAAAGCCCCCGGTCGGCGACGGCGAAGTTGACGATGAAGAGCCCGCCGAAAAGCACGAGCAGGTGCCAGTCCACGAGCCCCAAAAGGTCGCGCGAGGCCATGCGTCGCGAGGTCAACAGCACGGCGGCGGCGGTCAGCGCCAGCACCTCGCGGGGAATCGGGGCGAACAGGAAACCCGCCATGACGAGCCCCAGCACGACGAGACCCTTCTGGGTCTGCCAGCGGTCGAACGGGACGTGCTCGACGGCGGGGATGTCGCTCGCCGCGTGCCAGCGGTCGCCGGTCAGCCGGCAGATGATCCACCACGTCGCGCCCAGGCCCAGCAGCGCCGGCACGCCGCCGTCCAGCAGGTAGCCGGCGAACGACAGACCGAGCTTCTGGCCGATCAGCATGTTTTGCGGGTTGCCGATGAGCGTGGCCGCCGACCCGACGTTGGCGGCGCACGCCAAACCGAGCAGGAAAGGTTTGGGATCCAGCTCCTTGTGCGCACATCCCTCGACGAGCAGGGGCGTGACGGCGAGGCACACGATGTCGTTGGCCAGAACGGCCGAAAGCAGGCCCGAGACGCCGATGACGAGGGCGAGCAGGATGCGGGGCGGCACGTCGGCGGCGACGATGCGCCGGGTCACCTCAGAGTAGAAACCGCCCAGCCGGAACTGCGCCGACACCACCATGAGCCCGAGCAGCAGGCCGATCGTCGGCACGTCGATCGCCTCCCACGCCCCGGCGGGAGTGACCTGCTCGGTGGCGAGGAGAAAGAGCGCACCCAAAAGCGCCACCCCGGTGCGGTCGAGAGCCAGGCCCGGGATCTCGCCCAGGATCATGCCGAGGTAGACGAAGGCAAACGCCGCGACGACCCAGACGTCCATGCAAGGAAAGTACCACCGTCCCGGGGACCGCGAGTACCGGAGGTCCCGCCGGGACGCCAGGGGGACCGGCCGCCGCGGCTCGCACCGCCCCGGCGTGGGCTTGCCAAGCGGGGGGGCCGCGCCTAGACTGCGCGCTGTGAAATGGTTCACGTACCACGTGATGGACCGTTTCCGGCACTGACCTCCAGCGACAACTGGAAGTGCAGCGCAGGCAAGAGAAAGGGAGGAACGTCATGGCCGTCCGACGCATGATCACCCTCGACGGGAACGAGGCGACCGCGTCCGTCGCCCACCGCACCAACGAGGTGATCGCCATCTACCCGATCACGCCCTCGTCCAACATGGGTGAGTTTGCCGACGAGTGGTCGGCACAGGGCAGGAAGAACATCTGGGGGATCGTGCCGCTCGTCCAGGAAATGCAGTCCGAGGCGGGCGCCGCGGGCGCCGTGCACGGCGCGCTCCAGGCGGGGGCGCTCACCACCACCTTCACGGCCTCGCAGGGCCTGCTCCTCATGATCCCCAACATGTACAAGATCGCCGGCGAGCTGACGTCGTACTGCATGCACGTTTCGGCTCGCACCGTGGCGACTCACGCCCTGTCGATCTTCGGCGACCACTCGGACGTCATGGCCTGCCGCCAGACCGGGTTCGCGATGCTTTCTTCCGGCTCGGTCCAGGAGGCCCACGACTTCGCCCTCATCGGCCAGGCCGCCACGCTCCGCTCGCGCGTGCCGATGCTGCACTTCTTCGACGGCTTCCGGACCTCGCACGAGGTGTCCAAGATCGAGGAGCTGACCGACGACGACGTGCGCAGCATGATCCCTGACGAGCTGGTGGCGGCGCACCGCGCCCGCTGCCTGACGCCGGACCGGCCGCTCCTGCGCGGCACGGCGCAAAACCCCGACACCTTCTTCCAGGCTCGCGAGGCGTGCAACCCCTACTACTTCGCGTGCGCCGATCTCGTGCAGGCGGAGATGGATCGCTTCGCCGCCCTCGCCGGCCGCCACTACCACCTCTTCGACTACCACGGCGACCCCGAGGCCGACCGCGTGGTGGTGATCATGGGCTCGGGCGGCGACACCGCCGAGGAGTACGTGGACTGGGCGCGGGCCCGCGGCGAGAAGATCGGGGTGCTGCGGGTGCGCCTGTACCGGCCGTTCTCGGTGAAGCATTTCGTGCAGGCGTTGCCGGTGACGGTCAAGGCGATCGCCGTGCTGGACCGCTGCAAGGAGCCCGGCGCCATCGGCGACCCGCTGTACCTCGACGTCATTGCCGCCCTGCGCGAGGCGCACGAGCAGGGGACCTCCCGCTTCGTGCACTGCCCCAAGGTTGTAGGGGGCCGCTACGGCCTCTCCTCCAAGGAATTCACGCCGGCCATGCTGAAGGCGGTTTACGACGAGCTCGCCAAGGACGAGCCCCGCAACCACTTCACGGTCGGGATCCTCGACGACGTGACGCGGCTGTCGCTGCCGTTCGACGCGGAGCTGGACATCGAGCCCGACGACGTCAAGCGTGCGGTCTTCTTCGGCCTCGGCGCCGACGGCACGGTGGGCGCCAACAAGAACTCGATCAAGATCATCGCCGAGGAGACCGACAACTGGGGCCAGGGCTACTTCGTGTACGACTCGAAGAAGGCCGGCGCCGTGACGATCTCGCACCTGCGCTTCGGCCCCCGCCGCATTCGCTCGGCGTACCTCATCAAGCGCGCCAACTTTGTGGCCTGTCACCAGTGGGTGTTCCTCGACAAGTACGACATGCTGGCGTACGCCGCCCCCGGCGGGACGTTCCTGCTCAACTCGCCGTACGGCCCCGACCGCGTATGGGACGAGCTGCCGCGCGAGGTGCAGGAGCAGATCATCGAGAAGAAGCTCCGGCTGTTCGTGATCGACGCCTACGAGGTGGCCCGTTCGACCGGCATGGGGGTGCGCATCAACACCATCATGCAGACCTGCTTCTTCGCCATCTCCGGCGTGCTTCCCCGCGAGGAGGCGATCGGCCAGATCAAGAAGGCGATCAAGAAGACCTACGGCAAGAAGGGTGACATCGTCGTCCAGAAGAACTTCGAGGCCGTCGACACGACGCTCGCCAACCTCCACGAGGTCGCGGTGCCCGCGGCCGTCACCGCCACCCGCACCCGGCCTCCGATCGTCTCGGACCGGGCGCCGGAACTCGTTCGCAACGTCACCGCCGTGATGATGGCCAACAAGGGCGACCTCCTGCCGGTGAGCGCGTTTCCGGTCGACGGCACCTGGCCGACGGCCACGACCCAGTGGGAGAAGCGCAACATCGCGCTCGAAATCCCGGTCTGGGATCCGGCCGTCTGCATCCAGTGCAACAAGTGCGCGGCGATCTGCCCGCACGCCGCGATCCGGCCCAAGGTCTACGAGCCCGAGCAACTCGCGGGGGCGCCCGAGACGTTCAAGTCCACGGAGTACAGGGGACCCGAGTTCAAGGGGATGCGGTACACGATCCAGGTCGCGCCGGAAGACTGCACCGGCTGCACGCTCTGCGCGGTGATCTGCCCGGCCAAGGACAAGACCAACCCCAGGCACAAGGCGCTCGACATGGCACCCCAGATGCCGCTGCGCGAGACGGAGCGCGCCAACTACGAGTTCTTCCTCGCGCTGCCGGACCCCGATCGCGCCGCCATCAAGGTGGATGTCAAGGGCTCCCAGTTCTTCCGGCCGCTGTTCGAGTATTCCGGCGCCTGCGCCGGGTGTGGCGAGACGCCGTACGTCAAGCTGCTCACCCAGCTCTTCGGCGATCGGGCGCTGATCGCGAACGCCACCGGCTGCTCCTCGATTTACGGCGGCAACCTGCCGACCACGCCGTACGCACAGGACGCCAACGGCCGCGGCCCGGCCTGGAACAACTCCCTGTTCGAGGACAACGCCGAGTTCGGCTACGGCTACCGCCTGGCCATCGACACGCACCTCGACCAGGCGCGCCACCTGCTCGGTCAGCTGGCCGCTCAGATCGGCGAAAACCTCGTCGACGAGCTGCTGGGCGCCGACCAGTCGAGCGAGGCCGGGATCGCCGCTCAGCGCGAGCGGGTCGCGGCGCTGCGCTCGAGGCTCGCCACCATCGGGTCGCCCGAGGCCAGGCGACTCGACGCCCTCGCCGAATACCTCGTCAAGAAGTCGGTGTGGATCGTCGGCGGCGACGGGTGGGCCTACGACATCGGCTACGGCGGCCTCGACCACGTCATCGCCCAGGGCCGCGACGTCAACCTGCTGGTGCTCGACACCGAGGTTTACTCCAATACCGGCGGCCAGGCCTCGAAGGCCACCCCGCTGGGTGCCGCCGCCAAGTTCGCAATGGCCGGCAAGTCGCAGCCCAAGAAGGACCTCGGCATGATCGCGATGGCCTACGGCAACGTCTACGTGGCGCGGGTCGCCCTCGGCGCCCGCGACGCTCAGGCGGTGCGGGCGTTCCAGGAGGCCGACTCCTACCCGGGGCCGTCGCTCGTCATCGCCTACTGCCACTGCATCGCCCATGGCTTCGACCTCGCCCAGGGCTGCGAGCAGCAGCGCCTGGCCGTGGAGACCGGGTACTGGCCGCTGTACCGCTTCGACCCGCGGCGCATCGAGGCCGGCGAGAGCCCGCTGAAGCTCGATTCCGCCGCGCCCAAGCTCCCACTCGCCCAGTACGTGCGCAACGAGACGCGCTACCGCATGGTCGAGCAGGCCAACCCCGAGCACTTCCGCCACCTCATGCAGGCGGCGCAGCGCGAGGTCACCAACCGCTTCGCCTGGTACGAGCACCTCGCCAAGCTCACCATGCCCGTCAGGACCGAAGGCGAGCCCTCGGGCTCCGGAAACTGAGAAGGGGGGACGACATGGATCTTTCCACTTCGTATCTCGGCCTGAAGCTCGCGAACCCTCTGTTGGCCGGCTCATCCCCGCTCGCGGACGACCTGGACGCCGTCAAGCGGCTGGCCGAGGCCGGCGTCGGCGGCATCGTCATGCACTCGATCTTCGAGGAGCAGATCACCCGCGAGCAGCTCGGCACGATCATGGACATGGAGCTGCACGCCGAGTCGTTCGCCGAGGCGCTCTCGTACTTCCCGAGCCCGGAGGAGTACCGGCTCGGGCCCGAGCGCTACCTCGAGCAGATTCGCAAGGTGAAGGAGGCCACGGGCCTGCCGGTGATCGGCTCGCTCAACGGCGTCACGCCCGCCGGGTGGCTCGACTATGCAAGGCACGTCGAGCAGGCCGGCGCCGACGCCATCGAGCTCAACGTCTACTACCTGCCGACCCAGCCGTGGGAGACCGGCGAGGAGGTCGAGCGGCGCACCCTCGACATCGTCCGCACCGTCAGGGGCGCCGTGAAGCTCCCGATCGCCGTCAAGTTGTCGCCGTTCTTCTCGTCGATCCCGAACCTCGCCCGGCAGCTCGAGCTGGCCGGCGCAGGCGCGCTCGTGGTCTTCAACCGGTTCTACCAGCCCGACATCGACATCGAGGCGCTGGAGCCGAAGGTCCACCTCGAGCTGTCGACTTCGGCCGAGCTGCTGCTCCGGCTGCGCTGGCTGGCGATCCTGTCCGGGCAGGTCAAGGTCGACCTCGCGGTGACCGGCGGCGTGCACACCGCCCACGACGCCATCAAGGCGCTCATGGCCGGCGCCAGTGCCGTGCAGCTCGTGTCGGTGCTGCTCGCGCGCGGACCAGAGCAGGTCAAGGTGATCCGCGACGTCATGCAGAACTGGTTCGAGGCGCACGAGTACGAGTCGGTACAGCAGGCGATCGGCTCCATGAGCCTGCGGCGCTCCCCGAGCCCGCAGGCGTTCACCCGCGCCAACTACCAGCGACTGTTGGCGGGGTGGCGACCGTAGCGGCGAGAGCGTCCATCCGCAGTTCGACGAGCACGCCGAGGTGGGCTTTCCGGCCCACCTCGTTCATTTTCCGGCGCCTTGCACGACCCGGATCGCAGGCGCCGGCGGACTCGTCCCCCTGGCCTACTTCCTCCAAGGCGGCGCCAGACCCAACCGGGCAAGCTTCTCCTCCGCTTCGGCGCGCTCGCGGTTGCGCTTGAGACCGGCGGAGCTGCGCTCCAGCCAGCCCAGCGCGCGGGCCGTCTCGATGGCGGCGCCGACGTCGCCGCGGGCCACAAAGCCGATGATTTCCGCCTCGGCGCGCGACAGGTGCATGGCCAGGAACCGGTAGTCGAGAAACGCGTCCCAGGTGAGCGGCACCCAGCGCTTGACGATCTCGTGGCCGATCACCGAGGCGTACGCCCGGATCTCCTCCTGCGCGTGCAGGTCCATGCGCAGGTCGAGGAAGTGCAGCAGGTTGTGCAGGTCGATCTTCCAGTACGCCTCGGTGTAGGTGCACAGCGGCAGGTCCTTGCGCGCCTGCTCGCGCGCCACGCCGAGCGCCAGCCGCGCCTCGTACGCCTCACGTGCCAGGCGGTGCAGCTCGCGCTCCTGGCGGGAGAGCACCTCCCCGCGCTCCCTTTCGAGCAACCCGGCCGAACCTTGCTTGTTCTCGCCGGACTGCAGCCGCCAGGCGTGCGGCTCGGTGAGCACCGCGGCATCGATTGCCACCGAGTACCGGGTGGAGTACTCGTTGACGCTCGCCGTGCGGTGGCGGATCCACTGCCGCCAGGCGTCCATCGGCACCCGCACGTGCAGCTTCAGCTCGCACATCTCGAACGGCGTGGTGTGGCGATGTCGCATGAGGTAGCGGATGAGCCCGCGATCCTCCTGCACGTGCTTGGTGCCGGCGCCGTACGAGACGCGTGCCGCCTGTACGATCGCCCGGTCGTTCCCCATGTAGTCGACGACTCTCACGAAGCCATCGTCGAGCACCGGCAGCGGCACGCCCAGGATCTCGTCCAGCGCCTCGACGCACGGCCTGCTCAGCTTCTCGAGTTCGCGCTTCACGCCGCCTCCACCCGCGGGTCGTTATCGTAGCAAGCTCGCGGACGCGGGAAGCGTGTCAGGGGTCACAGGCCGCATACGAGGTGAGCACACAGAGCCCGAAAAGAAAGAGGGCGGCCGAGAGGGCCGCCCGAATGCCACACACCACAGCAGGGTCAGAAGGAGAGCTTCACACCGAGCCGGACCTCACGCGGCGACTCGACCTCGGTGGGAGCGCCGAACGCCGCGCGAGGTCGCCACGTCGAGCCTGCAGGGTGGTCCCTGTAGTTGTACCGGTACTCGCCCCAGCGGGCGTCCACGCCGGTCACGGTGTTGGAGTTGAAGATGTTGAACCCGTCCGCGAACACCGAAAGCTTGAGCCCCTTCCCGAAGGTGAACGCCTTGAGTAACCGCAGGTCCACTAGGTGCCGATCGTCGAGCTGTCGCGACCCCCTCTTCTCCATGTAAACGTTGGTTCGGTCGTTCTTGTACAGCCCCCGGACGCGCACGTACGGCGTCCAGTACTCGCCGGAGAGGAAGGTGTAGTAGGCGCTGCCCTCGATCCCCCACGGCAGGTCGACCGAGCCGGAGAGCTTGACTTCCCACTCGGAGAAGCCCGGGAGCTTGCCGTCCGCATTGACCTGGCCGTTCCGGTCCGCCCACTCGGAGACGTACGAGTTGCTGGCGAAGGCGTTGCCCTTGAGGTCAGCCCACACCACCGAGGCGCGCGCCGACCAGCCGTGCGAGTAGCGCTTCTCGAAGCGGGCGGTGTACGAGCGGTACTTGCGGTATGCCTGGTCCGGGTTGCTGAGGACGAACTGGGGGTTGGACAACAGGTCGAAGAACGGGGTCGAGCCGCCGGTGAGCGGGTTGTTGGGAGCCGTCAGCGCATCGTAGTCGTCGTTGACGTTGACCATCGCGATGATGTCGAAGTCCTTGCGGTACGTGAAGTCGAACCCCAGGCTCATGTCGCGCCCGAGCTGCTGCTCGAACGACAGCAGGTACTGGTCGATGTACGGGTGCGAGATGTCGGAGTCCATCGCCGCCGAATTGGGGGTGCGGCGCACCAGCTTGTCGAACTGACCAGTCGAGAAGTTGTAGTCCCAGATCTCGTACGGCGTGAACGCCTGACCCGAGGCCTCGCGGTCGTACATGTAGGTGAACATGCCGGCGTAGTAGCGGCCGTAGTGGGCCTTGACCGCCGAACGCGCGTTGCCGAAAAGGTCGTACACGATGCCCAGGCGCGGGGCGATCGCGTCCACCTCGTACACGTCGCTCTTGCCGTTATCGAAGCCGGCCGTGTACTTCGTGTAGCGGGCGCCCAGGTTGACCGTGAGGTTGCCCCACTTGAGCGAGTCCTGGGCGAAGAGGTGGATCCCCTTCTGCACGCCCTGGAGGTTGATCTCGTCGCCGCGATCGGAGGAGTAAACGCCGCAGAACGGGTCGGCAAAGTAGGCAGCAACGCTGCCACAGTACGAGGAGTCATCGTAGTACGTGAAGCCGCCGTTGCGGGTGCGCTTTTCGGTGTGGCTCGCGTCCTCGTACGAGAGCCCGAACTTGAAGGCGTGCGAGTCACCGCCGAACAGCCCCTCGGCGAAAAGGTTCCACGCCAGGTCGGCGGCCAGTCGGGTCTTGTCCTGCTTGAGAGTGAAGGCGTTGTTGTCCCAGTAGTAGCCGGTGTAGTCGTCCTGCCGCCCGGGGCGGTTGCCGTGGTACGGCAAGCGGTCGTCGGTGCCCTTGAACGCCGTGATGTTGATGGAGGCGAAGTTCGAGGCGTTGACGATCGACTCCCAGCGCAGGGAGCCGGTGATGTTCGGCGACTCCTGCTTGGTGGCCGCGGAGGCCAGACGGACATCCGAGAGGCCGCGGTAATCGACGTACTTGCCGTCGTAGCTGCCGAGGATCACGATCGTGTTGGACGGGTTGGCCTGGATCGAGAACTTGGCCATGTAGCGGGAGAGATCAGTCTTCTCCGTCTTCCTCTCGGCCGCCGGGACATCGGAGGAGAGGAACGGCTTGGTCTTGGTCCGCACTTCTTCCCCCGAGACGAAGTACCACAGCTTGTCCTTGGCGAAGGCGCCTCCGACCGCGACCGAGAGGTCGTAGTCCGACTCCTTCTCGCTGGTGTACTTGAACCCCTCGGGCGCGTTGTCCGAGGTGAGGCTGCCACCGGTGTAATAGGCGCGGATGTCGCCCGAGACCTCGTTGCCGCCCGACTTCGTGACCATGTTGAGCATTGCCCCGGTGAAGCCGCCGTACTCGGCCGCCGCACCCAGGCCCATGACCTGCACTTCCTTGAGCCAGTCGAGGTTGGGGAGCAGCCAGTGCTGGCCCGACCCCGGGTCGGAGACGCTCATGCCGTCCAGGTTGTAGGCGTTGGCGTTTTCCTGCGTGGCGCCGAAGGCGCGGTCGTTGTTCACTCCCGGGGTGTAGTTGATGAGCTGGTTGACGTCGCGTGGCAAGGGCTGGCGTTCGATGAAGTCCTGGGTAAGGTTGTTGGACACCGTGTTCGACACGACGCTGACGAGCGGGGCATCACCGGTGACCGTGACCTCCTCGACTGCCCCGGCCAGCTCCATGGTGATCGCGAGCGAGAGCGCCTGGCCGAGGCCCAAGCGGATACCCTCCTGGCGCAGGGTACGGAAGCCGGAGAGTTCGACCTCGAGGGTGTAGGTACCGGGCGGCAGCGAAGGAAACCTGAACGCTCCCCTCTCGTCGGTGAAGGTGACCATCTTTCCGGCCACCAGCGCCGCCGACGTGGCGGTGACGGACACGCCGGGCAGCATGCCACCGTCGGTGTCCTTGACAGTACCCTGCAGGCTGCCCGAGGTCGTGCTCTGGGCGAGCAGGGGTGCGACGCCCAGCGCGAGTGCCAGGGCCAGCGACAACGTGACTACGACCTCGCTGCGCATTTCTCCTCCCGATGGGGCTCGCCCGTCCGTGACCGCCCCGCCCCGCAAGCTGCGCTCACGTCCCCGCCCGCGCGGGTCATTCCGTCAACGGCACGCGAGCCAGATTCGCCCTGTGCCATCTCCTGCGCGCCGTTCATGTTGGTTGCTCCCCGCCGTTGCGCAACGCCGCCACCAGTTCGCGGCCTGCCGCCAGGATGTGGTTTCGCATCGCCGACTCGACGGCTTCCGGGTCGCGCGCCTCGAGCGCGACCAGGATCGCCTCGTGCTCCGCCGTGTCGGCGACATCCCGGCCCGGCACGGAGGACGCGGCCACCTGCGCGAACGAGTTCCACAGCATGCGCGGAAAAGCGTTCCAGAGCTGGCTCAGGAGGCGGCTCAAAAACGGCCGCTCACAGGCAGCGTAGAGGATGGCGTGAAAGCGGCGATTGAGTTCGCGGTATTCGGGCAGCGTCTCGGGGCTGACACAGCGCGCCATCCGCTGGTGCAGTACCCGCATCTCCCGGATGTCCTGGTCGGAAATGTGCATCGTCGCATGCCGCGCCGCCTGTCCCTCGATGTACGCCCGACACGAGTACAGGTCCTCCACGTCCTCGACCGTGAACTGCTGCACCCGCACGCCCCTGTACGGCACGTGCTCGACCAGCCCCTCGGCCGCGAGCTGCTTGAGCGCTTCCCGCACCGGCATGTGGCTCACGCCGTACTCCTGGGCGAGGCGCTCTTGGCGCAGCCACTCCCCGGCTTTCAGCCGACCTTCCAGGATGTCGTTGCGGAGGCGGTCCATCACCCACTGCTGGAGCTGCTTCGGGCTGGGTTCGCGGCCGGGGGCGAGCATGAGCACCTCGATATTCGATATAAAATCCAACCACCCCAACCATAAGCCCAGCCCATCCGTTTGTCAAGGGGGGCGAACCACTCCCCCCCGCCCGGTCCAGAGATGGCATGACTGCCTCCCCTCGGCCTGCCATCAACGCCGTGAGTCCTGTGCTCCCGGTCAAGAGTGTCGACGCCGTGCCCGGCCTTCCCCACCTCCTTCACATCCGCCGACCGCTGCACGGCGGACGAGTGCCGAGGATCGCGCCTACCGGTGCGGCGTCAGTACAGCGAGCCGCCCGGGGCCGTGGAGGTGAGGCGGCCGTCGGCCGCCGAGACGGTGTAGGCGAGGCCGCCACTGCCTTGCCACGTCACGAGATCGAACGTGGCGGCCCCGGTGAGCCGGTAGACGCCCACGTTGTGGAAGCGCAGCGGCTGCCCGGGCGCGCACAACTCGGGCGGGCCGGGGGTGCGCAGCATGTACGCCGCCCCTTCCCCGACGCGCGTGACCGTCCCGTCCGACGCGACGAGCAGCGCGGTCCGCTCGTCGACGCCGATGCCCCGCGCCTCGGGTGCCCACCCGTCCTGCACGATCCGAGCCAGGAACGCCACCAGCCGACCCATCCGATCGCGCGCGACGAAGTGCGAGTCGGTGATCGTCGCGGCGAGGTGCGGGGCCTGCAGAAAGGTCCGCCCGAGCGTCATGTACCGGTTGTACGGGTCGGCCAGCGCTTCGGAGGAGTACACCGTGCCGTTGAGCGCGGTGAAGTCGAACGCTCCCAGCACCGCGAGGCCCGCGCTCGTGCCGCCGATGGGAACACCGCGCGCGATGGCGGCGTCGACGGCCGCCTCCAGCGCCGTGTCGTCCCAGGCGGATACGTAAGCGCCCTGGTCGCCGCCCGCGATGAAGATCGCCTCGGCGTTGGCAACCGTCACCACCACCTGGGGATCTTCCGCCTCCTCGCGCGAGCCGACGCCGAGCGTCTCGACCGAATCGAGCCCTCCGAGGTCGAAGATGAACTGGTTGTAGCCGGGGTCTTTGTCTTCCCGCAGCACGACCAGGTCGCCCCCGCCCGACTGCTGGATCAGCAGCCGAAACGCTGCCTCCGAAACACGGTCCGACCCGCCGCCGATGAGAACCGCCCCGCCCGCCACAGGGGTGGTCACCTCGCCGGGGTTGCCAACCACGAGCCGCTCGCGCCCCGCCCCCCGATCGAGTTTTCGCCTGGCACGCAGCGAGTCGGCCTCGCCGCTGGCGCCCGCCACGAGCACGGCCAGGACCCCGAGCGCTGCAAGGCTCCACACCCCCCGGCCGCTCACGGGACCGCCCGGCGTACCGCCCGCCTCGGGGCGGCCCGTCCGGTCAAGGTCGAGGGGCGTACCCCTCTCCCTCGTCCCCCCCTCCGCGCGGCTCAGTTCCACCCCGACAGCGCCGGCCACACCAGCGCCAGCAGCGACAGCACCGCGAACGCGACCTGCTGCGGCCAGTGCCACCGCACCCACTTTTCGTAAGGAATCTTGGCCAGCGCCATGGTGCCGACGGTCACCCCGGAGGTCGGGATGATCATGCTGGTGAACCCGGTCCCCAGCTGGTAGGCGAGCACCACGGTCTGGCGCGTCACCCCCGAGAGATCGGCCAGCGGCGCGAGCAGCGGCATCGTCAGCACCGCCTTGGTGGAGCCCGAGGGGATGAAAAAGTTGAGGATGGTCTGCAGCAGGAACATGGACTGCGCCGCCAGCACGCCGCCGAGCCGCGACGTCACCGACGCCATGCCGTACAGGATCGTGTCGAGGATCTGGCCGTTTTCGAGGATGACGATGATGCCCCCCGCGAACCCCACGATCAGCGCCGCCCCGGCGATGTCCTTGGCTCCCGTGATGAACGACTTCGCCACCTTGTTGGGGCCCATCCCCGCGGCCAGACCTGCGGCCACGCCCATGGCCAGGAACAGCCCGGCGAGCTCGAGCATGTACCACTTGAGCCTGGTGACGCCGACGATCAGGCCGACGATCGCCGCCCCGAGGATGAGGAGACACACCGCGTCCCGCCACGTGAAGTGTTTGTGCTCCTCCTCACTCCTTTCGAGCTCGGCGCGGCGCGCCTGGTCGAGCTCGTACATGATGCTGCGCTCCGGGTTGGCCTTGATCCGGGCGGCGTAGACCATGACCCAGGCAATCGTGAACGCCGTCGCCACCGCCCACACGACCAGCCGGTAGCCTAGACCCGTGAGCGGTTCCAGGCCGGCGATGCCTTGCGCGATTTGCACCGTGAACGGGTTCATGAACCCAGCCGCGAACCCCACGCCGGCAGCCACGAACGACAGGCACACCCCGACGATCGAGTCATACCCCAGGCTGATCGCCATCGGCACCAGAATCAAGGCGAACGGCATGGCCTCCTCGCACATCCCGAACGCTCCCCCGAAGAACGAGAAAACTGTCATGACGATCGGGATGATCAAGTACGCGCGTTGCTGCAGAGCCCTCACGAGCTGGTGGATGCCGGCCGCGATCGCCCCCGTGTCGTTGAGGATGTTGAACGCCCCGCCGACGATGAAGATGAAGACGATGACCGACCCGAGCTTGAGGAACCCGTGAGCGGGCGCCGTGAAGATCGCGCCGATCTGCGGCTTCGAGGGCATGGTCTGGAAGGAGCCGGTCTTGACGACCTCCCGCACGGTTTCCTTGACCTTGATTTGCTCTCGCTCGTAACGGCCGCCCGGCAGGACCCACGTCAGGACAGCCGCCAAGATGATGAGACAAAAGGCGATGACGAACACATCGGGGCTCTTCTTCACGATCCGCCTCCCGGGCGGGCGCATTATACGGGCGCGTCAAGCCCCTCCCCCGCCCGGTCGAGAGCCCGGGGCGCTCCCCCACCGTTCCCCTCGACCTGCGCGCCGCCGCTCCCCGGGCGTGGACATTGCTGCAACGCTCGATGCGGAGGTTGTCGCGCTGGCGGCCCTGGCCACGCTCGCCGGCGTGCCAGAGGCTGCCGCGATCGCCCGCGGCTACGGATTCGGGACGCGGTAGACGTCGACGCCGTCCACCGTCGCCACCCGCTCAAGCCGCCGACGCAAGTCTGCGACCAGTCGTCCCTCCCGGGCGTCGGCCGCGAGCGGGAGCAGGCTCCGGACGGTGCCGCCACCGTACCCCGGAGTCACGATCACCACCGAAACCGTCTCGGCGCGCAGCCGCTCCAGGATCTCGGCGCCCGAGCGCACCTCCCGCAGCCAGGCGCGGAGCGGCGGATCGAGCAGGATCCCCTCGGCGATCCAGGGGCGGTCGAGATAAAACGGTGCCGGAAAGTCGAGCGCCATGATCTTCCCCGCTCCGGCCTCGCGGCTGGCCAGCCGTGCAGCACGGTACGCGGGAACCGTCGCAGCGAGGAACGCTTCCCGGTCGAGCGCCCCGCCGAGGTACTTCCAGGGACCGAACGTTGTCGCGACCACCGTGCAGGCGACGATCGCCGACGGCACGCACAGCAGCGCTGCAGCCCGCACCCAGACTCTCCCCGGCAGGCGAGCCACCGCCATGCCCTCACAGGCAGCCAGTGCCCACATCGCCGGCAGCAAGTAGCGCGTCGGCGGGTGGAACCACAACCCGAGCACTCCATACGCCACGATCACGCCCGCAAGCCAGCGTGCCTGGCGGACCTTCACGGCGACGAGCAGCGCCAGCAGGCCAACGAGGTGGTGCCAGCCGGCGATCTCGTCCCCCCGCGCGGCCAGCGTCTCGCCCCACGCGATGCCGAGAAAGCCGCCGACGCCTGCGTTGAACTGCGTCGCATACCGGAGTGCGCCCTCGGCGAGCCCCGGGATGGGCTTGCCGAGGAGGCCGAGCCCCACCGGGTACCAGGGATCCCCGGTCGCCACGGTGTTTCGGAGGCCGAACGGCAGCCAGGCGAGCACCGCCGGCAACAGAACGGCGCCCGCCGCCCGCAGCCGGCGCCCGCGTCCCGCCGCAACCAGCGCCGCACCCCCGATCACGAGCACGGCCGGCCACACCGTCACCTTCGTCACCGCCGCCGCGGCGAGCGGCAGCCCCGCCCAGGCGGCCCGCTTCCGGATCAGCAGGAACGCCGCCACAGCCACGTGAAAGAGCGCGACGTGATCGACGAAAGCCGCCCCGGCCTGGGCCAGCGCCACCGGCGTGGCGGCGAACGCCAGTGCCGCCAGCAGCGCAGGCCCGCGCGAGCGCCGGCCGCCGTGCACGGCCCCCGCCAGCACCGCGAGGCTCCCCAGGAACAGCATCAGGTGCAGCCACTTCGCACTTTCCGCCGAATCCAGGCGCAGGACCAGGAGATAGAGCATTTCGGCGGTCTGGGGGAACCCCCCCACGACGTCGTGGGGGTAAAAGGTGATCTTCCCCTCCAAGAGGTAAAGCTTGGGCAGCGCGAGGTGGTAACGAAGCCCGTCCGAGTCGACGACCGGCAACGCCGCCTGGAGCACCGCAGCGCCCGCCGTGGCCAGGGTCAGCACCGCCAGCACGGGGCTGGCGGCGGCAAGCCGCCACAGGTGGCGCCCCAACTCGCGCAGGCGCCGCGCGAACGCCGGCGCCACCCGCAGCGCCTGGACGGCGAGGGCGCAAGCCGCGAAAGTGCCAGCAGTGGTCCCGACCAGCGTCCCGACGACCCAGACGCTCCAGCCCACGGCCAGCCACCCCGCCGAGACGGCCAGCGGTACGACGACACGGCCGCTCCACCGGCGGGTCCGGCGCGGCAGCAGCGAGAACCCGACCAGCGACGAGCCCGCCAGCACCGTCGTTGCCAGGACTGCAGCCGCTGCTGCCGAGGACCAGGCTGCCCAGGCGTGTGCCAGCATGGCCGCCGGGCCGCTACACCGAAGGGAGCAGGTCGGCCAGAAGCTCGATGCGGCGCGCGAACGACGCGAAGCTCACGTACTCCTCGCGGGTGTGCATGCCCTCCCCCACCGGGCCGAGGCCGTCCACCAGCGGCACCCTGCCGGGATCCTCCAGGTAGTTGGGGAACGAGATCCCGCCGCGGTCCTCCTCGACCACGAGGTCCCACCCCCGCGCCCGAGCCAGCGCAACGGTCCTTGCGACCAGCGCTGCCCCGGGTCCCTTCGGGTCCACGGGAGGCACCGAAAACCCACGCTCGAACCGCATCTTCACGTCGTGCGCCGCGGCGACCCGCTCCGCCAGCGACGCCAGCGCACCCAGCACGCGTTCCCGGTCCGGGACCGACAGGAACCGCACCTCGCCCTCGGCCGCCGCGCGGTCGGAGACCACGTTACGCCGGCGCGGAGAGCCCAGAAGCTCGTGGTTGGCGGCCAGGTTGCTCACGAAGTCGGCATCGCCGCCGATCAGGCGCGCCACGTTCACGGTCACACCGGATCCCCGCTCGGACAGCGCCTGTGCCTGCGCCGCCCAGTCGGCAGCCGCAGCAGTGGCCGACCGGCCCTCCCAGTAGGCCAGGCCAGAGTGAGAGGCCCTGCCGGTCACATCCAGCCGCCACTCCGCCATCCCGCGCCGTCCGGCTACCAGCGTCTCCGCCTCCCCCTGCCGCTCGCCCGGCTCCAGCACCAGCATCGCCCGGGCCCCCGCACCCCACTTCCGCACGACGTTTTCCGAGATCCGCCCGCCCACTTCCTCGTCCGGCACCGCCACCAGCAGCAGGTCCTCGGGAGGCTGCTGGCCGCGCGCCGCCAGCACGTCGAGAGCGCCGAGCAGCATGACGAGGCCGGCCTTCATGTCCAGCCCACCGGTGGCGATCAACCTGTCCCCCTCGATGCGCGGCGGCACGGCTGGCAGCACCGTGTCCATGTGACCGACCAGCAGCAGGTACCGTTCGTCGGCCGCCGGCCCCCTGGCCACCAGCACGGGCTGGGGGTCGCCATCGCTGCCGGGCTCCTCCACGACCTCCGCCTGCAGCCCCCGGGCGCGCAGCTCCTCGCCGAGACGCATCGCCACCCGCCGCAGCCCTTCGAGTTCCCCGCTGGCCGACGACACGCCACAAAGCTCCACGAGCAGGTCTCTGGAACGACGGATGATCGAGTTCACATCAGGGTTCGAATAGGACATACAACCCCCACCCACAGCGGCGGAGTGTATCACCGAGCCGCCGGCACCCGCCCGGCGCCTCGCTACGCCCACACCCCCGGAACGGCACGGCCACAGGAGGGGCACGTACCGTCGCGGAGACGGTTGGAAAGGACCCGGAAGCCGACGCGCTCGATGAGCACCTCGCCGCAACCGGGGCAAACGGTCTTCTCGCCGGCGTGCCCGGGGACGTTGCCGACATAAGCGAACTGCAGGCCTTCGGCGCGGGCGATCGCCCAGGCGCGGTCGAGCGTGGCCACCGGGGTGGCCGGCAGGTTGGTGAGGCGGTAGGTGGGGTGGAAGCGGGTAAAGTGCACGGGCACCTCGTGCCCGAGCGTGCCCGCGACCCAGCGCGCGAGATCGCGCACCTCCGCCTCGGAGTCGTTGAGCGTGGGGATGAGCAGCACCACGATCTCGAGCCACACCCCCGCGCCCCTGATGATCTCGAGCGCCTTGAGCACCGGCCCCAGTTCGCCACGCACGAGGTCCCGGTAGAACTTCTCGCGGAACGCCTTGAGGTCCACCTTGACCGCGGTGAGCAGCGGCAGCACCTCGCGCAGGGGCTTCTCCTGGATGTACCCGTTGCTCACCACGGTGGAGCGCACCCCGAGCCGCCGCCCGGCCACGGCAGCATCGCGGACGTACTCCCAGAACACCACCGGCTCCGAGTAGGTGGCTGAAAGCAGCGGGGCACCGGCCTGCCGAGCCGCCTTCGCCAGCGCCTCGGGAGGCAGGTAGACCGCCTTCACCTGCTCGGCCCGGAACTGCGAGATTTCCCAGTTCTGGCAGAACTTGCACTCGACATTGCAGCCGGCGGTGGCGTACGACAGCGCCCGCTGGCCCGGCAGCACGTGAAAGAACGGCTTCTTCTCGATCGGGTCGACGTGCACCGCGCACGCCGCCCCCCACACCAGCGTGTGGTACACACCCCGGCGGTTCTCGCGCACGCCGCACCCGCCGGTCTCGGCATCAGCGACCTGGCACGCCCGCGGGCAAAGCTGGCACTCCACCCGCCTTTCCCCGAGCGAGCGATACCACGACGCCTCGCGAGCCGGGATCTCGTCCCCCGGCACCGTGGCGCCGACCACCGGCTCGGCCGCGGCACCCCGGCGCAGCAGGCACGTCCCGAGCCCCGCGCACGCCAGGCCGAGCAGCCGCCGCCGGTCGAGCTCACTGCTCACGCCGGCACCTCCTTGACCGCCGCCGGGTCGCCCACACCGAGCCCGTACCGGGCCGCGGTGGCGATGAAGCGCGGCGCCCGCCGGGCTTCGGCGAGACGCGGCAGGCCGCGCCTCGCCCGCTCCTCGTCGATGACCTTCCACGCCCAGGCGTCGATCGCCACCGGATCGGTGGCCACCGCGACCATTCCGAGCGGCCAGGTGGCGTCGGGACGGTAGGCGGGGCCGCCGTGGCACTGGGCCACGCCTCCGTCGAGCACGGTCAGCCGCAACTTGCCCCGCACGAACGGATGGCTCACGACGTCGGCCACGTAAGGGTCGCAGTTGGAGTCGTGGTACTTGTTGGGGTTGTGGATGACGCCGTACCAGTTCTTGAGCCCTGCCGACACGCCTGCCAGGTCGTGATCCTTGACGACACCGAACGACACCAGCGCCGTGCACGTCGTCGAGACCAGCCGCGCGAAGCACGAACCGATTGCGCCGTGACTGGAAGGCTCGCGATCGAAGTCGTTGTCGATGCCGAAGCACAGGAACGGCCCGCCGGAGCGCCGGATCGCGAAACCGGCTCGCCCCAGCTCGCGCGAGGAGCGGTCGAACACGACGATGCGCTCGGGGGGGATGCCCGCTTCCCCGAGCAGCGCCGCCAGCGCCTCCACGAGCACCGGGCGGGGCGACATGCGCGGCCCGCCCAGGCAG
Organism: Thermoanaerobaculaceae bacterium; assembly: GCA_035384965.1. GTDB lineage: Bacteria > Acidobacteriota > Thermoanaerobaculia > Thermoanaerobaculales > Thermoanaerobaculaceae > JAAYVZ01. Next base: position 67,947 of record DAOOJE010000016.1, read on the forward strand.
TTGAGCTTGATCCCCACCGTGTCGTTCGCGGCAAAAAGCCGCCTGGCCGCCCCCGTGCCCGACGCCTCGCCGGTCGCCGCCGCGAGCGCGCTCCCGATTGCCTGCCGCGCCACCTCAATGCTCGGCCCTGCGCCGTCGGCCGCGCCCCCGAGCCGTGCCACCCCGACCGTGCCGCGGCGCCCAGGCACCGGCGTCGCCCCCGCGCTCATCGCGCCCACGACCCCGGCACCTACCACGGCCAGCAGTTCCCGGCGGCTCAGCGGCTCGCTCATGGCACCCCCCTCAGCAGAGATACGCCCCGCCGCCGCCAAACGCAAGCCCGCGAACAGGCCCGTCTGGAAGGCTGCGGCGCGTCTGAGGGGTTGCGGTCCGGGGCTCGCGGTCGGCCGCCCCACGGGCCGGTTCACTCGACCGTGAACGAGGATGTGGCGAGCACGTTGCCGGCGGTGTCCAGGACCTCCACCTTCCACGCTCCGGTCCACGCGGCCGGGATGCTCTTGGCCGACCAGGTGCGCCAGCGCGCCGCCTTCACCGGCAGCTCGATGCGGCGCACCTCCTTCTCGCCGTAGTACCAGACGTGCACGACCGCGCCGGAGCCGTCCTTGACCTCCGAGAAGCAGTAGAGCTGCCCCACCGTCGCCGGGAAGCTCTCCGCCGCCCCGACCGGCGCGCGATCCTGCACGCCCGTGCAGACGATTGCGGTCGCGAACGCGCCTTCCTCCGCCAGCGCCGCGCTCCCCGCCACCAGCAGCAGGACCCCGAGCCACCCGAACACCATGTCCCGCATGTTCGTTCTCCTCTCGCCCCACATCCTATCCCACACCCACCCTCCGCCGCCCGACTGCCCGGTGTGCTACGATCCAGCCCCGATGCGAGGTGAACCGAAGGCGCAGGGAGGTGCCATGCACAAAGTGCAAGTGCTTGACGCGAGGGAGCTTGCTCGCGTGTTCGAGCGGCTCGCGGCGGAGATCGTCGAGCAGGTCAAGGACGACGAGAGGTTGTACATGGTGGGTGTCCAGACCCGGGGAGTCCCGATCGCCCGGCGCCTGGCCGAGCTCATCGGCGCCGCGACCGGGCACAAGCCGCCCGTGGGCGCCATCGACATCTCGCTGTACAGGGACGACATCGGGCCGTGGCGGCCGGCGCACCAGCAGCCCGTCATTCGCGACACCCGGCTGGACGAGAGCATCGAGGGCCGCATCGTCTGTCTCGTCGATGACGTGCTCTACACCGGCCGCACCGTGCGCGCGGCCCTCGACACGCTGATGGACTTCGGCCGGCCACGCGCCATTCGCCTGGCGGTGCTCGTCGACCGCGGCCATCGCGAGCTGCCGATCGCCGCCGACTTCGTGGGCCGCACCGTGCCGACCGCCCGAGCCGAGGACGTCCAGGTGCGCATCAAGGAAGTGGACGGGGAGGAGGGCGTGTGGCTGTTCAAGGAGGTGGCGCCATGAGCGTCAAGCCGGCTGTCCGCCTGCGCGGCAAGGACCTGGTAGGGATCGACCCTCTCACCCCTGCCGAGATCCAGCTCATCCTCGACACCGCCGAGCAGATGCGCGCCATTGCCGAGCGCCCGATCAAGAAGGTCCCGGCGCTGCGCGGCAAGACGGTGGTGAACCTCTTCTTCGAGGCTTCCACCCGCACGCGCTTCTCGTTCGAAGTGGCGGAAAAGAGGCTGTCGGCCGACTCGCTCAACTTCGCGGCCTCGACCTCGGCGGTGACCAAGGGCGAGACGCTCATCGACACAGCGCTCAACCTCGAAGCGATGCAGCCCGACTTCATCGTGATCCGCCACCAGAGTCCGGGGGTGCCGCACCAGCTCGCCAAGATCCTCCGCTCGGCGGTGGTCAACGCCGGCGACGGAGCGCACGAGCACCCCACGCAGGCGCTGCTCGACGCGCTCACGATCCGCAGCCGCCGCGGCACGCTCGAGGGGCAGGTGGTGGCGATCATCGGCGACCTCCAGCACTCGCGGGTGCTGCGATCCAACGTGCTGCTGCTGTCGCGCATGGGCGCCACGGTGCGAGTCGCGGGCCCTCCCAGCCTCATCCCGGTCGGCATCGAGGCGCTCGGCTGCGAGGTCCACCACCGCATCGAGGACTGCATCGCGGGCGCCGACGTGGTGATGATGCTGCGCATCCAGCTCGAGCGACAGGGGCGCATGAACTTCCCGACGGCGCGCGAGTTTTACGACTTTTACGCCCTCACGCCCGAGCGGCTCAAGCTCGCCAAGAAGGACGCGCTGGTGATGCACCCCGGGCCGATGAACCGCGGGGTGGAAATCGATTCCAGGGTGGCGGACGGCCCACAGTCGGTGATCCTCGAGCAGGTCACCAACGGGGTCGCGGTTCGCATGGCGGTGCTGTACCTGCTGGCTGGAGGTTCCGGTGAGCCGACTGCTGATTAAGCACGCACGCGTGGTGGACCCTTCCCAGCGCCTCGACGAAGGGCTGGACATCCTGGTCGCCGACGGCAAGATCGCGCGGCTGGGGGAGCGCATCGAGGACCGGGACGCGCAGGTTCTGGACGCCGCGGGCCTGGTGGCGGCCCCGGGGTTCATCGACATGCACGCGCACTTGCGGGAGCCGGGGTTCGAGCACAAGGAGACGATCGCCTCCGGCGCCGCGGCGGCCGTGGCTGGCGGGTTCACCGCCGTGTGCTGCATGGCCAACACCCAACCCGTCAACGACTGCGCGCCCGTGACCGAGTACATCCGTGCCCGCGCCGAGGCTGCGGGACTGGCCCGCGTCCACCCGATCGGCGCCGTGTCCAAAGGGCTGGCCGGCGAGGAGCTGGCCGAGCTCGGCGAGATGGTGCGGTCCGGGGCGGTGGCGTTCTCCGACGACGGCAAGCCGGTGCGCAACAGCTACCTCATGCGGCGGGCGCTCGAGTACGCGCAGCTCTTCGACGTGCCGGTCATCGACCACTGCGAGGACGCCGACCTGGCAGCCAGGGGTGTGATGCACGAGGGCGCCGTGAGCACGCGGCTCGGACTGCGGGCGATTCCGAGCGCCGCCGAGGACGTCATGGTCGCGCGCGACATCGTGCTGGCCGAGCTGACGCGCGGGCGGGTGCACATCGCCCACCTGTCCACGAAGGGCGCCATGGAGATGGTCGGGGCGGCCAAGGCCAGGGGGCTGGCCGTGACGTGCGAGGTCACGCCCCATCACCTCGCGCTTTCCGACCAGGCGGTGGCCGATTCCGATTTCGACACCGCCACCAAGGTCAACCCGCCACTGCGCTCCGCCGAGCACGTCGAGGCGCTCATCCAGGGGGTGATGGACGGGCTGGTGGACTGCCTGGCGACCGACCACGCCCCGCATCACGCCGACGAGAAGGCGCAGGAGTACGACGTGGCGCCGTTCGGGATGGTGGGGCTCGAGACGGCGGTCCCAGTCACCTACGACCTTCTCGTGCTCCGGCGCAAGCTGCCGCTTCGGCTGTGGATCCAGCTCTGGTCCACGAACCCGGCGCGGCTTTTGAAGCTGCCCGGCGGCACCCTCAAGCCGGGCTCGCCCGCCGACATCACACTGCTCCACCTCGACAAGACAGCCGTCGTGAGCCCCGACCGGTTCCGCTCGCTCTCGCGCAACACGCCGTTCGGCGGGAAGCGCCTGCGCGGCTGGCCGGCTGCTACGATAGTGGGGGGGAGGATCGCCTGGCAGCGTGAGCGAAGATAGGCCCCGCCGCGTCGTCGTCATCGACGACTCCCCCCTGCAGTGCGCGGCCTGGCGCCGCATGCTGGAGAGGCGGTACGGACCGCGGGCGGCGGTCGAGACCTACACGGATCCGGTGGCGGCCTGCGAGATGCTGCGGCCGGACATCCACCTCATGCTCCTCGACTGGGAAATGCCGGTCATGGACGGCCAGGCGGTCCTGGCCGAGGCCAGACGGCGCGGCGTCAACCTCAAGCGCGTCATCATCTCGTCCTCGCACCCGGCCGACGAGCTGCACCGCGTGTTCGACGCCTCCGGCTGCCTGGCCGTGATCGAAAAGGCCGAGCCGGAGCAGCAGGCGGCGTTCATGATGATCCTCGACTCGATCATGCGCCGCTGAAGCCGCCCCGCCCGCCAGGCATCAGGCAGTACGACCCGCTCGTGCGTCTTGCCTGGTGCTATTTCCCCGCCGCGAGCGCCGAGGGACGTACGAGCGCGAGACGGGCGGCGAGACGGGGCAGCTCGGCGGCGAGGAGCTTGAGCGTCGTCGGGTGCACGTGGCCGATTGCCAGCGCCTGGCCCTGCTGCTCGCCGAGCTCGGCGGCCTCGGCGAGCATCCGCCGGATGGCGGCCGGGTCGTCGACGACATCCAGGAAGACGTCGCGCCGCAAGACCGGAACGCCGGCCTCCCGCATCACCGCCCCGGCCACCGAGTCGGCGCTGGTGCGGGAGTCCAGGAAGTAGAGCCCGGTAGGCCGCAGGGCGACCGCGAGCGCCTCCATGGTGGTGGCATCGGCGGTGGCGAGCGAGCCCATGTGGTTGTTGACCCCCCGCACACCGGGGACCCGCCCGAGCGCGCGCTGCAGGCGGGCCCGCACCTCCGCCGACGAGAGGCCCACCTCGATGGCGTCCGGTCCCGGCCCGTCGCCGACCTCCTCGATCGGCTGCATCGGCAGGTGCAGCAGCAGCTCGCGGCGCTGGGCCGCCAGGCACTCGGCCACGGCGGTGGCGTGCGGCGTGTTCGGGAGCACGGCGAACGCCACGTCGGAGGGCAGCGCCCGGGCCTGCTCGCACACCTCCAGGTTGTGGCCCGCGTCGTCCAGCACCACGGCGAGACGGCCCCTCACCTCCCCTGCCGGAAGCAGCGCCGGCGCAGCGGGAGAGCGTCTCGCCCCCACCGTCCTGGGGCTTGGCCGGGGCGGCTCCCCGAGGACCACCACCCGCCAGCGGGTGTCGCCCACCCGGCCCTCGAGTCGCGCCAGCCCGTACCCGCCGCGCTCCGCCAGCGGCTTCGGCGCGAGACGCCCACCCAGGTTGTGCACGGCAGCCTGCAGGTCCAGGCTGAAACGCTCCACCGGGAAGGCCCGGCCGGCGTGCACGGTGACCACGACGAGGCTACCGCCCGGTTCCTCCTGCTCCTCGGCCGACACGGCCTCGGCCGGGCAGCCGTGGCGGCTCGCCACCTCGCGCACCACGCGGATCGGCTGCTCGGCGGCCGGCACGGGCTCTGGCTCTCGCCGCTGGTGGCGGGACAGCACCACGACCGCCGACACTCCGCCCACGAGCAAGGCGATGGCCAGCAGGGCGCGCCAGCCGCTGCCGCTGCCGCGGCCGCGGGCAGTGGAACTAGCTCGCTTTCTTGGGCGCGGCGCCACGCGCGAGCTCCAGGGCGCGGTCGAGGACAGGGTCCGCATCGGGCCGCATGCGCACCAGCTCGTCGGGCGCAAGGCCGCTCCCCAGCAGCGGCTTGCCGTCGGCACCGAGCGCCCACTCCTCGGCCAGCCAGAGTCGGCCCTCGCTCGTCCGGTAGGTCCTCCGGACGCCGGTGTCGCCGTAAGTCTGGAACCCCACGAGCGGCACGCCCCTCGCCTTGAGCAGCAGCGCCACCAGCTCGCCGGCCCGCGCCGTCGTGTGGTCAACGCAGGCGGCCACCCGCCATCTCCTCGCCTCGGCCTCGGCGGCCAGCGTCCTGCCCTCGCCGTCGCGCCTGCCGAGCCTCGTCTCGACCCGCCCGCCCACGAGCAGCGCCGCGACCTCGGGCGCAGCGGCAGGGTCGCCGAGCGCGAGCTGGCGCAAATCGACCACCACACCCTCGGCATCGCGGTGCGCCTCGAGCTGGCCCTTCAGCGCCGCCGCGGCTTCGCGCCCGACCGTCCCGAGCCGCACCAAAGGCACGCCGTCGCGCACCTCCACGGTCGGAACCGCCGGCCGCAGCTCGCCCGCCTTCAGCACAGCCGTGCGCGTACCCGAGAGCTGGCGGTCGATGACCACGAGCGTGACATCCCGCCCTGCCCGCTCGGCGTCGCCGAGGGCGACCAGCGCCCGCCACACCGGGCGGGCTCGCACCGCAACACTTTCGACCCTCTCGATCATCTCGCCGGGCTTCAGCCCGGCCTCCGCGGCCGGGGACCCGGGCAGGACTTGCAGCACGAACGGGTACGACGAGCGCTTGCCGAGCACGAGGCCGAAAGGCGGCAGCTCGCGACCGGCGACCCGCTCGAATGCCTCGAGTTCCTCCGCCGGCACCCAGGCGCCGCCCGGGTCGACCGCCTCCACCATCCCTGCCAGCGCTCCCAGCTCGAGGCGATCGGTGTCGACCTCCTCCACGTACGAGGAGCGCACGAGCGCCACCGCCTGCCCGACCAGCCCCACGAGGCGATACAGCCCCGTTCCGGCTGGAGCGCTCGCCCCCATCGTCACCGCCACCACGCCCAGCACCAGCGCCACCGAAACGATCAGAAACCACGCTCTCAGCTTCACTCCGACCTCACTTGCCGACCGGCCTCAACCACTGCAGAGGGTCCTGGGCCTGCTTGCCCACGCGGATCTCGAGGTAGAAGTTGCCCTCCTCATCCTCGACTGGCCCCACCACGCCGACCGGATCGGACATGGCGACCCGGTCGCCGGCGCGCACCAGCATACTCGAAAGCCGTGCGTACAGGGAGTAGACCTCACCGCCGTGCTGCACGATCACGAGGTTGCCGTAGCCCTTGAAGAACTGGGCGTACGCCACCTTCCCGGCCGCCACCGAACGGGCCAGCTCGCCCCTGGGCGCCGCCATCACGACGCCGTGCGACACCGTCACCGTGCCGTACCGGTGGTCGCGGCGGGCTCCGAAACGCGACACGATCTCCGCCCCGCGCACCGGCCACGGCATGCCGCCGCGCAGCAGCCTGGCCGACGAGCCGGCCGTGACGTCCCGTTCGGTCACCACGCCCCACAGCCGCTCGAGTCGCGTCTCGGCCTCCTGCGCCTCCGCCAGCGCGGCAGCACCCGCGCGCCGCTGCTGCTCGAGCCTCCGCAGGTCGGCCTCGACGCGCTGGCGGGTGGCCTCCAGGGCGCTGCGGCGGCTGGCGCCCTCCGCCCGCAACGCCTCGAGTTCGCTTCTCCGCTGCGAGAGCATCGACAGGGAGCGGGCGCGGGCCTCGGCGAGCCTCGTCACCTCGTCGCGCCGCCGCCGCTCCTCCTCGACGAGCGCCAGCGTGACGGTCATGCGCTCCGGCACGTCGCGCGCCGACCCCATCGCATGGAGCACGAGCGGCGACAGCCCGGCCCGCCCGAGCACCGCCAGCATCGACACCTGCAGCCGCAGGCGCTCGATTGCGTGCTCGAGCTCACGCCTCGCCTGCTCGGCGGCGGCCGCGGCGGCGGCGGCGGCCTCCTCGGCGCGCCCAAGCTCCGCCTCCCACTCGCGCAGGCGCAGCCCGGCGAGCCTCAGCTCGCCCTCCAGGCGCTGGCGCTGGGCCGCCAGGTCGCTCTGTTGCGCCTCGACGGCCTTCAGCCTGCCTTCCAGTTCCTCGATCTGGCGCCGGATGCGCACCAGCTCCGCCGGCGGTTCCTCGGCGCCGGCCGCACCGGCCAGCGAGCCGAGCACCAGCAGGACGGCCAGGGCCAGGCACGAGGCGCGCCTCATCCCTCCCGCTCCGCTCGGGCGAGACGGTGAAAGGCTCGCCGCAGGGGGTGCAGGTCAGGGGTGCGGCCGCCGGGGTGCAGGCGGTTGCCGAGCAGCACCAGCACGAGCCGCCGGGCCGGCTCGACCCACACCGACACGCCGGAAAACCCCGTGTGGCCGAACGCTTCCGGCGACAACGCCGGCCCGGCCGAGCAGGAGGGGGTCGAGGCGAGCTGCCACCCCAGCCCGCGGGCCTGGGCGAGCCCTGCGGTGCGACACCGCGTCGCGAGGTCCGCCTCCTCCGCCGTGAGGATCTCGCCGCCACCCGGCAGGTACTCGGCGGCCAGGCGGGCCACCGCGGCGGCGCTGCCGAACAGCCCGGCGTTGCCGGCGGCCCCGCCCAGCCCGCGGGCGTTGCCGTCGCCGCACGGCCAGGCGTCCTCGCGCCCGACGGGCGGCGCCACCGCCAGCCCCCGCTCGGCGAGCAGCCCCTGCTCGACCCACCACTCGCGCTCCCCCGCCGCGACTTCCACGCCGCGCCCGGGTGCGAAGCCGCACTCTCCCTGCAGGCCGAGCGGCTCCACGAGCAGCTCCTCGGCGAGCGTCGCGATGTCGGCCCCTGCGGCCCGTTCCAGCGCCAGCCCGAGGGCCACGAAACCCAGGCAGGAGTACACGCAGCGCTCCCCCGGCGCGGCCGCCGGCGGGATGCCCGCCAGGCGCTCGAGGTAGGCGGCAGCCCCTGTCCCGGCCGTGTACAGCGGCTCCCAGGCGGGGAAGCCGGCGGTGTGAGTCGCGCACTGTTCGAGGGTGACGCGCCCCCACGGCGAGCCGTCGAGCTCGCCAAGAAGCTCGGCCAGCGGGGTGGCGAGCTCGAGCCCGTCGCGGCGGGCGAGCAGCAGCAAAGTGGCGGTCACTAGCGGCTTGGTGAGCGAGGCGAGGTCATACCAGAGATCGGCCCGCACTTCGTCCCCGTCGATGGCCCGCCGGCCCGACACCCAGTACGGCCCCTCCTCGCCCTCGCTCAGCGCCGCGGCGACCCAGCCGCACGCCAGCCCGGCGGCCGTCGCCCGCGCCAGCAGGACACCGACCCCGGTGTCACGGTCCGTCATGGCGCCACCCTAGCCCGCCTCCGGCGGGATGTAAACCAGCCCGGCGCCTGCTGGCTCAACAGCGGAGCGCTGGCACGTGGCGCACGTGCTGCGTGGTGGCCGGCGGCGCAAGACCCTGAACTTTCGGTCAGGTGGGCGCGCGGTGCTACTCTCCCCGCATGGACCGGCCCGTGCGCCTGGCGCGCCGCGTGCAGCTCATGCTCGGGTGTTCGTACTCGCGGGCTCGGCGCGAGGTGGAGGTCGGCCATGTGCTGGTGTCTGGCGCCGTGGTGACCGATCCCGGTGCGATGGTCGGCGCCGGCGACATGGTCGAGCACAACCCGCACCTCCCCAAGCGCCGGCGGGCAACGGATACCGCACCGATCCGCCTCCTCCACCTCGACGAGGACGTGGTCGTGGTTGACAAGCCCCCCGGCGTGGTGGTCCACCCGACGCTCGACGAGGAGGACGACACGGTACTGGCGCGGGTGGGTGCCGCCGTCGAGCGTGCTACCGGCTCGCACCGGCGCGTGCTGGTGGTGCACCGGCTCGATCGCGACACCTCTGGCGTGATGGTGCTCGCCCTCAACCACGAGGCCGCCGAGCACCTGCACGCCCAGCTCAGGGTCCACGCCGTGGAGCGCCGCTACCTGGCGCTGGCCGCGGGGGACATGGCCGAACCTGTCACCGTCGACCGCAGCATCGGCCGTCCCCGGCCCGGGGCACGGCGCGCCGCGCTCGGGCCGGGGCTCGGCGGGCGCCCGGCGGCGACCTCGTTCGCGCCGATCGAGCGGCTGGGGGTGGCGACGCTCGTGGAGGCGACGCTCGGGACCGGCCGCACCCACCAGGTACGCGTGCACCTCTCCTACCTCGGCCACCCGGTGCTCGGCGACGGGGTGTACGGCGACCCCCGGCGGGATCCCGTCGCCGCGCCCCGGCTGGCGCTGCACGCCGCCGTGCTGGGGTTCGTCCACCCCCGCACCGGCGCGAGGCTGCGCTTCACCGCACCGTTGCCGCCCGACCTCGAGCGCGTACTGCGCGTCCTGCGCCGCCGCCTGCCGCATCCCCTGCCACCACCCCCCCCGGCTCGAGCCGGAACCGCAGCGGCCAGCTCGCCGCCTCCCCGGCGTACGCCACCCCCACGCGCGGGGCGCGCGCGAGCGACGCCGGCGGCACCCGCACCCCGTCGTCGGCCACCCAGACCTCGCCGGCCGAGGTGAGGTCGGCGCCGTTTTCCGCCCGCCCGAGCCCGAGCCCCTGGCACAGCCGCGCCGGGCCGTCCAGCCGGCCGCCCGGATCACGGCGGCGGCGGCGCCGTTCCACGAACTCGGCGCCGCACACCACGACCCCGGCCCGCAGCAGCACGGCCTCCGGCTCCCCCACCCGGCGGGTCACGGCGTTTGCACAAAAGTGCATGCCGTACGTGAAGTAGACGTACAAGTGCCCGGCCTCGCCCCACATCACCTCGGTGCGTGGCGTGCGGCGTCCCCCGAAGGTGTGGCAGGCCGGGTCAGCCACGCCGAGGTACGCTTCCGTCTCGTACAGCCGCACACCGACCAGCCCCTCGGGCAGTCGGCGCACCAGCAGCTTGCCCAGCAGCTCCTCGGCCACCACCGCGGTGGCCCGCTGGTAGAATCCCCGCTCCAGGGGCGGGAGCGCCTCGAGTTCGGCAGCGGAAAGGGGTGACCACATGGCTTCGCGCACCGTCTGCGTGACAGGGGGGGCGGGGTTCATCGGCTCCCATGTGGCCGACGCGCTGGTGGCGGCCGGCCATCGGGTGCTGATTGTCGACGACCTCTCCTCGGGCCGCAAGGAGAACGTCCCGGCCGGCGCCCAGCTGCACGTTCTCGACATCCGCTCGCCCGAAGCCGCGGCGCTGGTGCGCGAGGCCGGCGTCGAGGTGCTGGTGCACCACGCGGCGCAGATGGACGTGCGGCGCTCGGTGGCGGACCCCGTCTTCGACGCCAGCGTCAACGTGGTCGGCACGCTCAACTTGCTCGAGGCCGGGCGCCGCGGCGCGCTCCGCCAGGTGGTCTTCGCCTCCACTGGCGGAGCGATGTACGGCGAGCAGGAGTGCTTCCCGGCCGACGAGGACCACCCGGCACGGCCGCTGTCGCCGTACGGCGTGGCCAAGCTCGCGGTCGAGCGCTACCTGTATTTCTTCCACGTCGAGTACGGCCTCGCCGCCACGTGCCTGCGCTATGCCAACGTCTACGGCCCGCGCCAGAACCCGCACGGCGAGGCTGGCGTGGTGGCGATCTTTCTCGACCGCCTGCTCTCCGGCCGGCAAGCCACGATCAACGGCGACGGCCTGCAGACCCGCGACTACGTGTACGTGTCCGACGTCGTCGCCGCCAACCTCGCGGCCCTCGGCCGCCCGGGGTTCGGGATCTTCAACGTCGGAACCGGAATCGAGACCAGCGTCGTGCAGCTCTACGAGGGCCTGTCGAGGGCCGCCGGCGTGGACCGCCCCGCCGTGCACGGGCCTGCCAAGCCTGGTGAGCAGCGCCGCTCGTGCATCACCGCTGCCCGCCTCGAGCGCGAGCTGGGCGTCCGCATCGCCGTGCCGCTGGCCGAGGGACTGCGCCGCACCGCCGAGTGGTTCGCGTTGAGTGCAACTCGCAGTTGACAGTCAGCAGTTCGCACCGCGCGTCTCGCGACCACGAGCGGTCACCTGCCGGTTCTCGACTGCAAACTGTGAACTGCGAGCCGCGAACAGAACTGGCGGGCTCAACGCGAGCGGAGGCGCTCGATCTGGCGCCGGTCGCGCTTTTCGGGGCGGCCCGAGCCGCGTGGCGGCGCGGGGGGCGGGGCGTAGCGCCGCAGCTCGCGCAGCTCGAGTTCCTCAGGAGTCGGCGGCGGGGTGACGTCCTCGTACAGCTCGCGCGCCTGGGCCTTCGCGATGTGGCGGTCGGCGAGCCCTTTCACCACCACTTCCCGGTGGTGGCCGGGGCCCAGCGTGAGGCGGATGCGGTCGCCCGCCCGCAGCTCTCGGTGGGGCTTGGCGCGCTGGCCGTTGACCTCCACCTTGCCGCCGTCGCAAAGCTGCTTGGCCTGCGAGCGGGTGCGCACCAGGCAGGCGACGTCGAGCCAGACGTCCAGGCGGAGAGCGTCGGCCATGTCAGGTGACAGGCGGGCCGCCGCGGCGCAGCGACCCGCCGGACTTCGCGAGGGACGACACGATCACTTCGGTTGCTTGTAGGTCACGGTGACAACCGTGCGCCCGTCGTCGCCACGCATCGCCCCGACCGAAGCCTCGCGCCCTCCCGGTCCCTCCCCGGTGAGGGAGCCGCCGGCGGTCCGCCCGTCCTGCTGGAACGTCGACGTCGTGACCTTGAACCCCTCGCCCTCCAGGTGGCCCTTGTAAAAGTCCAGCACCTCCTGGACCGTGTCGCCGGTCTGGAACGTGTAGCCACCGGAGGCCCCAGCGCCGTCAGAACCCGCGTAGGCGCCTTGCGTCTCGGCGCCCGGATACTCGGCGAGCCACGAGGGCAGGTTCGCCTCGGCACCGGCGCCGAACGTGGCCTCGCCCTCCTTCGTTGTGATCCTGAACTGGCCGTCCTTGCCTTCGCCCCGGCCCTCGAACGTCACCTCTTCACCCTTCTCGTTGCGGACGCGGATCCGACCGTTCTTGACGTCCTCGGCGTCCAGCGTCAGCACCTCACCCGTCTTCTTGTTGCGGATCGTGATGGTACCGCGGTCGTAATCCTTGTCCACGACCTCGATTTCCGGGTTGGCCCGCGCCACGAGTTCGGCCGCCGCGACCGCCGGGTTGCGTTCGGCCTCCTTGGCGAAGTCCTTCACCTTCTTGCCGATGATGAAGCCGCCGACGGCCAGGGCCAGGACCACGAGCAGCACGATGACGCCACAACCGACCAGCACCCACACGAGGGGGCTCGTCTTCTTGGGCGCCGGAGCGGGGATCCCGGCCGGGGGCACCGGGGCCTGGGGGGCCGGAGGCGGCGGCGGGACCGGGGGCGGGGGAACGTTGCTTGCCATCTTCATCCTCCTCGCGCACCGCGCGGGTGCGCTCTCGTGTGGGGCTGCGCGGGCGCAGTGTACCGCAGGTCGGGAATGGGCGGCAGCCCTCCCCGCTTGCAAGCACCGGGAACGGGTTACCATTCCCGCAGGAGGATGCGATGAGTGACAAGGTCTACAAGAAGGTCCGGCTGGTCGGCTGCTCGAGCGAGAGCGTCGAGGGAGCGATCAACCTGGCGCTGGGCAAGGCCGCCGAGACGGTGCACGGGATCTCGTGGTTCGAGGTCGTGGAGGTGCGCGGCGCCGTGAGCGACGGCAAGGTCCTCGAGTACCAGGTCACTCTCGACGCCGGTTTCAAGGTGGACTGAGCCGGGCCGCACGGCGCAACGACAGGCGGCCCCCGGTCCCGCCGTTTCTTCTCCAGCCTGCCCATCGTCCTGTTTCGCGCGCTAGTCGACGACAACTGCATGTTCGGCGTTCCCCACGCCACCCGCGAAGCGTTCAACCGCCTCCTCGCCTGGCTCTGACCAAACGGCTCGTGGCCGCCTGAGCGCACCCGCCCGACACGGCGGTGCAGACTATGCATCCGTCATCCCGCCGGAGCCGCCCTCCGAGGAAGCTGTCGCGACTCCTTGATAGTGTCCCCTGGTGGACTCGATAGGAATGTCCCCTG
>DAOOJE010000017.1:0-77834 GCA_035384965.1 Thermoanaerobaculaceae bacterium
GCACCACTGGTCAGCGCAACTCGCCGCCGTGACTTCCGCGAAACACGCTCCTAGCTCCGGTCACCAGGTCGATGAAGTGGAACCCCACCCGGTCGTCCTCCGAGCGGTCGAGGATGAGCGCGGCGCCGGCGTCGCCCAGGGTCAGGGCCGCGAGCTGGCGATCGAGGCTGTGCCTGACTTCGCGGGTCGCGGTCCAGGCCACCGGGAGGTTGTGTTCGCCGCTCACCACCATCCCCGAGGTCACCGCGCCGGCCTGGATGAGCCCCTGGAGCACCCAGATCCCCGTCATCATCCCGGCACAGGCGTTGACGACGTCGAACGCGAGCGCCTGCGACGCCTCGATGGCGCCCGCGATCCGCACGGCGCTGGCGGGCTCGAGGTCAAACTCGTCCGGTCGGTTGTGCTTCGAGATGCTGGTGCAGATGACGGCGCCGAGCTGCTGGGGGCCGTACCGAGACATCGCCAGCGCCCGCCGGGCCGCAGCGACGGCGAGATCGACGGCGTACTGGCCCTCGGCCACTCGCCGCTCGCGAATCCCGGTGATGCGCTCGAGGTCGAGGCGGGGGCGGCGCCGACAGCAGGCCAGCAGCTCCTCGGTCGTCATCACCCGGTCCGGCAGGTGGACGCCCAGGCTCTCGATCTTGACCTTCACCTCTCCCCCCGGGCCCGGGCGAGACCCAGGCCGCGGACCCCCTCGGCAAACCCCACGGCGGGGCGAAAGCCCAGCTCCTGCCGGGCTTTCGAGACATCGTACCGGCAGTTGCAGGCCACGAAGCGCACGCCGTAACGGGTCAGAGGCGGAGGTGACGGACGTCCGAGCAGGCGGGACATGGCTTCGAGCAGCGCCGCCGCGCCATACGCGGCCGCGAACGGCACCGACCGCCGGGGAGGCGGCACGCCAAGTTCGGCCGCCAGCGCCTCGAGCGCCTGCCGGGCGGTGACTGGCTCGCCGTCCGTGACATGGTAAAGCCGCCCTGCCGCAGCCGGGGTGAGGGCGGCCAGCGCGATCCCCCGCGCCAGGTTGTCGACGTGCGACAGCCCAAGCAGGTTGTCGCCGCGGCCGATGAGCGGCATCTTCCTGCGCCGCAGCAGGTCCAGGATGCGCGGCAGGACGGTGGGGTCGCCGGGCCCCCAGATCGCCCCCGGCCGCACGACCGTGGTCTCGAGCCCGCTGGCGCCGTGTGCTTCCAGCACCAGCCGCTCGCCCGCCAGCTTGCTCGCGCTGTAGTGATCGCCCCGCGGCGGCACCGCCGGCGGCGTGCCCTCGTCCACGATCCGGCCGTCCCGAGGCAACCCGAGCACGGTGAGCGAGCTCAGGTGCACGAGCCGTTTCACCCCCGCGGCCCGGCAGGCCGCCAGCAGGTTCGCCACGCCCTCGACGTTGGCGGCCCAGAAGGCACGGCGCGGCCCCCAGTCGGAGACACGGGCCGCGGCGTGGATGACGATCTCCTGGCCGCCGGCCGCGGCGCGCAGGGAAGCCGGATCCCCGAGTTCCCCCGCCACCACCTCGACGCCGGCCCCGAGCACGGCCCGGGCAGCGTCGGGCCGGCGCGAGAGGGCCCGCACCCGCAACCCGTCCTCGACCAGGACGCGCACCACCCGGGAGCCGACGAACCCGGTCGCGCCGGTCACCAGCACCCAGGCGCCAGGCACCGGCTCGGTCACCGCTCGGCCGCCTGCGCCATGGCCTCGTCGCGGAGCACGCGCCGCAGCGGTTTGCCGACCGCGGACCTGGGCAGCTCGCGCCGGATCTCGACGTCTGCAGGCACCTTGAAGCGCGCCAGGTTGTCCCGGCAGAACGCCAGCACGTTCTCGGCCGTCAGCTCCGCCCCCGGCCGCGGCACGACAAACGCCTTCACGAGCTCCCCGCGTGTCTCGTCGGGAACGCCGATGACGAGCGCCTCGAGGATCCCGGGGTGTTCCACCAGCACCGCCTCGATCTCCGCCGGGTAGATGTTCATGCCGGCGCGGATGATCATGTCTTTCTTGCGGTCGACGATGCGGAAGTAGCCGTCCCGGTGCATCTGCGCGATGTCGCCGGTATGCAGCCAGCCGTCCCGCAGCTGCGCCGCCGTCTCCTCCGGCCGCCCCCAGTACCCCTTCATGACCTGCGGGCCCCGCACTACCAGCTCGCCGGGCGGCGTCCAGTCGCTGTCCTCCGCCCATCCGAGCGGGCGTTGCCCGGTCTCGACGTCGACGATGCGCGCCAGCGTGTCCGGGTACGGCAGGCCCACCGTGCCGTGGCGGTCGTCGCCGAACGGCGGATTCCCCATCACCACCGGCGAGGCCTCGGTGAGCCCGTACCCTTCCACCGGTCGCACCCCGGTCCGCGCGATGAAGTTGCGTTGCACGGCCGGGGCCAGAGGGTTGCCGGCGCACGGGCAGACCCGGACCGAGCGCAGGTCGAAGCGGTCGAGGTCCGGCAAGCTGGTGATCGACACCAAGAACGTCGGGACGACCGGGAAGATGGTCGGCCGATGCCGGTGGATGGACTGCACGAGGCCGCGGGTGTCGGTCGGGTTGGGCACCAGCACCAGCGTGGCGCCGATCATCACCCCCAGGTTGAGGCAGCACCCCAGACCGAAGGCGTGGAACAGCGGCACGGCCGCCAGCGTCGTCTCCGTGCCGTCGGCAAGGTGGGCCCAGACCCGGTTCTGCTCGGCGTTGACCAGCAAGTTGCGATGGGTCAGCTCGACGCCCTTGGACACCCCGGTGGTGCCGCCGGTGTACAGCAGCACGGCCGTGTCTTCCGGCTCGATCGGCACCGGCCGCGGTGAGGCGGCACGCAGCAGCGAGCGGAACTCGACATCCCCAGGGGCGAGCGGCGCCGACGGCAGCGTGCGCTCCCGCCCGAGCGTGAACAGCAACCACAGGAAAGGGGGGAAGTGCTCCTTGATGCGCGTGACGATGGCGGTGGAGACTGCCGTGTCGCCACGCACCTGCTGCAGGAGCGGGTAGAGCTGGCCGAGCGCCACCGCGACTTTGGCGCCGCAGTCCCGCAGCTGGTACCCGACCTCGCGCGCCGAGTACAGCGGGTTGAACGGCACCGCGATACCCCCCACCGAGAGCGTCGCCAGGTACGCAACCACAAACTGCGGGCAGTTCGGCAGCAGCAGCGCGACCCGGTCCCCCCGCTGCACGCCCAGACGCTGCAGCGAGGCGGCGAAAGCATCGACCCGCCGCTGCAGGCGTGCATAGCTGAGCGTTGACGAGTACAGGCGCCCGCCGGTTGCAACCGAGAGCACCACCGCTGCGCGGCCGGGGAAGCGGCGGGCCGCCTCGGGGAGCAGCTCGGCGAGGTTGCCGTGGCGGGGGTGACATGCGGCGGAACCCCTGGCTCGTAGTGGGCGAGCCACGGTCGGACCTCGCGGACGTTGGCTCTCGGGCTCTCCTCGCGCATCACCATGGCCGCCCCCCGACCCTCGGGACCCCTGCAACCGGACCCACTCGGCCCACTGCCGTGTCGTCATGCTAGCAGACCGGCCCGCACGCGGTCGCCACCCGATGGTAGAGTAGAGCGCCATGTGGTTCCGCCGCTCCGACCGCCAGGCCGCCTCCCGCATTCCCGAGGGTCTGTGGGTGAAGTGCGAGGGGTGCAAGCAGACGCTGTACCACAAGGAACTCGAGCGCCACCTCCACGTCTGCCCCCGCTGCGGCTTCCACCACCGCATTTCGGCCCGCACCCGACTCGGCCAGCTCTTCGATGGCGGTTCGTACAAGGAGCTCTTTTCGGGGGTGTTTTCCACCGACCCACTGGAGTTCGTGGACAGCAAGCCGTACAAGGATCGCCTCGCGGGGCTCCTCGAGCGCGGCCTGCGCGACGACGCCGTGGTCGTGGGGTTGGGCCGCATCGGCGGGATCAAGGCGATCGTCGGCGCCATGGAGTACGCGTTCATGGGCGGCTCGATGGGCTCGGCCGTGGGCGAGAAGCTCACGCGCGCCGCCGAGCGCTGCGTCAAGCTCCGCGTGCCGCTCGTCATCGTGTCGTGCTCCGGCGGCGCCCGCATGCAGGAGGGCGTGCTGTCGCTCATGCAGATGGCCAAGATCTCGGCGGCCCTGGCGCGGCTGCATGCGGCGCGACTGCCGTACATCTCGGTGCTTACCGACCCGACCACGGGCGGCGTCACGGCCTCGTACGCCATGCTCGGCGACATCAACATCGGCGAGCCCGGCGCCCTCATCGGCTTTGCCGGGCCGCGCGTCATCGAGCAGACGATCCGGCAAAAGCTCCCCGAGGGGTTCCAGCGCGCCGAGTTCCTGCTCGAGCACGGCATGCTCGACATGGTCGTGCCGCGAGCCGAGCTCAAGGACACCCTGGCCCGGTGCCTCGGCCACCTGACGTGACGACCTCGGCGGCCGAGCTGCTGGCGCCCCGCCTCGAGCAGAGGATCGTGCCCGGGCTCGATCGCGTGCAGCGGGCGCTCGCGGCGTATGGCAACCCGCACGAGCGCTTCGCCTCCGTGCTCGTGGTCGGCACAAACGGCAAGGGCGCCACGGCGGCGATGCTGGCGAGCCTGCTGCACGCCCACGGCGTGCGCGTGGGTCTGTACACCTCGCCGCACCTCGTGGGGGTCGAAGAGCGCATTGCCGTCGGCGGGCAGCCGATTCGCCCCGCCGACCTGTCACGGCTCGTCGCCGAGCTGGACCGCTTCCCCGAGCTCTCATACTTCGAGACTTTGACCGTGGCGGCGCTGTGGTATTTCGCGTCCACAGGGGCGGAGGTGGCGGTGCTCGAGGCCGGGCTCGGGGGACGCTGGGACGCCGTCAACGCCGTCCACCCCGTGGTCTCGCTGCTCACCAACGTCGGCACCGACCATCGGGCTTGGCTCGGCCCCACGCGCACCCACATCGCGGCCGAGAAGGCCGCCGCCCTGCGCGGCCGCGAGGCCATCATCGGCACCTGGGATGGCGAGGTGGAGGCCACGATTCGCCAGGTGGCGACGGCGGGCCGTCTGTCGTGTGCCACGGACTGGGTCGATGTCGAGGAAGTGGAAGGACAGCGGGGAGGGCAGAAACGGCCCGGGAACGCCAGCCGGCTGGTCGGGGCTCCGCCCTCGGGCGCTCCCCCTTTCCCCGCCCCGGTCGTGAGGGCTCGCGCGGACGGGATCGATGCGATTGCCACGCTGCCCCTGGTCGGCAGGCACCAGCTCGACAACCTCCGCCTGGCGGTGGCCGGGGCGGCGGCGCTCGGAAGGTGCGGCGTGGCGCCGCCGCTCGAGCACCGGGCGCTGGTACGCGGGGTCGAGAGCGTACGCTGGCCGGGGCGCCTGCAGTGGGTCGAGCACGGCGGGCGCCACCTGCTGCTCGACGGCGCGCACAACCGCGAGGCGGTGCTGGCTCTGGCTGCGGCGCTCGACGAGACGAACCTCGCGGGGCGCGTCGACCTGCTGTTCTCGTGCCTGCGCGACAAGCCGCTCGCCGAGATGGCGGCGATTCTCGCACCGAGAGCGGACCGAGTGACGGTGGTGACTCTCGACTCGCCGCGCGCCGCGCCGACCGGCGAGCTTGCCGCCGCCTTCCCCGGAGCGTCGGTCGCCACCGGCGTCGCGACCGCGCTCGCAGCGTGCCGCCTTTCGAGCGCGACGCTGGTGACCGGATCGTTGTACCTTGTCGGCGAGGTGCTGCGCCTCACCGGAGGGATGGATGGCTGAGCTGCCGATCCGCGACCACGAAGAGCTCAACCGGCGAGAAGACGCCTCGCTGGCGTTTTGCGGCTTTCGCGCCGCGGCCGCCACGCGGCGGCGGGAGCTGGCGGCGGAAGGGCGACAGTTCGACTACCGCACCGCGTTCCAGCGCGACCGCGACCGCATCCTCCACTCGCGGGCGTTCCGCCGCCTCAAGCACAAGACCCAGGTGTACGTGCCGCACACCGGCGACCATCCGCGCACCCGGCTCACCCACACCCTCGAGGTCGCCCAGCTCGGCCGCACCATTGCCCGGGCGCTCGGTCTCAACGAGGACCTAGTCGAGGCGATCGCGCTCTCGCACGACCTCGGACACACCCCGTTCGGGCATTCCGGGGAGCGGGCGCTGGTCCGGATCCTGGCGGGCAAGGCCCCCGAGTGTCCGCTGCCGGCCGAGCTGGTGCCGCGCGTCGGCACGTTCAAGCACAACTACCAGTCGGTGCGGGTCGTGGACCTGCTCGAGCAGCGCTACGACTACCCCGGGCTCAACCTCACCGACCAGGTGCGGGAGGGTATCCTCAAGCACACTTCCCAGAAGCCCGGCATCGCCTTTCCGCTCCCGGACCCCGAGGGGCTGCGGCTGGGGCTGCCGTGCCACCTCGAGGGCCAGGTGGTGGCGCTGGCGGACGAGATCGCCCAGCAGACCCACGACCTCGAGGACGGGCTGCACGCCGAGGCGGTGACGCTCGAGGCCATCGAGCGCATCCCCGCCGCACAGGCCGTCATCAAGCAGCTCGGCGAGCTGTACCGCGACGAGCGCCGGCGCTGGCGGCGCGCCGCCATGCTGCAGCGCGGCCTCATCCACCTGCTGGTGACCGACGCCATCCAGACCACCTCGCGCGCCGTCGCCGAGTGGGCCGCGGCGCACGGGGTGAACGACGCCGCCGGCTGGCAGGCGCGCGCCGACGAGCTGCCGCCTGCGCTCGCTGCGTTCTCCCCCCGCGTCAACGAGCTTTTCGGCGAGCTCAAGGCGTTCATTTACCGCTTCATCATCAACCACCAGGAGGTCAACCGGCAGGACTTCCGCGCCCACCTCGTGATGGGCGAGCTGTTCCGCGCCTACTTCGGCAACCCCCTGACGCTGCCGACCTACGCGCTGCTGCGCTTCCACGAGCAGACCGGCCGGCCGTACCTGCGCGACCTGCCGATCCCCGAGATGCCGGAGGAGGTCAAGGCGCACTACCACACCGAGCCGCGCTTCGTGCGCCTCATCGCCGACCACCTGGCCGGAATGTCGGACCGCTTCGCACTCGAGGAGCACGCGGCGTTGTACCATCCCGACACCGCGCTGTCCGGCGCGGGAAGCGGGAGGGTGTGATGCGGGTGCTGGCGGCGTCCGACCACGGCGGATTCGAGCTCAAGCAGCTCCTCGTCGCCCGTCTGCGCGAGCTCGGGCACGAGGTCGTGGATCTCGGCACGCACACCGGGGCAGCGGTGGACTACCCCGACTTCGCCCACGCACTGGCGGCGCGCCTCGCTGCCGGGGACGGCGAACGCGGGGTGCTCGTGTGCGGCACCGGGATCGGCGTGTCGATCGCCGCCAACCGTCACCCGGGCGTGCGGGCCGCGCTGTGCCACGACGCTCTCACCGCCGAGCTGGCGCGCCGCCACAACGACGCCAACGTGCTGTGCCTGGGGGGCCGCACGACCGGCACCGCAGTGGCGCTGCAGGCGCTGGAGATCTTTCTCGCCACCCCCTTCGACGGCGGGCGGCATGCCGGCCGCGTCGCGGCCATCGAGCCGAAAGGAGAACCGCAATGAACCAGGTCGAACGCAGGATCTACTTCGCCCGCCAGGAGGACGTTGTCGGCGCCACCGACCCCGAGGTGGCCGCAGCGCTGCGCGCCGAGCGCCGGCGCGAAAACGAGGGCCTCGAGCTCATCGCCTCGGAAAACTTCGTGTCCCCGGCCGTGCTTGCCGCCATGGGCTCGGTGATGACCAACAAGTACGCCGAGGGGTACCCCGCCAAGCGCTACTACGGCGGGTGCGAGTTCGTGGACGTCGCGGAGGAGCTGGCGCGCAACCGCGCCAAGCAGCTCTTCGGGGCCGAGCACGTCAACGTCCAGCCGCACTCCGGCGCCCAGGCCAACATGGCGGTCTACCTCGCCACCTGCCAGCCCGGCGACGTGGTGTTCGGGATGGACCTCTCGCACGGAGGCCACCTCACCCACGGCCACCCGCTCAACTACTCCGGCAAGACGTTCCAGATCGTGCCGTACCTGGTGCGCAAGGACACCGAAACGATCGACTACGACGCCCTGCGCGACCTCGCCCGGGCGCACCGGCCCAAGCTCATCGTCTGCGGTGCCTCGGCCTACCCGCGCATCATCGACTTCCAGACCATCGCCGAAATCGCCCACGAGTCTGGCGCCATGGTCATGGCGGACATCGCGCACATCGCCGGCATGGTGGCGGTCGGGATGCACCCCTCGCCGGTGCCGTGCTGCGAGTTCGTGACCACCACCACGCACAAGACCCTGCGCGGGCCGCGCGGCGGCATGGTGATGTGCAAGGCGCAGTTCGCCGAGGCCATCGACAAGGCGGTCTTCCCGGGCGTACAGGGCGGGCCGCTCATGCACGTCATCGCTGCCAAGGCGGTCGCCTTTGCCGAGGCGCTCACCCCCGAGTACAAGGACTACATCGCCCGCGTGCTGGCCAACGCCCGCACCCTGTGTGCCGAGCTGCAGGCCCGCGGCTGGAACATGGTCTCGGGCGGCACCGACAACCACCTCATGCTGCTCAACCTGGGCGCCGACGGGATCTCCGGCAAGAAGGCCGAGGAACGTCTCGGCAAGGCTGGCATCACGGTCAACAAGAACACCGTGCCGTTCGACACCCGCAAGCCGTACATCGGCTCGGGCATCCGCATCGGCACCCCGGCGGTCACGACCCGCGGCATGGGTCTCGAGGAGATGAAGCGCATCGCCGCCTTCATCGACCGCGTGCTGCGCAGCGAGGACGAGGCCGTCTGGGCCCAGGTCAAGACCGAGGTGGAGGAGCTGGCGCGGGCGTTCCCACTCTACGGTGAGGTGTAGCGGCCACCCGCCCGATCGAGAGTCGAAGACCGGCGGCCCCCATCCGTGCGGTGGTGGCAGCTGTTTCGGATCAGCTTCTGGAACCCGGCGCCCGGTGGCCCGCAGCTGGAGGCAGGGGAGCCGCTGCGCGGGCGCGCAGCCAGTGGTCGGCGAGCACGAGCGCGACCATGGCTTCGCCCACCGGCACGAAGCGGGGGAGCAGGCAGGGGTCGTGGCGGCCCTTCACCCGCACCGTGGCGCGGGTGCCGTCGCGGCGCACCGTCGCCTGCTCGCGCGCGATCGACGAGGCCGGCTTCACCGCGACGCGCAGCAACAACGGCATCCCCGAGCTGATGCCGCCGAGGGTGCCGCCGTGGCGGTTGGTGGCGGTGCGCGGGGGGCCGGCCGACACCCATGCGTCGTTGCACTGGCTGCCGCGCAACACGGCGCAGCCGAACCCAACGCCGGTCTCGACCCCCATCACCGCCGGGATCGACAGCAGCGCCTTGCCGAGGTCGGCCTTGAGCTTGTCGAACACCGGCTCGCCGAGCCCGGGCGGCACGCCGGTGGCGATGATCTCGGCGATTCCGCCGATCGAGTCCTGCTCGCGGCGCACCCGCTCGATGAGCGCCGCCATGGCCGCCGCCGCCGCCGGGTCCGGGCAGCGCACGAGGTTGGGTGAACCATCGGGGAGGGTCTCGACCTGCTCGAGCGTGACCGCGGCCGGGTCGGGCACCTCTGCGACGACCTCCCCCACCTGCCGCACCCACCCCACGAGACGGCAGCCAAACGTGGCCAGCAGCTGCTTTGCCACCGCCCCCGCCGCGACCCGCGCCACGGTCTCGCGGGCCGAGGCGCGGCCGCCGCCGCGGTGGTCGCGCATGCCGAACTTGAGGTCGTACGTGGCGTCGGCGTGGCCGGGGCGCCAGAGCTCGGCCAGCTCGTCGTAGTCGCTGCTGCGGGCGTCGCGGTTGCGCACCAGGATGGCGATGGGCGCTCCCGTGGTGACGCTGCCGAGCAGGCCGGCCAGCACCTCCGGCTCGTCGTCCTCCCGGCGCTGGGTGACAAGCCGGCTTTGCCCGGGCCGCCGTCGCCGCAGCTCGGCCCGCAGCAGCTCGAGGTCGAGTGTCAACCCCGCGGGGATCCCGTCGATGATCACGACGTTGCCCGGCCCGTGGCTCTCGCCTGCCGTGGTGACCCGTAGCAGCGTGCCGAAGGAGCTTCCCGCCATCGACCTACCGCCTGGCCAGGCGCTCGAGCTCGTCGGTGAGCAGGCCGCGCAGGAGCTCCACCTTGTAGGCGTTGTGAGCCAGCGGCTCGGCGCCGGCGGTCGCCGCCCGGGCGGCGGCGGCGATCGTTGTCGCGTCGAGCGGCTTGCCGGCGAGGGCGGCCTCGGCGCCAGGGTGCCGCCACGGCACCGGGGCGACGCCGGACAGCACGACCCGAGCCTCGCGCACGACGTCCCCTTCCATCCTTGCGGCCAGCGCCACCCCGGCCAGAGCAAAGTCCCACACCGCCCGGGCGCGCACCTTGCGGTACGAGGAGCGCAGGCCGGCGCCCGGCGGGGGCAGCACCACATCGGTGAGGATTTCGCCCGGCTCAAGCACCGTCTCGCGTTGGGGATCGGTCGACGGCGGCACGAAGAAACGGTCGAGCAGCAACGCCCGCGGACCGGCCGGGCCGACCAGCCGCACCGACGCTCCGAGCGCCACCAGGGCAGGGGCGGTGTCGGAAGGGTGCACGTAAAAGCACCGTTCGGCCCCGAACAGGGCGTGAGCCTGGTTTTCCCCCTCGGCCGCGTAGCACATCTCACCGCCCTTGCGCAGGCAGTGGAAATCGCCCCGGTAGTACCAGCAGCGGGGCTTCTGGCAAAGGTTGCCGCCCAGCGTGCCCTGGTTGCGGAGCTGCGGGCTGGCGACCTGCGAGGCGGCCTCGGCAAGCGCGGCGTAGCGCTCGCGGATGACGGGGTGCGCCGCCACCTCCGCGATCGTCGCGAGCGCTCCGATGCGCAGGCCCCCGTCCCTGGCGGGCGCGATGCCGCGCAGGTCGGCCAGGGAGGAGAGGCTCACCACGGTCTCGGCCGCCAGGACGTGGTCGCGCAGGCAGCCCAGCAAATCGGTGCCGCCAGCGTGGAGGCGCGCCCCGTCGCGGCCGGCCAGCCGCACGGCCTCGGCGAGCGTGGAGGGGCGGGCATACGCGAACGCCTGCAACATGGCTCAGCTCTCCTTCCGGGCCGCGGCCAGCAGCGGCAGCAAGCGCGCCGGGGTGATCGGGCTGTCGGTGACCCGGACCCCGGTGGCGGCAAACACGGCGTTGGCCACCGCCGCCGCCGTTGGAATCGTGGCCGGCTCCCCCAACCCCTTGGCGCCGGTGGAGTTGGCTCGGGTATCGGGGATTTCGATCGGCAGCGAGACGATGTCGGCCGGCACGTCGAGCATGGTTGGGAGCTTGTAGTCGTGGAGGCTGCCGGAAACCAGCCGGCCGGTCTGCCCGGCGTCGAGCACCCGCTGCTCGGTGAGGCCGAGGCCGATCCCCATCGTGATCCCCCCGATGACCTGGCTGTCGAACGTGAGGCGGTTCATGACGCGCCCGGAGTCCTGCGCGGCGAGAAAGCGCAACACCCGCACCTCGCCGGTGCGCCGGTTGACCTCGACCTCACAGAACTGCGCCGCGAACGGGCAGATGGCCACATCTTCCGGATTGGGAGCGCGAGTTCCCACGCCCACCACGACGCCCTGGCGGCGCAATCCCGCGAGCTTCGCCAGGGGCTTCCTGAGGGCGGGATCGGTGCGGTGTACGACCACGCCGTTTTCGAGGCGCAGGTCGGCCTTGTCGACCTTGAGCTCCTCCGCCGCCAGCTCGAGGACCTGCCGCTTGACCTCGAGCGCCGCAGCGCGGGTGGCGGGTGCCTCGGTGGGCACCGTCTTGGACCCGCCCGAGGCGGTGGCGAACTGCGTCGTCCCGGTGTCGGCGTGCTCCACCTGAATGCGCTCGAGCGGCACCCCCAGCTCCTCCGCCACCACCATGGCCATCACGGTCTTGGTGCCGGTGCCGATGTCGGAGGCGCCCATGTTGAGGTTCGCCGAGCCGTCGGCGAACAGCTTGACGATGACGGTGGCAGGGGGACCGCCGCCCCCGGCCACCCAGGTGCCGGCCGCCATCCCGACCCCGCGCTGCCACGGCCCCTTGCCCCGGGGGCGGCGCCGCGCTTCGGCCCACCCGAACGCCCGCGCTCCCTCCTCCAGGCACTGGCGGAGCCCGGACGAGGAGTACGGCCGGTTGCCCCGCCCCTGCGACATTTCGGGCACGTTGGCGAGGCGCAGCGCCACCGGGTCCATGCCGATGGCGTGCGCGAGCTCGTCGAGGAGCTGCTCGAGCGCCCACGCTCCCTGCGGGTGCCCGGGGGCGCGGAACGGCCGCGCGGGGCCGGTCGTCGTCAGCACGTCTTTCGACTCGCAGCGCACGTTGGGGCAGCGGTACAGGTCGCGCACGACCCAGTCCACGAGCGAGGCGCCGCCGGCCGGGTAGCCGCCGCTCGCCCCCACCGCTTCCATTTCGAGGGCCGTGAGCGTCCCGTCCTTCTTGACCCCGCCCTTCATGCGCATCGTGGTGGGCGGGCGGTTGCCGACACAGCGCAGCGTCTCCTCGCGGGTCAGGAACAGCTTGACCGGCCGGGCCGTCACCCGCGCCAGCACCGCCGCCACAAGGTTGTACTTGTCGGCCCCGAGCTTGGAGCCGAAACCGCCGCCCATGTAGTGGCCGATGACCCGCACCCGAGACAGCGGCAGCCCGAGCAGCGCTGCCACCCGCTGCTGGACCGGGAACACCCCCTGCGTGCTCTCCCAGATCGTGAGGCGTGGCCCGTCCCACCTGGCGACACACCCGTGCAGCTCCATCGGCACGTGCAGCTCGCAGGCGGTGCGGTACGTGCGCTCCACCACCGCGTCCGCCTCGGCGAAGCCCTTGGCCACGTCGCCCCGGGTGTAAATCTCGGGCTCGCCCACGAGGTTGCCGGACTCGGCAATGCCTGGGGCGTCCGGCGCCAGCGCCCTGGTCTCGTCGACCACGAACGGCAGCACCTCGTACTCGACGCGGATCGCCCGCAGGGCGTCCCGCGCCTGCTGCGGGGTCTGGGCCGCCACCGCCGCCACCGCCTCGCCCTCGAACCGGCACGTGGGGTCGAACAGCTTGGTGAAGACCTGCCGCGTGTAGGACCAGCGCAGGTCGGCCTCCGGCGAGGAGCCGGAAATGGCGGCGCACACACCCGGCATGCTGGCTGCCGCAGTCAGATCGACGCTGCGCACCCGCGCGTGCGGATGCGGGCAGCGCAGGATCGCGCCGTACAGCATGTCGGGCAGCACCAGGTCAGAGGGGTACACCGCCGTCCCGCTGACGCGCTCGTAGGCGTCGATGCGCGGCATCGGCCGGCCGACCACGGCCGTCGAACCCCACGCCTCGGAGCCGCTCGCCGCGCCCGGCGCCTGCGGCTCGGTGCCGTCGAGCCAGTACAGCCCGCCCCTTCGCATCACACACCTCCCCTGCGCAGAGCGGCGGCCTTCGCCACCGCCTCGACAATGTGCGCGTAGGCCCCGCAGCGGCAGATATTGCCGCTCATCCCTAGGCGAATCTCCTGCCGCGACGGCGCCGGGTTGGCGCGCAGAAGGCCCTCCGCCGCCATGATTTGCCCCGGCGTGCAGTACCCGCACTGGAACCCGTCGTGCTCGGCAAACGCCTGCTGCACCGGTCCCAGCTCCTCGCCGCGCATGAGACCCTCGACCGTCGTGACCTCGTGCCCCTCGACTTCGACTGCGAGCAGCAGGCACGAGTAGCGTGCCTGGCCGTCGATCAGGACCGTGCAGGCGCCGCACTCGCCCCGCTCGCACCCGACCTTGGTGCCGGACAGGCCGAGCTTCTCCCGCAGCACGAACGCCAGCGTCCAGCGCGGCTCGACGAGCAGGCGGTGCCGGCGGCCGTTGACCGCGAGCGTCACCTGCAGCATGTCCGACGCTTCGGCCGCCGGCGGCGTCCCCGTCGCGGCAGCGGCCTGCCCGAGTGCCGCCACCCCGGCGGCGCCGGCTCCCACAGTGGCGAGGAAGCTCCGCCGGGTCACACCTTTCGCTCGATCATGGTCGCCCATCGCCCCTCCTTTCGCGGCGCCCCGGCGGGGCAGGCCGCCGTGCGCGCTCCCGTCAGCTCCCCAGGCGCGACAGCAGCGCCTCGAGCCGTTCTTCCATGGCCTGCACGCGCGCCTCGAGGCCGGCCACGCGCTCGGCCAGCCCGCCGCTCGCGATGCGCGGCGGCGCGGCGGGCGCCGCAAGCTCAGGCGGCTCGCCCAGCAGGTGCGCCCAGCGTGACTCCTTTTGGCCGGGGGCCCGCGGCAGCTCGACGACCAGCGGCTCGGGGCCCGCCGCCAGCCGGCGCAGCACCGCCTCCACGTCTGCGAGGCTGCCGAAGGCATGCATTCGCTCGCACCGCCCGCGCAGCTCGCCGGGGGTCTCGGGCCCGCGCAGCAGCAGCTCGGTGATGACCGCCCTGGCTGGCGGGTCGAGTTCCCACGAGCGGTCGGCGTTGTGCTCCCAGCGCTCCGCCCGCGCACCCTCCACCGGCCACACCAGCACCTCGGCGCGCAGCCGCTCGAGCGCCGCGCGCACGTCGTCGGCCGAGAGTTCCATCACCGGGTCGCGGTTGGACTTCTGGTTGCATGCGGCGACGAGGGCGTTGAGCGTGAGCGGGTAGTACTCGGGAGTGGTCTGCTGCTTTTCGAGCAGGCTCCCCATGACACGCAGCTCCACGGGATCGAGCGGACGCGGCGGGCGCATGCCTCGATGATACAGGCAAGAGGCGCCAGGCAACAGGCAATCGCTAGCGGGTGGCAAGCAGGCGGAGGGCGAGACCGGGTGCCAGGCGGGCGAGCCAGGCGCCGAGGCGGCCGTGCACGGTGAGCACGACTTCCTGGCGCCGGCGGAGCATCGCCCGGACGATCTTGCGGGCCGCTTTTTCCACCGGCATCACGAGCCAGGCGGGGGCCGGGTCGGGCCCGATCTTCCCGTCCTCGCCGCGGCGGCGAAACTCGCTTTCCACGTACCCCGGCGAGACCAGCACGACGCCCACCCCGTCGCGCCGCAGCTCCCCCCACAACGCCTGGGCAATGGCGCGCACCGCCGCCTTGCTGGCGCAGTACGGTCCCCGGCCCGGCACTCCCAGGTAGCCGGCCACGCTGCCGAGGATCGCGATCACGCCGCGCGTCGCTCGCAAATCCTCGACCGTCGCGCCCACGGTTCGCACCACGCCGAAGACGTTGGTCTCGAACTGCCTTCGGAACCCCTGGGCCCCGACCTCGGCGACCCGCCCGAGCACCCCGAACCCGGCGTTGGCCACGACCAGCGAGATCGGCCCGAACTCCTCGCGCACCCGCCGGACGGCGCGCTCGATGTCGCCTTCGCGGGCCACGTCACACTCCACGGCCACCGCCTTCCCGCTCCGCGAGCGGATCCTTGCTGCCAGCTCCTCGAGCCGGTCTAGCCGGCGCGCCAGCAGCCCCACGGCGGCGCCGCGGGCAGCCATCTCCAGCGCCACCGCCGCCCCGATTCCCGACGACGCCCCGGTCACCAGCGCCACGCCCCCCTTGCATCTATCGCTCACGGCCGACAGCCTACACTGGCCGGCTGCGAACCTCCAACTCGCGCCGCACCGCTAAGCCAGACCCGGTATCGGTAACGACCGCTGCCGAAACTCTCTCTGTTCCATGTGCTAGAATTCACTACATGCGGCTTTGTGTGGGGCGCTCGCGAGGTTGTTGGGGTCGAGCCTCCCCACCGTAGGTGGGAAGTTCTTTCGGGGAGAATCGGATGCCACTTCGAGGCAGCCTGGCAGAAATCAACGTATGGGACCTGCTGCACCTGCTTCGTACGTCAGGTGGGACCGGCGAGCTGATCGTGGCTACCCTCGACATGGACGCGCGGCTTCACTTCGACGACGGCAAGCTGGTGGCCGCCGCATCCCGGTACGGCGAGGGGTCGGAGGTACTGCGGGCGGTGCTGGCTTGGCAAGATGGCGAGTTCGAGTTCCGACGGGTCACAGAGCCACCACTCAGGCCTGACCCCGGGCTCGACGCCACACTCCTCACGATGGCGGTGGCGGCTTCTCGCCCATGGTTCGGAGACAACGGTCGCGACCGGCACCCCCGGCCGCTCGCGCAAGTGAGGTTGGATGACCCCCGCGGCCAGGACCTGGCATGGTTCGTCGAGTCCCATCCCTTCCTCGAGCATGCCTGCCTCCTCGACGCCGAGGGCCACATCCGCGCCCAGTCGTCCACCAACATCGTCCGGGCGGAAGAGGTTCGCGCACTGGCGACGATTCTCGCCAGCCATTCCCGAGACTACCCGCGCCCGCGCCCCCGTCGCCTGATCGTCGAGGATGAGGCCGGAATCGTTGTTCTCACCCGCCTCACGGACGACTCCACCCTGCTGCTCCTGGCTGACGCGAAGACGACTGCGGGGGCCGTGTGCTCCGCTGCCTCCCGTTTCGTTGCGAGGCTGGAAGGAGAATCATGACAGCTTTCTTCGGCTCGTGTGCCGTGTCCGTCGCAACCGACAAACCCCATGAGGACAACCAGAAAGAAGGAGGTATGGTGCCGTGGCCAGCCTGCGCGAGGTACTGAGCGACTTGATCAAGGTAGAGGGGGTGAAAACCGCAGTCGTCGTGGGACGAGACGGCTTCGTCATCGACGGAGTCTCCCGCAGCACCACCCTGGACACCGAAGCTCTGGGTGCCGTCATTTCGACCGGCATAGGCTCGTCCGAGGTGATGGGCAGCGAGCTCGGGGTCGGCGAGATGACCCAGGGGCTCCTGGAGTTCAAGGGCGGCCTCATCGTCATGGGCCTGGTGGGGCGCGACGCCATCGTCTCGCTGGTGGCAGACGTCGGCGCCAACCTGGGCAACGTCAGGTACCAGCTCAAAAAGCGCGTGCCCGACCTCGAGAAGGCGCTGTAGATCCGGACACCGTGGGCACGACAACAATGATGCTTTCGCTTGTGCGTGCAACGCCAGCATCTTGCGGCTCGCAACTTTCACATCTCGGTTTTGCACCTGAGAGTCGCGCGAAATCGCTCTTTCACCCGAATACCCTCATTCAACGTTCAACGGCACGTCATCTTCGCCGCCCAGCGCCGTGTCGGCGCCCTCCCCTGACGGCGAACGGCCTCGGGGCCCGGCGTCGTGCGCCGGCTCCGATCCAACGAGGGAGGTGTCACCATGGAACCTGAGTTGGCCAGATTACAGGCCGCGGCCTACTTCATAGGTGCCCTTGCCCACGGCGCCGAGAAGAACCTCGGCAAGGGATGCAACTCCGTCTGCAACCTCGCGGGCAAGAAGTTCGGCCTCGAGGCCGTGAAGGACGCGCCCCAGACCTCGGACCCGATCGAGGCCGTGGCTTTGCTTCGCCAGGCCCTCAAGGCACACGGTTTGGTGTGGGACTTCGAGCCGTTTGCTGGCGAGCGCAGCGAGCTTGTTAGCGTCGAGGGAAGCAAGAAGAAGTTGCGCCTTGTCTTCCGAACCTGCATGGTGCGCAACGCACTGTTTTGCTACGCCCACGAGCAGAAGCAGTCACTCTGCTACATGGCGCACGGTGTGTTCGCGGGAGCAATGGAGAAGATCATGCCCAACACCCGCGTGCACCTGGACATCATTCAGGCCGGGCCCAACGCTTGCTTGAAAGAGATAACTTGGGAGGAGGCGTCATGAAAGCCAGAATCTCGACTGAGTGGCTTTCTGGCTGCTCCGGCTGCCACGTGGCCGTTGTCGACCTCCACGAAAAGCTCGTCAACCTCATGGAGGACGTGGAGTTCGTGCGCGTTCCCGTGCTCATGGACGAGAAGGGCTACCCCGAGGCCGAGGTAGGGCTGGTCGAGGGTGCGATCCGCAGCGAGCACGATCGAGAGGCGGCCGTACACATGCGTCAGAGCGTGAAGACGCTCGTTGCCTTCGGCAGCTGCGCAGCATGGGGCGGTCCTTCCGGCCTCGGATGGCTGCACGACAGGAAGAGCGTGGTCGAAACCGTCTACGCGAGCGGTCCCACCAACACCCCGGGCCAGACACCCGACGGGGATGTCCCGGCACTCGAAGAAGGTGTGGTGCCGCTCGACGAGGTCGTGGAGGTGGACTTTTATTTGCCGGGGTGCCCGCCGCACCCCTACTACATTGCCGCCGGGCTGCGGGCGCTCCTCGGCGGCTCCGCCCCGCCCCTGCAGGCCCGCAAGGTCTGCACCGATTGCGACCGCAAGATGCGCAAGCGCCCAGGTGCGCAGTTTCGCCCCGGGGCCATCTCTGGGCCTGATGACGAGCTGTGTTTCCTGAGCCAAGGCGTGGTCTGTCTCGGCTCGGTCACGATCAACCGTTGCCAGGCCCCCTGCCCCGCCAGCGGCATTGCCTGCACCGGTTGCGGCGGCCCCTCGGCTGACCTCATCCGCGAGCCGCACCTGGATCTCCGTACGATGGTCGCCAAGCGGATGCAGATGCTCACCGACATCCCGGCCGAGACCATCACCAAGTACGTCCAGGACAATGCCAAGACGTTCTACGCCTACGCTGCGGCCTCTCCGGCCGTGTACCGCAAGCCCACCGTGGAGCTGCGCGAGTGGGCAGGCGACGCCGCCCCCCCTTCGGCGACCGCCGGGAAGGAGGGATAGCTTATGGCACAACGCCTCGTCGTTGACCCCGTCACCCGCATCGAGGGCCACGCCCGCATCGTGCTGGACCTCGATGCCAGCGGGCAGGTGGAGCGTGGGCGCCTGCACGTCCTCGAGATCCGGGGGATGGAAAAGCTGCTGCAGGGTTCCGAGCTCTTCAAGATGCCGCAGATCACCGGCCGCATCTGTGGCGTGTGCCCGGCCGCCCACCACATGGCTTCGGTGACCGCCATCGAGCAAGGGCTGGGCATCACGCCTCCAGCTGCTGCCCAGCTCCTTCGCGCGTTGCTGTACGCAGGGCACGTCCTGCATTCCCACGCGCTCTCGACCTTTGTCCTTGCCGGACCTGACCTGCTGCTCGGCATCGGCGCTCCTCCAGAAAAGCGCAACATCTTCGCGCTCCTTGGCCTCGACCCCGAACTCGGCAAGAAGGCTCTGCGCCTGCGCAGCATCGGTCAGCGTACCGTCGAGATCATCGGCGGGCGTGGCGTTCACCCGGTGACGGCCATCCCAGGTGGGATGTCGTTCCGTCCCTCCGCCGACAAGCTCAAGGTGATCCAGGACTGGGGCAACGAGGCTCTCGGCTTGCTGGGCGAACTGGTGGCACGAGTCCAGGACAAGCTCGACACGCTGGAAGTGCTGCGCGAAGCCATGACGTTGCCGTTCCCCGCTGTGGCCCTCTCAAAGGGAGGCGAGCACACCTATCTCGGCGGCGACCTGACCGTGGGCGACGCCACTGGCGCCAGGCTCCGCTCCATTCGCCAGGCCGACTATGCGACCCTCCTCCTCGAGCGTGTCGTTCCGAGCTCCTACATGAAGTCCGTGGTCTTTCGCGAGCCGGCTGGTGCCCCCTACTTCGTCGGTCCGCTGGCCCGTCTCAACCTGGCCACAACGATGCCCACACCCAAAGCAAACGAGGCGCTGGCGCGCTTCAAGTCACGGGAGGGCAGCCGCACCTCGGCGCTCGACTTCGTCGAGGCCAGGCTCGTCGAGATGCTGGGGTGCGCCGAAGCGCTGGCGGCGCTCCCACAAGGAATTGACGATGGCCCTACCAGCATCGAGGCCAACCCGAAGGCCGGGCAGTACGTCGGCATCGTCGAGTCGGCGCGCGGCATCCTCGTGCACGACTACATGGCCGACGAGCAGGGCAAGGTCCAGAAGGTGAACCTCATCGTTGCAACACAGAACAACTATGAGGCAATGGATACCGCCATTACCGGCGTGGCCCGCCAGCTTTTCCCCAAGCAGGACCAGGGATTGCTGCTCAACGGCGTGGAATTCGCCTTGCGCTGCTTCGACCCCTGCCTGTCTTGCGCCACGCACGCCGCCGGGCAAATGCCGCTCGAGGTCGAACTCTACCAGGGGGGCGCACTCGTGGGGGTCATCTCGCGGAGGAGTCAGTCATGATCAACATCGCCATCGACGAGAAGGCGTGTGTGGGTTGCGGTCTCTGCGTCGACACGTGCGTTCCGGGGGTCTTCAAGCTCGACGAGACCAAAGCCGTACCCGAGGTGGTCAAGCCGAAGGAGTGCTTCGGATGCCTGGCCTGTAGCGAGATTTGCCCGGCCGACGCCATTGCTCACGAGGGTGTGCCGCTTCAGGACTGCTTCTACCACGATCCGTACGCGCTCAAGGTGGCGTCGCGCCTTGCCGCCGGACAGGCGCACGCGCCGGTCGTGCTCACCGACAAGGCGCAGCTTGCCGCCGCTGCGCGCGACATCGGGGTGCGGCTGCTTTCGGTGGCGGCCATCTTCAAGCAGACGCTCGGGGCGGGCCTTCCTGCCGTTGGTACGCTTGCAGGGCGCACGCTGGCTGGCCAGCTCCCCCGCTACCAGCAGCCCAGGACGCAAGCCGAGGTGCTGGCGCTTGCGAAGGCACAGTTTGCCCCCGCCTGGGACCTCCAGTTCGAGGTGGCAGGCGATGCCATGACCGTCACGGTGGGAGCGTGCTTCGTCCGCGACGTCTGTTTGCATGAGGGCATCCCTCTCGGCCAGGAACTGTGCGTGCTGTTTTACAACTACCTGGCGGGGTACCTTTCGCGCATGGCCGGGATGAAGCCCCGCCTCATGCAGGCGGACCGGGGCAACGAGCGCTGCACCTACCAAGTAAGACTGCAGTGAGAGGACCGTGCTCGAAGACCTCGCCGGGGACGAGCTGGGGGGTGCCCACCCGAAAGCGCGCGTCGCGGTGGTGGGCATCGGCAACCCGCTGGCTGGCGACGACGGTGTTGGGCCGGAGGTGGTGAGGGCGTTGTCGGAAAGCATGGCACCCGATCCACGTGTTCTGCTCGGCGTGCTCGAGGGCGACCTCCTCGAAGTTGCCGACTGGCTGCCGAAGGCGGAGCACTTCCTGTTCGTGGATGCGGTCGCGGGCGAGCCGCCTGGCGAGATCGTGGTCGGAGCGCCGGCCGTGCGCGCCTGGGCTCCCTCGTTCCATCAGAGCGATCTGGCGACGACCCTTGAGACGCTGCGGAGGATGGGGGTTGCGGAGCCGTTCCCGACGTGGGCGCTCTGGGGCGTCTCGATCCTGCCGCCGCGAGAGCTCGGGACGGGGCTGAGCCCTCCTGTGGCAGCGGCAGCAGAACGCCTGCGACTGCGCCTACTGTCCGAGATTGAGAGGATCCTCGGCTGGCCCGGGGGAGTCCAGGCAACGCGCCCGGCCACGGCGCCTGCGTCGAGGCAACCTCTGTAGAATGGAACTGTCGATTGAGGGAGGCCGTTCATGGCGATCAAGATCGCGATCGTGAGCCAGAAAGGGGGAGTGGGAAAGACCACCGTCGCCCTCAACCTGGCCGTGGCCTTGGCCGAGAGCCAGCGCCGGACACTTCTGGTCGACCTCGATCCACAGGGTGCGATCGGTCTCTCTCTTGCCCGCCAGAACAGCGAGTGGGTGGGCCTGGCCGAGCTTCTCATGGGGCAGACGTCGCCGGAAGCGGCGGTGATCCCCACCAAGTTACCTGCCCTGTCGATCCTCGCCAGGGGCAGGCTCGATCCCGCTGACGTTTCGGAGTTCGAGAAGGTGGTGCACGTCCCGGGAACGCTCGAACGGACGTTGGAGCCCGTCGCCACGGGGTTTCAGTTCGTGCTCATCGACGCCCCGTCAGGTCTCGGCATGGTCCCCCGTGCGGCTCTGTCGTTTGCCGACTTCGCGCTCGTGCCGTTCCAGGCCGAGACGCTGGCCCTGCGCTCCGTGACCCAGTTGCTCCAGGTCCTCGAGCACGTGCGCGCTAACGAGAACCCGCGCCTGCGCCTTCTCGGCATCTTGCCGACCATGGTGCGCCTGGGGAAGGAGGCGTCGATGGAAGTCATGTCCCAGGTCTGGAACAACATTGCCGGTGTGCTCGAGACCGTGGTGCCGTGGTCCGAAACGTACGCCAAGGCCAGCCGAGCAGGGTTGCCGGTGGCGTTCCTGGGAGGTGTCGTGACGCCCGAGGCGCGACGCTTCGAGATGCTGGTCGGTGAGCTGGAGAGCAGGATCGCTTCCCTGACTGGCCTCACCGGAGAGGGCTATGAGCGACCACAGCGCAACCTTCTCTGACCTCGAGCTGGCCGGCCTCTTGAGCCAGCGGCTCCTCGCCCCGCCAGGGGCAGCCGGTCCGGCTCCGGCCCCCCCGTACTCCCGTTTTTCCGCCGCCACCACCCCGGCCGTCCCGGTGGGACCACGAGCCGCGCCGCCAGCGCGCGCGCCCGTCGAAGGGCCCACGAGCTTCTCGAGCTGGGAACACTTTCTCACCTGGGTCTTGGGATGGAGCGGTGCAAGGGCGGGGTTTGTCATGGACCCCGAGGGCTTTGCCATTGCCGCCGTGGGAGAGTTGGACGCCGAGCAGGCGCAGGCGCTCGGTGTACACCTCATGGTCGCCCTCTCCGAGGCTGACCGGCCCGAGCACCCGGGGGCTCGAGCGCGAGCGATGGCCGTCGAGTACCCGCCGTTCACGGTCACCGGCATGCGCATCACGCGGGCGGACGGTGCGGTTTTCACCTTCGGTTTCACGGCCAGTGAGTGCCTGGAGGCCGGCGTGAGGGAGATGATCCGCGCGCAGGCCGCGTTTAACCTCCAACACCTTTAGAGCGGCCGCTCAGCTCGCGGCGGTCCCGTGGGGGTGGCACGACAGGAACGACGCCGCTCCCTCGACACCCATGTAGCGCTCGAGGGTGCGGCGCTCGGTACGGAGCAAGTCGACGACGATGAGACCGTCCACCACGTCGGCGAACTCCGGATCGACGTTGAACGAGAGGATTCTCCCGCCCAGCCGCAAATACTGCTTGACGAGGATCGGCACCCCCTTGGCGTCGGCCTCGAGGTCGGAAACGAACGTCGACACCGTGTCGACGTCCCGCGTCGCCCAGGGCTGCCCCTTGCCCGCCACCGCCTTCCATCGCCGGACCCGGAACGGCCGGCGCGGGCGGGCGAGGTGCGCCCACTCGGAGAGCGCGTGGTTGGCCTTGAGGAACTGGGCGATGAGCGCCCGCGAGGCGTGCTGGTAATCGGCCGAGATGCTCACCGGCCCGAACAGCACCCGGTAGCGGGGATGGCGCACCACGTACTGGCCGATCCCCTTCCACAGCAGCATCAGCCCCGCGAACGAGCGCTGGTACTCCTGGCAGATGAACGACCGTCCCATTTCGAGTGCCGGGCCCATGCGCTCGAACAGTTCAGGGGTGAAGCGCCAGAGCGTGGAGGTGTACAGGCC
The DNA here is from genome assembly GCA_035384965.1 of Thermoanaerobaculaceae bacterium. GTDB lineage: Bacteria > Acidobacteriota > Thermoanaerobaculia > Thermoanaerobaculales > Thermoanaerobaculaceae > JAAYVZ01. Next base: position 23,075 of record DAOOJE010000017.1, read on the forward strand.
TGCGATCCCCCTGGCCGGCAGGATCTCGTCGGTCGGGCCCAGACGATAGGCGCCCGCGACCTGCTTGCGCTCACCGTCCCAGATGAACAGGTGCAGGTACGTTGCGTCGAACTCGTCGAGGTCGCGCGCCTTGCCGCTGCCCTCGCCCGCCGCCCGGAACGTGGCCTCGCGCAGGCGTCCGATCTCGAGCAGCAGGCCGGGGATTTCGGTGGCGCGGGCGACCGCCACGCGCAACCCCCCGGACTCGGCCAGCCAGGCCGCCGGCGGCAGCGCGTCGAGCTCGGCCTCGAGCACCTCCGGCGCCTGGGGGTCGGCGACCGGCGCCGCCTCGGCGGCCCGAACCCGCCGGCGGCTCGGCCGCCCGCGACGCTCCAGGTTGAAGGTGCGCTCCCGCAGATAGCGCGTAACCTCGCGCTCGTTCCCCAGGCTCGCGAGACGGGAGGGCGAGATGGGATCGCCGACGCGCACGACGAGCGTGCGCGAGCGCTTGTTGAGCAGTTCCCGCACCAGCAGCGCCGTGCGCAGGCGCGGGTGGAGGAGCCCGGCGAGGTGGAAGACCGGCCCATTGTTGCCAGCAAAGAACACCGGCACGGCGGCAGCCCCGCCGCGCCGCACGATGCGGGCGGCAGTGTCGTTCCACGGCGGGTCGGTGACACGCAGGCCGCGCAGCCGGAGGCTCGCCACCTCGCCAGCCGGGAAGATCGCCAGCAACCCGCCGCCCTCCACCCAGCGGATGGCCTCCCGCAGCCCGGCGCGGCTGGCGGCGGCGGCTCGCGGGCCCCCGAATGGATCCACGAAGATGAACAGCTCGCGCAGTGGCTCGAACACCTCCAGGAGGAAGTTGGCCATGATGCGTACGTCGGGTCGCCGCCGGGTCAGCAGCGCCCCCAGCACGAGGCCCTCGATGCCCCCGAACGGGTGGTTCGCGACCACCACCGCGGGACCGCTGACCGGGATCCTCGCGAGGTCGGCGTCGGAGACCTCGAACCCGACCCCGAGCGCCGCCAGCCCCTCGGTGCAGAAGCGCGCCGGATCGGCAAGGCCAGCCAGTGGCGCATACACCTTCCTGAGCCGGTCGACGGCGAGCAGGCGCTCGAGCGGCGCCCGCCACAGGACAGCAAGGTCGAGCTTCCGACCTTCCGGCGGCTCCAGTGTGTACCGGAGCTCGCTCCTGTTCGTCCGCGGCATACGTCGATCCTCCCCGCGCGGCAGTGTGCGAAGCCTCCGTGAAGCTGCTGCGAAGCTACTGCACTCCCATCGTCACGGTCGTCGGATCGCCGGTGCTGCCGTCCACGACCGACGCAAAGGCGATGACCCGGGCCTCGCCCGGCGTGACGCGCACCTCGGCGTAGGCGGCCGCCGCGCCGGCGGGCAGCGCCCGTGTGACGGCCGTGCGGTGGCCGGGCTGCACGCCCAGGAGCAGCGGCTGCCCGAGCGCCGCGCCGCCGTTGTTGAAGAACCGCACCTCGGCCGTGGCCGCAACGGCGCCGACGTTCACCACCTCGACGTTGGTGCGGAACTGCCCGTCGCTGCGCAGGCCGGGCAGGAAGCCCACGGCGGTTCCGGTCAGGGCGCCGGTGACCTCCAGGCCGTCGTACGACTGACCGTAGGTCCGGGCCGCGCTGCTCTCTCCTTGCTTCGAGTAAGTGCGGGCCGTCACCAGCAGCGGCTGCGTGCTCTCCACCACGATCACCCCGACGTCCTGACCAGTCACCCCGAACAGGGTCGGCAACACGTTGCTCCACGTCACCTGCTGGCGAGCGAGCACGCGCATCGTGACCGGAGGCGGGCTCGCGTTGCCGTAAAAGCTCAGCCGGATATCGGCGGCCAGCCCCGAAGTGTTGAGCACCGCGAGGTCCGAGTACCAGTCGGTGGGCGGCACCCCGGGCAGGCGGGCGATCCCCGAGACGTAGTAGGCGCGGGCGTACGACGGCCCGCTGCAGGTGCTGTCGTAGGCGACCTGGGTGGAGCCCGACCACTCGGAGGAGAGCCCGCAGCCGGCAGTGGCGCGCACCCGGAAGTGCAGCGTCGCGCTGGTCGGCCGTGTGGTCGAGTAGCCGACCGAAGTGCCGGACGCCTGGAGCGTCGCCTCCGGTGACGAGAAGACCGGCGAGTCGTCCACTTCGACCGTGTAGCCGGCGGCGCCGGCGACCGCCCCCCAGCTGAGCGTCACCTGCTCGCCCGAGCAGATCCGCGTCCGGTTGGCCGAAAGGCCCGCCGGCACCGCCGGGGGGGTGCAGCCGCTGGCGAGCAGCGCCAGCGCCGCCTGCGCGTCGACCCGGCGCCGCTCGACGTTGTTGCGGGAATCCCTCACGTTCCTACCGGTCGACTCGAGCGCCTGCCGCAGCGCCGTCACGGTCCCCGCCGGCACGGCCTGCGAGAGCAGCGCCGCGACCCCCGCCACGTATGGCGCCGCCGCCGAGGTGCCCCCGAAACAGTCCTCGAGCCCGCCGCCCTTGCGCGCCGTCGAGGCGCAGTGCGAGGGCGCCCACACGCCGAGCTTGCCCCCCGAGTCCGAATAGCATGCGATGGCGTCGGCGCCGGTGACGAGGTCGAAGCAGCCCAGCAGGTTGCACTGCAGGTCGCCGTACGCCTGGAGCCCCACGTTGGCGTCGTACACGGCCCCGACCGCGAGCGCCGTCGAGATGCACGCCGGCCACGCGACGCCGGTGGAACAGCCGCCGTTCCCCGCCGCCACCGTGACGAGCACCCCGGCCTCCACGAGCGCCTGGAAGGCGGTGGCGAAGTCGGTCGACAGGGCGTCGCAGCTGCCTTCCGCCGGCGGCCACTCGGTGTCGTCGTAGCCACCGAGCGACATGTTGAGGACCTTGATGTTGTGCGGGTTGCCAGCGGCAATCGAGCCCAGGACCGCGTCGATGCCTGCCAGGATCTGGTCCGAGGTCCCCTCGCCGTTGGCGTCCAGCACCCGCACCGCGACGATACGGGCCTCGGGCGCCACGCCGTTGCCGGACCCGCCGGCGATGGCCGCCACCGCCGTGCCGTGGCCCTCCTCGTCCATCGGGTCGGCGTCGTCGTCGACCGCGTCGAAGAGCTTGATGGTCTTGGCCCCGGCCAGCTCGGCGTGGTTGTAGTCGACGCCGGTGTCGAGCACCGCGATCCCGATCCCCGCGCCCCGGTACCCCTGGGCATGCACCTCCGGCACGTGCAGAAGCTGCTTGCCCTCGGTCCGCATGACCCGCGCCGTGCGCACCGGCGTCACGGCCAACACGGCGGCGTGACCGGCGAGCGCCGGGAGCGCCCCGGCCGGCACCCGCACCGCGGCCAGCGGCAGGTGGCGATACCGGCGCACCACCACCACCCCGTCGGCGGCGAGGTCAGCAGCGAGGGCATCGACCGTCTCCGCGACCCACTCCTGCTGCCGGGGCGCCGCCAACGACGACAGCGAACCCGCCGGCTCGCGCAGCGTCACCATGCACGCCACCACGCGTTCCGGCGTCGCGGACGCGGCGACGAGCGCAGGAGTGACCTTCGCGTGCCAACCCGCCGCCCCGGAGGGCTCTGCGGCCGCCGCCACCGCGATCAGGAGGGCGGCGAGCACGCCGCCGGCGGTCCTCCCCCGACGCAGGCACGGACGGGCGGTGCGGTTTGGTGTGGGCATGGCGCCTCCTCTCCAGCGCATTGTAGTCCCGGCCCCGCGCGCTATCCTCGTGCCGTGGCCTCGACGCTGCCAGCAACGACCTGTCGCATCTACGCCTTCCATAAGCCGCGCGGTGTGCTGGTCTCGACCGTCTCCGAAAACGCGGCACGAACGGTGTTCGAGTTGCTGCCCGAGGAGATCCGGGGCTTTTTCGCGGTCGGCCGCCTCGACAAGGACTCGGAAGGGCTGCTCCTGCTGTGCGACGACGCCCGGACCGCGCAGCGCCTCATGGACCCCGGGACGCTCGCCAAAACCTACATCGTGACCGTGGAGGGGTTTCCCGACGAGCCGGCTCTCGACCGCCTGCGGGCCGGAGGGCTGCGTCTCGGCCTCCGCGCCACCCGTCCGCTCGAGGTCCGCCGGCTGGGCAAGGCGCCGCGCGGCGGCACGCGGTGCGAGGTGGTGCTCCACGAGGGCATCAACCGGCAGATTCGCCGCAGCTTCCAGCTCCTCGGCCACCGCGTGCGGCGGCTTTGTCGGGTGGCCGTCGGGCCGGTGCAGCTCGCCACCCTGCCGCCAGGAGAGGGCCGGGAACTCGACCCCGCCGAGGTGCGGGGGCTTCTCACCGCCGCCGGCGTGCTCGAGGTCAATGCCCGCACCCGCAGGGCCGCCCCCGCCACGACGCCACGCCCTCGCGGGCGATGATCGGCACCATCGCGAGACCGGCCACCGGGTCGGCCCACCACCACCCCAGTGCGACGTTGAGCCCGAGGCCCGCCAGCAGGATCGCCGACAGGTACGCACAAAGGTCCGTCTGGCGCGAGTCGGCGTGCAACGCGCGGCTCGTGATCCCGGCCGCGACACGGCGCTTGGCCCGGGCCAGCAGCGGCATGACGACGAGCGACAAGGTCGCGATGACGATTCCGGGCGGGCTGGCCTCCGGCTCCTCGCGGGCCCACAGCGAATGGGCGCTGTCCGCGGCGACGTAGGCGGCCAGCGCCAGGAAGCTGAGGCCGACGAGGCGGAGCGCGCGTCGCTCCGAGGCCTCTCGCACCGCCGGGTCGTCGCGGCGCAGGCGCCAGAGCAGCGCCACGCCCGAAGCCGACTCGATCACCGAGTCGAGCCCGAACCCCACCAGGGCGATGGAGCCGGCCGCCCACCCGGCCGCGATGGAGACGACCGCCTCCACCACGTTCCACCCTACCGTCAGCCACTCGAGCCGGAGCCCTCGCCGGACGAGCGCCAGCCGGCGGACCTCGTCCTCGCCTGTCGAGCTCCGACAGGTACCTTCCTCATACCCATGCGCTCCGCTCAAGTGCCGTCCCCTTTCCCCAGCATCCTGCTTCTCATTGCTTCGCCGGCACGGTGATCGGGTCGTTGGTGCGGTTGTCGATCCCCGAGGCGCAGACGACCACGCCCGAGCCCGAGGTGACGACGACCGTTGCGTCGCCCCTGTCGAGGTCTGTGGGCACAATTGAGGTCGAGCGGTTGAGGATGGACAGATCGCTGCGCCTCTGGCTGGACGCGGCGCCTACCTGCGGCAACCGCCGCCGCGGGAAGAGCTCCTCGGGGGGGAGCAGACCGGGGTCGGGACGAAGCCACGGCTTCAGGCCGGCGACCTCCGGGTCTTTGCGGCCAACCACGACCCTACTGGGCTTGAGTTTCCCACACGCGGACATGGCCCCCCTCTGGCGGCCGCCGACACCTTGGACCGCCGCCCCCAGCTTACGCCACGCCGTTCCAGGCGGGGGTCTGGTAGTTGTCGCTTTTCGCCTCTTGCCTCTTGCCTGCCTCTACAGCCCGTAGTACAGCTCGATCTCATACGGGTGCGGGCGGTTGCGAACCTCGCGGTCCTCCCACAGCTTGCGGGCGATCCAGCGGTCGATGACGTCCTTGCTGAAGACCTCGCCGGCGAGCAGGAACTCGTGGTCGGCCGAAAGCGCCGCCATCGACTCCTCCATCGAGGTCGGGAGCGCCTTGATCTGGGCCCGCCTTTCCGCCGGCCACGAGAAGATGTCCTCGTCCACCGGTCCGAAGCCGAGCTCGGTGGGGTCCAGCTTGCGCCGGATGCCGTCGATCCCGGCCAGCAGTTGCGCCGCGATCGCGAGGTACGGGTTGCACATCGCGTCGGGCGGCCGGAACTCGAAGCGCGCCGAGTCGGCGTCGTTGGCGTACTTGGGGATGCGGATTGCCGCCGAGCGGTTACCGAGCGAATAGATGGCCGAGATCGGCGCCTCGAACCCCGGGATGAGCCGCCGGTACGAGTTGGTGGAGGCGTTGGTGAACGCCATCACCGCCCCGCCGTGCAGCAGCACGCCGGCGATGTAGTGCCGGGCGACCTCGCCCAGCGCGCCATAGCCTTGTGGGTCGTAAAAGATGTTCCTGCCCTCCTTGCGCAGGCGCTGGTGGAAGTGCATCCCCGACCCGGCCTCGCCGTACAGCGGTTTGGGCATGAACGTGGCGGTCATGTTCATCTGCAGCGCCGCCATGCGCGTCACGTACTTGCCGAGCAGCACCGAGTCAGCGGCCTTGAGCATCGGCAGGATCGGCGTCTCGATCTCGCACTGGCCGGGACCGCCCACCTCGTGGTGGTGGTACTTGACCTCCACCCCCATGCGCTCGAGCAGCATCGAGATCCTCGTCCGGGCGTTGGCGAGCTTGTCGCGAGGCGGGATGGCGTGGTAGCCGCCGTGCCGCGGGATGGTGTACCCCGACCCCATCTCGTGGCTGTTCCAGTCGGCCTCCGCCGAGTTCACCCGGTACGACGCGACGTTCATGCCGTTCTCGTACGACACCCCATCGAAGAGGTAGAACTCGAACTCCGGACCCCACTCCGAGGTGTCGGCGATGCCGGTCGAGCGCAGGTACTCCTCGGCCCGGCGGGCGATGGCGCGGGGGTCGTACGGGTAGAGCTTGCGGGTGTCAGCCTCGAGCGTGGTGCACAAAAACGACAGCATCGGCACCTCGCTGAACGGATCCACGAAGCCGGTGTCGAGGTCGGGGATCATGACCATGTCCCCGGCCGACACCGACTTGAACCCCACGGAGGAGCCGTCGAACGCGACGCCCCGCTCCATGAGCCGCTCGTTGAAGCGCCCGACGGGGATCGTGATGTGGTGCCAGTGCCCCCACAGGTCGCAAAACTTCAGGTCGATCATCTCGATGGCGTGGTTGCGGATGTAGCTCTTGGCTTCCTGGAAGCTCGTGAACACCGGCGTCCTCCTGGCGGGTCCCTTCGCCTCTGGTTCCCGGATCCCCAATGTTAGACGGCTCGCCATGCATCCGCCAGGGGCCGTCGTCGGGTGAGGTGCCGATCCGGCTGCCGCTCGCCGCTTGAGTCCGCTCCCGGTCGACACGCTCGACGCAGCGGCCCCGCCGAAGCGGGGCCGCCGTTTGTCGAGAGCGGGAGTTATCAGGCGATGCGGCGCAGAACCCAGACCGCCGCGCCGCCGAGCAGCAGGATAAGGAGCAGCAGGCCAGCACCGTCGAGGGTCGGGATCGGATCGGCGAGCCTGACCGTGAAGACCGTCGGGTCCGCGGCGCCGGGTTGGGCCGGGTCGTCGGTGAGCCGCGTCGAGTCGTTGACGCCGTCCCCCGTGCCGTCATAGCTGATCGTGCCCTGGTTTGCGATCACGGTCCCACCAGGTACAGGGTTGATTGTGGCGGTGATGGTGATGGTCACCGAGCCCCCCGCCGGGATGGCGCCGTTCCAGGTAACCTGGTTGCCGACCCGCTGCACGCTCCCCGAGCTGGCACTCGCGCCAGCGGCAGTGAGGCTCGCCGGCAGCACATCGACGAACTCGTCATTGGCCGGGTCGTCGGGTTGCGGCCCCGGTCCGGCGTTGGTCAGGACGATCGAGTAGGTCACCGTCCCTCCGGGAATGTAGTTGCCGCTCGCGGCCTTGGTGCCGGACACGTTCGCCGGCTGGAGCACGGTCACGGTGGCGCTGGCCTGCGCGGTGACCACGTTCACAGGACCGGCGTTGTAAGCGGTCCAGGTGGCGGTGTTGGTGGTCGTGGTGCTGATCACCGCCGGGATCGACAACCCGGCCGCCACGGTGTTGACGCTGCTGCCGGGGGTCAGGGCGTAGGCGAGACCGGTGAAGATCGTCCCGAGCCGGTCATCGACGAGGTCGTGCAGGTTCAGGGTGACGTTGCCGGTGTTCGTGACCTCGTAGCAGTAGTAAACAGTGGTGCCGGCTGTGACCGAGATGCTGCTCGTCGTGGCGCACACCCCGTCCGTGGTGCCCACGGTCTTGACGAGAGAGATTCCCGGGGTGTCGATCACGGTCACGGTGGCGCTGGCCTGGGCGCTGGTGCTGTCGGCTGCGCCAGCGTTGTAGGCAGTCCAGGTTGCGGTGTTGGTGGTCGTGGTGTTGATCACTGCCGGGATCGACAGCCCCGCCGCAACGGTGTTGACGCTCGAGCCCGGGGTCAAGGCGTAGTTGAGCCCCGAGAAGATCGTGCCGAGCTCGTCGTCCACCAGGTCGTGCAGGTTCAGGGTGACGTTGCCGGTGTTGGTCACGGTGTAGCAGTAGTACACGGTGCTGCCGACCGGCACGGTGATGCTCGAGGTACTGGCGCACACGCCGGCCGTGGTGCCCACGGTCTTGACGAGCGTGATGGCCGGCACCGGTTGCTCTGTCACGGTAAGGGTCACCGGCACGACCACCAGCTCGGTGCCGTTGCCCGGGCCCGGGTCGGGGTCGTTGCTGAGAACGCAGAGATTGGCAGTGTAGGTCGCCGGCGCCAGCCCGGTGGAGTCGAAGGTCACCTGTACCGGCGTGGAGGCACCGGAAGCAGTGGTGCCGTTGATCGGCGACGCAGACAGCCAGGGGACGTCGGCCGGCGTCGTGCAGTCGGTCTGAAGGAGGACGTACTGGATGAAGCGCGCGCTCACCCCGGTAATCTTGTTCTCCACCAAGTTGCCGCTGCGGTCGATCTGGTGCACGCCCACCCCGGTGGTGGTGAGGATCGTGCCGTTGGGCAGCTCGTACACACCGCGGTAGCCGGTCAGACCCGTGGGATGGTAGCGCCCGACGAAGGTGCCTGTGGAGGTGAACTCGTGCACGCCCTCGTTGGTCGACGGGCTGAAGTTGGCCACCAGCACGTTGCCGTTGGACGCGAGGGCCATCTGCTCGGGGAAGGTGCTGATGGGCGCGAAGACATCGAGGAACGCACCGGAAAGGTCGTATCGGAGCATGCCAGTGGTCCCGGCGCTGCCCGAGACCAGCCAGTCGGAGGAACGAAGGAGGGGGTGCCAGGGCAAGCCCAGCCCGCCGGCCGCCGGCGCGACGAAGGTGCCGAGGTAGTTGCCGGCCGCGTCGAACTCGGCCACGGCGTTGCTGTTCGCACCCGAGGCGACGGTGACCAGCAGGTTTCCGTTCGGCCGCAGGGCCATGCCGCGGATGTTGTCGAGGATGGTGGTGTTGGCGCCGCCCGCCGGGGCGAAGATCCCGATGTAGTTTCCGTCCAGGTCGAACTGGTGGACCACGTCGCCGGTCTGGTCGGAGAGCAGGATGCGGTCGCCGGCGGCGTTGAGAATGGCGTGGACCCCTGTACCCACGACCGCGTTGGTGGGCACGAAGTTGGCATCGATGACATTGCCGGTGATGGGGTCCAGCGCCATGATGCGGTCGTTGGTGGAGTCGGGCACCAGCAGCAGGCCGGTGCTGAGGAGCGCCTGCCTGGCCAGCCGCCGCGCCCCCGGGCTGCTGGGTGCGCAAGGGCCGCTCGCGCCAACCTCCAGGCCAGCGGCCTCGGCAGCCGGATCGGGCGTGTAGCCGAGCTCGCCGAGAGACGGACCTGGCGGCACCAGCGCTGGGATGGCCATCGGCTCCTCGAGGATCTCCCACTCCAGCGGTGCTGCGCCGGTGTTGGCCACGGTGAGAGTCTGGCTCGTGGTGGTGTCGGGTGGTTGCGTGGAGGCAAGAGAAAGCGGGTCGACGTCGATGTTGGGGAACGTCACGGTGACAGTGGCACTCGCCTCGGCGGTCACACCATCAGGGGGCGCGGTGTTGTAGGCGGTCCAGGTGCCGGTGTTGGTGGTGGTGACGTTGATGACCGCCGGGATGGAGAGGCCCGCCGCGACGGTGTTGACGCTCGAACCCGGGGTCAGGGCGTAATTGAGCCCCGAGAAGAGCGGGCCGAGCCGATCGTCCACCAGGTTGTGCAGGTTCAAGGTGACGTTGCCGGTGTTGGTGACGGTGTAGCAGTAGTACACGGTGGTGCCTGCCGGCACGGTGATGCTCGAGGTGATGGCACAGACTCCCGCGGTGGTGCCGACGGTCTTCACGAGGCTGATCGACGGTGCCGCGACCTGCTCGACGGTGAGGGTCACCGGCACGACCACCAGCTCCGTGCCGTTGCCCGGGCCGGCGTCGGGGTCGTTGCTCTCGATGCACAGGTTCGCGGTGTAGGTGCCGGCGGTGAGGCCGGTGGAGTTGTAGAGCACGTCGAACGTGGTCGACGCGCCGCCTGCGACGGTGCCAGAGGTCTCCTGCGTTGACAGCCACAGCACATCGGCGGGGGCAACGCACGGCGCGCTGCTGCCGCCCGGCTCCTCGACGAGGCTCCAGGTGAGGTCACTGACGCCGGTGTTGGCGACGGTCAGCGGCTGTCCGGTGGTGGAGTCGGGGGGTTGGGTGGCGCCGAGGGTGAGCGGGCTGACATCGATGTTGGGCGGCGCTCCGCACTGGATGTGGCGGCTGGCGACACCGGTGTAACTGAAGCCGCCGATTGAGCCGCCCAGGTTGAAGATCTCGTTGTCGGAAGTGACGGCGCTGGTGCGGTAGACGGCGCCGGAGGCGAGGTTGCCATCGTCGGCCCAGACGCCGGCCACCACGTCGAAGAAGCTGGTGGCCGCGGTGATTGCATCGGCACGCACGCCGGCTGTCACCCAGAGCTGGGTCGCCCCCTCGTGCACCTTCTGCGCGTAGCCCATGCCCCACAGATCAGCAGGTAGCGGGCCGATGTCGGCGTTCTCGGCGCCCCACGTCGCGGCGGCGAAGTCGTAGCACTGGGTGCTGGCCATGCCGGCACCATTGTTGCCGCCGGCGACGCACAGCAGCTTGCGGTTGGTGGCATCGCGGAACACCCAGGCAGCGTGGTAGTCGCGCACCGAGGTGAAGTTGGGCAACTGGGTCAGCCAGGTGTTCGTCGCCGGGTCGTAGACGTATGTGGTGGTCAGGTTGCCGGCGCCGGCCGTGGTCGCACCGCCAGTCAGGTAGCAGTATCCGGTCTCGGCGTCGGAGGCCCATGCGGGCGCCCAGATGCCGGTCTGAGCGGGCGCCGTGCCGCCTGGCGTCTCCTGCGCCCATGTGGTCGTTGCCATGTCGTAGGACCACAGGCCGGTGAAGCCGGCAGTCGTGGCGTCGCCGTAGATGTACACCTTGCTGCCGGCCTGACAGCCGGAGCGGGCGTAGTTGCCGCCAAAGGTCGGCGGGGTCCCGACCACGGTCCATGCGTCGGTGGCCGGATCGTAGCTGCGCACCTGGAGGTTCGCGCCGCGGCCCGTGATCGACCACACCTTGCCGTCCCAGGCGCCGAGGACGTTGTCCAGGCGCCCGTTGTCGGGCTCGCTGGCGATCGCTCCCCAGTGAGTCGACGCCGCGGTGGTGGCGAGGGTTGCGGTATCGGTCCCGGCGTGGGTCTGGCCGAGGGCGGTGACCGTGGCGGTGTCGCTGCCGGGGGTCCAGGGGACATCCACCGCGACCGTCACCGAGCCGGAGGCGCCGGGGCCGAGTACGAGCTGTGCCGGGCTCGGGGTGGTGGGCCAGGCGTTGCCGCCTATGGTCAGGTCGAAGGTGTCGGGGTTGGATGTCATGTTGGTGAGGGTGAGGGGGTAGGTGACCGTTCCACCCGGGCATACTGTCCTGGCGCCGTCGGGGGTCAGGCTCGTGTACGGGCAGGGGTACCACCCTTCGGCCAGGGCTGTGTCGTCGAGGTAGAAGTTGTTGCCATAGGCGCTGATGCCCAGAAAGCCGACGTACACGCCGTTGACGTTGTAACCGGCCGGGAGCGCCACCGCGTGCTCACCCCAGCCGGGGGTGGCGTACGCGGCGTCGTAGCGCAGGATCGGCTCGGCGACGTCGACCCATGTCGTGCCATCCATGGAGACCTGCACCTGGAGCCGGTCGGCGCTGCTTGCAAAAGCACTGTCGTGGGACATCCAGAACACCACCGCCGGCGCAGCGTAGCCGCTCAGGTCGAGGGCGTTGGTCCACAACCGGGCGGAGGCGAAGGCCGGGGAGGTGTACGAGTTGAACCCGGCCATCGCGGCGCCGCCGTGGGGAGCGATGGTCGGATTGGTGCCGGCGGTCTCCCGGCTCCAGTCGGGGTCGGTGCCCGGGTCGTTGACGATCGTCTCGGTCCAGCCGGTCGGCGGGAAGGTGGCGTCGTCGAACCCATTCAGCGGCGCAGGCGTCGAGGACACGAGTTCGGTCGACGCCGATTTCGTCACCGATCCGCCTGGCAGGTCCGGGTCGGCCAGCGTCGCCACGTTGACGATCGTCTCACCGCACGGCGCGCCAGCCGTGCCGACCGAAAAGCTCACCGTCACGGTCTCGGCGACTGCCAAGGTGCCGCTCCAGGTGACGTTGGTCCCGTCGAAGCCGCAGGTGCCCGCCGAGCAGCTCACGTCGGCGTTGTACGTGGTGCCGGCCGGGATCGGGTCGACCATGGTCGCCGCGGAGGCGGCGGCGGTGCCGGAGTTGACGATGCTGACCGTGTAGGCGATCGGTCCGCCCATCAGCACCTGCGCCGGGGCGGTCTTGGTGGAGGTCACGAAACTCGGGGAGGCTTGAAGCGGTGTCCAGTCCCAAGTCAGGCCCGACGGCGGGTAGTGGACATCCGTCAGCGCCATGCTGGCCGCGTTGGTGGCACCGGCTGTGGAGGAGGTCCAGGCCCCGGTGCTGGTGCGGTTGTTGAAGTCGGTGTTGGAGGCGCCGCGGAGGCCGACCTGCACGGTCGGTGGTGTCGCCACGGCGACGACGGTGAAGGTCCCGTACACGACCTCGACCACGTTGCTGGTCTCGTACAGCTTGATCTGGAAGTTGAAGTCGTCACCGGTGTAGGCGGTGCCATAGCGCTTGTAGTGCTTCCATTGCACGGTGAACACCCTGTTCGGGGCGGTCCCTTCCATCAGGGACATCAGCTCGGCCGTGGTGCCGTTGCCTTGCAGGTCACGGCCGATCGCCACGATGACGCTATTGGATGCCCCTGTGCTCAATGGGGTGTACGAGCTCGAGACCGAGGCACCCATGGCGATGAAGCCATTGGACTGGATGCTCACCTCGGTGTAGTCGACGCCGTCGTAGGAGAAGATGAAGCCGAGATTCACGGCGTTGAAGCTCGTGTCATCGTTCCCCGCATTGCCGTGCACCGTCCCGCCAGCGATCTCGGTGTACGTGCCCGTCGTCTGGCTCCAGCCGTAGCCGGTGGCCACGGCCTGGATTCCGGCCGGGAAGTTGAGCCCAAGCCCCGGCTTGTCGTTGGGTGGCTCCTTCCCTGGCGGCAGCTCGCCAGGCTTGGACGCCTCTGGCGCGGCGCGGTTCGACAGCACCGCAGTCTGTGCCGCCGCTCCGAGCGGCAGCAGGACCATTGCAGAAACGAGAATCATGAGAACGCCGAGAGCCATCCTCCGAGCCATGGTGACCTCCTCCCAGTCCTTCGTCCTCTTGTTTGGTGCGACGCCACGCCGTAGCTCCTCCCGGGGGATACGGCGGCCGACAACTCGAGCGGCCGTGAAGGACTTCACGACGCATACTCGAATCGACTGCTGGTTGATCGGGGCGCTGACATGCTGCAGCCATGCTCGCACGGCTGCGCTCCTCGAGTCAACGGTCAAAGGTCTCTCGGTGGAACGGCAACGGGAGAGGGGACGCGTGGAGCCGGGCTCGCCCGCTCGTGCACGGCGGGGCTGCGGCGCGTTGGCTGCTGGGAGTGCTCGGTCCCGAGACCGTGTGGGCCGGTTCGACCACGCTGGACGCGTCGCTCAGGGCGCCTGCGGGGCCGTGCCCGCGAGGTGGTGCCGCGGAGAGAACCCGTTCCCTTCACGCCCCGTTTGACGGGTCGGGTACCATGAGGCCGTGAGAGCCCTCTTCAAGGCACCCGACACCGCACGCCCCACACCGAGGACGCGGCGGACGCCGAGCGTCCGAAAGATCTTCGTCCTCGACACCAACGTGTTGCTGTACGACCACACGTGCATCTGGAACTTTCAGGAGCACGACATTGTGCTGCCGATCGTCGTCCTCGAGGAGCTCGACGAGTTCAAGAAGGGCTCGGACCTCATCAACTTCCAGGCGCGGGAGTTCATCCGCAACCTGGACGAGCTGTCGCAGGGACACTCGCTGGCGGAAGGGCTGCCCCTGGGCCCGGACCGCGGGCGGCTGTTCGTGCAGACCGGCGATCTGCACTCGGTGAAGGTGGACGCGGCGTTCACGCGCACCAAGGCCGACCACCGCATCCTGGCCGTGGCCGAGCAGCTCCAGGCCCAGCACGCCGGGGCGCAGCCGGTGATCATCGTCTCCAAGGACATCAACCTGCGGATGAAGGCGAAGGCGCTGGGGATCCCGGCCGAGGACTACGAGACCGGCAAGATCCGCGACATCGACAAGCTCTACACCGGCACCTCCCTGCTGCAAGGCGTCGACAAGGGCACCATCACCCGCTTCTACGCCGAGCCGTACGCGATCCCGGCGGCCGAGCTGCTGGGCAACCAGCAGCCGCTGCCGCACCAGTACTTCATCGTCCGCAACGGCTCGACCTCGGCGCTCGCCCACTACAACCCGGAGAGCGAGCAGCTCGAGCGGGTGATCAAGAGACCGGCGTACGGGATCGACCCGCGCAACGCCGAGCAGATGTTCGCCGTCGACGCGCTGCTGCGCGAGGACATCCCGCTCGTCACGCTGACCGGCAAGGCGGGCACCGGCAAGACGCTGCTCGCGCTCGCCGCGGCGCTCGAGCAGAAGCGCGACTACCAGCAGATCTACCTGGCGCGGCCGGTGGTGCCGCTCGGCAACCGCGACATCGGCTACCTGCCCGGCGACATCAAGTCCAAGCTCGACCCGTACATGCAGCCGCTGTGGGACAACCTCTCGGTGATCCGCCACCGCTTCGCCTCCGACAGCAAGGAGCAGAAGCGCATCGCCGACATGCTGGCGACCGAGAAGCTGTTCATCGCGCCGCTCGCCTACATCCGCGGCCGCTCGCTGGCCGACATCTTCTTCATCGTCGACGAGGCGCAGAACCTCACCCCGCACGAGGTCAAGACCATCATCACGCGTGCCGGCGAGGGGACGAAGATCGTGTTCACCGGCGACATCTACCAGATCGACTCGCCGTACCTCGACAGCCAGTCGAACGGGCTCACATTCCTGGTCGACCGGATGAAGGGCCAGCCGCTGTTCGCCCACGTGAACCTGGTCAAGGGCGAGCGCTCAAAGCTCGCAGAACTGGCGTCAGACCTCCTCTGACGGTGTGCTCGAAGGCAGGACGCCACCAGGCGGCCCGGGTGCCATCTGCGTCCTTGCCCTGACGGTGCACGCTCCTGCCAGGCCGACGCTCACCCACCGTCCGAACGCGAAACCCCGGCGACCCGCGAACGACATACCTGGCACCGACGACTGGTCCCTGCACGAGCGTCTCACGCCCCCCTCAGCTCCCGCAATCTGGCCGCCACCGCCGCGGCGTGCCCGGCGGCCTTCACGGACGGCCAGACAGCCGCCACCTTCCCCGCCGGGTCGATGATCACGGTGGAGCGGATGACGCCCACCACCGGCTTGCCGTACATCTTTTTCTCGCCGTATGCGCCATAGGCCGAGAGGACGGTGCGCTCCGGGTCGGAGAGCAACCGCACCTTGAGCCCGTGCTTGGCGATGAACTTGCGGTGGCTGGCCGGGGAGTCGGGGCTGCACCCCAGGACCACGGCGTCGAGCCCGGCGAAGTCGGCGATCGAGGCGCTGAACTCGCACGCCTCGGTGGTGCAGCCCGGCGTGTCGTCCTTGGGGTAGAAGTACAGCACGACCCACTGGCCGGCCAGGCTCTCCAGCGTGACGAGCCGGCCGTCCTGATCTGGCAGCGAGAAGGAGGGAGCGGGGGCACCGACGGTCAAGGTACTCATGGCACGTTCCTCCACCGAGCTGGCCAACCACGACGGGGCGCCGGGTGTTCCCGGATCAGGCCGCGGGTGCCGGGTGTCTCTCGAGCCAGCGGTTGAACAGCCACATGGAAAGCGCCGACAGAAAGCCGACACCCATGAGGATCAGCCAGCCCATGGCGTTGTGGGCCGGGTCGAGCTCGAGCAGCCCGTCCGGCCGCTCGGTCGCGCCCCTGGCCATGATTTCGTTGAAGATGAACGCACCGACCGGCCCGCCGGTGAGCGAGCCGATGGCGAGTGGCAGGTTGGCGTAGCCCAGGAACAGCCCCTCCTGCCCCTTCGGCGCCAGCGCTCCGATGTACTCGTACATGCGCGGGGAGGTGAACAGCTCCCCGAAGGCGATCAACCCCACGGTCAGGATGATGAACACGGAGGCGACTGGCAGCCAGTTGGCGGCCACGGCGCGGATGCCGCCCGCCGTGTAGAGGGGCACGAGGTTGATCGCCATCGACAGGCCGATGACCACGCAGCCGATGATCATCGAGCGCACGGGCTTGAGCTTGCCGAAGTAGCGCGTGACGAGAAGCTGGAAGCAGACGATGACGAGGGGGTTGGCGGCGGTGTAGAGGTCCATCGCCGGGCCCACCTCGACGACCCGCTTCACGTACAGCGGCAACACGTTGTAAACCTGGTTGTACAGGAAGAAGAACCCCGAGATGACGACCAGGAAGAGGGTGAAGCGCCCGCTTTTCAGCACCAGTACCATGTCGAGCAGGATCCGCGCAACGGAGCGCCGTGGCTTGTCGGCGGCTTCGGCCGGCCTCGGAGGCTCCTTGTAGAACAGCAGCACGACGAAGAACGCCACAATCGAAGCGACCGCCGCGACGCCGAAGATGTACGAGAGGCTCGAGGAGGCTCCTTCGGCCGGCTGCCCGAACGGCAGCCGCAGCACCCAGGCGACGAGCGCCCCGGCGCCGGTGACGATGAGGAGGGAGGCCAGCGTCGTCCTGGCCGTGTTCCACCGCTCGTCGCGGTGCGCCACGCTCCAGCGGACGAGCAGGATGAGAGCCGTGGCGGCCACGGCGCAAATCGCCACCACCAGCAGGACCAGCAAGGCGCTCGAGCGGGTCCTCACCACGAACGCCGTCCCCCGCCCGAACAGCGACCCGATGTTGATCACCATGTAGAAGATCGCGAAGCCCAGGGTGGCCAGCACACCGGCGGTCTTTTGCACCGTCCCGGAAATGCAAGGCTTGATCACCGAACCGCCAGCGCCGATGAGAAGGATGGCTGCGACGATGACCACCACGAGCTGCGGTGAGGCGGTGAACTCCTTGTGCACCACCGGCGAAAGGGTGGCGCCACCGAACCACACCGGCACCCCCATCAGCGCGTAGCCGGCGGCCAGCAGCACGAAGGCGACGAGCAGCGAACGCCGGAAACCGACCTGGTCGGCAATGGTGCCCGAGAGGATCGGCAGGAAGTAGACAAGCGTCCACAGCACGCTGTTGAGGTTCGAGGGCCAGTACTCGCCGAGACCGAGCTGTCCGAGGTAGATGACCACGAAGCTCGCCATCGAGTAGTACGCCGCCCGCTCGAAGAGCTCCACGACGTTGGCGGTCCAGAAGACTCCGGGGAAGCGATGCGACGACGCCTGATCCATGCCAACCCTCCCTCCGCCCGCGGCGGCGTGTCATTGTAGCCGTGAACCCGCCTGGCTCGAGGGTCGCCGAGCGGGAGCTACCAGAGCTTCCACCAGGGCCGGGCTCCTGCCGTCTTGACCGGACGGGTGGGCTCCGACTTTCCTCCGAGCAGCCGCGCGATCACGGCCGGAGGCGGCCCCTTCTCGCCGGCGTAAATGAGCGCCCGCCGGCCGTACTTGTCGAGCGCCCGCGGTTCGGCGCCGGCGTCGATGAGCTGCTTGATGATGGCCACTTGTTGAAGGCGTGCGGCCTGCATGAGAGGGGTCACCCCGTCGCGGTTGGCGGCGTTGACGTCGGCTCCCGCCTCGAGCAGCGCCTGCACCACGGCCTGCGCTCCGGCCCGGGCCGCGATCATGAGCGCGGTGTTGCCTTCCTCGTTGGCGGCATCCACCTGCGCGCCGCGCTGCACGAGCAGCTTGACGAGCTCGACGTGCTTCATTGCGGCAGCGACCATGATGAGGCTCATGCCGGCCCGGTCATGGGTGTTCGGGTCACCCCGGTAGTCGAGCAGGAGCCTCACCACGGGGACGTTGCCCTGCTTGACGGCGAGCATGAGCGGCGACACACCCGCCGCATCGGGCTGGGCGACATCCGCGCCGGCGTCGAGCAGACGCTTGAGCCCGTGCAGGTCGCTGTTGCTGATCGCCTCGTGCAACGTACCTGGCATCGTCCGAACTCCTCCTCGACGGGAGGCTGGACGGCGCGCCTGGCGTGCGCCCTGCCCCCGGCTCCGGCGCGCCCGTCCTCTTTCCCGTCTTTTCCACCCCCGGGTTGTCGGTCGAGCCCGCGCCGTGTGCTCACGATACACCTCTCGTGCGCGCCGCGCCAACCCCGACGACCGGCGGCTGGGGGGCGGATCGGGCCGTTGCGAAGCGATGCCGGCGCCCCCTCGCCGGGCAGTCCGCATGGCCTGGCGGTAGACTGGCGTCATGGACACCGCCGGCCGCGAGGTCCACGTGCTCCCGCCGGCCAACCTCGAGCCGTTCCTCGAGCGCTACCGGCTCGACAGCGGCACGTTCGAGGCCACCGACGCCAGCCGTTTCATCAGCGAGGTGCTCCGGCGGGCCAACGCCTTCGTGCCCTCGGAGGCGGGCTCGGTGCTGCTCGACAACCCGTTCGAGCGAACCGCCGATCCGACCAACCACTCCCTGTACTTCATCGCTGCCTTCGGCCCGGCCGCCGCCTCGCTTCTGGGCGCATCGATCCCGACCAGCCTCGGGGTGGTAGGCCACGTCTACCGCACGGGCGAGTCGTACGTCGTGAGCGAAGCGCAGCGCGACCCGCACTTCCTCCCGCATTTCGACGAGACGCTGGCGTTTCGCACCGCGAGCCTCGTGGCAGTGCCGATCCGCCTGCAGAGCACGGTGTGCGGCGTGCTCGAGCTGGTGAACCGCAGGGAAGGGCGGGCGTTCGACGAGCGGGACCGTGACCTGCTCGAGATTTTCGCCGCCTACACCTCGCTCGCGATGCAGACCCTGCTCGACGCCCGACGAGCCAGCGAGGCGGCACGCAGCGACGACCTCACGGGGCTCGGCAACGACCGCTTCTTCCACCGGCGCCTGGCGGCGGCGCTCGAGCACGCCGACGCCTCGGGAGGGCGGGTCGCCCTGCTCTTCCTGGACCTCGACAACTTCAAGCACGTCAACGACACCCACGGCCACCTGGCGGGCAGCCAGGTGCTCAAGGAGGTCGGTTACCTGCTGCGGAGAGTCGTCCGCATTCCTGGCGCCACGCTCGCCCGCTACGGCGGCGACGAGTTCGTGGTCATCGTTCCGGGCTTCGATGCCGCGGCCGCGCACCGGGTCGCCGAGGACATCCGCCTCGCCATGCAGGGGGAGAGTTTCCTGCGGGGACGCTTCTCGTGGGCCGATGGCCCGGTGGAGTTCGCCGGCCCCCTCACCTGCTCGGTCGGAGTCGCCGTCTACCCGGACCACGTGCCGCGCGAGGGCTCGTCCGACCGCCGCCGCAACCAGCTCCTGCGCAGCGCCGACCAGGCGATGTACGCCGCCAAGGCCGCGGGCAAGAACCTGGTTCTCCTCGCGCCGCTCGCGCCAAAATGACATCTGACCCGGGCTGGCCAGCCGTCCCGGCGAGCCCGCAGCCCCCTCACAGCCACGATGGCCGAGGCTGGCATGCGGATTGCTTGTGACCCTGGCCGGTCGCAGGCAGCCTGCGACCACGGGAGGTTTGCCATGAAACCACGCACCTTGCGTACGTTGCTCTCGCTCGGCACCGTCGCGGTCGCCGGGCTGGTCCTCGGCCTCGTCCTCGCCGGCGGTCTCGGCGTCACCCCTGCAACCCGCGCCGAGCGCACCGCCGCTCCCGCCCCGGCTCCTGCCCCACCAGCCGGATATCCGGACTTTGCCAGCCTCGCCGAGAGGGTTCTCCCGTCCGTCGTCTCGGTGTACACCGAGGAGCGCGTGACGCCGGGAGAGCGCGGGCGCGGCGAGATCGATCCGTTCGAGTTCTTCTTCGGCCTCCCCCGCCCAAACCAGCCGGAGCGCCGGCAGACCCCGCGGGCGTTCGGCGCCGGCAGCGCGTTCTTCATCTCGGCCGACGGCCTGGCGCTGACCAACAACCACGTGATCGAGGGGGCGGACAAGATCAAGGTCCGCCTCGCCGACGACACCGAGCTCAACGCCAAGGTGGTCGGGCGCGACCCGGCCACCGACCTGGCGCTCATCCAAGCCGAGGGCAAGGGCCCCTTCACTTTCCTCCCCCTCGGCGACTCGGAAGCACTGCGCGTCGGCGAGTGGGTGATGGCCGCCGGCAACCCGCGCCGCCTCTCGCACACCATCACGGTCGGGGTGGTGTCCGCCAAGGGTCGCACGATCGGGCTCTCGCCCGAGACCAGCTCGTTCGAGAACTTCATCCAGACCGACGCCGCGATCAACCTCGGCAACTCGGGCGGCCCACTCGTCAACTTGCGCGGCGAGGTGGTCGGCATCAACACGGCGATCGACGCCAGCGGCCAGAACATCGGCTTCGCGGTGCCGATCAACACCGCCCGGCTGATCCTCGACCAGCTCAGGAACAAGGGCAAGGTCGTGCGCGGCTTTCTGGGCGTGAAGATCCGCAACCTCGACGAGGATGCACGCGAGGCGTTCGGGCTGCCCAGCCGCGCCGGTGCCCTGGTCTCGGACGTCGACAGCGGCGGTCCCGCCGACAAGGCCGGGCTCCGCAAGGGTGACGTCATCGTCGCCATCAAGGGGCAGCCCGTCAAGGAAACGCGGCAGGTCATCGACACCATCTCGGGTATGGCCCCTGGCACCAGGGTCGAGATCGAGGTGATGCGGGACGGCAAGCCCAGGACCCTCACGGCGACGCTCGGCGAGCGCCCGTCGGGCTCCGAGCCTGCCGGGCCCGCGGAGGAGCCCGCGAGCACCGCGGTCGGCAAGCTGGGGCTCCAGGTCGAGGACCTCACGCCGCAGCTCCGCCGCATGTTCGGGCTCGGCTCCGAGGTGGAAGGGGTGGTGATCACCAAAGTGACCGACCTTTCTCCAGCCGACGACAAGGGTTTGCGGCCCGGCGACGTGGTCCTGCAGGTGAACGGCAAGGACGTCGACTCTGTGGCGACGTTCCGCAAGGCGCTCGGCAGCCCGAAATCGGGCGAGGTGGTGCGGCTGTACGTGCTGCGGCCGCGCCTCGGCCAGCAGGACTTCGTGTTTCTTCGGGTGCCGTAGGCCGACTTTCGATCGGCGGCTGCGAGGCGAAGCCGCCGCCCGGCGGCTTCGCCGTCCGCGGTCATGTAGAATCGATCCCCGGTATGGCTGGCACGGGGACCGTCCTCGTCATCGATGATCAGGCCTCCAGCCGCGAGGCGATGGCGGTGGCGTTGCGACCTCTCGGGTACGAGGTGCTGCAGGCGTGCAACGGGCTCGAAGGCCTGCTCCTCGCCCGCCAGCGCGTGCCCGACGTCATCCTGCTCGACATCATGATGCCCGGGGTGGACGGCTGGGAGGTGTGCAGGCGGCTCAAGGCGGACGAGGAGACACGGCTGATTCCGGTCGTCTTCCTCACCGGTCTCGACTCCCGGCAGGCCCGCCTGCGTGGTCTCGAGAGCGGCGCGACGGACTTTCTCTCCAAGCCGTTCGATCTCGTCGAGCTCGAAGTCAGGGTGCGCAACCTCGTGAACTTCAGGCGCCTGACGCAGGATCTCGACGACGCCGAGAAGATGCTCTTCGCGGTCGCCCGCGCCGTCGAGGCCCGCGACGAGCAGACAGGCGACCACTGCGGGCGGCTTGCCGAGCTGGCGGCGGCGCTCGGCGCCGCGCTCGGGTACGACGAGGAGCAGCTCAAGACGCTGCGGCGCGCCGGCTACCTCCACGACATCGGCAAGATCGGCATCCCCGACGCGGTGCTCCTGAAGCCGGGCCGGCTCACCCCCGAGGAGTGGCAGATCATGCAAAGTCACGTCGAGATCGGGGTCAAGATCTGCTCGCCGCTGCGCACGCTACGCAACGTCCTGCCGATCATCCGCCACCACCACGAGCGCCAGGACGGCAGCGGCTACCCTGACGGTCTCGCGGGCGACGCGGTTCCCGAACTGGCCCAGGTCTTCCAGGTGGTCGATGTCTTCGATGCCCTCACCAACGACAGGCCGTACCGGAAGGCGCTGACCCCGGAAGCCGGGCTCGCGGTGCTGCGCGAGGAGACGGCGCGAGGGTGGTGGAACGGCAAGATCGTGGAGGCCCTGGCGGATCTTCTCGCCGAGCGGAAGGTGGAGCGCCCCTGAGCGCGGCCCGGGGTCTCCACTTGGCATCCCGGGTGAAGATGGACTAGACTGCCGCCGGTCGGCGAACTCCGCGAGGAGCGCTGGCGGCTGTTCCCCACAGCCGTGCGATCCCGACAGGCGGCGAAAGGCGTGATGCAGGCGCACGTTTCCTGGCGGATCAGGGAGTCCGTTGGATGGCAGAGACTGCGAGCAACACCCCCGAGGAGCGAACCGAGGGCAGCGGCGACAAGCCCACCGCCGATCGACAGGGCGGCCGGCGGCGGCGCGGCTGGCGGCGGCGCGGTCGGCGAGGCGGCGCACCACCGGCTCCTGCGACCACGCACTCCGGGTACCTGGCCCGGCGGGAGGACGGCAAGTTCGTGCTGGTGTCGGCCGCCCACCGTTTCCACCCGTCGCCATCCGACCCGATCGTGGAGGCGGGCCTCATCGAGCGCTGGCACCTGGACGCCGGCCTTCTGGTCACGGCCTCGGCCGGCTCGGGCGGCGGGCACCGCCCGGTGGTGACCGAGCTGGTGTCGATCGAAGGGCTGCCGCCGGAGGAATACCGCCAGAAGGCGACTCCCTTCGGAGAACTGACTTCCATCGATCCCACCGAGAGGCTGCGACTGGAGACCGACCCGGGCGTGCTGGAGCCCCGCGTGGTCGAACTCCTGGCACCGATCGGCAAGGGGCAGCGCTGCCTCATCGTGGCCCCTCCCAAGGCGGGCAAGACCACGCTGCTGCAGCAACTCGCCCATGCCATCGCGATCAATCACCCCGAGGTCCGCATCTTCGTGCTGCTGGTCGACGAGCGCCCCGAGGAGGTCACGGACTGGAAGCGCAACATCATCAAGGGCGAGGTCTTCGCCTCCTCCTCCGACGAGTCGACCCAGAGCCACATCGAGGTTGCGGAGATGGTCCTCGAGCGCTCGCGCCGCCTCGCCGAGCTCGGCGAGGACGTCGTCGTCTTCATGGACTCGCTGACCCGCATGTCACGGGCTTACAACAACAACCAGAAGAGCTCGGGGCGCATCTTGTCGGGCGGCATCGACGCCCGCACGATGGAGAAGCCGCGCCGCTTCTTCGGCTCCGCTCGCAACATCGAAGACGGCGGCTCCCTCACCATCGTCGCGACCTGCCTCGTCGACACCGGATCGCGGATGGACGAGGTGATCTTCCAGGAGTTCAAGGGAACCGGCAACATGGAAATCGTGCTCACGCGCGACCTCTTCGAGCGCCGGATCTTCCCGTGCATGCACATCGCCCAGTCCGGGACGCGCAAGGAAGAAAAGCTCTACGACGCCGCGTCGGTCGAGAAGATCTTCCTGCTCCGGCGGGCCCTCGCCTCGCTTTCCCCGCACGAGGGGATGACGCTGCTGCTGTCGAAGCTCAAGCAGTTCCCGACCAACCAGGACTTCCTGTCGAGCATCCAGCGCGTGGCCAACGGGCGCTGACCGCCTGTCCGCTCCGCTGTCGGTGACCGGCGCTTTGCCACCGCCGGGGATGCCGCCTCCCTCGACCCCGCCTTCCCGCGCGCAGTATCACCGACGCCAGCGCGCCCGGCCGGAGCCGGGCGCGCCACGTCCACCGAGGTGCGAGAGCTATCGCTTGTTGCTAACCTGCATCGTGATCGTCGCCCAGGTCTTGACCTTGACGCCGTCCTTGGTGGCCGGCTTGAAGCGATACTGTCTGGCCGCCTCGATGCAGGCCTCGTCGACGCCCAGCTTCGGCCCCTGGAACGGCCGCAGGAGCTGGACTTCCTCCACGAGGCCCTTGGCGTTGACGAGCGCCTTGAGGATGACGACACCCTGATACTGCTGGCGCGACATGAGGAACGCCCGAGGGTACACCGGCTTGACCTCCTGCAACGCCTGCGGCAGCACGTCCACCAACGACTGGTCGACGAGGTCGTTTTCCTTCACGCCACCGCCCAGCCCGATACCGGGGCCGGCCGGGACCGGCGCCGGCATCGGTGCCGCGGCGGCCGGCGCCTGGGTGGGCGGCACCGTCGGCGGGGGAGGGGCCGCGGTCGGCGCCGCAGCAGCCACGACCGCAGTGGCAGCCGGGGCTGCGGTCGGCTGCGGGGCCGGCGTCGGCACCACCGGGACCGGCGTCGGCGCAGCGGCAGCGGCCGCCGGCGCCGCGACCTTGGCTTCCAGCTGCCTGGCCTGCGCCTCCATGGCCGCCAGCTGCTCGCGCCGCTTGCGGTCAGCCTCCTCGCGCGCCTTGATGTCGGCCTGGATGCGGGCCTCCTCCTCGGCGGTCAGCTTCCTCGGCCCGGCGCCCTTGCGGCTGTCCTCGAGCTGCTTCTGCAGCTCGGCGGCCTTGATGCGCTCGGCCTCGGCCTCGCGCTTGAGCGTCTCGATCTGCTGGTTGTAGGCGTCGAGCTGGCGTTTGACCTCGTTGCGGAGCGACTCGGAGTCGATACCGGTCTGCGGCGCCGGCCGCAGCAGCAGGATGCCGACCACGATCGCCAGGACGGCGACCGCCGCAATCGCCACGTACAGGCCGGTACGGCTCGGGGCCGGCTGCTCCACGACGACGGCCGCCGGGGCCTCCGCACCGGCCGGCTTGGGCGGCTGGTAGTACGCCGCCACGTCGAGGCTGCGCTCCCTCTGGAGCTCCCGGTCCTCTTGCTCGATGTCGTTGCGGTACAGCCGATCCATGAACAGCGCGAGGTTGAACGTGGTCGGCGAGTACGCCCCGCCGTACAGCAGCTTCTCGAGTTCTCGCTTGAGTTCGGCAGCGGAGCCGAAGCGCTCCTCGGGGCGGGCCGCGAGGGCCTTGCGGAGGATTGCCATGACGTCGGCTGGGACCGCGCCTTCCTCGAACGCGAGCTGCGGCGACGTGAGCGCGGCGGCTCTCGCCGCCGGGTCGGCCGGCAGCGGCGCGCCGGTGAGGAGTTGGAACAGGATGGCGCCCACCGAGTAGACGTCGGTACGCCGGCTTGCCGGCTGACCGTTCAGGACCTCCGGCGCCAGATAGGGAGCGGCGGCGTCCTTCAGCGCCGGCACCTTCGCCAGGTTGGCGATGAGCCCCCTGGCCAGCCCGAAACCGCCCACCATGGCCTCGCCGTCGTTGCCGATCATTACCATGTGGGGCACCAGGAAGCCGTGGTGGAGAGGTCCTCCGCCGAGCTCCACCGCCAGGCCCGAGGCGAGCGCCGCGGTGATCTTCTCCGCGATCAGCAGCGCGTTGTCGATCGCGATCGGGAACTGCTCGTGGGCCACGCGCTCGAGGAGCTGATCGAGGGGCTGGGAAGGCACGTAGTCCCACGCCAGGTACGGCGTCCCCTTCTCGCGCCCGACCGAGGCGTTGCGAACGACATTGGTCGCCTTGAGCGTCTGGGCGATCTGGTTGGCCACCGCGAAATCGGCCGCCATGGCGTTGCGGTCGAGGCCGATCTGATCGAACCGCCGCAGCCAGACAATGCGCTTGAACCCCGTACGCTCCATCTCGCCGGCTCGCCAGAGGGATCCGACGCCACCCCTGGCGCGCTCCTTGAGGAGCAGGAAGTTTCCGAAAGTCGTGTAGGAACCTGCCATCGCCTGCCCTCCTCCGCGTCCAACCGCAACGCTATCACCGGTGTTCGACCTGGTCAACGGGCATCGGTTCCCCCGCGGCGCGTCCCCGCCTCGCCAGGTGGCGCTGCAGGATGACCTCGGCGGCGACCGAGTCGACGAGCCGTGGCCAACGGCCGCGCGGGACGCCTTCCGCCGCCAGGCGATGCTCGGCCTCGCGCGTGCTCCCGGCCTCGTCCTCCTCCGCCACGGGCACCTGCAGTTGAGCCCGCAGCGCCTCCAGCACGGCCCCGATGCGCGCCCCGCCACGTCCCACGCCGGACGCGGTCCGCGGCACCCCGACCACCACCGCCTCGACGCCCCGCTCCCGGCAAAGGTCGGCCACCTGCACCGCGAGCGCCGCCGGGCCGCGGAACGCCAGCGCCGGCAAGCGGATGAAGGCCACCTCGATCGGGTCGCTCATTGCAATTCCGACCCGCTCCGCACCGACGTCGAGCCCGAGCCACCGCACGTGTGGCAGCATACCCGGCTTCGCAGCCACCGGGGTCCCAGGGGGTACAATCCCGACCGAATGTGGCGCGCACCTGCACCCACCGGCTGGAAGCCGCGCGTTTTCCACAGCGCCGGGGCGCTCCTCGCCTCGTTCCTCGCCCTCGGCACGCTGGCCGGCGAGCCCGCCGGCCCGGCCCAGGCGATCAGCCTCCAGGCCCAGCACCAGCAGTGGGTCGAGGACCAGCTCCTGTGCGCGCAGGGGAACGTGCGGGTCGCCTACCAGGATATCCGGGTGCAGTGCGACGAAATCGAGGTCGACCTCTCGACCATGACGCTGCGCGCCTCGGGGCGCGTCGTGGTGGACCAGGCGGACAGCCGGATGGCGTGCGACCGGCTGGAGTTCGATCTCCGCAGGAAAGTCGGCACCTTCTACGCTGTCGACGCGTTCCTCCCCCCGACCTACTACTTCCGCGGTGCCGAGCTGGAAAAGCTCGACGAAACCCACTACCGGATCAAGGACGGGCTGTTCACGAGCTGCCAGCTCACCGACGACGCCCCCCCCTGGAGCATCGACGTGGCCGAGGCGACGCTCGAACTCGAGGGGTACGGCCATTTCCGGGGCGTGTCGATGCGGGTCCAGGGCGTTCCAGTCTTCTACACGCCCCGGCTCCTGTGGCCGATCAAGCGCGACCGGGCGGCCGGCTTCCTCGTCCCCAACTTCGGCTACAACAACCGGCGGGGCTCCTACTTCGGCACCGCCTTCTTCTGGCCGGTGTCGCGGGCGTTCGACACCACCTTCTATCTCGATCTCTATTCCAAGAGCTACGTCGGCGCCGGCAACGAGCTGCGGTGGGCACCGGCCGAGAACGCCCGCGGCTCGCTCCAGCTCTACACCCTCCGAGACCCGGCCACCGACACCTGGGAGTGGAAGGCGCTCGGCAAGCACAGCCAGCTCTTCGCCGGCGGCTACTCGATCAAGGGCCAGCTTGACGAGACCTCCAACTTCGACTTCTTCCGCCGCTTCGAGCGCAGCGCCGACCGCAACACACGGCCCGACCTGTTCTCGTTCCTCACCTTGAGCCGGACGTGGGGCGCCCAGTCGGTCAACCTGCGCACGGACCACCGGCGGCGCGTGTACGAGACACGCACCGGCCAGACCGTCTCGCCGCCGGACCTCGTGCTTGACCGGCTGGGGGAGGTGGAGTACAGGCTGCGGTCGACGCGGCTCGGGAGAACCCCGCTGTACGTGTCGCTGGTGGCGCTCGCCGACACCCTCAGGGTCGAGCGCTCGGAGACGCTGCATGACCGGTACGGGCGCATCGACGTCTTCCCGACCGTGTCGCTCCTGACGTCGGGCCTGCCTTGGCTCAGCATCACGCCGACCATCGGCGGCCGGGAAACGTACTACACCAAGCGCTACGAGCTCGACGCCTACAACCGCCCGACGCGCTTCGCCGACGAGGCGCTTTCGCGCTCGTACTGGACCGGCGGGCTCTCCCTCGTCGGCCCCTCGGTTTCCCGCATCTGGAGCCTCGGATCGGGCAACAAGCTCAAGCACCTCGTCGAGCCCCGGGTCGAGTACTCCTACATTTCCAACCCCGGCGACCAGCGCATCATCCCCGTCTTCGACGAGAAGGACTCGGTACTGGTGGCCAACCGCCTCCGCTGGACGCTGGCCAACCGGCTCTTCCACAAGCAGGGTGAGTCGGGCAGTCGCGAGGTGGCAAGCTTCGAGCTGTACCAGGACTACTCGTTCACCGACCCGCTGACCTACGCCCGGCCACCGCTCGAGGCGAGTCGCCGGGGCCCCCTCACCGCCGCCCTGCGCGCCATGCCCCTGCAGGGCATGTCGGTGGACATCAGGGCGAGCGGCGGCCCGTTCACCGGCTCGACGCGCAGCACGTCCTTCACGAGCAGCCTGGCCCGGGGCGCGTCCAACCTGGCCCTGACCTGGAACTCGACCTACGATCCTCTCAAAGGCAGCATGACCTCCTCGCAGGCCATCCTCTCCGGCGCGCTCGCTCCGGTCGGCGGCCGCTGGCGGCTCGAGTCACGGCTCGTCTACGACTTCCACAACCGGCTGGCCCTCGACCAGCGCTATGCCTTCCAGTGGCGCGGCAGCTGCTGGTCGGCGTTCGCCGAGTACCGCGACTACAGGGCGCCGGGGCTCAACTCCCGCGACTACCGCATCTCCATTGATCTCACCGGCCTCGGCACCTTCCTGGACATCCACGGCGGCCTCGACTCCGGCAACTGACGCCGACGCATGGCCGGGTTGCGGGCGGCCGCGGCCTGGTGTATGCTGCGTCCCCACCAGGTCGGGGCGTAGCTCAGCCTGGTAGAGCACACGGTTCGGGACCGTGTGGTCGGAGGTTCAAATCCTCTCGCCCCGACCATCCCCTTCGACATGCCTGCCTACCTCGCCGCGGCCCGCGTCTTCGCGCGGGTCGGCATGCTTCTTGCTGTTGTCGATGCCGACCCCGCGGCGGCGGTGCCACTCGCGCCTCGGCGGAGGGCCGAACGTCCTGCAGAGAGTTGTGAGATGGGAGTCGAGTCCGAGTAGACTTGCAGGGCGGCGGGCCGAGGTGACGGGCTGCCTTTTTGACCGGGCGCCCGCCGCCAGCGGGGCACGGCGAGGTGCCAGCTGAGCGCCCCTCGCGGGAGCGAATGATGCGGCGAGCTACTGCAACCATGGCCTTGACCATCGCAGCGCTGGCCGGCGGCGCCTGGACATCGGCGGCGCAGCCGGGCGCGGCACCGCCAGACCCGAGGGTCCTGGTGCAGCGGGCTTGCGATGTGTACGGAGGTCTCGAGGCGTTCCGCAAGCTGGGGATCCTCAGCATGCAAATGGACCGCGAGGAGATCACGCAGGATGGCAAGGTCGTCAGCGACTCGACACTGGTCATCATGGACACGCCCGGGCCGCTGCCAGGCCGCCTCGAGATCGCCAGCAGCCGGACCATTGCCGCCGACGACGGCACCGGCGGCTGGGCGCTGACCAACGGCAAGCCGGACCAGCGTCCCACGACCCAGCTCATGGTGAAGCGAACGCTCACCAGCTACACCTTCTCGCTCCTGGCGCCGTTCTCGCTCACGTGGAAGGACGTCACGTACAAGTCGGTGGAGCCGGGCATGATCGCCGGCAGGCCGGTGTGGCGGCTGGAAATCGAGGTGGCGAGCGGTTTCTTTGCCTCCCCCCAGCTGTCGCGAACGTGGTTCTTCGACTTCGATCAGGGGACGGGAGAGCTCGTCCAGGCCACAACCCCGGCCACCGACCTCGGCAAGGGGATCAAGGCCGACGGCATGCTCGTGACCGTCCCGCAACGCGTCAAGGTCGGCGCCGTCTCGCTGCCGGCCATCGAAAAGGCCGTCGGCCTGGACGAGACCGGCAACCAGAAGGCCCACACCCGCACCAAGACGGTCAAGTACAAGCTGATCTCGACCGCCGAGGCGAGGATGCTGTTCCCGAACCCGATTCCGCCCGACCAGCGCCCCAAGCCGCCGCAGATGCCCGTGCCCGACGCTGCGAAGCGGCCGAGCTAGGGCCAGCAGAGGTTCGGGCGGGGCTTCCCGGGAGGTGACGATGCTCAGGTGGCCACACACACTGCTGATCGCGGGGATGACAGCGCTAGCGGCAACGGTCATCGCGCAGCCGGCGCCCCCGCCCGACCTGGCTGGCCAGCTCGCCGCCCTTCAGCGGGCCAACGAGGCCCTCGAGCACCGGCTCGACGAGCTCGCCAAGGCCATCGACGACCTGGCCTGGTTTGCCCGGGTGGCCGACGTGGCCATCGTCGACAAGTGGCGGATCTTCGGCCCTCCGGACGCCAACCCGGCCAACCCGCTGGCGCCCGGCGCCGCCAACCCGGTCAAGTTCTACACCTACACGTTCGTTCCTCGGGATCGCCCCGCCAACGTCAAGCTGCCGTTGATCGTGTTGCCGCACGGCGGAGTCCACGCCGACTTCACCACCTATCACACCCACATCATTCGGGAGCTGATGGCCATGGGCTACGTGGTCGTGGCGCCCGACTACCGGGGCTCGACCGGCTACGGCGAAGGCTTCTGGCGGCTCATCGACTACGGCGGCCGGGAGGTCGACGACGTCCAGGCCGCCCGCGACTGGGCGCTCGAGAACTTCGATTTCGTCGATCCCAAGCGCGTCGGCATGGTGGGCTGGAGCCACGGCGGGCTCATCGCCCTGCTGGCCGCCAACCGCTTCCCCGACGCCTACGCCTGCGTGTTCGCCGGGGTCCCGGTCTCCGATCTGATCGCGCGCCTGGGCTATCACGACGAGGACTATCGTGCGCTGTTTTCCGCCCCCTACCATGTTGGGCAGACGGTGCGGCAGAACATCCCCGAGTACAAGCGGCGCTCGCCGGTCTGGAACATCGACAACATCCGCTCGCCGCTGCTCATCCACTCCACGACCAACGACGAGGACGTGAACGTGCTCGAGGTCGAGCACCTCGTCAACGCGCTCAAGGCGGCTGGCAAGAAGTTCGAGTACAGGATCTGGGAGGACGCGCCGGGCGGCCACAGCTTCGACCGCATGGACACCCGGCAGGCCCGGGAGGCGCGCCGGCAGATCTGGGCGTTCCTGGCGCGGCACCTGCACCCTCCCCGCCCGGAGGCCGGGCTCTAGGCCCGCTCGGATCACGCGTGCCCATCGCCCGAACGACCCCCGTCGCCACCACCTGCAGGCGCCTCGCGCTCGTCGTGCCGCTCGCCCTCGGCGCCTGCAGGGGCGCGGCCGGAACGCTGGCGACCGTTGGCGACCGGTCGATTCGCATGGCGGACCTCGCTGCCGTGGTCGAGGTGCAGACCGGAAGCCCCCTCGCCGAGGCCCCCCCCGAGCTGGTGGCCGCGCTGTTCGAGAACCTGCTCGAGGAGGAGGTGGTGCTGGCGGCCTCCGGCCAGCCCGCCGATACCGAGCTGGCCCCTGCCGCCCGTTCCGCCCTGGTCCGCGAGGCGCTGCAGCGCCTTTGCCCTCCCCCGCCGTTGCCGACGGCCGCCGAGGTCGACGCCTTCCTGGCGGCGAGCAGCGCCGGGGAGCCGGCCGGCGAGAGGCTGCGCCTCCGGCAGCTGTTGCTTCCCGACCAGGCCGCTGCGCGTGCCGCCCGCGACCGCCTACGCAGGGGCGAGGAGTTCGCCGAGGTGTCGCGGCAAATGTCGCGCGCCCCCAACGCCGCAGAGGGCGGGCTTCTCGGCTGGGTGGGACAGGGTCAGCTCCCTCCCGAGTTCGAGGCGGCAGTCTTCGCGCTGCCCAACGGCGGCATCTCCGAGCCGGTGGCGAGCACTGCCGGGTGGCACATCTTTCAGGTCATCGAACGGCGCGCCGCCGGCAGCGCCGACCCGTCCCGGCGCGAGCGCGCGCGCGCCGAGCTGGCGGCCCAGAAGGCCGAGGCTTCCCGGCGCGCCTGTCTTTCCGTTCTCGCCGCGCGGGTCGGCGTCACGACCCCGTGCAAGGACGCCACCTTTCCATGCCGAAACCCCTTCGAGGCGTGACATGCGAGCACTCGTCGTCCTGACCTTTCTTGCCTTCCTCTGCAACCCTCTCGCGGCAGCCGAGCGCGTGCTCGTCGAGGGCATCGTGGTGCGGGTCAACGACCGTATCTTCACGACCCGCGACGTGGCCCGGCGAATCGACGAACGAGCCGGCGAACTCGGGCGGCCCCTCACCGCCGAGGACCTCGAGGCCCTCCTGACCCAGATCACGGAGGACGCCTGCCTGCTCGAGCGCGCGAACGAGCTCAAGATCAACGTCGACGACCAGGAAGTCGACGGCGCCCTCCAGCGCCTGCGCGAGCAGAACCAGGTGCTCGACGAGCGCGCCTTCGAGGAATCGCTGCGCAACATGGGAATGACCCGTGAGCAGCTCCGCGCCCGCGTGCGCGAGAACATCGTGATCAACCGCCTCCTGAGCCGCGAGGTGCGGCGCCCCGCCGTCACCGAGGAGGAGCTCAAGCGGCGCTACGCGAGCGAGATCGATCGCTACCGCCTCCCCGAGCGAGTGCACCTCGAGCACGCGATCCTCCCCGTCGGCAAGGACGCCGGCGACGAGGAACGCGCGCTCGCCTCGGCTCGCCGGCTCGCTGCCGCCGCCCGCACCACGGGGGACTTCCTCGCCGTCGTCAAGGAGGAGGTGGAGGCGGGCCGGGCGACGGGCGGTGACCTGGGGCTCGTGGCGGTGCCCGACCTGCGGCGCGAGGTTGCCCAGGCGGTCGCCGGCCTCAAGCCTGGCGAGGTGAGTGAGCCGTTCCGCAGCCCGTCCGGGGTCCACGTCGTCCGCTTGCGAGCCCGCCTCGAGCCGGGTGTCCGGCCGTTCGCCGAGGTCGCCGAGGAGCTGCGCTTCCGCGAGGAGGAGGAGCGCTACCGCAGTCACATCACCCAGATCGTCGAGGGCCTCCGGACGCGCTACGTCATCGAGGTGCACCCCGAGCTGGTGGCGCTGCCCTCGAAGTAGGCAACAGGCATGAGGCAGGAGTGGCGGCCCGCCGGGCGACCGGCGGGCCGCTGCCGTCTGCCGCTCCACCTGGCTCGAGCGCTGCCGGCCACCACGTCTCCACACCGGGTTCGACTCCGGCGGCAGGGCGGCGGAGCGACGTGCCGGGCGGAGGAAAACCGGCCACCCACCACCCGTCGCCGCACGGGTCTTGACACCCGTGCACCCTCGGTCAATAATCCGGTGGACAGAAGTGGTAATCAGTGGACCTCAGTGGCCCACTTCCCACGCTGGCGAGTCCGGGAGGGGGACGCAGTGGAGACGTTCCGAGGGGCCTTCAACGCCACGATCGACGAGAAGGGACGGCTCAAGCTGCCGACTCGTCTGAAGGCACAGCTCGAGGCCAGCTACGGGCTCCAGGTGTTCATCACCTCTCTCCGCTCCGCCGAGCTGCGCGTCTACCCCCTCAACGTCTGGATCGAAAAGGAGCGGCGCTTCCTCGACCGCTCGCCGTGGGACCCGCTGGTGCAGGAGTTCCTCGAGCGGGCCAACTACGGCCAGGAAGACGAGGTGGACGCCCAGGGCCGCGTGCTGGTGCCGGCGCACTTGCGTGAAATGCTGGGCTTCGCCGGAGAGGTCCTGGTGAGCGGGCGCGGCGACTTCTTCGCCGTGGTGCCGCGCGAGCGGGTGCGGACCAAGCTGACCTCCGACTTCACCAGCGAGCAATGGGCGGAGCTGGCGAGGCTGGAGAGGGAATGAGCCGTGACCGGCACCCTCCACGTCCCGGTCATGCTGGAGACGGTGCTCCAGATGCTGGCGCCCCGCGCCGGCGGCGTCTTCCTGGACGCCACCGTCGGCCTCGGGGGGCACGCGGAAGCGATTCTGGGCTTTCCTGGCACGCAGGTGGTGGGGCTCGACGTCGACCCGGCGGCACTGGAGCACTGCCGGCGGCGGCTGGCGCCGTTCGGAACCCGGGCCGCGCTCGTGGAGGCGAGCTATGCGCAGCTCGAGCGGGTGCTGGCGGAGCTGCGGATCGGGCCTCTCGCCGGCGTGCTTTTCGACCTCGGGGTCTCCTCGCTGCAGCTCGACACCCCCGAGCGCGGCTTTTCGTTCCGCCACGACGCGCCTCTCGACATGCGGTTCTCGCCCACCGGCCCGACTGCCGCCCAGTGGCTGGCGGAGGTTGCTGAGGAGGATCTGGTGAGCGTCCTGCGCGAGCTGGGCGAGGAGCCGCGGGCGCGGCGGGTGGCGCGTGCGCTGGTACGGGCCCGCGAGCGCGAGCCACTTTCGACCACCGGCCAGGTGCGGCGGATCGTCGCGGCGGCGCTCGGCCACCCGCACGGCCGCATCGACCCGGCGACCCGGACGTTCCAGGCGATCCGCATGGCCGTCAACCGCGAGCTCGAGGGGTTGCCGGCCGCCCTCGAGGCGGCGGCCCGTCGGCTCGCCCCCGGAGCGCGGCTCGTGGTCATCGCCTTCCACTCGCTGGAGGACCGCATCTCCAAGCGCACGTTCCGGCATCTCTCGGGCCGCTGCGTGTGTCCGCCCGGAACGCCCGAGTGCGCGTGCCGGCCGGAATCGCTGCTCGAGCCGCTCACGCGCCGCCCGCTGCAGCCTTCCGAGGCGGAAGTGGCCGCCAACCCGCGCGCCCGCTCGGCCCGACTGCGCGCCGCCCAGCGGAGGGCGCCGTGAAGGTCATCGGCTACCGCCCTCGCAACCACTGGGTGCACCGCCCGCTCGACTGGGGCTGGTGGCCCTGGCTGCGACGGTGCTGTCTCGCCGTTCTGGTGCTTGCCGCCGTGCTCGCCGCCTTCGTCGGGCCGCGCCAGAGCACGGTCCGCAACCGCTACGCGATCGCCCGGCTCAGCGAGGAGATCGAGCGGCTCGGAAGCGAACGGCGCACTCTGCTGGTCGAGCGGGAGCGGCTGAGCTCGCCGGCTGCGCTGGCGGCCGAGCTCGACCGGCTCGGTCTGGCGCGCGTCTCGCCGCAACAGGTCGCTTACCTGGAGGCCGACGGCCGCCTGCGCCGCTGCCCCGCCACCCCCACCGCGCGGCCGGCAGGGCGCGCCGCCGGGGAGGGCCGGTGATCAGCCCCGCGCGCCTGCGCTGGCTCGCATGGGGGCTCGCGCTGTGGGCCGCCGCTGCATGGCTCCGCCTCGCGCAGGTCCAGGTCCTGGATCACGCCTCCTGGCGGGCGGAAGCAGACCGACAGCATGAGACCACGATCGACGTGGAGGTCCCCCGGGGCGCCATTCAGACCCGCGACGGGCGCCTGCTCGCCGGCTCGCTGGAAGGCGTGGCGGTCTATGCCATCCCGCGCCAGATCCCTCGCGAGGTCCGGCCGGAGCTGGCGGAGAAGCTCGCCCGCATCGTCGGTCAGACGCCCGAACAAGTGCTCCGCGCGCTCGCCGCCCGCGATACGTTCTTCTTCCTCGCCAAGAACCTGGACGCCGACGCGGTCCCGGCCGTGGCCAGGCTGGACCAGCGGGGGGTCGGCACGCTCCGGGTCGAGCAGCGCGTCTACCCGCACGGCACCCTGGCGGCGCCCCTCGTGGGCTTCGTGGATGCCGAGGGCATCGGCCGCGCCGGGCTCGAGGCCGCATACGACCGGACCCTCAGGGGTGAGCCGAGCGGCTACCGGATCCTCAAGGACGGCAAGAAGCTGAGCCCCACGCGCCTGGACCTGCGGCTGGAACGGCCCGGCCGGCCGGGGCAGTCGCTGCTGCTGGCGATCGACAGCCGGGTCCAGCAGGTCGTGGAGGAGGAACTCGCGGCCACGACAGAGGCGATCGGCGCCAGGGCCGCATCGGCGGTGGTGATGGAGGCGCGGACGGGCGAACTCCTCGCCGTCGCCTCGCTGCCGTCCTACGACCCCGCCCGGGCCGGCGAGAGCACCCCCCACCAGCAGCGCAACCACGCCGTGCAGGACATGCTGGAGCCCGGCTCGACGTTCAAGCCGCTCATTGTGTGCGCCGCCCTCACCGCCGGCGTGCTGCAGCCGTGGGAGTCGGTGGACTGCTCGGGCGGCGGTGTGACGGTGGCGGGCGTGTTCATGAAAGACCACGCCAGCTACGGCCTGCTTTCGGTCCGCGACGTGCTCGCCAAGTCCTCCAACGCCGGGTCGATGCGGATCGCGATGCGGATGCAACCGGCCCAGCTCGACGCCTTCATCCGCGCGCTCGGCTTCGGCGAGACGACTGGTGTCGGCCTGCCGGGCGAGATGAAGGGGCTGTACCGCGACCCCAGCAACTGGTCGGCGCTGTCGCGCCCCGCCCTCGGCATCGGCCAGGAGATCGCCGTCACCCCCTTGCAGCTCGCCAGGGCGTACGCCGCCATCGCCAACGGCGGCCTCCTCGTCCAGCCGGTGGTGGTGCTCGAGACGCGCGACGAGACGGGCCGGACGCTCGCGCCGTTCCGGCCGCCCCCGCCGGTCCGCGTCATGCCGGAAGCCGTTGCGCGCTCGGTGGCCGCCATGCTCGAAGCCGTGGTGATCGAGGGGACGGGCACCAGGGCCCGCCTCGCGGGCTACCGCCTGGCCGGCAAGACCGGCACGGCTCAGAAGGCGGCCGGCGGCGGCTACCGGGCCGGGCGCCACGCCGCATGGTTCGCCGGCTACCTCCAGCTTCCCGACCCGTCGCTCGTCGTCGTGGTCTGTGTCGACGAGCCGAAGGCGACGTTCTGGGCGACCGAGGTGGCCGCCCCGGCGTTTGGCCGTATCGCCGCCCGCCTCGTCACCCTGCTCGGCATCCCGCCCGGCGAGGTGCACACGTGAGGGCGGGGGTGCTGGCCGCGCGCTGTGGCTGCACGCTCCGCGGCGCCGACGTGGAGCTCGTGGGGGTGGCTCACCATGCCCAGTCGGCGAGGCCGGGGTTCCTGTTCGCCGCCCTGCCCGGGCAGCGCCATCACGGCAGCGAGTTCGTCGCCGAGGCGCTGGCGCGCGGCGCCGTCGCCGTGCTCTCCGATCGCGACCCCGGGCCGGACGTGCCGTGGCTGGCTGCCGACAACCCTCGCCGCGCCCTCGCTCTCACCGCCTGGGAGCTGGCCGGCCGGCCCCACGAGCGGCTGCAAATGGTGGGCGTCACCGGCACCAACGGGAAGAGCACGGTGTGCGACCTGGTCGCCTGCATCGCCCGCGCCGCGGGACAGCGGCCCGGAGTGTTCGGCACGCTGGGGTTCCGCCTCCCCACCCGCTCCGAGCCGACCGCCCGCACGACGCTCGAAGCGTCCGAACTCGCTCCGCTGCTGGCCGAGCTGGTCGAGGCCGGGGGCACCGTGGCCGCCATGGAAGTCTCCTCCGCCGGCCTCGTGATGGAGCGCGCCAGCGGCCTCGAGTTCGACGCCGCGGTGTGGACCAACCTGACGCGCGACCATCTCGACTTCCACTCCGACATGGAGGCGTACTTCGCCGCCAAGGCCCGCCTCGAGACGCTTTTGCGTCGAAAGCCGCCCGGGCGCCGGGTGATCGGCATCGACGACCCGTTCATGGTCCGCCTCGCCGCTGCGCCTCGGCCAGGCGACCTCCGCTTCGGGTTCGGCCCCGAGGCCGACGTGACGGCCGAAAGCGTCAGCGCCGACGGGCTCGGGCTTCGTTTCCGGCTCGAGACGCCGGCCGGCTCGGTACCGGTGCACATGCGGCTGGTGGGTCGCCACAACCTCGCCAACGCGCTGGCCGCGGCCGGCGTCGGCGTGGCACTCGGATGGCCGCTGGAGGCGATTGCCGCCGGCCTGCACGAAGCCCGCCCCCTTCCCGGGCGACTCGAGCCCGTCGAGGTGGGGGGCGGCCGCACCGTGCTCGTGGACTACGCCCACACCCCCGATGCGCTCGAAAAGGTGCTCCTGGCGCTGCGCGAACTGTGCCCCGCCAGGCTCATTGCCGTGTTCGGCTGCGGTGGCGACAAGGACCCGGGCAAGCGGCCGCTCATGGGCGAGGTCGCGGGCCGCCTCGCCGACGTGCCGATCGTGACCTCTGACAACCCGCGCTCGGAGGACCCGCTGGCCATCATCGAGGCGGTGCTGGCGGGGGTGCGCCGTTCCGGCAACCCACGCGGGCTCGCCATCGCCGACCGCCGCGAGGCGATCGCCGCCGCTCTCGCCATGGCCGGCGAGGGGGACACCGTGCTGCTGGCCGGCAAGGGCCACGAAACCGAGCAAGTCTTCGCCGACCGCCGCATCCCGTTCGACGACCGCGAGGTGGCCCGCGAGCTCGGGCGCCGGAGGAAGAGCTGATGCGGCGGCGGGTCGCTGAGCTCGCCGGCGTGCTGGGCGCCCCTTTCACGGGCAATGGCGCCGCCGTCGTGACCGGGGTCGCCACCGACTCGCGAGCCGTGCGTCCCGGGGATCTCTTCGTGGCACTGCCCGGCGCCAGGGTGGACGGCCACGACTTCGTGCCGCAGGCGGCTGCCGGGGGCGCGGCCGCGGCGCTCGTCACCCGCGCCCTCGACGTTGCTCTCCCTCGAATCCTGGTGGGGGACACGCTCGCGGCACTGGGGGCGCTGGCCCGCCACGAGCGCGCCCACGCCGGCTTCGAGCTGGTGGCGCTCACCGGCTCGATCGGCAAGACCACCACCAAGGACATGCTGGTGGCGCTGCTCGGAGCCGCCTTCCCGGTCGGCTTCACGCGCGGCAACCGCAATTCCGAGATCGGCTTCCCCGCCGAGCTGTGCTCCCAGCCCGAAGGCATCCGCTGGATGGTCGCCGAGCTCGGCATGAGCCATGCCGGGGAGCTCGACCGCCTCGGCGCCGTGGCCAGCCCGGACGCGCTGCTGTTCACGGTGGTGGCGCCGGTTCACCTCGAGTTTTTCCCCGACGTGGAGGCGATCGCCGAAGCCAAGGCCGAGCTCATCCCCCACCTCCGGCCGGATGGCGTGCTGATCCTCAACGCCGCCGACCCGCACGTCGCCCGTTTCGACCGCCGCTTCGCCGGCCGGATCGTGCGCTACGGCGCCCCGGGCTCCGACTTCTGGCTCGACGAGTTCCGTTCCGAGGGGTGGCTCGGGTCGAGCTTCTCGCTTCGCTCGGCAGCCGGCTCGCTTCCGATCCGGCTGCCACTGGCCGGCCGCCACCAGGCCGAGAACCTGCTGGCGGCGGCGGCCACAGCGCTCACGCTCGGCGTCCCTCCCGGCCTCCTGATCGAGGCAGCGTCCACGCTCCGTCCCGCCCCGCGCCGCGGCGAGGTGCACCGCCTGCGGAACGGCATCGTCCTCGTCGATGACACCTACAACGCCTCGCCCAGCGCCATGGCCCGCGTGCTCGAGATGCTGGCGGCGTCGCCGGGACGACGGGTGGCGGTGCTCGGAGAGATGCTGGAGCTCGGACCCACCGCACCCGAGCTGCACCGCCGGGTGGGCGAGCAGGCGGCAGTGGCCGCCGACCTCGTCCTCGCCGTGGGGCTGCAGCACGCCCGCGCGCTGGCCGAGGGGGCCGGAGACCGCTGCCTGCGCACCGTCCCCGACGCGGCCGCGGCACTCGCGGAGCTGCGCGCGGTGTTGCGCTCCGGAGACGTCGTGCTCGTCAAGGCGTCTCGCGGCATCGGTCTCGACCGGGTGGTGGACGGGCTCCTGGAGGAACTGCAATGACGCACGCCCCCGGCCACGCGCTCATCGTCGGGCTCGGCGCCTCGGGCGTGGCGGCTGCTCGCCTCCTGGCGCGGGAAGGGTGGCGCGTGACGGTCAACGACCGGGCCGGTGCTGAAGCTCTCCGCGACCGCCTCGCCGAGCTTCCCGACAGCTGCCAGAGCGTGCTCGGCGAACACCCTCTCGCGCTTGTCGAGGAGGTCTCGCTGGTGGTCGTGTCGCCCGGCGTGCCGTGGAACCTGCCGCTGCTCGAGGCCGCCCGCGAGCGCGGCCTCGAGGTGATCGCCGAGGTGGAGCTGGCGTACCGGTTCTTCACAGCTCCGCTCGTGGGGATCACCGGCTCGAACGGCAAGACCACCACCACCGCCCTCACCGGCGAGATTCTGAAAGCCGCCGGGTGGCGGACCGCAGTGGGAGGCAACATCGGCACCCCGGCGGCCAAGCTGGCGGCCGAGGGCGGATGGGACGCCGTGGTGCTGGAGCTGTCGTCGTTCCAGCTCGAGGGGTGCACAACGCTGCGCCCCAGAGTCGGAGCCTTGCTCAACCTCTCGCCCGATCACCTCGACCGCCACGCCACGACAGCCTCCTACCTCGCCGCCAAGGCCCGACTGTTCGCCCGGCAGCGCCCCGATGACTGGGCGGTGCTCAACCGCGACGACGCGCCGCTGCGCGGGCTTTCGACCCCCTCGCAGCAGGTCTTTTTCTCGCTCACCGACCGCACGGCCGAGGCGCACCTCGCTGGCGGGGAGCTGGTCCTCGACGGCGTCCCGCTCCTCCCCCGCGGCGAACTCCCGCTGCTGGGCGACCACAACGTCGCCAATGCGCTGGCGGCGGCGCTCGCGGCAGCGCGCATGGGCGTGCCCCCAGACGCGATCGCCAAGGCACTGGCCTCGTTTTCTGGCCTGCCGCACCGCCACCAGCAGGTGGCAGCAGCGCGCGGCGTGCGGTTCGTGGACGACTCCAAGGGCACCAACATCGGGGCCACCGCCGCCGGGCTCGCCGGCTACCCCCCGGGCAGCATCCACCTCATTCTGGGCGGCCTCGGCAAGGGTCAGAACTTCCGCGAGCTGGCACCGGCGGTGGAAGGGCGCGTTGCCCGGGCGTACCTCATCGGCAGCGCCGCCGAGGAGATCGCCACGGCCCTGGCCGGGGTCGTGTCGTGCGAGATGTGCGGGACGCTGGCGGCCGCGGTCGAGAAAGCGTTCGCCCTCGCGCGTCCCGGCGACACCGTGTTGCTCTCCCCGGCTTGCGCCTCGTTCGACCAGTTCGCCAACTACGCCGACCGCGGCGAGCAGTTCGCCCGGCTGGCCCGGGCCGTGGCGGAGGGGGGCTGATGCCGCGGCGCCGGGAACTCGATCGTGTCTTGCTCGCCGTCACCTTGCTGGTGGCGGTGATCGGCGTGATCATGGTGGCCTCGGCTTCCGGCCCCCTGGCCCGCGAGCGCTACGGCTTGCCCGAGTTCGACTTCGCGTTGCGCCAGCTCGTGGCGGTGCTGCTGGGCGTGGTGGCGATGCTGGTGGCGGCGTTCGTGCCGCTCGACCTGCTGTTTCGCCCTGCCTTCGCCTGGACCGGCCTCGGCGTTACCTGGATCGCGCTCGCTGTCCCCTACTTCCAGCCCCGCGTCGCCGGCACCTGCCGCTGGCTCCAGTTGCCCGGCATCTCCCTGCAGCCCTCCGCTCTCGCCAAGGTGGCGCTCCCCCTGGCGCTCGCCTCGTGGCTCACGTGGTGCCGCGACCGGCGAGCATCGCCAGGGCATACGTTCTACCCCGCCCTCGCCATGACCGCCGTGACGGTCCTGCTGGTCTTGCTGGAGCCCGACCTCGGCTCGGCGGTGCTGCTGCTGGCCGGCGCGGTGGCGGTGCTGCTGCTGGCCGAGATGTCGTTGCAGCCGCTCGCGGCGCTGGGCGGCGGCGCGGTGGCCATGGTCGCTCTCGCGATCCTCGCCAAGCCGTACCGCATCGAGCGGGTGCGGGCGTTCTTTGGGGAGACCTCCTACCAGGTGCAGCAGTCCCTCATCGCCCTGGGGGGTGGAGGGCCGCTCGGCCGCGGCCTCGGCGAGAGCACCCAGAAGCTCTTCTTTCTGCCCCAGCCGCACACCGATTTCATCTTTGCGGTCATCGGCGAAGAGGTCGGGCTGTGGGGCGCCACCCTCACCCTGGCGTTGCTGGGGCTCATCGTGGTGCGCGCCCTGCGCGCCGCCCGGCGCGCTCCGACGCTGGCGTCCGGGCTGCTGGCCGGCGGGCTTGCCGTGACCTTCGCCGTGCAGGCGCTCATCAACGTGTCGGTGTGCCTCAACCTCATGCCGGCGAAAGGGTTGCCTTTGCCGCTGCTGTCCGCGGGCGGTTCCGACGTGCTGGTCACCCTCGCCGCCATCGGCCTGGTGCTCAACGTCGGCAAGGAGGGCGCGTGAACTTCGGGCATGTGCGCCACCTTCACTTTGCCGGCATCGGTGGCGCCGGGATGTGCGGCCTCGCCGAGCTGCTCTTCCGGGAGGGGCTCGAGGTCTCCGGGTGCGACCTTCAGACCTCCGAGGCCACGGCTCGCCTGCAGCGGCTCGGCATACCGGTCGCCCTCGGCCACGACCCGGCCCACCTCGCCGGCGCGGATGTGCTCGTGATTTCTTCCGCCGTCCCGGGCTCGAACCCCGAGGTCGAGGCCGCCCGCGCGGCCGGGGTGCCGGTCATCCGGCGGGCCGAGATGCTGGGGGAAGTCTCGCGCCTCAAGTGGACCGTCGCGGTGGCCGGAACCCACGGCAAGACCACGACGACCTCGCTCACCGGCCACGTCCTCACCGAGGCGGGGCTCGACCCCACGGTGGCGGTCGGCGGTCGCGTGCACCTGCTCGGGGCTCACGCCCGCCTCGGTCGCTCGCAGTACCTGGTGTGCGAGGCGGACGAGTATGACCGCTCGTTCCTGGCCCTCTACCCGGTGCTGGCGGTGATCACCAACGTCGAGGCCGAGCACCTCGACACCTACGGCACGGTGGAGGCGATGGAGGACGCGTACGTCGAGTTCGCAGGCCGCACACCGTTTTACGGTGCGACCATCGCCTGCCTCGACGACCCCGGCGTGCGGAGGCTGCTGCCGCGCCTGGGGCGCCGCATCGTCACCTACGGCGAGTCGCCGCAGGCCGATGTGGCGGGGCGGGAGGTGTCCCTCTCCCCCACCGCGTGCCGCTGTCGCGTGGTGGCGCGGGGCGAGGACCTGGGCACGCTCGAGGTGCCGTTGCCCGGCCGGCACGTGCTGGCCAACGCCCTCGCCGCCGTGACCGTGGCGCTCGAAATCGGGGTGCCTTACGGCACGGCCGCCGCCGCCATTGCCGCCTTCACCGGCGTGGCGCGGCGTTTCGAGCGCAAGGGCGAGCGTGGGGGCGCGATCCTCATCGACGACTACGCGCACCACCCCACCGAGGTGGCGGCCACGCTGCAGGCGGCGCGCCAGGCGTTCCCCGCTTCGCGCCTCGTGGCCGTGTTCCAGCCTCACCTGTACTCCCGGACCCAGGCGTTCGCCCGGCAGCTCGGCGAGGCGCTGCTGGGCGCCGACTTGGTCCTGGTCCTGCCGGTGTACGCGGCGCGGGAGCAACCCATCCCCGGCGTGACCCACCAGCTCGTGGTGGACGCGGCCCGGCGCAGCGGCCACCGCCAGGTGCTGCCGTGCGACTCGTTCGAGGCTGCGCTTTCGGCGCTGGAGGGGGCCGTTGGCGAGGGCGACGTCGTGCTGACACTGGGGGCCGGCAACGTGGTCCGCCTTGGCGAGGCGTGGCTCGGCGGGGGGGCGGCGTGAGCGGCATGGTCAGGCACCGCCGGCGCTGGCGCCGTCTCGCCGTGACAGCGGCCATCCTGGCTGCCGGCGTCGGGGTGACGGCAACGCTGGGCGCGGCTCTGCAGGTGCGGCACCTGCGGATCGAAGGGGCGAGCCGCTTCCCTGCCGCCGAGGTCGAGCAGGCGCTGCAGCATGCGCTCGGCAGCACCACTCTCACGCTGCGGGCCGCCGATCTGCGCGCCCTCGTGAGCGAGCTACCCTGGGTCGAGGACGCCTCCGTTCGCGTGACGCTCGACGGCACGGTGCTGTGCACGGTCCGCGAGCGGCAGCCCGTCGCCGTGGCGCGGGACGGCGCCCTCGCCCGGCTGGTCGACGCCCGCGGCCGCCTCCTGGGCGAGGCGCGGGGCGCCCTGCCCGAGCTCGAGATCGCCGGCTTCGCGCCGTTCCCAGAGGAGCGTGCCCGGGTGCTGGAGGCCGTGGCGGAGATCGAGCGCGCCTGGGGAAGCCGCCTGAAGGCCGTCGAGCGCGTCGGCCCGGCCGACGTCGCACTGCATTTCGAGGGGGTGGGTTGCGCAATCGTGGTCGACCCCTGCCGACCGGCCCAGGTTGCCGTGGCGCGCCGTGTGCTCGAAGCGTGGCTGCAGGACGGCCAGCCGAGCCCGCAACGTCTGGATGCCCGCATCGAGGGCCGTGTGGCCGTACTGCCCGCCCTCGAAGCGCCGGAGGAGGCGTCGTGAGCCCGCCCGGCTCCCCGTTTGCCGCTCTCGACGTCGGGAACCAGCGCGTGCTGGCGCTCATCGGCGAGCCCGACGAGCATGGCGCCATCGTCATCCGCGGCGTCGGGATGGCGCCCTCGGGAGGCATGCGGGCCGGCCAGGTGGTGCAGATGCGGCCGGTCGTGAACGCGATCCGGGCCGCGGTCGAGGAGGCCGAACTCATGGCCAAGGTCCCGGTCGAGCGGGTGTACGCCTGCACGGCCGGCGTCTTCGTGGTGGGGCGCATGACCCGCGCCTCCATCACGCTCGGCCCCCGCGACCGCGAGGTCTCGCCTCGCGATCTCGACGCCCTCCACGAGGCGGTCCGCCGCCAGCCACTGCCACCCGGCCACACGGTGCTCAACGTCGTTGCGCCCACGTACTCGCTCGACGACCAGGAAGGGCTGCTCGACCCGCTCGGGATGCCGGGGCGCCAGCTCGCCATCGACGCCTACGTGCTGGCCGCCCAGGAAAGCCCGATCCGCACCCTCGCAAAGGCCATCAACGAGGCCGGGATGGCCGTGGAGGAGATGGTCTTCTCGCCGGTGGCCGCCTCGCTCGCCACCCTCACGGCCGACGAGCGGCGGCTGGGCGCCATCCTCATCGACATCGGCTACGGCGCCACGACCTACGCCGCCTTCTCGTCCGACAAGGTGATGGTGGCCGGCTGCTTCCCCTTTGGTGCCAACAAGGTCAACGACGACCTGGTGCACCGCTTCCAGACCACGGCGGCCGGCGCGGAAAAGGCCAAGCGCGAGGCCGGCACCGTGCTGCTGGCCGACGTGGGGGAGGAAGAGACGCTCTCGGTGCCCACGATCGAGGGGCGAGGCAGCCACGTGGTGTCGCGCCGCGAGCTGTGCAAGACCGTCCGGGTCCGGCTCCAGGAGACGTTCGAGCTCATCGCCGGCGAGGTGCTCCGGCAGGTTCCGCAGGACGCGCCGTGCACCGGTGTCGTGCTCGCCGGCGGCGGGTCGCACCTCGACGGCATCGCTGCCCTCGCCGAGGAGGTCTTCGTCAAGCGGGCGAGGCTGGGCGAGCTGGAGGGCGTGGTGGACGCCACGCATCTCCTCCAGAGCCCGGAGCTTCCGGCGCGGTCTCCGGCGGCGGCCGTCGGGCTTCTGGCGTA
This sequence comes from Thermoanaerobaculaceae bacterium, assembly GCA_035384965.1. Taxonomy (GTDB): domain Bacteria; phylum Acidobacteriota; class Thermoanaerobaculia; order Thermoanaerobaculales; family Thermoanaerobaculaceae; genus JAAYVZ01. The sequence continues at coordinate 67,860 of DAOOJE010000017.1, forward strand.
TGCCCGGGCCGCGGCCAGCACCGACAGCCACGTCGCCGTGCGCGAGCGCGGCCGCGGCGAGGGGCTGCTTTCACGACTCAGACGACAGCTCATGACCAGAAAGGGAGGTGGTTCATGATCACGTTCGACGAGCAGGACGGCGCCGGCGCACCGGCGATCACGATGGCCGAGGAGTGCTTCCCCGCGCTCATCAAGGTGGTCGGGGTCGGCGGCGGAGGCTGCAACGCCGTCAACCGGATGATCGATGCGGGGATCCGGGGGGTGGAGTTCATCGCCGTCAACACCGACGGCCAGTCCCTGCGGGCCAGCAAGGCGGGGGTCAAGATCCAGCTCGTCACCCCCAACGGGCGCGGCAAGGCGCTGGGGGCCGGGTGCGATCCCGAAGTCGGCATGAAGGCCGCCCTCAACGACACCGACCGCATCCTCGAGGTGCTCGAAGGAGCCGACATGGTGTTCATCGCGGCCGGAATGGGCGGCGGCACCGGCACCGGCGCGGCGCCGGTCGTCGCGAGCCTGGCGCGCGAGGCCAGGGCGCTCACCGTGGCGGTCGTCACCAAGCCGTTCCCGTTCGAGGGCTCGCGCAAGGCGCGCATCGCCGACAAGGGGATCGAGGAGCTGCGCAAGTGCGTCGACACGCTCATCACCGTGCCCAACGCGCGCTTGCTGCAGATGGTCAAGCCCGACATCACGATCGAGAACGCCTTCCACCTCGCCGACGAGGTGCTCCGGCACGGCGTGCAGGGGATCTCGGACATCATCAACGAGACCGGGATCATTAACCCCGACTTCGCCGACGTCGAGACCGTGATGCGCGGCGGGGGCATGGCGCTCATGGGGATCGGCGTGGCCTCGGGCGAACACCGGGCGGTGGAGGCGGCGCAGCTCGCCTTCTCCTCGCCGCTGCTCGAGGAGACCACGCTCGACGGCGCGCAGCGGGTGCTGGTCAACTTCGTGGGCGGCGCGGACAGCACGCTCACCGAGATCAACGACGCGGCGGAGTACATCGCCGCGCGCTGCGCTCCGGACTGCCTGTTCATCCCGGGCTACGCGCGCCGCGACGAGTTCGAGGGCAGAATCCAGGTCACCGTGGTGGCCACCGGCTTCGGCGCCAGCGCCGAAGAGCGCCCCCCGCTGCGCGTGCCGGAGCGCCCCGTCGCCCGCGCCGAGGCGCCCGGCGAGCGGCCGAAGCAGGCTGCCGTCGATCCGGCCTCGATCTACCTCCCCGCCAACCTCTCGCGCGAGTACGGCGTCAACGTGAACGGCTTCACCGAACTCGAGACCCCGACCTATCTGCGCCGGCAGATGGACTAGGGATCTCGTCCTTTCCTTCCTTCCTGCTCGTGCCCGGGGGCGGCCCCTCCCGCTGCCCCCGGGCCCCTTTCCTATCCCCTCATATCGAGAGTCGACTGGCGAAAGTCGAGGGCCCGGCATCGAGACACGCCCCGGAGTCCAGGCGAACGGCCCATCGTTGCCCGACGAGGGTCCTCATGGCCTTCGACTCTCGACTCTCGACCGGGTTCGAAGGGGGGACGTCACTTCTTGCGGAAAAGGGCGTCGAACGCGGCGCGCGGCGAGGAGGAGGCGGCCGGCTGCTCCCTGGCGAACTCTTGCACGAGACCGGGGGTGAACAGCTCGCAGTCGTTGCGCTTGATCTTGTTGGCGATCCGCTCGGGCACCGGCTTGCGGCACTCGTTGGGGCGCGAGGTGTCGAAGTGGATACAGTTGGAGCACGTGTGCAGATCGCTGCCGCATCCCTCGCACACGGCGTCGGCCGGCAGCGCGACGTCGACGCGCTGCCGCGCCCCGCACCTCCGGCAGCGGAACACCGACTCGGTGGGCGCACCGAGCCCTCGTCCCCGGGGCCCGTCGGGTCGCTCCCACGGCGCTCCGCTCCGTTCCGTGGGTCGCGGCCCGGACGGCTCCGGCCGCTCCCGCGGCTCGGAATCCATGTACCCTCTCTGCCTGTACTTGCGGTCCGACATCTGACTCTCCCCGGAAGCGGCGCCCGCCGCCTACCTGCCCAGCAGCTTCAGCAGACCCAAGGACATGGCCGGGACGTACGTGATCAGCAGCACGCCCGCACCCATGATGACGAGGAAAGGTAGCACAAACCGGTACAGCCGGGTGATCGGCACCCCGAAGCGGGAGGCCGACAGGAACAGGTTCAGCCCCACCGGCGGGAACAGGAACCCGAGCTCGAGGTTGGCGAGGAAGATCACGCCGAGATGGACCGGGTGCACCCCGAACGCCACGCCCAGCGGCACCACCAGCGGCGTCAGCACGATGATCGCCGAGTAAATCTCGAGCACCGAGCCCAGCACCAGGAGGAAGAGGTTCAGCACGAGCAGGAACACCACCGGCGAGCTGACGTGCGCTCGCACCAGCGCCAAGAGCTGGTCGGGCACCTGGGCGTCGACGAGGTAGGACGTCAGCCCCATGGCCGAGGCCAGCAGGATGAGCACGCCGCCGACCAGCGCCGCGCCCTTGAGGATCACGCCGGGAAGCTGCCGCACGGGGTGGATGTCGCGGGTGATGAAGCACTCCACGACGATGGCAAAGAGCGCCGCCGCGGCCGACGCCTCGACGAGCGAGGCGAAACCGCTCGCGAACAGCGCGATGACCAGCACCGGCACCGACAGCTCCCACTTCGCCCCCCAGGCAGCGGCGCCCAGCTCCCGCCAGGAAAACGGCTGCGTGCGATCCTGGGAACGCCGGCCCACGAGGATGCCGTACCCCGCCGCCAGCACCACCAGCAGCAGCCCCGGCAGCAGCCCGGCAATGTAGAGTTGGTCGGCCGGCACGCTCGCCACGACGCTGTAGAGAATGACGGGAAGACTGGGAGGAAACAGCAGCCCGAGGCTCCCGCCGGCGGTCACGAGACCGAGAGAGAACCCCTCCGAGTACCCTTCCTCCCGCAGGATCGGGTAGACGAGCCCGCCGAGAGCGATGATCGTGATCCCGGAGCCGCCGGTGAACGTCGTGAACAGCGCGCAGACGCCCGCCACGAGCACCGCGATGCCGCCCGGCATCCACCCGAAAAGGGAGCGGAAGAAGCGCACCAGGCGGTGCGCCGCGCCCGACTCGGCGAGCACATAGCCGCAGGCGGTGAGGAGCGGGATCGCCGGCAGGCTCGGCGAGGCGACGAGCCGGTAGATTTCCGCCGGCACGGCCGAGACCGGGGTGCCGTCGGAGTGGAACAGCAGCATGCCGATCCCGGCCATCGCCACGAACACCGGCGAGCCGACCAGCGTGGCCACCGCCACGAGGACCACCAGCGCCCAGAACCCGACGCCGGCGGGCGGCGGCATCCACCCGAGAGAAAACACCGCGCCCACGGCAGCGAGGGCAACGGCGCGGCCGCGCCAGCGCTCGCTGGCCAGCCAGACGAAGCGCAACGCGGCCAGCCCCAGCCCGAGCGGCATCACCAGCTCGACCACCCACACCGGGACGCCGATCGGCAGCCTCGCCCCTTGCTGCCGGTCGGCCATCACCACCAGGAAGCTCCCGTAGGTGAGCACTGCCGAGACCGCCGCCGCTACGCTGTGGGCGATCACACGCACGATTCGCCGGCCCCGGCTGCCCTCCCGGAAGATCTCGGCCGTGGAAAGCGTCAGGTGCTTGCCCTCGCGCACCGCGAGGAGGCCACCCAGAAACGCCAGCCACAGCGTGAGCTGCTGCAGGTACGTCGCGTTGCCCGGAACGTGGAACCCGCCGAGCGGCCGCCCCACGGCGTCGACCAGCGGCAGGCCGATCGCGACCAGGAACGCCGCCACGAGGACCGTCTCCTCGACCCGCCGGAGGTGGGCGAAAAGCTTCACTTCTGGGCCTTGTCGGCGCGGTACGCGGCGCGCAGCCGCATCGCCTCGTCGAACGCCGGGGCCGGTACGAACGGCCCGCGCGCGCCGGGGTAGGCGGCTTCCGCCGCCCGCAGCCACGCCTGGCGAGCCTCGGCGTCCACCTCCACCACCTTCAGGCCGCGCCTGGCCATGGCTTCGAGGTCACGTGCCGCTCCTTCCCGCGTCTGGGAGCGGAGTTTGAGCGCCGCCGCGCGCGCCGCCTCGGCCACGGCCGGGCGGGCGTCAGCCGGGATCTTTTCCCACGCCGCCTTCGACAGCACCAGCCCACCCGAGAGCACGGCCCAGTTGACGTCGGTCATGTACGGCGCCGCGGTGAACCACTGCATCACCACCGCCGCCTGGGGCGAGGTCGGCAGCGCGGTGACGAGCCCGGTCTGCAGCGCGGTGGCGATCTCGGTGGCCGGCAGCGGCACCGGGTTGAACCCCGAGGCCTTCCACAGCTCGATCGCCGGGTTGTCGCCCGCCCACACGAAAAGCTTGTGCTTCTTGAGGTCCTCCGGCGTGCGCACCGGCTCCTTGGTAAAGAAGTGCAGCCACCCGGCGTCGGCCCACGCCAGCACCACGAACCCTTTTTCGGCGTAGACCTTCTCGAGCCGGGGCGCGAGCTGGTCGAGAATCGCGTCGTACTCCTCGTACGAGGCGTACGCCATCGGAATGTTGAGCGCGAACACCGAGCGGTCGATATCGGAGAACCCGACCGCCGTGAGGAGCCCGCCGTCGAGCGTACCCAGGCGCATCTTGCGCACCACGTCCGAGTCGTCGCCGGCCACCCCCCCGGGGTACAGGCGCACCGTGACCCGCCCGCCCGTCGCTTCTTGCCACTTCTGGGCCATTTCCTGCACCGTCGTGTACCAGGCCGAGCCCTGCGGCACCAGTGTCGCGATCTTGATCGTCGTCTTCTGGGCCGCCGCCGGCACGGCGAGCCCGAGCACCACCACCGCGGTCAACAGCACACGTGCGCCTCGCACTCGCATCCTCCCGACCTCAGATGAACAGCTCGTCGATCCGCTCCAGCAACCACCTGGCCCGGCGCTGGGCAAGCAGGTTGGCCAGCCGCTCCGGCCCCGGTGTGCGTACGTCGATCGCCAGCGCGAGGTTCAGCAGCCGCTCGAATTCCACCCGGTCCTGGCTCCCCACGCACACCGTCTCGGCAAACGCCACGTACGGCGCCGCCCGGCGGCCGCCCGAGAGCTCGACGGCCCGCTCGAACGCTTGCCGCGCCCGTTCGACCGAGCCCCCGGCCGCAGCCGGACGGCCGCCCTCGTAAGCGATGAAGAAATCGTACCCCGCTCCGCCACCGAAGCGCTCGTCAAGCTCGAGCGAGCGGCGCACCAGCGCCGCCGCCGCCGGCAGGTCGGCGACGAGCTCGGCGTTGTCCTTCTGCAGCGAGATGGCCGCCCCCCAGGCCACACCCGTCCAGTACAGCAACCCCACCGCCCGCCGATCTTTCACGACCCGGACGGCGCCGGGGTCCCGCACCAGCGCCTGCCGGAGCCCCGGGTGGTCGACCTCGAGCCCCCGCAGGCCCCAGTCGCGGGCCCGCAGGTACAGCTTCTGCGCCCGTGCCCGCAGCGCGGTCGCGGCGGCGAGGTCGGTCGACTCGAGGTAGTCGGCGTCGCTCTGCACGAAGGCGTAGGCGTACTGCGTGAAGCCGGAACACGCCCCGAGCAGCAGCCCCCGGTGCCGGGGCGACTCGGCGAGCAGGCTTTCCATCGTCTTGAGGGCAAACGGCAGCGCCTCGCGCACGAGCTCCGGGTCGTCCTCGGCAGCCCAGCCGGCGCCGCCAGAGGCCAGCGCGTTGCCGGCGGCGTTGACCGCGAACCGGCGCAGCGAGCACCCGCCGAGCAGGAGGGCCGCGGCGAGAAGCGTCGCGGCCATCCGCCGGCTTCGAGGCGTGGAAGGTCGAAGGTCGAACACCGGGCGCACCCCGCCCACGTCGGCAAGGGAGCTGGACGCTGGAAGCTCGTGTGGTCGTATCAACGCTGAAACCCCAGTCCTTCGACGTTCGCCTTCGACGGCTTCTGGCCCGACGGGCGACGATGGTAAGGCACCCTCCCCGGTCAATCAACCGCCGGCGCTCTCCGGTGGCGTCCAGCGGTAGCGTTCGAGGTCGAGTGTACGGTCGAGCCTGAACTCCACGCCCTCCGCCTCGAGCATGTCCTGCTGCACGTGCGGCGGCAAGTCCGGCAGTCGCTCGGTCGAGCACCCCCCCCGGGCGTTGACCACGCGGTGCCACGGCACGTCGTCGGGACAAGTGTGCATCGCCCACCCGACGGCGCGTGGCGAGACGAGCTGGCCGAAAACCTCGGCGATCTGGCCGTAGGTCATGACCTGCCCGCGCGGAATCGAGCGCACGAGCTCGTAGATCGCCGCCCAGATCCCACTCCCTGCTCCCCCTGCGTCGCCGTGGACCCGCTGCTCCCGGGACCGCCGTCCTCTCGCCACTCGGGCATGCTACTCCACCTCTTGCCAGCCGGACGGGAGAGAGAAGCACCAGGGGGCGAGAGGGCTCCGCACCCACTCGCGAACCCGGGGGGCGCCCCTTGCCGCTTGCGCGGGTGTGGCTGTGCCGGCCGCCATCGGTCACCCCAGGCGTGGGGCGGCATTGAGCCACCCCTGCCGTGCGCCTCGCTCACCTGGAGGGCAGTGGGTTCTCGAACCTTGCAGCGTTTCCGAGGTCCGCCTCGATCTCGAGCAGGCGGTTGTACTTGGCGATTCGCTCCGAGCGGCAGGCCGAGCCCGTCTTGATCTGGCCGCCGCCCATCGCCACCGCGAAGTCGGCGATGAACGCGTCCTCGGTTTCCCCGGAGCGATGCGAGATCACGTACCCCCAGCCGGCCGCGCGGCACGACTCGATCGCCTCGATCGTCTCGCTCACGGTGCCGATCTGGTTGAGCTTGATCAGCGCGGCAGTGCTGGCCCTTTCCTCGATGCCGCGGCGGATGAAGCTCGGGTTGGTGACGAAGATGTCGTCACCCACGATCTGCACCCGGCTTCCGAGCGCAGCGGTGTGTGCGGTGAACCCGGCCCAGTCGTTCTCGGCCAGCCCGTCCTCGATCGACACGATCGGGAAGCGGTCGATCCACGACCCGTACAGCGCCGTCATCTCGGCGCTGGTCGTCCGCCCCTGCCCCGACTTCGCGAGGTTGTAGGCGCCGTCCTCGAAGAACGAGCTGGCGGCAGGGTCGAGCGCCAGCGCCACATCCCGCCCCGGCCGGTAGCCGGCGGCCTCGATCGCCTGCACGATCAGCTCGCACGCCTCCTCGTTGCTGCCGAGGTTGGGCGCGAACCCGCCCTCGTCCCCGACGCTCGTGGCGTAGCCCTTGCCGGCCAGGATCTTCTTGAGAGCGTGGAACGTCTCCGCACCCCACCGGAGCGCTTCGGCGAACGTGGGCGCGCCGATCGGCATCACCATGAACTCCTGGAAGTCGACGCTGTTGTCGGCGTGCTTGCCGCCGTTGAGGATGTTCATCATCGGCACCGGCAGGCGGCCGGCCTCCGCCCCCCCGAGGTAGGCGAAAAGCGGGAGCCCGGCCGCGGCGGCTGCCGCCCGCGCCACCGCCATCGAGACTCCGAGCGTGGCGTTGGCCCCGAGCCTCGCCTTGTTCGGCGTGCCGTCGAGGTCGATGAGGAGCCGGTCGATCTCGGCCTGCCGGGAAGGGTCCTTCCCGATTAGCTCGGGAGCGATGATCTCGTTGACGTTGCGGACGGCTCGCAGCACCCCCTTGCCGCCGAAGCGCGCCTTGTCGCCGTCGCGCAGCTCGACCGCCTCGTGCTCGCCCGTGGACGCGCCCGAGGGTACGGCCGCCGTGGCGACCTTGCCGCTGTCCAGGACGACCCGCACCCGCAGCGTCGGGTTTCCCCTGGAGTCCAGAATCTCGAGCGCCGACACCGAACGAATGGCCTGATGCATGCTGACTCCTCCTTCCGGCCCGCTCGCACCGCAGGCCTTGTTCCTCACCCCACCGACAACGCCGCTTCGCGCCAGGAATCTTTGCCCCGGACAGACCTGCCTGGCAGCCTTGTGCCACCGGCCCACGAGCGTATCCGCGAGCCCTCTGGGTGTCAACGACTCCCGAACCTGGGGTTCGACGGGCCGCGGGTTGCGAGGCGAGGCGACGTCGGTCTCACCCGCGAGAGGTGGTGACGGCCGCCTGGAGGGTGGCCAGGCCCGCCTCGAGCGCCGAGAGTATCTCGACTTCCCCCTGTATCTGGTTTTCGGCGTGCGCTCGTCTTTCGAGCCCGGCCACCACACCGTCGCGTGTCGCCCGGGCCGTCCGATCGAGCCCCTGGTCCAGCGTTGCGGTGAACCGGTCGAGCGACTCGTCGAGGCTGCGGTACAGCGCCCAGCGCAGACTCTCGGCGTTGCGGACCACGAGCAAATTGCTTGCGCAGGCGATCGAGAATGCGGCGTCGACGAGCCGCGGCCGGGAGCAAGCGGTCGAAGAACGCCGGCTCGATCGGGCTCAGGGTTCCGAGCCGCTCCCGGCTGACCCAGGTCGGCTCGCGGACTAGCTCGAACCAGCCCGCTGCCTCCGGCGCGCGACAGGGCACCTCGAACAGCTCGGAGGCGGTCTTCCGGAGATCCGCGAGCAGGCCGTCGGCCCGTTGCTGGTGGGCACGCAGCAGCGACTCGCTGTGGTCCGAAGAGCGCGCGGAGATGGCTCCCAGCTCCCGCTCGAAGAAGGACGGAATGGCCGCGTCGAGCACGTGTTGAACCTGCGCTTCCGTGGCGTCCTCCTGTCGGTCCAGCTCGGCCTTCACGGTCTCCAGCAGGAACGCCCGTGCTCTTCGTCGGAGCGCGTCCACCTCCCCCTCGAGCAGCTCGTGGGCGCGCCGGCGGTCGCCAGCGAGCAGGTCAGCAGCCACCAGCCGCTCGCGCTGGATTTCCTCGATCTTCCGCTCGAAGGCAGCCAGCCGCTGCTGGAGATCGTGGATGGGCAGCGTCAGTGACTGGATGGCCAGGCGCACCTGGAGCCCTGCTTCCTCGAGGACATCGGCTGCCTTGAGGGCAATCGAACTCTCCAGCGCGCCCGCCTTCTCGCGGGCCAGAAAGCGCAGCAGCATGAGCCTGATCGCGCCGATCCCGCTGAACTCGGCGGCCTCCCGCTCGTCTCTTGCAACGGCCGCGAGCGACTGGCGGGCCGACACCGCATGAACAGTGGTGTCAGCGGGAAAGCCGAGGTTGTCGCACAGCAGGCGCAGCAGAAAGCCGCTCGCCTGGCGCAGCTCGTCGGGCTCGAGCAGGTCGGCCTTGGCGAGCACCACCAGCACCCCAGGAATCCTGGCTCGCACCTCGCGCAGGAACTCGAACTCCACCTGGGTCATGGGCGGGTCGGCGGAAGCCACGAACAGCGCCGCGTCGCACTGGGGAAGGAAGTTGAGCGTGGCTTCGGTGTTGTGGGTGAACATCGAGCCGATCCCCGGGGTGTCGATGACCACCAGCCCGTCCTCCAGCAGAGGCGGCGGGTAGAGCACCTCGACGTGCTGAATCTTCTTGTGGTTTTTCGGGTTGCGTTCCTAGCTGACATGCTCCAGGAGGAACTCCTCGAGCGTGAAGTCGGAGCTGGCCGGATCGTGGGGAACAACTGTTCCGTCCGCGAGCTGGACGCGAGCAGACGGCCGCTGTCCCCATCTCACGAACGTGGGCAGGGCGGTGAGGGGCAAGATCGAGGTGGGCAACAGGCGGGCGCCCAGCAAGGCGTTCACGAACGTGCTCTTGCCGCGCTTGAACTGGCCGAGGACCGCGAGGTGGAAACGGCCTTCGGACAGGCGCTCGCCCAGGCGCAGGATGCGGGACGCGTAGATCCTGCCGGCCGGGTCGAGGGTCTCCAGTTCGCTTGCGGCGAGCGCGAGCCGCTCGTGCAGGCTCTGGCCGTCGCCGCTGTCGGAAAGGCCGCCCTGCGAGGCCGTTTGCATGAGTTGAGGGCTGTCTCCCATGAGAGCCTCCGCTGCACCACGTGGTAGGTGCCATCAGCTCCGGGAGCGGTTCGAGGCGGACACCATCGCCGCCGTCAGAATACTGCGCATGTTCCGATCCGTGCAACCGCCTCGCCCGCGGTGCGCAGGGCTCCGTCACCGTGACTGGAAGGCTGAGCGTTAGGAGCGTGATAGGGAG
>DAOOJE010000018.1:0-77602 GCA_035384965.1 Thermoanaerobaculaceae bacterium
ACATGCCCGAACCCTCCCACTCCCCAGACCCCCGCGACTTTGACGGGAACCTGGCGACAGGACCGGGAGGCTTCCCATTCCTCCGGCAGGCTTCTAGACTGCCACGCGGCACTGCAGCGGATGGACGCGACCCGGAAGCGAAGAGCACCGGCGCTATCCTAAGGAGAATGACATGAAGCATCGCCTGGCACTGATCGGTTTCGGCAACGTGGGGCAAGGGCTGCTGTCGATCCTCGTCGAAAAGAAGGAGGTTCTGCGGCGCGAGTACGGCTTCGAGTTCGAGGTCGTGGCCGTGTGCGACATGCTCAAGGGCTCGCTGCGCGACGACTCCGGCCTGGACGCGGGCAAGCTCTTGGAGCTGGCAGCGGGCACACTCGAGAGCTACCCCGGGGGCACGCGAGGCGGGGATGCCTTGACCGTCATCCGCGAGTCGAACGCCACCGTGGTGGTGGAGGCTTCCTACACCGACCTGGCGACCGGCGAGCCAGCCACCTCGCACCTGAAGGCGGCGTTCGAGACGGGCAAGCACGTTGTCACCACCAACAAGGGGCCGCTCGCTCTCCACTACTCGGAGCTCGTGGAGCTGGCGCGAGCCAGGAACGTGCAGTTCCGCTTCGAGGGCACGGTCATGTCCGGCACGCCGTTGATCAGCTTCGGCACCAGGAACCTGGCTGGCTGCGAGATCCGCGAGATCCGCGGCATCTTCAACGGCACGACCAACTTCATCCTCACCGAGATGGAAAAGGGCCAGGAGTACGCCGAGGCGCTGCGCAAGGCCCAGGAACTCGGTTACGCCGAGGCGGACCCGACCGGCGACGTCGAGGGGTTCGATACCATGGGCAAGGTGCTCATCCTGTCGAACGTCTTCATGGGCGGGCGCCTCAGGAAAGAGGACATCGCGCGAGTGGGCATCACCTCGCTCACTCCCGACGACATCCGCCGGGCCGCCGCCGAGGGCAAGCGCTGGAAGCTGATCGGAAGCGTGCGACAGGAGGGCGACAGGGTCGTGGGCTCGGTTGGCCCCCAGGCGCTGCCGCTGGCCAACCCGCTCACCTCCGTGATGGGGGCCACCAACGCCGCGCAGTTCGCCACCGACCTCCTCGGCGAAATCACGGTGGTGGGCGCTGGCGCCGGCCGGCGCGAAACCGGGTTCGCGATCCTGGCCGACCTTCTCGACATCCATCGGACCACGGCCTGACCGCAAGCAGCTGGCCGGGCCGACACCACGAAAGGAACTCGAGCATGAGCGACGGCGCGAAGTGCGGATGCAACGGCCGGTGGGCGTTCGTGGATCTCACGAGCGGCCGCGTCGAGGTGAGGGACAGCGACCCCAGGGCCGAGAAGGAGTTTTTCGGCGGCCGCGGGCTCGGCGCCTTCCTGCTCGCCGAGCGGGTCCGGGAGCTCGGGCACCCGGTGACTGACCCGCTCGCCCCCGAAAGCCGGATCGTGCTCGGCTGCGCCGCCTTGGTCGGCAGCAAGATCCACACTGCCAGCCGCGGCTCGCTGACGTTCTTCAGCCCGTTCACGCGCTCGGTCGTGCCTCCCGAGGCAGGCCTCCCGCCGGTGTACGGCCTCATCACCCACTCCAGCATCGGCGGCTCGTTTGCGACCCGGCTCAAGGCCGCGGGCGTCGACCAGATCGTCATCGACGGTCGGGCCGAGCGACCGGTCCGGATCGAGGTCGTGGACGGCCAGGTCCGCATCCTCGAGGCCGGCCCCGACCTCTTCGAGGAACGGCACGGGCGGCGCGTCCCGCTCCGGTCGGCCGCCCTCAACGCCCGCCTCGCCGAGCTGCTCCCGGGCCGCAAGCCGGCCTCGGTGTACGTGGGGCCGGCGGGCTGGGCGCAGGTCCCGTACGCGTGCCTCACCACCGACTGCGACCGCAACTTCGGCCGCGGCGGTGGCGGCGCGGTGTTCGGTTCCAAGAACCTCGTGGCCGTCTCGGTCGCCGGCTCGGCCGAAACGCGCTACCACGATCGAGCCCTCTTCGACGAGAGCATGAAGGCCCTCGACGAGGCAATGCGAAAGAAGCTGGCCGACAGCTCGGCCACGGTCTCGTTCAGGCCGACGACCGGGACGACGTGGTGGCTCGACCGGGCGTTCCACGGGGGGTACCTCGGCACGGACGGCGGCTACCTCCCGTGGCACAACTACGACGAGGGCCACTTCGACCCGAAGGCGTTCGAAAAGGTGAGCACCGGCGCGCTCCTCGAGATCGCGGCCAGATACAAGGTGTGCACCGGTTGCCGCAGCGTGCTGTGCTCACGCCTCGTGAAGGGCGACGATGGGGAGCTGTACCCCCGGCCGGAGTTCGAGACCGCGGCGCTGTTCATCAACTGCGGCATCACCGACCGCTCGGCGCTCGTCCGCCTCAACCACCTGTGCAACGAGGTCGGCCTCGACACCATGACCACCGCGGCGCTGGTCGCGGCAGCGATGGACCTCGACGAGAAGGGCGTGCTCGCTTCGCTGGGCTCGAGCCTCCCGTTCGGGGATGCCGAGGCGTTCGCCGCGGCGGTCGAGGCCGTCGCCTATCGCAGCGGCCCGATGGGGGAAGTCTTCGCGCGGGCCACCGACGACATCGCGGCGGAGATTCTGCGGCGCGTCGGCGACTCGGCCCGCGATGCCGTGATGTGGTGTCTCACCACGGCCTACGCCGGGCTCGGGTACGCGGGAATCGCGCCCAAGGCGTTCCCTGCCATGCACACGTGTTACGCCACCTCCAACCGCGGGCGAGGGGACCACACCTACGCCTGGACGGTGCAGGCCGAGGAGGCGGGGCTTTCGGGCGGGGCCGAGATCGCCGCGGTGGTGGCCAACAGCCAGTGGGGCAAGGCCATCGTCGATTCGATGGGGCTGTGCGACTTCTTCCCGCAGTCGACCACCACCGACACCTTCCTGGATCTCATTTACGCCCTCACTGGCCTGCGCTATACGGCAGAGGAGCAGGAAGCGTGCGGGCGGCGGATCGTGACCCTGGAGCGGCTGCTCAACAACCTGCAAGGCCGCACCCGCGCCTACGACGCCTTCATCCCGCCGAAGCTCACCGTGCCCCTCAGCCGCGGCCCCAAGGCCGGCCGCCGCGTGGACCCCGACTTCCACGCCGAAATCCTCGACGCCTACTACCGCGTGCAGGGGTGGACCGAGGACGGCCTGGTGAGCGACGACACACTGGCCAGCCTCGGGCTGACGCGTCCCTGACCGGCGGCCCCTCACGCGCGTTGCGCCCGGTCTGCAACACCAGGTCAAGCAAGCCGGACAACGGCGCCGTCCCCCTCACGCCCCGCTCGACAGCTCGGGCAGCAAATGTGCGCGGCGAACTCGACGCCGACGTCGGTCAGCAGGCCTCTCTTGTGGGTCCAGGTCGCTGGGTGCGCTCATGCCAGCCTCCGCACCAGCTCGAGGTGGGTCCCGATCGGTCGTCTCGGGATGTCCCAGCCCCGCTCCCGGACGCTTGTCTGCCAGGAGCGGCAGAGGTGTGGGGCAAGGGGCGTAGAGTTGTCACAGGGAGCCGGGCATGGGCAGGGCACGATGGTGGCTGGCGGTGACCGCGGCGGCGCTGGCTGGGTCGGCGCTGGCCGCCGAAGAGGAGGGCGTCGTGCGGATCAGGCTGGCGCTGCACGTGGGGCAGCAGGTGGAGCTCGAGGCACGGCCGGCGGTGGCGATCTGGCAGCACCTCGTCGGCAGCGTGCCCGGCAAGCTCCCCGAGTACGTGGACCTCGAGGACGGGCAGCAAATCGTCGCCCACATCGCCGGCGGCCTGCCGTGTCGGGGGCCGATGGTGCTCCGCGGTGTGGTCGTCGAGGCCCGCGGGGGCCCGAAGCGGCCGGGGCTGCCGCCGCCCAAGGCCGACGAGACGTGGGTCGAGCACGCCCTCGACGTGCACGCCGTCGTCTGCGTCCCCGCCGTCGGCGAGCTGCCTTTGCTCGTCGAGCGGCTCGCCGACCAGAACGTCGACCCGGACGCCAAGCGCGCCGACGAAAACCGGCTCGTCGCGGCCGGCCTCGCAGCCGTCCCGCTGCTGCTCGCGCACCTCGGGGATGCGCGGCAGACGTGGAGCGAGTGCGAGGGCTCGCCGCTCGCCGGCACGGCAGGCGCCACTCCACCGATGATGTCCGTCCAGAAGCTCTTCTCGGTCGGCGACCGCTGCCGGCGGATGCTCGCGCGCATCGTGGCGCCGCGAAACTACCGCTCGCCGCTCGCGTGCGGTTCGAAGGCCCCACCCGCGGGCGAGGACGGCGCCTTCTTCTCGGTGGCGGACTGGCCGGCGTTCTTCGCGGCCCGCTCCGGCCGGTCTCTCGCCGCCATCCGCGCCGAGATGGAGCCCGTGCTCGACCGCTACCACGCGTCGGGCGGCGTCGTCCAGCCCGTGAGGTGACCGCTGCCGAGGCAGCGGCTTTCCCCTCGCCTCTGGTTGGGTGGGTGACCCGGCTCCTACCTCTTCCTGAGCGCGGCCAGGAGAGCGGTGACCTCGACAATGCCGAGCCACGAGGCGAGCGCGAGGTAGCCGAGGCCGAACGCGCCGCACACGAGCGTGCCCGACGCAGCGGGGTGGAGCGGTGCCAGCAGGAGCTTGGCGCCGAACGCCGGGGCGGCGGCACCGAGCGCGGCACCCCAACACCTGGCGGCGAACCCGAGCGGCAGAACCACGCGGCCCAGGTGCCGGGCGAGGGCGCGCCGCAACAGCCCCAGCTCGACCCAGCCGGCCAGCGCCGACGCGAGCGTCAGGCCAGCGAGCCCCATGCCCCGATCGAGCCCGAGCCAGCCGGGCGCCTGCAGCGCCAGCAGCCAGCCGAGCCCGGCGCCGATCGCCACGCGCACGAGCGCGAAGCGCAAGGGGGTGCGGGTGTCGTGCCGGGCCCAGAACGCCGAGGCGTACATGCGGCCCATCGTCACGGCGAGCAGCCCAACGCTCGCGGCGGCGAGCACCGTCCACACCCACACCACGTCGGCGCGGCGGAACGCGCCGGTCTGGAAGACGAGGGCGACGATGCTGTCCCCCAGCGCCATGAACGCCACCACCGAGGGAATCACGAACGCCGCCACCCGCCGCAGGCCGGCCACGAGCCGGGCGCGGGCGCGCTCGGCCGCGGCCTCGCCCTCCCCCACCTCGGCCGACATCTCGGGCAGCTCGGCGTTGGCGTTGGCCATGCCGAACACCGAGACCGGCAGCATGTAAAAGTCCTGCACGAAGCCGAGCGCCGAGACGGCGCCCGAACCGAGGAAGCTGGCGATGACGTGGTCGACGTACGCCGCCACCTGGTTGACGCCGCGCCCGCCGAGCGCGGGCAGGAAGTTGCGCACCACGGTGCGCACGTGCTGCGAGGCGAATCCGATGCGCACCCGCAAGCCGCCGAGCAGCCGGATCGTCCCCGGCAGTTGCACGCCGAGCTGCAGGGCGCAGCCGGCCACGGCGCCCCACGCGAGGATGCGCGCCAGCTCTCCCTGGTCGCGGCCGTCCGCGAACCACACGAGCGAGACGATCATCGCCAGGTTCCACAGCACCGGCGCCATGTAGGGGAGGAACATCCGGCGGTGGGAGTTGAGCACCCCCAGGCACCAGGCGGCGAGCACCAGCAGCCCGATCCCGGGGAAGACGATCCGCACGAGGCGGATGGTGAGGTCGCGCCTGGCGCCCTCGAACCCCGGCGCGATGAGATCGATGAGCAGCGGCGTCGCGAGCACCCCGGCCAGCACCAGCACGGCCATCGTGAGCGCCAGCAGCGAACCCACGGTCCAGGCCACGCGCCGCGCCTCCTCCGGGTCGCGGTCGCGCTCCCAGAGCTGTGTGTACACGGGAATGAACGAGGCCGAGATCGCCTGGTCCCCGAACAGGTTCTGCAGGATGTTCGGGACCTTGAGGGCGGTGCGGAAGGCGTCGAGGGCGTCGGAGTTGCCGAAGTAGTGGGCGAACACCCGCTCGCGCACGAACCCCACGAGCCGCGAGGCGGAAATCCCGGCGCCGATGAGCGCCGCGTTGCGCCCCGCCCCTCGCCGCCGTGAAGGGACCTCGCTCACCGGACCGGCCTACTGTCGGTGCCAGACCGTGCCGTGAGGGGTGTCCTCGAGCACGATGCCGCGCGCCGCCAGCTCGGCGCGGATGGCATCGGCTCGCGCGAAGTCGCGCGCCCGCCGGGCGGCGGTGCGCTCGGCGACCAGGGCGTCGATCTCGGCAGCGTCATCCGAGGTCTGCTTGCCGGCCGGCAGGATGTCGAGGGTGCGTTGCACCAGTGCCAGCGCGGCCTCGAGGCGGGCGCGCACCCTCGCGCTGATGCCGCCCCCGTCCAGCGCCTGGTTGACTCTGGTCAGCAGGACATGGAACGCCGCCAAGGCGCGGGCCGTGTTGAGATCGTCGGCGAGGCTGTCCAGCAGCTCGCCTTCGAAGGCGTCCACCTCCGCGGCAGCGAGCGCGCCCTCGCCGGTTGCGGCCGGTGTGTGGGCCAGCCGGCGCAGGGTGTTTTCGATGCGCCTGAGCACCGACTCGGCGCCCGCCAGGCCGTCGAAGGTGAAGTTGAGCTTTTGCCGGTACGGGACCGAGATGAGCAGGTAGCGGATCGCCACCGGATCGTGGCCGCGCTCGAGGAGGTCGCGAAGGGTGAAGAAGTTGCCCTTCGACTTGGCCATCTTCTCGCCCTCGACGATGAGGTGCTCGGCGTGCAGCCAGGTGTGCACGAACGGCTTTCCGGTCGCCCCTTCCGACTGGGCGATCTCGTTCTCGTGGTGGGGGAAGATGTTGTCCACGGCGCCGGTGTGGATGTCGAACGACTCGCCGAGCAGCGTCGTGCTCATTGCCGAGCACTCGAGGTGCCAGCCGGGCCGCCCGGGGCCCAGCTCGGTGTCCCACACCGGCTCCCCTTCCTTGGGTGCCTTCCACAGCACGAAGTCGCGCACGTCCTCCTTCTCGTACTCGTCGGTGTCGACGCGGGCACCCGGCTTGACCTCTTCGAGCTGCACCCCAGACAGTCGCCCGTAGCGCGGGAACGTCGAGATGCGGAAGTACGTCGAGCCGTCGAGCAAGTAGGTGTGGCCGTTGGCGTTCAGGCGGCGCACCAGCGCAACCATCTCGGGGATGTAGTCGGTGGCGCGCGGGTAGTGCTCGGCGCGCTGCACCCGCAAGGTGTCGATGTCGGCGAAGAACGCCTGGATGTAGCGGTCGGTGAACTCGCGCAGCGACAGCCCCTCCGCGCTGGCCCCCTTGATCGTCTTGTCGTCGATATCGGTGAGGTTCATGACCTGCGTGACGCGATAGCCGAACTCCAGCAACGCCCGCCGCAGCACGTCCTCGAACAGGAACGTGCGCAGGTTGCCGATGTGCACGAAGTTGTAGACCGTGGGGCCGCAGGTGTACATGCGCACGTGATCGGGCTCGAGCGGCTGGAAGACCTCCTGCTGGCGATGCAAGGTGTTGTGGAAGCGGATCTCGCGGCGCATGACGCTCTCCTCGGGGGTGGATTGTACCCTCGTGCTCCTCGCCGAGCTCGCGAAAGCCCGCAGCAACTGCCGAAGCGCCCCGGCTTCCCGCGCTGCCACTGACCGGCTCGCCGCTATACTCCGGTCATGCAGCCGGTGACACACAGGACCGCGGAGGAACGGGGGCTGGCGCTTCACCGGGAGGTGGCGCGGCGGCTGGCCTCCGAACCCGGGCTGCTCGAGGACGCCAGGCAGCGGCTCGAGCGGTGGCGAGTTGCGGCAGCATCGCCCCCCGGTGGGCGGATGCATGGCGGGAGGTCCTCGCGAAGCCGCTCGATCAGATCGTCGCCATGCTGGTCGACCCGAGCGAGCGAGCCAGCGACCTGCGACAGTGCTCGCCGTTCGCCGGCGCCCTCGACCCCCGCACCCGCTGGGCGATCCTGCGTAGCTTGCGGGGGAGGTCGCAGTGACACGCGCCGAGCTGGAGCACCTCATCCGCGCGGCGGCCACGGTCGCCGACGACGACGAGATCGTGGCCATCGGCAGCCAGGCGATCCTGGTGCAGTTCCCCGACGCTCCGCCAGAGCTCCTCCGATCGATCGCGGCCGACGTGTGGCCACGCAACAGCCCCGAGAGGTCGAGTTCGTGCAGGCTGCCATCCGTCACGGGCTCGTCGGCCGGCAGCGCCTTCTCGAGCGACTCACCGCGACCGCGCTTTCGCCCGAACGTCGCGACCTGATCGCGTCCCTCATCGCCCGCGACTTCGTCTCCCTGCACCCGGCGGAGTAGCCACAAGGTCGAGCCCGTCTTCCACACGGGTGGTCACACGCGACTGGGCGACAAGGCGCACCAGCATTGACGAATCGACCCTTTGTCGAAATGTGCGCGTGTGACTACAGCCAGAGGGCCTGCGGGCGCCGTCGGCCTACGCCGTAGCCTTGGCGCTGGCCTTTCGCCGCGCCTTCGCCTCGATCCGCTCGAACCGCGGCGGCGGCGCCACCTGCATCGCCTTGAGGTATTCGTGCTGCAGCGCCGTCAGCTCCGTGCGCTGCACGAACCGGCCCGACCTGGTTTCGAATACCCCTCGGTGCAGCCGGTCCATCTCCTGGCGGACCCGCGGCCACGTCTGCGTGCACGTCACCTCGATCAGCCGCACCAGCAGCAACGCCAGCCAGCACAGCAGCACGTGCGCCCGAATGCGCTCCGTCTTGCGATGGTGCATCGGCCGGATCTCGAGCTCCGACTTCATCGTCCGCCACGCCCGCTCGACCTCGGCGAGCTGCTTGTAGCCCAGGGCCACGTCCTCCGGCGAGAGCGAGTCGTCGCTCGTCACGATCAGGTACTTCCCGTCCAGCCGCTCCTCGGCCTTGACCTTCGCCCGGTCGATCTGCAGCCGTCCGCGCCGGTCCCGCTTGAGGTACCGCCCCAGGGTCGGATGGGTGAGCAGCGCACACACCGCCTTGGTGTGCGCGGCCCCCTCGTCGGGCAACGCCGCGATCGCCGCATCGATGCGTCCCAGCGTCCGCTCCCGCTCCTCCCGGTCCCGCGCCACCTGCGCCGGGTTGCGCACCAGCACGTAGCGGGTGCGGGCCTCGCCCTCACCGACGACGATCTCCTTGACCTCGAGGTTGTCCCGCACCTGCTGGTACCGCCCAGGCCGCGCCAGCGCCTCCTCCACCGCCGGCATACCGGCCCGCATGCGCTCACCGGCGATGTAGTGGGCGCCACCCCGGCGCAGCTCCCGAAGGTTGTCCGCCGAGACCATACCCCGGTCCACCGCCCCCACCACCCGCCCCAGCCGCCACCCTGCCAGGCTGCGCTTGACCTCGGCCACCGTGGTGGCATCGTTGGTGTTGCCTGGCCACGTCCAGCAGCGCACCGGGATCCCGTGCCGGGTCACCGCCAGGCCGACCACGACCTGCGCCCGATCCGGCCGATGGTCCTTCGAGCGGCCGGGCAACCGGAACGGCGGCTCGTTGACCACCTGAGGACGGGGACGGATCGGCTCCGGACCCAGCCCGGCGTCGGCCGCCTGCCAGCACTGCTCGCGCTCGATCCGCTCCTCGTCGTCGTCCTCCATCTCGAAGTACGAGCTGGTGGTGTCGTAGAGCAACAGGTCGACCTCGAGGTTGAACAGGTCGGCGGTCGAGTAGAACGCGGCCCGCTGCAGCTCCTCCTCGGCCCCGAGCAGCAGGTCCATGGCCCGGTAGAGCGCCTCGTCATAGGTGTCGGCCGGGACGCCGGCTGCGGCCACCAAGGTCTCGAGCCAGTCGGGGAGTGCATGCTTGGAGCAGGGGTCGAGCGCCCGGTTGGCGACCATGCCGAAGATCGCCCCTTCAACCCAGGCGGGGAGCTTCACACCATGGCTGGCCGCGACCTGGCGAAGATCACGGTCGATCTTCAGCCGCTCCTACAGCCCTCGCAGCAGCCAGGCGGCGCCCATGGGACGGCTCTCGATGAAGCGGACTGGCTCGCCCTCGACCGCCGAGGTGGCCGCCTTGAGCTCGTCCTCGGGACCCAGGAAACGGGTGATCGAGCGGACCAGCCGGCGCAGCGCCTCGAGGTCGACCTCCTCGCGGCGACCGAAGTTGAAAAGGATCTCGGCCCTGGGCGTCTTGGTCTTGGGGTCGCGGCGGTTGTGTGCGAGCTGGACGTAGGAGGCCTTGGAGCCGTCCTTGTTGGTGCGGGAGGTGATCCGCAGGTACATGACTCCTACAAGGCGTGTGATAGCGCCTATGTCAACCCCACACTTCGGTGCCGTGTGTTTCCGACGTTCAAGCTCCGCGAGCCCCCGTACGAGGGGCAACATCCCCCCCAAATGCGTCACTTGCGATTTCGAAGCAGGCCCGTGTGTGCGTTTCCGTGTGGAAGCAGCCGTTTCGGAACCGATAGTCAGGTTGCCAAGGGGTAGAACAGCAGAGGCGTAGGTTTGGGTGAATGGAGTGGGGGTTTCTATTTTCGCAAACCCTGGCGAGGGTTGACTCTCGGTGAATCTGGCTGTAGCAGTACAGCAAGATGATCCAAGAACCCAAAGGCCCACACGCCGCTCGCCTCAGGCAACGCAAGGGCGAGCTCCTGCGCCGCTTCAAGATCCCTCCCGAGGCGCTCCCTGGTTCCCTGGCCTTGTCCCACTCTCGCTGCGGCAAGGTCAATTGCCGCTGTGCCTCGGGGGAGGGGCATCCAAGCTGGAGCCTGACCTTCATGGTCAGGGGCACGAAGCATGTGCTCCGGATCCCCAAGGACTGGCTTGACGAGGTCTCGCGTCGGGTCGAGGTCGGCCGTGAGTTCAAGCAGGCCGTGGACGAGGTGTTGGCTGCCAACGCCCAGCTCCTGGTCTTGCGTCGTAAGCAGCGGCTCTGAGCGCGCCATCACTACTTGGCTTGAAGCGGTTCGCCTGCCGCTGTCTTGGGCTGCAGTCGTTCCTCCAGCAGCCCGGTGACGGCCGGCGGCAGGGACAGATCCCTGCTGCGGATCTCATGTGGGCTCAGCTTGCGGCGGAGGTCCTCCGGTACGGCAGCTTCCATAGTGTTGAGCGGCTGGTTCGCTCGGCCGCGCGCCGTAGGCTGGGCGTGAGTCGTCGCTTTGGCGATGACGCCCTGGCGTACTTCTCTGAACGCCTCGACTTGGAGGTGCTCCGCAGCGCAGCGATCGGGGTGGTGCGCCGGGTCAAGCGGAACAAGGCTTTCGATGCGTCCCGCTTCATCGGGCTGGCGCTCGACGGGACAGGGGCAGCTCGGAGTGAGCGGGGCGGTTGTGCGTTGTGCCACCCGCGGACCGATGCCGAGGGTCAGCCGGTCGGGCATGTCCACCATTTCTCGCTGATCAGCATCGTGGGTACTGGTCTGGTGCTGCCGTTTGACGTCGAGGCCCAGCATCCCGGCGAAGGTGAGCTCCCAACCAGCACGCGACTGCTCCAGCGTGCCGTCAGCCGGCTCGGTCGCCGTTACGCCTCCTACGTGGTCGGTGACGGGGCCT
This sequence comes from Thermoanaerobaculaceae bacterium, assembly GCA_035384965.1. Lineage (GTDB taxonomy): Bacteria > Acidobacteriota > Thermoanaerobaculia > Thermoanaerobaculales > Thermoanaerobaculaceae > JAAYVZ01. Next base: position 11,386 of record DAOOJE010000018.1, read on the forward strand.
ATGCGGTGGCGCCGTTTCTTCATGCGGCCAATGCCTGCGGCTTGCACGTCGTCGCTCGCTTGAAGGGGAACCTGCCGACTCTACACACGGCAGCCCAAGCTCGATTCGCCACGATGCCTCCAACTCTGTCCTTTCGCGAGGACCGCGACGTGGTCGAGGTCTGGGATGCCGACGACTTCGATCCTTGGGATTCGCTCGCCTGGCCGTCAGTCCGCGTGCTCCGCTATCGCCAGCACAAACCAGGTGGTGCGGTGGTCGAGGCCTTCTGGCTCACCGACTTCTCAACCAGCCACGTCGGCGCCCGCGCGCTCTACCGCATGGCCAAGAGCCGCTGGCAGATCGAGAACGGCGCGTTCAATGACGGCAAGAACCGCTACGGCCTCGAGCGTATCCGCCACCATACGCCCACCAGCGTGGTCGCCACCTGGCTGGTGGTCTGTCTGGCCATCATGATCGAACGGCTCTACCGCCTCCGCTATCTCCACCGCGGCACCCACCAGCCCCGAACCGCCATCGAGCTGCACTTCCTCTTCTGGCTCGCCCTCGGCCGCCCCTCGCCTCCGGATAGCAGCTAGCTAACCTCCCACCTCGCACCACCAAATCCCTCCCACGACATGCCTCCCTTGCCTGACCCCGGCTCCACCGGGCTCATCGCCTCGTCCCCGAAAATTCGCCAAGCTGCCATTCAGAGAGCATGACTAACCCCAATCAGCCTCGCCGCCATCCGCACCACCCCTAATTCCGAAAGGGCTGGTGTGGAAGAGGGGTCCTTGACACAACTAGAAACGGCGTTTATTTTTTGTCCTGGATTGGCCTTGCTGCCGCCTCCTCATGGGGGCGCTACAAAGTGTTGTCAGGGGACGGCAACGTTGGCCGGAGAGGAGGCCTTGTGTGGCTCGTAGAGTTTTTGTCCTAAGCTTGACCATAGCGCTCGCCGTTGTGGCCGTACCGTCCTTTGCTGGCTTTGCCGGCACGGACATGTACCTCCCCTCGGTGGGCTCGGCGGTGGGTGTGGCCCCGTGGTACACCACGGTGTGGGTCTACAACCCCAACACCTCCCCCGCCAACGTCGCCTTTTACCTCTTGAAACGCCAGCCTAACCCCGCCCCTGCCTCCTTTACCGACACCATCCCGCCAGGCGATGTGAAACGCTACGACAACGCCGTGCAGCTCATGTTTGCCCAGGCCACCTTTGGTGCGTTGCGCATCACCTCAAACCAAAAAGTGCTGGTTTCTTCCCGCATTTACGCCAAAGCCCCCACAGCCGGCGAGCGCGACTCCACAGGGCAGTTCTTTGCGGGAGTTCCCGCTTCTTTTGCCATTGGGCCTGGAGAAAAGACGCGGGTGGTGGGGGTCAGGCAAACCTCTGCCGACAAAAACGTCTCGGATTTCCGCTTCAACGTGGGGGTGGTGGAAACCACAGGCAACAGTTGCACCGTCACCTTACGGCTTGTGGATGAAACCGGCGCCCAGGTGGGGGCCAGCAAAACCTGGAGCCTGGGCCCGCGGGAGCAAAGGCAAAACAACGTGTGGAGCTTATTTGCTACAGCCATGGCCAACCACCAAGTGGAGGTGGAGGTGACGGCAGGCGCAGGCAAGGTCATTGCCTTTGGCTCTTCCATTGCCAACGGCAGCGATGATCCTTCCACGGTGGAGATGCACTACGCGGACAGCCTCCTGGCGGAAAACTCCGGTGGTGGCAGCGGCACCATCACCGGTGTGACCGCAGGGCAAGGTTTGACCGGAGGGGGTACTTCGGGGAACGTGACCTTGCACGTGGGTGCAGGAGCAGGGGTTGCGGTGGATGCCGATACCGTGAGCATTGCCACCAGCGGGGTCACGGCCAGCATGCTGGCGGACAGCGCAGCGGTGAAGAAGCTGAACAACCTCACGGGCAACGTCACCTTGGCCGCCGGCTCCAACGTCAGCATCACGCCCAGTGGGCAGACGCTGACGATTGCGGCCACGCCTGGTGGTGGTGGGGGTGACATTACGGCGGTGAACGCTGGGGCGGGGTTGAGCGGTGGTGGCACCAGTGGGGATGTGACGCTTGCGGTGGCCACCGGTGGGATCACCAGCGCCATGCTGGCCAATGGCAGCGTGGATTCCAGCAAGATTGCCGATGGCAGCGTGCAGACGGTGGATTTGGCGGACAGCGCAGCGGTGAAGAAGCTCAACAACCTCACGGGGAACGTCACCTTGGCCGCTGGCTCCAACGTCAGCATCACGCCCAGTGGGCAGACGCTGACGATTGCGGCCACGCCTGGTGGTGGTGGGGGTGACATTACGGCGGTGAACGCTGGGGCGGGGTTGAGCGGTGGTGGCACCAGTGGGGATGTGACGCTTTCGGTGGCCACCGGTGGGATCACCAGCGCCATGATCGCCGACGGCGCGGTGGCGACGGCGGATCTGGCGAACGCTTCGGTCACAGCAGCGAAGGTTTCCCCAAGCGGTGCCAGCAGCGGGCAAGTGCTCAAGTACAACGGCAGCGCGGTGGCGTGGGATGCGGATGCGCAAGGGAGCGGTGACATTACGGCGGTGAACGCTGGGGCGGGGTTGAGCGGTGGTGGCACCAGTGGGGATGTGACGCTTTCGGTGGCCACCGGTGGGATCACCAGCGCCATGATCGCCGACGGCGCGGTGGCGACAGCGGATTTGGCGAACGCTTCGGTCACGGCAGCGAAGATTTCGGGGAGCGGCGCCAGCAGCGGTCAGGTGCTCAAGTACAACGGCAGCGCGGTGGCGTGGGATGCGGATGCCCAAGGTGGCTTGACCTTGCCTTACAGTGGGAGCACAAGCTACATCCTCTCAGCGTTTTCGGTAGCGAATGCGGGGTCAGGTAACGGCGTGCGCGGCGTAAGCTCCTCCGGCTACGGCGTGTACGGCTATACGTCGGGTGGCACAAACGGAGTTTACGGACAGTCCGACAAAACAGACGGCAGGGGTGTTTACGGCGTAGCCGACAACGGCACAAACGCCAACGGTGTGCGTGGATATAGTTCTTCCGGCTACGCCGGCTATTTCAACGGCAAGGTCCACGTCACCGGCACGCTTTCCAAAGGTGGGGGCTCCTTCAAGATTGACCACCCCTTGGATCCTGAGCACAAGTACCTGTACCACTCCTTCGTGGAGTCACCGGATATGAAAAACGTTTACGACGGGGTGGTGATCACCAACGAAGAAGGTCGCGCCGTGGTGGAGCTTCCCGAATGGTTTGAAGCTTTAAACAAAGACTTCCGCTACCAGCTCACGGTCATTGGCCGCTTTGCCCAAGCCATCGTGGAAGAGAAAATCAAGAACAACCGTTTTGTGATTCGCACAAATATGGCGAACGTGGAAGTTTCCTGGCAAGTGACGGGTATCCGCAAGGACCCCTTTGCTGAGGCGCACCGCATTCCGGTGGAAGAGGTCAAGCCACCAGAGGAGCAAGGCACCTACCTGCATCCCAAGGAGTGGCGCCAACCGGAGGAGAAAGGCAAGGACTACAAAGAGCTGCAAGAAATCAAAGGACACATGGAAGAACCGGCCCAGCACGAGCCCCCACAACCTCGGTAACCTCGTTACACGCGAACACACACCCGTCCCCTTTCTGGGGGCCGGTTTTTTTAGGACTTCGAACTCGAGGTGCTATTTGTGCGACGGTTTCTCCCGTCTTCCACACGGGTGGTCAGACGCGACTGGGCGACAAGGCGCACCAGCATTGACGAATCGACCCTTTGCCGAAATGTGCGCGTGTGACTACAGCCAGAGGTCCTGCGGGCGCCGTCGGCCTACGCCGTAGCCTTGGCGCTGGCCTTTCGCCGCGCCTTCGCCTCGATCCGCTCGAACCGCGGCGGCGGCGCCACCTGCATCGCCTTGAGGTATTCGTGCTGCAGCGCCGTCAGCTCCGTGCGCTGCACGAACCGGCCCGACCTGGTTTCGAATACCCCTCGGTGCAGCCGGTCCATCTCCTGGCGGACCCGCGGCCACGTCTGCGTGCACGTCACCTCGATCAGCCGCACCAGCAGCAACGCCAGCCAGCACAGCAGCACGTGCGCCCGAATGCGCTCCGTCTTGCGATGGTGCATCGGCCGGATCTCGAGCTCCGACTTCATCGTCCGCCACGCCCGCTCGACCTCGGCGAGCTGCTTGTAGCCCAGGGCCACGTCCTCCGGCGAGAGCGAGTCGTCGCTCGTCACGATCAGGTACTTCCCGTCCAGCCGCTCCTCCTCGTGGACCTTCCGCTCGTTGTAGGAATCCAGGGTATAGGTAGGTCGTAGGGGACATCCAGATTCCCGCACGGCGGGAGCTGGTCGACACTCTGCGGGGCGTGCGGGAAAAGGCGCCTGGGAGAGAGATGGCCAAGCTCCGAGAGAGGGACCTGGTGGTGATGGACGTGTTGCGGGAGAAAGGGTGGAGCACGCGGGTGGTGGCGCGAGAGTTCGGGGTGGACGAGAGCACGGTGCGATCCCGAGTGCGGCGGCGGGAGAAGGGAGACGAAGACGGGCGGCGACGGCAGGCCGAGAGCTGTGCGGCGTGGCAGGGGGTGATCGAGCCGTGGCTGGATACACAGCAGGAGGAGGGTGAGCGGCCCGAAGCCGTGCGGCGGCTGTACTAGGTGCTGGTGGCGGAGCACGGGTATGACGGTAGCTACAAGGCCGTGCTGCGGTACGTGCGGCGGCGGATGGCGCCGCCGCGGCTGCGGCCGATCCGGCGGGTCGAGACCAAGCCTGGCGCCCAGGCGCAGGTGGACTGGTTCGAGGGTCTGCCGGTGCGGGTCGAGGAGCTGGGTGGCCGGACCACGCGTGACGCCCTCGTGGTGACCCTGTCGCACTCGCGGATGTTCGCCGTCATCTGGGCGTTGTCGAGGAACCTGCTGTGGTGGTTGAGCGGGCACAACCAGGCGTTCAGCAGGCTTGGGGGCATCCCGTGGACCGTGCGGCTTTACAACGTGCGGACGGCGGTGGCCTGGGGCGCCGGGCGGTGGGCGCGGCTCCAGGAGGGGTATGCCTCGTACGCCCGGCAGCTCGGCTTCGTCGTCGACCCCGGCCGAGTCCGCACGGCGTCGGACAAAGGCAAGGTGGAGCGGCGGGGCCGGGATGTGCGGGCCTTTCTCGGCGCCCTCCAGGACATATGTTCCCTGCGCCTGGAGGACCTCCAGAGGGCGACCGACGAGCGGGTCAGAGCCCGAGTACAACGCCTCATCTGCCCGGTGACCGGGCGCACCGTCCACCGGGCGTCGGCAAGACCTCCTCGCCCTTGGGCTCGGGGTCAAGGCGGTGACCAACGGCTTCTCGGTGGCGTCGATGACGGCCGACGAGCCGCTCGACCACCTGCGGCGGGACGATGCCGCCGGCTTGCGCCGGATGCAGCGCCGGCGCTACTGGACCGCCGCGGTGTTGATCATCGACGAACTCGGCTTCCAGGCCCTCGACCGCCGCGACGCCCACCTGCTCTTCAAGGTCCTCTCGTCGAGGTACGAGCGGGCCTCGACGATCATCACCTCGAACACGTCGATCCGTGAGTGGCCGGAGATGATCGCCGGCGACGAGATGTTGGCCACGGTCATCCTCGACCGGCTGCCGCACCACTGCCACGTGGTGCAGATCGATGGCCGCAGCTTCCGCCTGCGGGAGGTGCAGACCAAGGGGAGCCAGGCGTGACGACACACCGGCCGACGGACCAAGGGACCACCTCACGGCACGCCGCCGCCGGCCACGCGGCGCTCACTGGCCGCGACGAGCAGGGGGCCCCTGCGCCGCGGCCAGGCTCGCTCCGCTCGCCTGGCCTCCGCTCCGAGGCCCCCTGCTCGAACCCCTTGCAGAAAGGAGGGAATCACGACAACGACGCCCCCAGGCAACGGACACCCCTGGGAGTCATAGCGCGGGAATCTGGGTGTCCCTTGACACCGTGTGTGCGTTTCCGTGTGGAAGAGGGGTCGAGCCACGCTGCCCTTCCATCGGCTGGTTGCCTGGCGTACGTCGCTCCTCGTCGTGAGCAGGTGGGCCTACCGGTAGGGATGTGACCGATGGCAGGAGCGTGCCCAGACGAGACCGAGCTCGCGAGCTAGCGGCTCCCAGGGGAGCCCGGTGTCGCAGGAGTCTCGGGCCGACGGACTGCGATGTCGAGAACACGGAGCCCGAGCCGCCGGCGATCGCTCCCTTTTCCAACCTCCGCCGGCACAAAGGTCTTCGACACTGAGACGACCACTTCATTCATGGAGGACACTCTGAGGAGCTCTCTGGGCAGGGAGATGTGGTTGACGAGCCGGGTGCTCGTGGCCACAGTCCTTTGCAGTCGGTGTCCGTTGATGCTCATCTCGACCTCCGGCTGCCCGTCCAAGGCCCACAACGGCACGTCGGCTGTGAGGTCGATCTGGGCATCGGTCCCTGATGCCATGAACCGGATCACGCCTTGAGAACCCAACCAACGGAAGGTCCCTCCGCTGGGGGTCTTCTCGGCGTCGAAGAAACCCTCCCCGAACTCCAGACAAGCCTCGTCATGTCTTCGCCACGGCACCTCGAAGTGCCTGCCGCGTCCGACCCGGCGCAGAAACGCGAGGTCCGGCCAGCCAGCAACTGCCGCCCTTGTCGAATCCACCCCGTGCAGCCATGTCGGCTTTTCGTCGGGGGGGTAGAGCACAGGTCTGCCGTGGTCCGCGCCACGACGAGCTCCGCACCGGGGGAGAGGGCGTGCGCGTGCATTCGCATCAGCGGTCAGTACGGGACCCTGCAGGGGCGGGGCTCCTGTGCGTCGAGGATCGCGCGAGCAGCCACGACCGATGGTGAGGGCAGTCGGTGAACGAGGAGGACTGCACGCGCTGAGATCGCACCCATCGTCGCAACCAGGACTACTCCGGTCACCGGGAGCGCGTCCGAAAGCCCAATCGATCGTCGGTCCAGCTCGTCCCTTGGGCCACCAGGAGCGCGACAAGGGGGAGATACGGCAGCGCGCAGCGTCCGGCTGTGGAGGGGTCGAGGAAGACCCGTGAAAGGAATGCGTATGGCAGAAACACTAGCAACAGGGTCTTCAGGCTCTTGCGATTCTGCTCCCTCCAGAGGGTGAGCACCCCGAGAAGCAAGAGCGCCCAGATCGCTAATGCAATGAGCGGGTCGGCCCAGATGTCAACGAAATAGCGCCTCAGCATGAAGGGGATCGCCCAGTGATGAGCAGCCAGGGAGTCGTGATCAAGTACAAGCGACGCCTGGTACGCTGTCCAGCTCACAACACCTGATAGCCCTCGCGCGGCAATCACTATCGGCCCCAGGTATAGCACTGCAATGCTGATCGTCGCTGCAGTGATGATGGCGAGCCTCCGCTTGCGGGCGAGGGAGAAGGCCGAGAGCGCCAGTGTGACGGCTGCCGGCAGCGCTGACTGTGGTCGCACCGACACGGCCACACCCAACGCAAGGGAGGCAAGAAGTGCAGTGCGAGGGCTGCGGCCGGCTCGCAAAGCCAACGCCATCGCGGCGAGACCGGCAGCCAGACCTGTGGGGTCCGACAAGGGAACGCCAGAATGAAACCACACCGCAGGAAAGAACGCGAGGAGGGCTCCTGCTGTCAGGCCCGCTCGCTTGGAGAAACCGAGCCCAGTCGCCACGAAGTAACAGAACGCCGGGACGAGGGAGCTGGCGAGTACGCTGACCCACGTTAGCGCGGCGTGGCCATCGGCGACTATCAGCCGTGCCAGGCGGCCCAGGAAGACATAGCCGGGATAGAAAGGAGGCTGAGGCACCTGCGATTGCGGTGCGAAGACATCGAGGGCGAGCCGGAAGACTAGGTCATCCCACTCCCAGGGCGTGGCCTGACGGGCGAGCACCCTGGTCGCTACCACGCCAAGCACAGCAAGCGCAAGGCAGGGAGCAGCCCATCTTCGGGGAGCAGGTCCTACGACTGGCTCAGTAGCCACAGGGCGGGGGCAGGGGCCTTGGGAACGGGCCAATGAGCTGATGGCCGTCTTGCTCGTCGACGACGGTCCACGGGCCACCGAGCAGTGAGCAGTTCTGGCAGCCCAAGCTAAGCGTACTCCCACACGCACTATCCGCGCCAAGCTGGCTGCCAACCAGGAACTTCCCACCGATCCACTCTTGCGACACGCCGCAACCTGGTTGCGGGGTGGCGAATCCCGATAGTCCATCAACCGTGTTTGTTGAGTCGATCGTGAGGTTCTTTGCTCCGTTCACGACGAATGCATTGCCCAAGGTTCCTGAGTTGAAGTGGACCTGATTGTTGCTCACAATAGCATTCGCGAAGTTGGACAGGAAGCAGTGCCCGCATTGCCACAGGGCAGATCCAAACGCAAAGGCGACCCCGACTGTCCCACCCTCAACAGAGACCTGGTTGCTCTGGATCTTGATTCCGGAGTGGGAAGGGATATCGTCGAATGCAAAAGCACCATAGGCGTATCTGTGGATCGCGTACGCCTTGTTGCCAGAGATCGTCGGGGAAGCACCCCACGCAACCAGCATTTGATCGGTGGCATCGATTACGACGTTGCCCTGAATATCGATGTTTCCCCCCAGGCGGAGACACCGTCCGATTCGTAGTTCGAGACTCCGTTGGACCAGTCGAAGCCAGCCCCGTTGATGGTGTTCGAGGTGATCGAGTTCCCTTCGCCCCGGAACGTCCACTGGAGTGCGGTCCAGCCGGCAGGGTTCTGGATGGTGTTTGAGGAGACCCTTGAGTTCCTCACATCGCTACCGACTGGAACAAGAGCGTTGAAAGACAGATCGGGGCTCTTGGGGTGGGTGGAGGGAATACAACTGGCCGGGAATCCGCCGTCGATCAGCATTGCGTGGTACAGCGATACAGACGCGGCCTGATAGAGCCGTCTGGGTCAGCGTTCACGCCACTGGCTGGCTCTGCCACGAGGATCATGTTCAAGACAAACAGCATCTCGAGCCTCCTACCGAAGCGCGGAATGTAGGGAATCGGTCCGATTGCGTCAAGGCGGTGCTTGACGCGCTGGCCCTCACTTTGGGTCCTGGCGAGTTGGGCGCAGGCGCTGGCTTAGCCACGTCCAGTGGACGGGGTCTCGCAGGACAGGCTCGAACCCTGTGCATTGCCTGCTGACAACTGACCTCCGTGAACAGCCAACCAGCCTGCCGGGCGACCCCCTACTCCGGCGGCAAGCCCGAGACGATGCGCATCGTGTCGCGGGCGATGAGCAGCTCCTCGTTGGTGGGGATAACCCAGATCTTGCCGGGGCTGCCGTCGGCCGAGACCTCCGCCTCCACCGCCCGGGCCGCGGCGTTGCGCTCGGGGTCCAGGCGCAGGCCAATGGCCTCGAGGCCGGCCACCGAGCGGGCGCGGATCGGGGCGGCGTTCTCGCCGATGCCGCCGGTGAACACCACGGCGTCAACGCCGCCGAGCACCCCGACGTAGGCGGCGATGTACTTCTTGAGCCGGTAGCAAAAGACGTCGAGTGCTGCGCGCGCCCGCTCGTTGCCCTCCGACTCGGCCTGCAGCAGCGCCCGCATGTCGTTGGAGACGCCGGAAATTCCGAGCAGCCCGCTGTGCTTGTTGAGGAGCGCGTTGGCCTCGGAGATCCCCAGCTCCTCCACGGTCATGACGTGCAGCACGAGGCCGGCGTCGATGTCGCCGGCGCGCGTGCCCATGAGCAGCCCCTCGAGCGGGGTGAGCCCCATGCTGGTGTCCACCGAGCGGCCGCCGCGGATGGCGGTGATCGAGCAGCCGTTGCCGAGGTGGCAAGTGATCACGCGCAGCGTCGGGTCGCCCACCCGCCCCAGGATCTCGGCCATGCGGCGCGACACGAAGCGGTGCGAGGTGCCGTGGAAGCCGTACCGCCGCACGCCGTGCCGCTGGTAGAGCACGTACGGCACGCCGTACAGGTACGCCTCGGCCGGCATCGTCTGGTGGAACGAGGTGTCGAACACCGCCACGTGCGGCACCGCCAGCAGCTCGCGCGCCGCCCGGTACCCCTTGATGTTGGGTGGGTTGTGCAGCGGCGCCAGGTCGATGCAGTCCTCGATTCCGCTCAGCACGTCGTCGTCGATGAGCGCCGAGGTCTTGAAGCGCTCGCCGCCGTGCACCATGCGATGGCCGACGGCGTCGATTTCCCGCCGGTCGCGCAGCACGCCCACGTCCTCCCGGGTGAGTAGGCCGAGGATGCGCTCCACGGCAATCTTGTGCTCCAGGATCTCGCCGGTTTCCTTGAGGGGCTTGCGGCCTTCCGCCTCGTAGCGCAGGATGGCGAGGCCGCCGATGTTCTCGACGATACCCTTGGCAAGGGCGCGGTCGCGCCCGGCGGCCGCCGAGGTCTCGTCGGTCTCGACGAGCTGAAACTTCACGGACGAGCTGCCGCAGTTGAGAACCAAGACCTTCATCTCACACCTTCCCCTCGCCGCTCACCGGTTTCGGGTGCCCGGCCGCGTCGTACTCGAAAAACCCCCGCCCCGTCTTGACCCCCAGGTGCCCGGCCCGGATCATCTTGCGCAGCAGTGGACAGGGACGGTACTTGACGTCGCCCAGCTCGTCGAACAAGTACTGCATCCAGCGCATGACCTCGTCGAGGCCCATGCGGTCGGCGAGCTGCAGCGGCCCGACCGGGAGGCCGTAGCCCAGGCGCATGGAGGTGTCGACTGCTTCGGCGGAGGCGACGCCCTCCATGACGACGTACATCGCCTCGTTGAGAAACGGCAGGATGACCCGGGTCGTGACGTAGCCGGGGTACTCGAACACTTCGATGCCGGTCTTGCCCAGCACCCGCACGAACTCGAGCGCCCGGCGATACGTGTCGTCGCCCGTCTTGAGCCCGCGCACGACTTCCACGAGCGGCACCTTGGGCACCGGCTGCAGGAAGTGCAGCCCGATGACGCGCTCGGGGCGCGAGGTGCGAGCCGCGATTTCCGTCACCGACAGGGTCGAGGTATTGGTGGCGAGGACGTCGTCGGGCGAGACGAGGCGGTCGAGCTGCTGGAACAGCGAAATCTTGAGCTCGAGGTCCTCGGAGACCGCCTCGACGACGAGGTCGGTCGGCTCGAGCGCCTCGAGACCCTCGGCGAGCCCGATGCGAGCCAGAATCGCCCGCTTCTCGGACTCGGTGCGGCGCCATTTGGCGATGTCGCGATCGAGCGCCTCGGCGACCCCGGCCAGCGCCTCCTGCCCGAGTTCGGGGGTCTTCTCGACGAGCAGCACGTCGAGCCCCGCACCGGCGCAGGCGACCGCGATCCCCTGCCCCATCGTTCCGCCGCCGACGATGCCCACGGTGCGAATGGCCATGCTCCGACTCCCTCCATGCGCGGACCGAACGGACGGTCGGTCGCTGCAAGAGCATACTACGCACTGCGAGCCGATCGCCCACCAGTCGGGACGCGATCGTACCACCGTGACTGCCGGCCACCGATGGCAGTTCGCGGACTACCGGGCTGCCGGAGGGAACCACCCCTGCTATCCTCGGTCGAAACCCGGCATGGGAGGCGTCACATGAGCTTCGAACCCGTGGAACCCGAGGCAAGGTGGCTCGGCAGCCGGCAGTTCTGGCTCGCCCTGGGCGTGCTGCTACTGCTCGCGGCAGGATGGGGGCTCGGGCGCGCGGCCTGGCTGGCGACCCGCAAGGCGCCCCCGGTCGAAGCGATTCTCGTCGGCCAGGACGAGCTGACCCCCGGCGTGACCGGGCGTTTTCGCGTGCTGGTGCGCGACGGCACCACCGCGTCTCCAATTCCCGAGGCCCGCGTGCACACCGTGCTGCGCGACCCGCAAGGCCGCCAGGTGTGGGCCGGCGACGCGGCCACCGACGCGACCGGTGTCGCGCTCGTGGAGGCCGCGGTGCCGGCCGGCGCGCCCGAGGGCCGCTACACCCTGGCCGCTCGGACGCGGGCCCGGCAGGGCACCGGCGAGCTCGAGCACGCCCTCGAGGTGAAGCGCTCGTTCCGCATCATGCTCTCGACCGACAAGCCGCTGTATCAGCCGGGGCAGGTCATCCACATGCGGGCGCTGGCACTGGGGTCGTTCGACCTGCGGCCGGTCGCCGGCGTGCAGGCGGTGCTCGAGGTCAAGGACGGCAAGGGCAACAAGGTGTTCAAGAAAGTCGCCCCGACCTCGGACTTCGGGATCATTGCTGCGGATTTCCAGCTCGCCGACCAGGTCAACACGGGCTCCTACACCGTCTCGGCGAGGCTCGGCGACACCGCATCCGAGCGCACCGTCACGGTGGAGCGCTATGTGCTCCCGCGCTTTTCCGTCGAGATCTCGACCGACCGCGGGTTTTACCAGCCGGGCGACGTCGTCGAGGGGACGGTCCGGGCCCGTTACACGTTCGGCGAGCCGGTGGCGCGGGGCAAGGTACGTCTGGCCGCGAGCGAGTTCGTGGACCGCTTCCGCGAGTTCGCCGTCGTCCAGGGGGAGACCGACGCCGGCGGCCGCTTCGCGTTCCGCCTCCCGCTCAAGGAGGCGTTCGCGGGCATGGCGCTGAAGGGCGGCAATGCGCTGGTCTCGCTCGAGGCCACGGTCACCGACCGGGCCAGCCACGCGCAGTCCCGGACCCGGGAGCTGCCGGTCAGCGGCGAGCCAATCCGCATCGACCTCGTGCCCGAGAGCGGGCAGCTCGTGCCCGGGGTCGAAAACCTCGTCTGGGTCGTGACCTCTTACCCTGACGGCCGGCCGGCCCGCACCACGGTCGTGCTGGCGAACACCCGGGAGCGGTTCGAGACAAGCGAGGCCGGCATCGCGCGGCTGCGCGTGACCCCCGACGAGGGCGGGCGCAGCCTCACGCTCACCGCCACCGACACCGGTGGTGCGTCGACCACCGTGACCCGCCAGCTCGACGCCGCGCCTGCGTCGTCGTTGCTGCTCCGCCCGGACAAAGCTCTCTACGCCGCAGGGGAGACGGTGCGGGCTTCGGTCATGGCGCCCGGCGGCTCGGGACGCGCCTTCGTGGACGTCGTGAAGGCCGGGCACATCGTGCTCACGCAGGGGCTCGACCTCTCGAACGGACTCGGGGTCGCGGCGTTCGACCTGCCGGCCGATCTCGCGGGGACGCTCGAGCTGCGCGCCTACCGCCTGCTGGCTAGCGGCGACATCGCCGGCGACACCCGGATCGTGCAGGTGCGGCCGCCGGCCGGTCTGCGCATCGCCGTCGAGCTGGACAGGCCGACCTACCGGCCAGGGGAAATGGCGCTGCTGCGCTTTGCCGTGACCCGCGCCGACGGGACGCCGGCGGTGTCGGCACTGGGGCTGTCGGCGGTCGACGAGGCCGTCTTCGCGCTGCAGGACATGCGCCCGGGGCTCGAGCGGGTGTTCTTCATGCTGCAGGAAGAGCTTCTGAAGCCGCGGTACGAGATCCACGCCACCCTGCCGGCCGCGGAGCTGGTGGCGCCGACCGCCGAGGCCGGGGAGCCGGTGGCCGATCTGGCCGGCGTCGTGCTCTCCGCCGCGGCGGGCGGCGCCGCTCCGGCGGCGGCGCGCACCCTCACCGTGGCGCAGAAGCAAGCGAGGCTCGATGAAGCGGCGCGCCAGTATGGCCGCCGGCTCCAGGCGGCGGCCCTGATGGCCCCGGCCGGCGCGGTGGCCCTGCTCGGGGTGCCGTTCCTCCTCTACCTCCTGCTCCGCCTGGTGCGGCGCCAGCCGCTCGCCGGGCTCGGGGAGGAGGAGGTGCAGGCAGTCGGCAAGGCTTTGACGTCGCTCAACCTCCGGCTCGTGCTGGGGCTGTACGGGCTGCTCGCCGCGGTGGCCGTGGTGACTGCCGGGCGGTGGCTGCGCAGCCAGGGGTTCCTGGTGGTGGCGTGGAGTTTGATGGCGGGGGCGTTCGTGCTGGCGCTGATCCTCCAGGCCCTGGCGGCCCGCCGCCTGTGGCGCCTCCCGGCGGCCCAAGGGCTGCCGTTCGCGCGGCGCCTCGCGGCGCAGGTGCCGATCCTGTTCGCGCTCGTCCCGGCCGCCGTTCTGGGCCTGGCGGCCGCCGCCCAGCACCCCTGGCGGGTGCCCGAGTCGACGATCGTTCTCTTGCTCGCCGCAGTAGGCGTCACGCCGCTGCTGGCCGTCGCGGCGCTGGCCGTCGCCCGCGCCTGTGCGAGCCGGCAGATCTCGTTCGGCCACTATCTCCGGGTGGCCCTCGCTTGCCCGCTCCTCGCCGCGGCGCCGCTGCTCGTCGCTGCCGCGGCCGTGGTGGCGACCGGCCCCGGCAAGGGCAGCGGGGGCCTGGCCATGGTGGGTGCCGGCAACCGCATGGTGGCGCTCGGCGCCGCCGGGGGCGTGCCGCTGCCGGCCGCGGCGTTCAAGGCACAGGCCGCCGAGCAGGAAAGCGACAAGAGCCGCAAGGCGCTCGTCGAGCCGGCCCGGGTGCGCCGCCACTTTCCGGAGACGCTCCTGTGGGTACCCCAGCTCGTGACCGGCGCCGACGGCCGGGCGCAGCTCGAGGTGCCGCTCGCCGACTCGATCACGACCTGGCGTCTGGCGGCCAGCGCGGTGAGCGGCTCGGGTGAGCTGGGCGCCGCCGAACGGGGCATCCGGGTGTTCCAGGACTTCTTCGTCGATCTCGACCTGCCAGTGGCGCTCACCCAGCACGACGAGGTGAGCGTGCCGGCGGCCGTGTACTCGTACCTTGCCGAGCCGCAGACTGTGAGGCTCACGCTGCGGCCCGCCGGCTGGTACGAGCTGCGCGGCGAGGCGACGAGAGCGCTGCACCTCGCCCCGCGCGAGGTCACCTCGGTGTCGTTCCGTCTGGTCGCCAGGCAGCCTGGCATGCACGCTCTCACCCTCGAGGCCGCCGGCAGCACGATGGCGGATGCCGTGGAGCGGCAGGTGCGCGTCGCCCCGGACGGGCAGGAACAGGTCCGCACCTTCAACGGCACGCTCGAGAAGACCGTCACCCAGCGGGTCGACTTCCCGTCCGAGGCGATCGCCGGCGCGAGCGACCTCTTTCTCAAGGTGTACCCTGGCGCATTCAGCCAGGTCGTCGAGGGGCTGGACGCCATCCTGCGCATGCCCGCCGGGTGCTTCGAGCAGACCTCGTCCTCGACCTACCCCAACGTGCTGGCGCTCGCCTACTTGCGCGCCACGAAACAGGTCAAGCCCGAAATCGAGCTAAAGGCGCTGCAGTACATCAACACCGGCTACCAGCGCCTGCTCTCGTTCGAGGTGCCGGGCGGCGGCTTCTCGTGGTTCGGCCAGGCACCGGCGCACAACGTCCTGACCGCGTATGGCGTCCTCGAATTCGCCGACATGGCGAAGGTTTACGACATCGACGCCGCGGTGCTGGCCCGGACGGCGACCTGGCTCGCCTCCGGGCAGCGGCCCGACGGCTCGTGGGCACCCACCGAGGGCGGTATCGCCGAGGGCGCCATCGACCAGTACCAGGGGCAGGCGCTGCGCACCACCGCGTACATCGCCTGGGCGCTGGCCGAGGCCGGCCAGGGCGGAAAGTCGCTCGAGCGCGCACTCGCCTACCTGCGCTCGAGCATCGCGAGCACCGACGACGCGTACACCCTCGCGGTGGCCGCAAACGCCTTCGCCGCAGCCAGGGACGGCGCCGCCGGCGAGGTGCTGGCGCGGCTCCTGAAGTCCGCAAAGGCCGACGAGGACGGGGTGCACTGGGAGCCCACGGGCGAGAGCGCGGTCCACTCCCGCGGCGAGGTGCTGGCGATCGAGACCACCGCCATCGCGGCGCAGGCGCTGATCCGGGCCTCGTACGAGGTCGCGACCGCCCACAAGGCGCTGGCGTGGCTCGTCAAGCACAAGGACTCGGGCGGCACCTGGCACTCCACGCAGGCCACCGTGCACGCGCTACGAGCGCTGCTGGCCGGCTCGGGTTACGGCGGCGGGGTCGAGACGGGGGTGAGCGTGACCGTGATCGCCAACGGCACGGCCGTGCAGCAGCTCGACATCACCCCCGAGACGAGCGACGTGCTACGTCTCGTGAGCCTGCGGGAGCATCTTGCGCCGAGTGTCGACGTGACGCTCGAGACGAGCGGCGCTGCGCTCGCCTACCAGCTCGTGGCCGTGCACTACTTGCCGTGGACGCGGCAGAAGCCGGCCGAGACGCCCGAAATGTCGATCGACGTGACGTTCGACTCGACCGAGCTGCGCCCCGACGACACGCTCGGGTGCCTGGTGAAGGTGCGGTACGACCGCCCGGGCGAGGCCCGCATGACCATCGTGGACCTCGGTGTGCCGCCCGGCTTCGAGGTCGTGGCGGAATCGGTGGACGCCCTCAAGCAGGCCGGCACGATCCAGCGCTACTCGCTCACGGGGCGGCAGGTCATCCTCTACTTCGACCGCTTGCCGGGGCAGCAGGACGTGGTCTTCCGCCTCACCATGAAGGCGAAGTTCCCGGTGCGGGCCAAGACCCCGCCGTCGACCGTCTACCAGTACTACGAGCCGTCGGCGCGAGCCCAGGCCAGGCCCGTGGAGCTGGTGGTCGCAGCCAGGTAGGTATCCCGGCCCCTGCGCCATGGTGCCGATGGCGCTAAACTCCGAGGGCCCGTCGGGCGACGGAGGCCGAGCATGACCGACTCGGACCAGCAAGCCGAGACCGTGCCTGAGCCCTTCCGGGCCTGGGGCACGATCGACCGCACGCGGCAGACCATCGGGCTCGCGCTCGGGCCGCTGACGGCGGTCGCCCTCCTGGTGTTCCCCATCGGCGGGGTGCCGGCCGAGGCCGCGCGGCTCGCCGCCGTGGTCGCCTGGGTGGTGATCTGGTGGATCAGCGAGGCGGTGCCGTTGCCGGCCACCGCCCTGCTCGGCCCGGCCCTGACGGTCGCGCTCGGCGTGACCACGGTCAAGGATGCGTTCTCACCCTTCGGGGACCCGGTGATCTTCCTGTTCCTCGGTGGCTTCCTCATGGCCCAGGGAATGGCCGTGCACGGTCTCGACCGGCGCATCGCGCTCGCGATCCTGGCCAGCCGCTGGGTCGCCGGGCACCCGTCCCGCCTGCTCGCCGCCTTTGCGCTGCTCGCCGCCGGGCTGTCGATGTGGCTTTCCAACACCGCCACGACCGCGATGCTCTACCCCATCGCGCTGGGTGTGCTGGGCGCCAGCCCGCCGCTCGCCAGGACGGGGGGCGGCCACGGCTCGTTCGGCAGCGGGCTGCTGCTCGCGTGCGCGTACGGCTCCTCAATCGGCGGCATCGGGACCCCTGTGGGAACGCCCCCCAACATCATCGCCATGGGCCAACTCGAAAAGCTGGCCCGCGTGCACATCGGGTTCTTGCCGTGGATGGCGCTGGCGGTTCCGGTGACGCTGGCGATGCTCGCGTTCGCCCTTCTCTACGTGCGCTTCACCTTCCCCGCCCCGGCCGGCTCGACCCTGGACGTGACGGCGGTTCGCTCGCAGCAGCGGGCGCTCGGTCCACTGACACGGGGCGAGCGCAACGTCGCGCTGGCGTTCGTCGTCGCCGTGGCCGGCTGGGTCGGCCCAGGGCTTGTCACCGCCGCGCTCGGGGCCCCGCACCCCTTCGCCGCCAGGCTCGCCGCGGCGCTGCCGGAGAGCGTCGTGGCGGTCATCGCGGCGGCGCTGCTGTTCGTGCTCCCGGTCGACTGGAAAGCCAGGCGGTTCACGCTCACCTGGAAGCAGGGCGCGGACCTCGACTGGGGAACGCTGCTGCTGTTCGGCGGCGGGCTGTCGCTCGGCGCCGCGATGTTCCGCACCGGGCTCGCCGCCGCCCTGGGCCACGGCCTCACGCGCCTGGCGGGCGCTCGCTCGGAGACCGCGCTGCTCGCGCTCTTCACCGCCATCGCCGTCTACCTGACGGAGATCACCTCGAACACCGCCACCGCCACGATGCTGGTGCCGCTGGCGACTGCCGCGGCGCAAGCGGCAGGCGTCGACCCCACGCTCCCGGCCGTGGGGTGCGCCCTGGGGTGCAGCATGGCGTTCATGCTCCCGGTCGCGACGCCTCCCAACGCCATCGTCTACGGCTCGGGCAGGGTGCCGATCACCCACATGGCCCGGAGCGGATTCTGGCTGAATCTCGCGGCGTGCGTGCTGATCCCCGCGATGCTGCTGCTCACGCGCTGGGTCTTCAGCAACTGACACGCTATTCTTGCCCCATGGGCCGGATCGAAGCGCCTCCCCGTCCCGCCGAGCCGAGCCGGCTGGAGCTGTGGCAGGAGCACATCGAGGCGTGGGCGCCGGGCAGACAGTGGATCCCCCGTGCCGTGCTGCTCCTGTACTTCGCCTACGTGGGCGTGCGGCACCTCGGAGACCCTTTATACAGCAGCATCTTCGGCGGGATCAACCTGGGCATCCACGAGGCCGGGCACGTGGTGTTCGGCTTCCTCGGCGAATGGCTGATGGTGGCCGGCGGGACGATCCTGCAGTGCGCCGCGCCGGTCGTCGCCACGTGGCTGCTGCTGCGGCAGGGGGACTGGTTCGGGCTGCCCGTGGGCGGTTTCTGGGAGGCCACCAACCTCTACAACGTGGCCACGTACATGGCCGACGCCCGCGCCCAGGAGCTGCCGCTCGTCACGGTTGGCGGCGGCGAACCGGCGGTCGCTCACGACTGGACGTACTTGCTGGATTCGGTGGGCCTGCTGGAACACGACGAGCGCCTCGCGGGGCTCGTGCGCGTCGCTGCGTTCCTGCTCCTCTGGACCTCGGTCCTGCTGGGCGCCTGGATGTGCCGCCTCATCGCGAGGGCGAAAGTATCGGCGTAACCCTGGGGTGACGCTATCGGGCCGGCGCCGGGCGGAACTCGGAGGGCACAACGGGGCGCTGCAGGAGATCGAAGTAAGCGGCGGTACGGTCGGGCTTGCCGTCGAGCCAGGCCTCGATGAGGTCTTCCCCCACCCAGTAGGTGTACACGTACGAGCGATACCCGCGAATGAACGAAAGGCCGCGCTTCGCGCGCTCGGGGCTTTGCAAACCGAGCCGCATGAGGATCGCCATGACCTCGGCCTCTGGCTTGCCCTCGTCGAGCAGCGCGCTGGCGGCGAGGGTGCTGGCCAGCCGCAGCGGCTTCGAGGCCTCCCGCACCTTTTCGAGCCTTTCCCAGTCGAGGCCGGCCAGGCCGGCTGCCGGCGCGAGCACCTCGCGGACGAAACGCTGCCGCTCCTCGCGAGGGAAGACGATGTCGAGGCCCACATTGGCGGTGCCCTCCGCAATGAGCGACTGCGGCGAGTGCAGCGGGTACACCGTGTACTCCACCCAGCCCTTGCCCTTCACGAGCCGGTCCTCGAGCAGCGCGTTGTAGACGTGGTGGCCCGGATAGCCTTCGTGCGCCAGCAAACCGGGCACGCGGTCGAGCTCGAGAGGCGAGTCGGTGTTGATTTCGATCCTGCTCACGAACCCGCCCTGGTACCAGTTGTAGGCGCCCCACGGCATGTTGCTCACGAACGCGACCTCGAAGCGCTCGCCGGCGGGCAGCGCAACCAGAGCTGCGGTGCGCCGGCGCAGCTCCGCGAGCGTGAGGTTGACGACCTTCTCGAGCCGCTCGGGCGGTATCTGGAACTGCTTGCGGAACGCCTCCATGCGCGCCTCGAGGCCGCCCTCGCCGGGCACCACGGCCTCGAGCGCGGCTCGTGCCTTCTCCAGGACCGCGGGGTCGATCGCCAGCGGCTCGATGTCGAACAGCAGGCGGGCTTCGTTCGCGAGACTCATTGGCTCGCCGCCCAGTTTCCGGAGGTACGCCTCGACAGCCACGAGCTGCGCGGCGAGAAACGCCTGCCGGGGAGTGGCTGGTGCCCGGCGGACCGCCGTGACGAGCGTGCGAGCTTCCGCGAGCAGCTCCGGCAATGGTCTCGCCTCGCCGGTCTCGCTTTCAGCCTTCCAGGCCGGCAGCCCGTAGTAGGCGTCCACGAACCCCGCATCGTGACGCCCGACCGCGAGTACGAGCTTCACGTAGCGCTCCGCCACCGCTCCGAGGGGATCGTCGTCTGCCGCCATGGCCGTCTTCCTTTCTGCCGTCCCCGCCGCGTCCGGCACGAAGAGCGGCTGGCCGAAGCGGTCCTTGCCGAACTCTCCGATGACTCGCTGTCCGTCCCTCGAGACGAGCCACTCGGCCAGCACCCGCGCCTGGGCAGCCTTCACCCTCGGGTGGGCGGCCGGGTTCACGACGATGGCGCCGTAGCGGTTCAGCATCTCGTCGCCGCCCTCGCTCATCACTGCGAGATCGAGTGTGGAGCGCAGCGCCAGGAAGGTGCCTCGATCCATCAGCGTATAGGCGCGCTTCTCCGACGCGATGCGCGCCGTGGCCCCCATCCCCTGCCCCGTCTCGCGATACCACCTTCCCGCCGGTGCCCCCTGGCCAGCCAGCTTCCAGAGGGCGAGCTCCCTGGCGTGCGTTCCCGACTTGTCGCCGCGCGAGAGGAATAGAGCCCCGGAGCTGGCGATGCGGCCCAGGGCCTCGCGCACTGGCAGGCCGCGCGCCCCGGCCGGATCCGAGGGCGGCCCCACGAGCACGAAGTCGTTGTGCATAACATCGAGGCGGAGCAGTCCGTGCCCCTGGGCCATGAACTCGTCCTCGGCCTCGCGCGCGTGCACGAGCAGCAGGTCGGCGTCCCCGCGGCGGCCCATGGCGAGGGCCTCGCCGGTGCCCACCGCAATGGGCTTGATCCGGACTTCCGGGTGGGTGGCGTGGAACGCCGCGACGAGCACATCGAGCAGCCCGGTGTCCTGGGTCGAGGTGGTGGTGGCGAGGATCACGGTGACCGGCTCGGCGGCTGCCGCTGGACCGGCGACCGCCAGTGCGAAAAGCGCTAGAAAAAGAATCGTTCGTGAATGCCGCATGGCAGTCTCCTCGAGGGTTCGAACCGCCTCCCGGCGGCTCCCGCAGCAAGAGCCTACCACCCTCTCGGCAGGCCGCCCTCCCCCTTGCCTGGGCGAGGCAGGTGCGATCTACTCCCCGCCGTGCGCGTGCTGCTGGTCGAGAACGAGTGCTCGTTTACCTGGAACGTCGTCGAGTGCCTGCCGTGCCGGCGCGAGGAGGTGCTGCTCCGACCCGGGCGGCAGGCCAGCGGGCTGCTGCCCTTGCTCGACGAGGTCGAGGCAGTCGTTGTCGGCCCCGGACCGACCGATCCGCTGCGCGCCGGCCTCGTTGACTTCGTGCGCGCGGTGGCGGCCCGAGGCACGCCACTGCTCGGCATTTGTCTCGGCCATCAGGCGCTCGGGCTCGCGTTCGGGGCGCGGCTGGTGCGCACGCACCCGGTGCACGGCAAGGTGTCGCGCCTTTGCTTCGGCCCCTCGCGCCTCTTTCCCGGGCTTGTCGGCCCGCAGGACGTCATGCGCTACCACTCGCTCGCTCTTGCCGACGTGCGGCCGCCGCTGCGCGTCGTGGCCGCCACCGAGGACGGCATCCCGATGGCGGTGGAGCACGAGACCCTGCCGGTGGCCGGCCTGCAGTTCCACCCCGACTCATACGCCACCCCGAACGGCCCCGCCATGCTCGCCGCCTTTTTCGGAGCCGTACGATGAGGCTTTCCGATCTTGAACAGCTCCCCTCGTTCGCCTTGCTCGGCCCCGGCTTCGCGGGCGACTGGCTGCTGCTGACCGAACTCGTCGGCGCGCCGACATCCCCCTGCCTCGTGCTGGCACCGTTCGAGGCCAAGCGCAGCGCCTGGGTCTGCCTCGACGGCAGAGTCGAGCGAGTCGATCTCGAGGTGGATGTGGTGCCCGAGCCGCTCCCGGTGGTGCTCGAGCCCACCGGCTACCTCGAGCAGGTGGAAAGCATCCGGCAGGCCATCGCAGCCGGGGACGTCTACCAGGTGTGCCTGGCGCGCTTCGCGCGGCTGCCCGCCTGTCCCGGCTCGCTGCTCGCTGCCGCTCTTTGGCGTTCTTCCCCTCCGTCGTATGCCGCCTGGGTGCGCCTTTCTGACGGGGTCGAGCTGGTTTCGGCCTCACCGGAGCTGTTGCTGGCCACCGAGGGGCGTCGGGCCCGCACCGAGCCGATGAAGGGAACGGCCGGCCCGGAGGCTGCGGGGGCGCTCGCGGCGAGCGGCAAGGACGCCGCCGAGCTGGCGATGATCACCGACCTGCTGCGCAACGACCTCACGCCCGTGTGTCTGCCCCGCTCGGTGCGGGTTGTCGATCCTCGCCGTTTCGTGACGCTGCCGTACGCCGTCCAGACCGTCAGCGTGGTGGAGGGCGAGCTGGCGCCCGGCATCGGGCCGCTCGACGCTCTGGCCGCCCTTCACCCGGGCGGCTCGGTCACGGGAGCCCCGAAGCTTGCCGCGCTGCGCCTGTTGCGAGCGCTCGAGGGTGGACCCCGCGGCCTCTACTGCGGCGCTCTCGGTTTTCTTCGCGGCGGCCGCTCGGCGTTCAGCTTGCTCATCCGCACCGCGGCGCGGACGGCGGAGGGCTGGGCGTACGGAGTCGGGAGCGGAATCGTGTTCGACTCCGACCCGGCGGCGGAGCTCGAGGAGCTTCACGTCAAACTCGGGACGCTCAGTGCCTCCCCCGCCCGGCCGGTCCAGGGTCCCGCGTCGCGCGTCCTCCTCCAGCCTCACGCCCAGCGCTGCCACCTCCCACCCCCCACCGCCCCTGCCCCCGGGGAGGCCAGGAGTCGCTACACGCTGCTGCGGGTGACCAGGCGCGGGGTGGTGTTGCTCGATTTCCACTTGCGGCGGCTGGGCGCTGACGTGCCTGGGCCAGGTCGGGAGGCGCTATTGGCTTTTCTGGCCAGCGCCCGGCCGGGAGTGTGGGCCGTGTGGCTCGAGGGCGGCGCGGTGCGGGCCAAGCAACGCCCGGGTTCCCGCCTTGCCGACGGCATGCCGGTGTGTGTTCTCCCGTCGCCGCTTTCCCCCGGCGCCGGTCTCATCCGCAAGCCGCCCTCGCCCGGCCCCTACGACGCCGTGCGGACCCACGGCGTGGTGACGCTTTTGACGAGCCCCGACCGGTGCGAAATCTGGGAAGCGTGCAGCGCCGCGGTGCTCGGCTGGGACGGTGCGCATCTCGTTGTACCGCCCCCGGACCGGCCCCGCGTCTGGTCCGCGGCCGAGGCCGCGGTGCGCGAGCACTTCCCGGTGGTCGAGGCGCCGCTGCCGCTCGCCTCGTCGATGCCCCTGCTGCTCGTCAACGCCGTGAAGGGCACTTGCGCACCCGAGCTGCCGGGGCGCGCGTTCTTCCCCGCTGACGCCCGGGACCGCGTGGAACGGCTGCTCGAAAGCCTCACCCGCGGTGTCCCGGGCCGCCCCGGGTGAAGCTCGGAACCGGCCTGGCGCCGCGAGCCGGGTGAGAGGCTGCGCCGGGCGCAGCTAAGCCGTGCCGTCGAGCCCGGTGCCCCGCACGCGGCCTTCGAGGCGGCCCCAGAGAACTGGCAGGACAACGAGCGTGAGCAGGGTCGAGGTGACGATCCCGCCCATGACGACGACGGCCAGCGGCTTCTGGATGTCGGCGCCGGAGCCGGTGGCGAACAGCATCGGCAGGTGGCCGATGAAGCTCGTGAGCGCGGTCATGAGCAGCGGCCGGAGCCGCACATCGCACCCCTCGACGACGGCCGAGGCGACGTCGCGCCTCCGCTCGCGGAGCTGCCTGAAGAACGCCACCAGCACCACGTCGTTTTGCACCGCCACGCCGAGCAGCACGATGAACGCCACGGCTGCCGACACCGAAAGGTGCATCCCGAACGCGGCGGCCGCCAGCACGCCGCCGACCAGCGCGAACGTAAGGTTACCAGCACCGCGTTGCGCCAGGTGCCGAGCACCCCCACCAGCAGCAGGAGAATGAGCGCCAGCGCGACGGGCACGACAACGGCGAGCTGCCGCATCGCCCGCTGCTGGTTTTCGAACTGGCCGCCGTACTCGATCCAGTAGCCCTGGGGCAGCTCCCGTTCGAGCCCGGCCAGGCGCTGGCGCACCTCGTGGACGAACCGGCCGAGGTCGCGCCCGCGCACGTTGACCTCCACCTCGACGCACCGCATCCCCTGCTCCCGGCTGATCTGCGACGGTCCCTCCGCCACCGAGATCGCCGCCACCTGGGCGAGCGGCACGCGCTGGCCGCTGGGCGTCGAGACGAGCAGCCGGCCCAGCGCGTCGAGGTCCTTCCGGGACTCCTCGGGCAGCCGGGCGAGCACGGCGGTGCGCCGCCGCCCCTCCACGATCATCGTGACCGCGCGACCGGCCACGCCGAGTTCCAGCATGTCGTCGACATCGGCGGCACCGAGCCCCCGGCGCGCCATGGCGTCGCGGTCAGGTGTGACCTCGATCCCGGTCAGTCCGGCCACCTGCTCGACCTTGAGGTCAACCGCGCCTTCGACGCCGCGCACCCGCTCGGCGGCCTGGTCAGCGAGCCGATTGAGCACCGCGAGGTCGGGCCCGAAGACCTTCACTGCAAGATTGCTCTGGACCCCCGAAATGAGCTGGTTGACACGCAGCGCAATCGGCTGTGAGAACGCCGGCCGCAGCCCCGGGATGGCCCCGATTTCCCGCTCGAGCGCTGCCACCAGCTCCGCCTTGCTGCGCCGGCTCCTCCATCCGGCGCGCGGGCGCAGCATGATCATGACGTCGGTCTGCTCGGGGCCCATGGGGTCCTCGGAAATCTCGGCGCGGCCGGTCTCGCTCACCACGGTCGCGACCTCGTCGAAGCGCCGCACGCGCTCCTCGATGAGCCGGGCGACCTCGACCGAGCCCTCGATCGAGGCGTTCGGCAGCCGCACCACGTTGATGGCAATTGCCCCCTCGTCGAGGTTCGGGATGAACTCGGTGCCGAGGCGGGGCACGACGGCAAGCGAGGCGAGCAGGAAGGCGAGCGAAAGGCCGAGGGCGAGCCGCGGGCGCGCCATCGCCCGCCCGAGCAGTCGAAGGTAGCCGAGGCGGAAGACCCGCACGAGACCGGGTTCGCGTTCCTCTCGCCGGGCGAGGAGGCGCTCGCACAGTGCCGGCACCACGAGCAGCGCCACCACGATCGAGGTGAGCAGCGCGAACATGAGCGTCAGCGCGAGGGGCCGGAACATCTTCCCCTCGATCCGCTGCAGCGTCAGGAGCGGCACCAGCACAAGGGCAATGACGAGGATCGAAAACGTCACTGGCCGCGCCGCCTCGGCCAGCGCCGCAGCCACGACGTGGCGGCGCGGCGCGTCCAGCCGCCGCGCCAGGTGGCGCCGAAGGTTTTCGACCACGACGACGAGTCGTCCACCACCATCCCGACCGAAAACGCCAGTCCTCCCAGGCTCATGAGGTTGGACGACAGCCCGGCGGCGCCCATGGCAATGAAGCTCGCCAGGAACGTCTGCGGCAGCGAGAGCACGACGATGAGCGAGGTGCGCAGCTCGGCAACGAAGAGGAACAGCACCACGACGACGAGCAGCGCCCCCCAGCCGAGCGCTTCCGTGACAGTGCGGATGCAGGCCTGAATGAGGTCGGTGCGGTCCTAGAAGACATCGAGGCGCACCCCCGCGGGAAGCATCTTTTTCACCTGCGCGGCCCTCGCCTTGACGGCCTCGACCACGGTGCGCGAGTTGGCGCCGCGCAGCATGATCACCATGCCGACCACGGTCTCCCCCCGCCCGTCGCGCGTCACCGCTCCCTGGCGGGTGGCACCGCCAGCGACGACGTCTGCCACGTCCCGCACCAGCACGGGGGTGCCGCCGGAGACCTTGAGGACCACCATTTCCACGTCCCGCGGCGAGCGGAACCGGCCGTCGCCGCGGATCACCATTTGTTCCCAGCCCTTGAGGATGTGGCCGCCACCGGCCGACGAGTTGCCCCGCTCGAGCGCCTCCGCCACGTCGTGCAGCGAAAGCCCGTACGCCAGCAGGCGGTCCGGATGCACCAGCACCTGCACTTGCCGGACGAACCCGCCAAAGCTGTTGACCTCGGTCACACCAGGCACGGTGCGCAGCTGCGGCGCCACCAGCCAGTCCTGGATGGCCTGCTTCTCGTCGAGCGGCAGGTCGCCCTCCAGCGTGTACTGGAAGATCTCGCCGAGCCCGGTGGACAGCGGTGCCAGCTCGGCCTCCACCCCGGGCGGCAGCGCCTCGCGCGCGCCGGCAAGGCGCTCGAGCACGAGCTGGCGGGCAAAGTAGGGGTCGACGCCGTCCTCGAACACCACCACCACTTGCGAGAGCCCGCCGCGCGAAAGCGAGCGCACCTGCACGACGCGCGGCAGCCCGCCCATCCGCTGCTCGATCGGGTAGGTCACGCGCTGTTCGACATCCTCGGCGGCGAGCCCATCGGCACGGCCCAGCACCATGACCTGGACGTTGGTGACGTCGGGGAAGGCGTCGATGGGCAGGCGAACCCAGGCCCACACCCCGCCAGCAACGAGGAAGGCGGCGGCAATCCAGCTCACCCATTGGCGGCGCAGCAACGCGGCAAGGAAGCGTTCCATCGCTGCCCCCTATTCCGCGCGCCCGGCGCCCATCTTGGAGCGCAGGACGCCCGACTTGAGCAGGAAGGCGCCGCGCGTCACCACTTCCTGGCCGGCCGCCAGCCCCTCGACGATCTCGACCCAGTCGGCCCACGTCCGGCCGACGGTCACCGGCCGGCGCACAAAGAAGCTCTCGTCGTGGCGTACGAACACGAAGTGGCGGCCCTCGTCTTCGAGCACTGCCGCGGCATGCGCCGCCAGTGTCTCGCCCGTGGCTGGGAGGAGCAGGCGGACTCGTGCCGTCATCCCGGCCCGCAAGAGGTTGCCCGGGTTGTCCACGACGACGCGGGCCCGGGCCGTGCGGGTCGCCTCGTCGAAGGTGCCGCCGACGCGCTCCACGCTCCCGGCGAACACCCGCCCCTGGTACGAGGGAACCACAACCTCGACCTTCACTTCCTGTCGTGCCTGCACATCCAGCACCGCCGCGACCTCGCGCTCGTACAGCGCGGTCTGCACCCACATCCTCGAGGTGTCAGCCAGCAGCACCGTGCGTTCCCCGGGCGAGACCAGCGCCCCGAGCCAGAGGCGGCGTTCCTGCACGGTGCCGGTGAACGGCGCGCGTACGGCGAGCTGGCCGCCGCCCACCTGCGGCGGCGAG
The DNA here is from genome assembly GCA_035384965.1 of Thermoanaerobaculaceae bacterium. Lineage (GTDB taxonomy): Bacteria > Acidobacteriota > Thermoanaerobaculia > Thermoanaerobaculales > Thermoanaerobaculaceae > JAAYVZ01. The sequence goes on from DAOOJE010000018.1 coordinate 38,216, forward strand.
CTCGACGCTGACGCCAGGTCGCTCTCAGTCAGCCCGAAGAGGGCGCCCTGCGCCGTCACCAGATCGCGGCGAGCCGCGCTCACGGAGGAGGCCACGAGCGCCCGCTCCGCCTCCGCCCGCGAAAGCTCGAGCGGGGACCGTTCCCCGGCTTCGACCAGGGCCTGCACCGTGGCCGCCACCTCGGTGGCAGCGCGCAGGTTCGCCTCGGCCAGGCGCAAAGCTTCCGCAGCAGCCAGCGCGACCCAGAAGCGGCGCTCGACCTCGGCCACGACCTCGCGTCGCGCGAGTTCGAGCCGCACTGCCGCCTCATCACGCCACAGCCGCGCCGCCTCTACGCAGGCGCCACGGGTGGCCAGCGGCAGCGGCCGCTGCAGCGTGACCCTGGTCTCCGAGTTGGCGCTGCGCGGCAACCAGCCGTCAAGCCCCTCCACCTCGCCCTCGAGTTCGGGGTTCGGCCACACCCCCGCCTGCCGGAGTTCGGCCCTGGCAGCTTCCAGCTCGGCCGCGGCAGCGGCCAACCCCGGGCTGTGTGCGAGGGCGCGGGCGCGCGCCTCGGCGAGGGTCATCCCTGCGGGGGTGGCTCTCTCGGCGGCCGCGGCGCGGTTGCCGAGCACTGTCACGAGCAGCGCCGCAGCTTCCCAAAAGCGTGTCCTGTCCATGCTTCCTCCTCCCGTCGGACGCAACGTGCACTGCGGGCGGAGGAAAACGCAGAGGCGCAGCATGGTGAAGGAGGGCGGCGACCCGCCAGAGCGCGCCTGGACGGGCGCCAGCGGGCGACTGCTCTTGCCGATGGGGACCCCCACCCCGACTCCGGCCGCCACCACGGCGAGGATCGTGCCGGTTCGGCGGGCGAGGTCGGAGTCGTGGTTCACCGGAAGATCCGGGCACGAGCCGCACGAGTCGGACGGCGGCCCGCCAACCTCACGCGGGTCACGGGGCTCGTGGTCAGAGGCGTCGTGGTGGCAGCAAGCGCTGCCCGGGACTTCCAGCCACAGGTGCCCGCCCGTATCGTGGCACCAGACGACCGTTTCGGGCCTCACCCCGTCACAACGAACGCCAGGGCGGCCGTTCCCGGCCGCCCCGAGAGTGTCCGTCCGCGCGCCTCACGACGCCGGATTCTAGGCCACGATTCGTGCGAAGTTCACAACAACGCTGCGGGGGAGGATCGCCCTCCCCCGCCGATATGCGACTACCGCCGGCGTCCACGGCCCACCACCAGGGGCAGGCCGGTTTCCGGGCTGCGCAGCGACACCTGGAGGCCCGAGGCGAGGTCGGTGAGAGACAGGGCCACCCAGTGCTCGCTGCCGTCCACCGTCACGGGAGCGGCGTTCACGGTGATCTGGGCGCCGCTCGCCGGGGTGTACCCGGCCTCGAGCAGCGCGCGGTATGGCGAGAGCATGATCGTGACGTCTCCGGCCGAGGTCCCCAGCACGAGGGTCGGCGAACCCTCCCCGGCGCCACCCGCGAAGCTCTTGACCGTGCCCGTGTATGTCGCCGCCCGGAGCAGGTCCGGCCCGCCGCAGGCACCCTGCCCGCGGCGCCCGCGCACGCCTGCCGCCGGACCGTTGCCCGTCCCCTGAGCTGCGGCCCCCTGGGTACCACTGCCGGTTCCGACTCCGGGGGTCCCCGCGCCGAGGCGACGGCGAACGCCGGTGCCCTGCATGCCGAGCCAGGCCGGCGTCCCGTCGGCGTTGTGCAAGACCACCGTCACGTTACGAGTCACGTTCCTAACCTGCGCGACCACCACCCCGCGCTCGCACGTCGTGCACGCCCAGCCCTGGACCTCGGCAAGGTCGCCAGGCTGCGCCGTGAATCCCTGTGCCTGCAGATAGTGGAACGGCCCCAGCACGAACGTCGACTGGGTGCCGTTCGAGTCGCGGACGACCAGCGCGGGCATCCCCTCGCCGTAGCCGGCCACGAACGCCACCACCTCGCCCTGTACGGTGAACGCGGTGCTCGTGTCGATCTTCGGGCCGGCTCCGGGCCCTCCTCGCCGTTGCTGCGCCCCGACGGACACCGCAAGAACCAGAGCAATACCCATCATCACCAGGCTCTTCATCGAACTGACTTTCATGGCTGCATCCTCCTGTTCGCCGGCGCTGTTTCCCAGCGCCGCCCACCAGCCGAGCACACGCCGTGCCAGGTCGATGAGGAATCCGCAAATACTTGACACGAAATCTTTTGCGGTTGCAGACCGGCAAGGTGCCAGCAGGCCGGCCTGCAAGAACTTGCAGTCGGGGCGCAACCGCTTGCAGTCAGGAAATCCCGAAGCGGCGCAGCCGGTAGTACAGCGTCCGCACCGAGATGTCGAGCAACCGGGCGGCCTGCTCCCGGTTGCCGCCCGCCCTGCGCAGCGCTTCGAGCAGCGCCTCTCGCTCCCGCTCGTCGCGGTCGAGAGGGATTCCACCCTCGTGGCCGGCCTTGCCGCCGACGGATGGGAGGGCGATGTCCTCGGGACGGATCGGCAACCCGCCGCGCACCACCACTGCCCGCTCCAGCACGTTGCGCAGCTCGCGCACGTTGCCCGGCCAGTCGTGGCGCTGCAGGGCGCCCAGCGCTTCCGGCGTCAGGTCCGGCGGGGGCAGGCGGTGCCGCGCCGCCAGCTCCGCTGCGAGGTGCTGCGCGAGTACCGGGATGTCGCCCCGCCGCTCGCGCAGCGGGGGAAGGTGGACCGTCACCACCGCGAGGCGGAAGAAGAGGTCCTGCCGGAACGCCCCCCTGGCCGCCTCGGCAGCGAGGTTGCGGTTCGTCGCCGCCACGACTCGCACGTCGACGGGGATCTCGCTCGGTCCGCCGACCCGCCGCACGGTCCTGCCGTCGAGGGCGCGCAGCAGCTTGGCCTGCAGGGCGAGCGGCAGTTCCCCCACCTCGTCGAGGAAGAGCGTGCCGCCCTCGGCGTCCTCGAACCGCCCGCGCCGCATCCGGTCAGCCCCCGTGAACGCCCCCTTTTCGTGGCCGAACAGTTCGCTTTCGGCCAGCGCCTCGGGGAGCGCAGCGCAATTCACGGCGACGAACGGCCCATGCGCCCTGCCGCTGCGTTCGTGCAGCCGCCGCGCGATCAGCTCCTTGCCGGTGCCCGACTCGCCCGTGATCAGCACCGTCACGTCGCGGGGCGCCACGGTGTCGACGAGCCTGAGGACTTCCTTCAACGCCGGGTTCTCGGTCACAAACGAGGTCGCGCCGTAGGCCGGCGGGGCGAGCAGGCGGTCCACCACCGCCAGCAGCGCCGCCGGGGAGGCGAGCGGCTTGGTGAGGTAGTCGGCGGCGCCCAGCCGTACGGCCTCGACCGCCTCGGGGATCGTCCCGAACGCGGTGAGCATCACGACGGGCGGACGGCCCACGCGCTCGTTGACCCGCCGCAGGAGTTCGAGGCCGTCGAGGCGCGGCATGCGCTGGTCGGCAAGCACCAGGTCGAAGCGGCCTCGTTCGAGGGCGGCCAGCGCCTCGGCGCCGTCACGCACCGCCACGACCTCGTGGCCGGCGCCTTCCAGGATGTCGGCCAGCAGCTCGCGGAACGAGGGCTCGTCGTCGGCCACGAGAACGCGCGCCATCTCAAGGCCCTTCCGCCGGGAGCACGAGCCGGGCGATGCAGCCGCCTCCCGGGCGAGGCGCGAGCGTCACGTCGCCGCCGTTGGCCCGGGCCAGCGCTCTGACGATCGGCAGCCCGAGGCCGGTTCCTTCCGCGCGGGTGGTCACGTACGGCCGGAACGCCTGCTCGGCCTCGACCGAGAGGCCGGGCCCGCGATCGGCGACCTCCATCACCGCGAGCCGGCCCTCGCGCCGGATCGACACGCTCAGCTCGCCACCGGGATCGAACGCTCGCGCGTTAGCGAGCAGCTCTTCGGCAATGCTCTCGACGTGCTCGGGGTCGGCCCAGGCGGTCGTGGGCCCCGGGGCCGTGACGCGAATCGCACCAGCCAGGCGACCGGCCAGCTTCTCGCCCAGAGCCGCGAGATCGATCACCGCAGGATCCGCTTCCGGGGGCCGGGCGAAGTCCAGCAACCGCGCCAGCAGCGCCTCGATCCGCTCGCAGGCCTCGAGCACCCGCTTGCCCCGGGCGGCGACGGCGGTCGCAGGGTCCGCGGCCAGGAGCTGCGCCGTCCCCTTGATGCCCGCGAGCGGGTTGCGGATCCGGTGCGCCAGACCGGCACCCGCGCCGGCCACCAACTCGAGGCGCTCCCGCTCGGCCTGGCTGGAGGCGAGCTTTCGCCGCTGCTCGAGCCCCGCCACACCGAAAACGGCGAAACCGACGAGGGCCACGGCGGCCGCCACGGCCGAGATCAGGATCACTGGCGCAAGCCTCCCGGCACTGCCCAAGACCTCGCGCGGTTGCAGCCGCAGCACGGCTTGCGGTCCCCGCCCAGGCCCCGCTCCCCCCACCCCCAGCGCCCCACGCCACCCTGGCCCCAGCATCGCCCGGTGTTCGAAGGCGCCGGTTCCCACCTCGCCTTCGCGCACCACCACGCCGTGCGGCCCGGCGAGCTCGACCCCGCGCAGGGCGTCGGCATGCGCCTCGAGGAAGCTGCGCATCGCCACGCGGGGCTCGGCGGGGCCCGCTTCCCGCAACTCGGCCTCCAGGGCGTGCCCGAGACGCAGCAGCACGCCGTCCCGTACCGCCTGATCACGCTCACCGAGGGTCCGTGCCGCCACCCACGCGAGCCAGGTCAGCGCCACGCCCAGCCCCAGCGCCGCGGCGACCGGCAGCACCATCAGCACCCGGGCGGGCGGTGGTTTCACGGAGTGCCCCGCCCGGACCCTGCAACCATTCGTGTCTCGAAGCGCAGGCGCCCGGCGTCCATCGCTGCCATCCTACCAGCGCGCCACCGGCCAGCGGTGCCGGGCCGCGGCGCGCCGCGGCCGGTGCTACCCTTGGAGCGGGAGGCCACCGGGTGGACTTCGCACGCGTGCTCGAGATGGTGGGCGGCCACTGCGAGCGGCAGGGCATCCGCTACGCGCTGTGCGGCGGGCTGGCGATGGCTGCGTACGGCCTGGGCCGGCTCACCTTCGACCTCGACCTGGCGGCCGACGCGGGGGGACAGGACAGCCTCATCGCCTTCCTCGAGCGCCAGGGGTACGAGACGCTGTACCGCTCGCGCGGCTTTTCCAATCACCGGCACCCCGACGACGCCCTGGGGTGCGTGGACATGGTGTGGATCGGTGGCGCCACGGCCGACACGGTGTTTTCGGCGGTGAGGTCCGTTCCTGGACGGGGCGGGAGGAACTGGCCGGTCGTCTGCCCGGAGCACCTGGCGGCGATGAAGGTCCACGCCGTCCACCAGGACCCCACCCGCATCCAGGACCTGGGCGACATCCGCTTTCTTCTCGGTCTGCCCGGCGTCGACCTGGAAGCGATCCGCGTCCAGTTCGTCCGCCGCCACATGGAGGAGCGCTTCGATGAGCTGGTCGCCTCGCTCTGATTGCCCGGGACCGCTCGACCTCGAGCTCGGCCTGCCGGTGACGAGCGAGGACCGCGAGGCGCTTCGTCGCCACCGCCAGGGCCAGCGCCGGCGGCTGCTCGAACGCGTCGAGTTGCTGGCCTGGCCGTCGTGGTTGCCAGCGCCGCACGACCGGCGCCCGACGCACGAGGGCTTCGAGCCGTTCGAGCTTTGACCGCTCGCCCCGTCCCGCCCTGGCGGCGACAGCTTGCGGTCCGGGCGTGCGCGTCGCACAATGCCGGACGGTCCGGCGCAGCGGAGGGGCTCGTGAAACCGATCCGACAGCTCGCGTTTTCGGTAGTGCTCGCAGCCGGACTTGCTGCCACGGGCGGGGCGGAGCCGAGCCGCCTCGTCGTCTTCGAGTCGTTCCTCCACCCCAGTTGAAGCGTCTGCATGGTCGCCGGGGCGGCGATCAAGCAGCTCGCCATCGACTACGCAGGTCAGCCGGTGGTGTTCCTCGAGTACTACGCCAACGCCTCGGTGGGCAACCGCGAGTCGCGCTTCGTGGCGGCGTTCGGCGGGTGGGGGTTTTCGGTGCCGGAGGCCATCGTCGGCAGCGGCTACCGGTACTCGCAAGGTCCCGCCGATTACTACAACGTCTTCCGCAGCATGATCGAGGCCGAAAAGGGGCGCCCGCCGCAGGTCGAACTCGCGGCGTGGTGGTGGCGGGCCGGGCCCAACACCATGCGGGTCTACGCCACGCTGCGCAACACCTCGGGCCTGGTTCTCGACCCGGCTGCAAACGAGGCGTGCATCTGGGGGCTGGCGTGGGAGCGCAAGGCGGCGCTCGGCGTGACCGGGATGTACACGCGCGACGCGGTGCTCGGGCCGCTGCTTGCGCCGGTACCGCCCGGCGGCATGGGGTCGGTGACCGTAGATCTGTTCATCAACTCTCTCGTGGACTGGAACCAGCTGCATCCCGTCGCCCTGGCCGAGGTGCGCCCGGGCGGCACGACCGGCCGTTACGACGCGCTCCAGGCGGTGGTCGCACAGCCGGCGGCGTTCACCGTTTCGCAGCCGCAGGTCCAGCTCGCGATCCCGCAAGGGCCGTCGGCCGCCGAGCTCTCGCTCGCGGGGCCGCACGTCCTCACCTGGACGGCCAGCACCAGCGCTGCCTGGCTCACCGTGACGCCGACCTCGGGCACGACGGGCGGCATCGCCCGCATCGAGGCCGATCTCGACTATTACCCCTACCCGGAGCCCCACCAGGCGAAAGGCACGGTGACGTTCGCCGCCACCTCGCCGGACGGCATGAGCTTCGTAGCGACCGTCGAGGTCACGGCCGACTACGACCCGAACTGGACGCGGTCCCGGCAGCTCCCGCGGCGAAAGCTGCCCCGCGCCGCAGGCGTGGAGCCACCGCAATGAGTCGCGCAGCCCGGATCGTGGGCGTGGTGGCCTTGGCGGCCGCCGGCGGGCTTGCGGTGCCGGCGTGGGCTGCTCCCTGTAACATCGATCTCGACGCCGAAGTGCGGGCCGTCAGCCGGGCGCTGGCGCGACAGCAGCTCGTCGAGGCCGTGACTCGGGCCGAGGCGGCGCTGGCGCAGTGCCCCCGCGAGGGGGTGCTGGTCCGGCTCGCGGCGCGCGCGCAGGCGGCCACCGGCAACGTCGGCGCTGCCCGTGCCCTCCTGCGCGCCCATCTCGCCGCTCGGCCCGACGACTGCGAGAGCTGGTCGCACCTGACGTGGGCGGAGCTGGTCGCCAACAACCCGGCCGAGGCGTGGCAGGCGCTGCTGGCTCCCGCGTGCCCGAGTACACCCCAGGAGCGCAGCCGCTGGGCACTTCTGGAGGCCCTCGCCCATCGCCACCAGGAGGACCGCAAGGCGGAAGGCGAGGCGCTGGACCGCCTCGGGGACCGCGCCTCAATGTGGCCCGAGGACGATCGCGCGCGCGCCGTCCTCGAGCGCCGCCGTGACCCGTCCTGGACCTGGCCGTGGCGAGCCTCGTGCGAGCTCGGGCTCGGCGGCACCACGGAGGCGTTCGCGGGTTCCCCAACCGACTCCGCCACGAGCGGGGTGGGCAGCGCCATCGCCCGGCTCGCCGCCAGCTCGACGCTGCGCGGCCCGCGGTCGGGCCGGGTGACGCCGTTCGTGGAGGCCACGGTCCGCGGGCATGGCATCGAGGACGAGCGGGCGCGGGAGCTGTCGTACCTTGAACTGGGCGGACGGGCCGGGGCCGAGATCCGGCTCGGCGACACGCAGCTCGCCCTGGGCGTGCGCCGGGACGTGCTGCACCTCGACCAGGCAACCTCCCGCTTCGCCGAGGGGTGGCGCGGCGAGCTGGACGTGCAGACCGGCACGGGGTTCGTGTTGTTCGCCGGCGGCGGACGCCGCGAGTTCCACGATCGCTGGCGGACGCGCACGGAGTGGGACGGCGGGCTTGCAGGGGCGCTGCGCCCTTGGGGGGTGCCGCTCACCGTGGCGCTCGCCGCTCGCCGGCACGACGCGGAGCGGGCGCCCTACGACCTGCGCGGCGCCACGCTCACGCTGGTGAGCCGCCTCCCGGTCGGGCGGGGCTGGCTGCTGCGGGCGAGCGCGCAGGGCTCGTGGGACGACTACCCTCACTCCCGGACGTGGGAGGCGCTCATCGCCTTCGGCAGCGCCAAGGGACGGCACGAAGCGACGATGCGTCTGTCGCTGGGCGTGTGGCGCAGCTTTTCCCGGTGCCTTCAGGGTGCCGTCACCTACGAGTACGGCCAGCGATGGTCCAGCATCGAGAAGGGATACCACGGCAGCTTTTCGTACCGCGAGCACCGGGCGTTGGCGACCCTGCGGCTGGAGCTGTGGGGCAACCCGTGGCGACGCGGGCGCACCGCGGCCGACCATGTGCCGATCGACTGGGGCCTCGATGCAGGCGCGGGTGCGCTTGGCGGCGAGAGCATCCGTGACCTGGTACGCCAGGACGAAGAGCTGCGCCCGGACTGCGGCTGCTCGCCGTCCTGATCCACCTTCAGGGACAGCGGATCAGCCCCTGCGCCCAAAGGCACCCACCGCAGGTTGGCGCGAGGTTGCCGACGCAGTCTTCCAGGTTGTGGGTAGCCAGGTCGCAGGTGTTGCAGGTCGTACACGGCGAGAAATCGAACCTCTGGATGCGCTGACGGAGTGCCTGGTACTCCGCGCCCAGCCAGATCGTCGGCAGGTCGCTGCTGAGCAGGTGTCCGACTGCAAAGTGCTCCGAGCGTCGAACGCAGTCGGTCAGGTGGTGGACATGCCGGTGCAGCAGAGGTGGGCACGGGCTGACCGCCCCGTCCCACCGCACCGAGGTGCTCCCGGCCTCGACGAACGGGCACCAGTCGGCGTGCACGGTGCTGCTTCCGTCCCCCAGCCACAGCTCGAGGCGCGAGTCAGTTGCCAGCGAGGCGAGCACAGGCCGGGTCAGGTCCGTCACGGGGAAGCTCGGCAGCGTGACCTGGATGCCCCGCTGCTGCACGATCGGCACGGTCGCCGGCGACGTCGCGCAGTAGAGCACCTCTTGCAGCATTTCCGGCGAGTACGCCAGGAGGTTCGAGACGTGCACCCGGTCGGCACCGAGCTCGGCAGCGAGGTCGATGACCCGCGGCAGCTCGGCCACGTTCCGGCGCATGGCCACGAACGCCACGCCCAGCGCGGGCTTCTGCAGGAGGGTCGAGGACCGCAGTGCCTGGAGGCGGCGCAGGTTGGCGAGGATGGTGGGCAAGGCGTCTCCGAGCCGGACGTCGAGGTACCCGTCGGCCGTGGCACTGTCGAGGGAGACCCACAGGCGGTCCAGCTTGGCGGCGACGAACTCAGAGGCCACCGGCTCGGTCAGGCCGATGCCGTTGGTGATCAGCTCGACACGCCCGTTCAGGGCCTTCGCGGCCCGGACCATCTGGAGGATCTCGGGGTGTGCCAGCGGCTCGCCGATCCCGCCGAAGAATATGTCCGGCGGCCTGGAGAACGCCCCGAGACCGGCCAGCAACCTGGCCCAGACCTCGGGCGACATGTCGCCAGACGGCTCGTCCCAGGAGTTGCGCATGCACGTCGCACACGTGAGGTTGCAGCGGCTCGTGGGCTCGACGTAGACCTTCGCGAGGTCGGTCGGCGGGCGGTGCATCAACCACCCCCTGGGGCCGGCCTCGATGCAAATCCTCGAGCCCGGGACCAGGTTGAAGCGCCTGGCGAGGTCAGACGGCAGCGCCAGTCGTCCGTCGTCATCGACCACCACGTCGAACACGAGGCTGGAGTTCACCGCGGCGACTCCCCAACGACGCCGGCGGCGCCCGAGCGGACAACCGGGACGAGGCGGTCCCGGATCGCATCCCGCACCTCGCGGTACACGGCGAGCACCTCCTCCTCAGTGCCGACCGCGTCGGCCGGGTCGGGGAACCCGACGTGGATCTGCACCCCGGGATGAGGAAAGTACGGGCAGACTTCGCGTGCCGAGTCGCACACGGTGACCACGAGATCCCAGGTCTGACCCACCATCTCGTCGACGTGCTTCGGCCGCTGCGCCGAAATGTCCACCCCTGCCTCGGCCATGACCCGGACCGCGTACGGGTTGACCTGGACGGCGGGCCTCGTGCCTGCGGAGCTTGCCTCCCAGGCGTCGCCCAGCAGGTGTCTGATCCACCCTTCCGCCATCTGAGAGCGGCAGGAGTTTCCGGTGCACAGGACCAGAACACGCTTGCGGCCCGGTGCCGCTGATTGCCTTTGTGAGTCCATCGCGTTCCTCCCGGGGGCTTGACAACCCGACGGCATGATACGATATTCCGCCAAGTGACGAAATGAGTCCCTCTCCCCTTTCCCGCCAGGTTCAAATCCACAAGGCCATCGGCCACCCAGCCCGACTGCGCATCCTCGCCATGCTCCGCCAAGGCGAGCTCTGTGTATGCCAGATCACGACGGTGCTGCAGCTCGCCCCCTCCACGGTGTCGGCGCACCTCGCCGAGCTGAGGGGCGCGGGCCTCGTCGAGGAGCGTAAGAGCGGCCGTTGGGTGCTCTACCGCCTGACACCCGCCGCCGAACCCGCCCTCACGCGAGCGTCGGAGGCAGGCCTCGACCTCGACACTCAGATTGTCGAGGACAGTAACCTGCTACGCCGCCTCGTCGAGCTTCCGGTCGAGCAGATCTGCCGACCGGACTTCTCGGTCACGACGCTGCTGGAGGCCGCCCGCCGGGCCTGCTGCCAGCCGGCCGCGCTGGAGGAGAAGGCATGAGCGAGCAAAGCAAGAAGATGAACCTCTTCGAGCGTTACCTGACGCTATGGGTGGGCGCCTGCATGGTCGCCGGGGTGCTCCTCGGCAAGCTCCTCCCCGGCGTCACCTCGGCCGCGCGCTCCCTCGAGTTCGGCAGTGGGAGCCAGATTAACATCCCAATCGCGATCCTGATCTGGTTGATGATCTACCCGATGATGCTGAAGATCGATTTCGCGTCGATCCTCGGCGTCGGTCGCCGTCCGCGCGGCCTCGTCGTCACGCTCGTGGTGAACTGGCTGGTCAAGCCGTTCTCGATGGCGTTCTTCGGGTGGGTGTTCTTCCGCCATCTGTTCCTGCCCCTCATCGGGCCCGAGCTCGCCAGCCAGTACATCGCCGGCGTCATCATCCTGGCCGCCGCACCGTGCACCGCCATGGTGTTCGTGTGGTCCTACCTTTCCGACGGCGACCCCGCCTACACGCTGGTCCAGGTCTCGGTCAACGATCTCATCATGCTCATCGCCTTCGCACCGATCGTGAAGCTGCTGGTGTCGGGGGCCACCGACCTCGAGGTGCCGTTTCGGGTCTTGCTCTACTCCGTGATCATCTTCGTGGTCATCCCCCTGGCGGCCGGGTCGATCTCCCGCGCCTGGCTGATCCGCTCGCGCGGGGTCGAGTGGTTCGAGGGCAAGTTCGTGGCGTTCTTCCATCCCCTTACCGTGATTGCGCTGCTGGCCACCCTCGTCTTCATCTTCGCCTTCCAGGCAGAGAACATCACCACGCGCTGGTTCCACGTCCTGCTCATCGCCGTGCCGATCCTGATCCAGGTGTACTTCAACTCGTCGCTGGCGTTCGGCCTGATGAGGCTCCTGCGAGTCGAGTACGCCGTTGCCGCACCCGGGGCGCTCATCGGTGCGTCCAACTTCTTCGAACTCGCGGTTGCCACGGCCATTGCCCTCTACGGTCCCGGCTCGGGAGCGGCGCTGGCAACCGTGGTCGGCGTCCTCGTCGAGGTGCCGGTCATGCTCTCGGTGTGCCGCGTCTGTCTGGCCACACGCGGCTGGTTCGAACACACTCCGAATGTCTCAGGCCACCGGGCGGCCTGAGGCGGTTCCGCCATTGCAATGAGGCATGCGATGTCCTTTTCAGCCAGCCCCGATGAGATCCGCCGATCGGTGCGTGAGCACTATGCCAGGTCCGCTGTCGCCGGTACGAGCTGCTGCGGTCCGGCGGCCGCAAGCTGCTGCGGCTCCGCGGTCCCGGCGCAGATCGCCCAAATCGTGGGCTACGCCGCTGACGACATCGGGGCCGTCCCCGACGGCGCCAACCTCGGGCTCGGCTGCGGCAACCCGCTCGCCTTCGCTCAGCTCAAGCCCGGCGACGTGGTCGTGGACCTCGGCTCCGGAGCCGGGTTCGACTGCTTCCTCGCCGCCGAGCGGGTCGGTGCACACGGACGCGTCATCGGCGTCGACATGACACCCGAGATGCTTGAGCGCGCCCGTGCCCTCGCTCGCCGGGATGGCATCGAGAACGTCGAATTCCGGCTCGGCGAGATCGAGGCGCTCCCGGTCGCCGACGCCACCGCCGACATGGTCATCTCCAACTGCGTCATCAACCTTTCCCCCGACAAGCCGCGAGTGTTCGCGGAGGCTTTCCGCGTGCTCAAGCCCGGCGGCGTGCTCATGGTCTCCGACCTCGTGCTGCGTCGCCCCCTCCCCGAGCGCGTGCGCGCCTCGGTCGAGGCATACGTCGGCTGCATTTCCGGCGCCTTGCTGCGCGACGATTACCTGGCGACGATAGGCGCTGCAGGCTTCGCCTGTGTCGAGGTCCTGGCCGAGAGCACCTATCCGGTCGGCGCCTTGCACCCCGACGCCACGGAGTGTGCAATCACGAGCGGGACCGGCCTCACGGCCGAGGACCTCCGGGTGACAGCCGAGGCCGTGGTGTCGGTCAAGGTCCGTGCGGTCAGACCGATGCCCACCCACCCCCACACAGAACAGACAGGAGGAATCGAATGAAGATCACGGTGTACGGTCCCGGATGCGCTCGCTGCAAGAAGACCGAGGAGATCGTCCGCAACGCCGCCCAGCTCGCCGACGTCGCGGCCGACATCGAGAAGGTCTCGGACTGGAACGCGATGACCGCCGCCGGCGTCATCGCCACTCCCGCCGTCGCCATCGACGGCACGATCAAGGTCATGGGCCGCGTTCCAACGGTGGACGAGGTGCGCGGCTGGCTCGGGAAGTAGAAGGTCGAGGCCGGAGTGGAGCGGCGCTGGAAGAACGTGGACCGGGTGTGGAATTTGCTCGACCGACCCGAGGAGTTCGGCGACTACGTGGAGGCCGGGGTCCGGGCGTTCGTGCTGCGCTCGTGAGCGACGTGGGCCTGCCCGTGTTCGCGGTGGCAGCGCTCATCGCGGGAGGCGGCAAGGCCGTCGGCGCGGCGATGCAGAAAGCGGCGTCGTCCGACCATCGGGCTCGCCATATCACCGGCGGCGCTGTCATCGCCATTGGCATCTATCTCGCGGTGCGGCATGTCTTTCTGGCCCGAGCGTGTCGTGCCACGACGACTCGAGAGGAGTGCTTTCATGTCAACCTACCTGAAGCTGTTGCTGATCATTGGCTGCCTCGTCGCGTCCGGTACCGCCCTCGCGGCCGATCCCGCGGGCGAGATCCCGGCGCTCGACCCCCCGCATCTCGACGCCGCGCTCGGCGCAGGCAAGTGGCTGTTCGTCGAGTTCGGCGGCGAGCACTGCATCCCGTGCAAGGCGATGCAGCCGATCCTGCGCGACCTCCAGAGCACCCTCGGCGAGCGCGGCATGGTGCGCAACTTCTGGATCCAGAAGCACCCCGAGACTGCGCGCCGGTTCCGGATCATGGTCATGCCGACACAGGTCGTATTCAATCCCAAGGGCGAGGAGGTGCTGCGCCACCAGGGAATCTGGCCGGCCGAGGAGCTGAAGGCGGCGCTCGCCAAGGTCGGTGCACTCTGATGCAGGAGCTGCTGCAGTCGCTCGCCGACCAGGCGGCCGCGGCGTCTCCCCTCCTCACGCTGCTCCTGGTGTTCCTGGGCGGGGTGGTGTCCTCGGCAAGCCCATGCGTGCTGGCGGCGGTGCCCCTGGTCGTGGCCACGGTGGGCGGCACCAGTACCAACCGCTCCCGGGCGGTTGCGCTTTCGACAGCGTTCGTGCTCGGCCTCGCACTCTGCTTCACCGCTCTGGGTGCGATCGCTGCCCTCACGGGTCGGCTCATCGGCGACGTGGGCGAGATCTGGACGGTGCTTTTGGGCGTCATCCTCGTCGCCATGGGGTTGCACCTCTCCGGCTTCGTGCACCTGCCACTGCCACAAATCAGCGGTGCCCGCTTCCGTGGTGCCGGCCTCGCCGGCGCGTTCGCGCTCGGGGCGCTCACCGGCACGCTGTCATCGCCGTGCGCCACGCCGATCCTCGTGGTCGTGCTGTCGCTCGTCGCGTTCGAGCAGAAGGTGGCCTGGGGCACGGCCTTGTTGGCGGTCTACTCGCTCGGACACGTGGTGCTGCTGTTTGTGGCCGGAGCGGTGAGCGGCTTCGCGGGGGCGTGGCTCGGCGGACGATGGACACGCGTGGCGCAGCGGGTGCACCAGGTGTTTGGCATCATCTTGCTCGGCGTTGGCGGCTACCTGCTGGCAAGGCTGGCGTGGAGCGCGGTTTGGTCGTGAGCGCCGCCACGCGCTCGGAAAGGAGTCACACGTGAACAACGCACCGAAGACGATCGAAGTATTGGGGCCGGGGTGCCCACGCTGCAAGGAGACGTACCGCGTGGTTCGGCACGTCGTGGAGAGTGCAGGGCTCGCCTGTGAAGTCATCAAGAACGAATCGATCGACCGCATGGTCGAGCTCGGAGTGATGGCCACACCGGTGGTGGTCGTGGACGGCAAGGTCGTGCTTCTCGGTCGCATCCCCAAGGCCCACGAGGTCGAGAAGCTGCTTGGGATCTAGGGCAAGGACACCATGAAGGAACGAACCAAGCTGCTGCTTATCGTCGGCGCCTTTCTTGCCGCTTACTTCCTGCCCATCGAGCAGGCGCGGGTGCAGGGGGCGTTCCTGGAAGGGCTGTACCTGCTCAAGGACTACGCGCGCCAACACGTCCTGCTCTGTCTCGTGCCAGCGTTCTTCATCGCCGGGGCGATCAGCCACTTCGTGCGCCAGGGAGCGGTGATGCGCTACCTCGGCGCCAGCGCGCCCCGACCGGTGGCCTACGGTGTCTCCTCGGTGTCCGGCGCCATCCTCGCGGTCTGCTCGTGCACCGTGCTTCCCCTGTTCGCCGGCATCTACAAGCGGGGCGCCGGACTCGGGCCCGCCATCGCGTTCCTCTACTCGGGACCGGCGATCAACGTGCTCGCCATCATCCTGACGGCGCGAGTGCTCGGTATCCGGATCGGAGTCGCTCGCGCGGTCGGTGCCGTGGCTTTTGCCGCCGTGATCGGGGTGATCATGGCGGCACTGTTCCGCAAGGAGGACGCCGCGAGGCTGAGCGACGGGCCCGATCCCTTCGCCCTCGCGTCCGAAGGCGAGGCGCCCAGGCGCCGGGGATGGCAGGACGCCGCATTCCTGGGCGTGATGGTGGCGGCGCTGGTGCTTGCCAACTGGGGCGCGCCCAACCAGGCCGTCGGGGTGTTTGCGGCGATCCACTCGGTACACTGGCACCTCACCGGGGCGCTCCTGGTCGCGCTCGGATGGATGATCCTGCGCTGGTTCGACCGCGAGGAACTGGCCGGTTGGATGGAGGCCACGTGGGCGTTCGCCAAGCAAATCACACCGCTGCTGCTGGGCGGCATCCTGGTCTCCGGTTGGCTCATGGGACGACCCGGAATGGACAACGGGCTGATCCCGTCCGCGTGGGTGGCGTCGTCGGTCGGCGGCAACTCTCTGCTCGCCAACCTCGCGTCAAGCGTGGTCGGCGCCTTCATGTACTTCGCGACCCTCACCGAGGTGCCAATCCTGCAGGCCCTGCTGGGCTCGGGGATGGGGCAGGGACCGGCGCTGGCGCTGCTGCTCGCCGGCCCCGCGCTGTCGCTGCCCAACATGCTGGTGATCAACTCGTACCTCGGGCCGAGGAAGACGTCCACCTACGTGGCGCTGGTGATCGCGATGGCCACCGCCACGGGGCTCATGTTCGGAGCCATGACGCCTGGCGGTGCGCCGTGAGCGCCACGGCCACGACGAACGCCGATCGCGAGATTTCGGGCCTTCCTGCCGATTCTGCCAGCAGGTCGGGACCCGGCTGGAGGACACCGTGACGCGTGCCGTTCCCCCTCGAACCTGGCGCTGGCTGGCGGGCGGAGCCTTTCTGCTCCTCGCCGCGGTCACGGCGGTAGCCTGGCGCTGGCAGCTCTGGGCGCTCAGCGCACTGCCGGTGGGGTTCCTGTTCGGCTTCTTCGTCCACAAAGGTGGCGTGTGCGGCGCCGCGGCAGCGAGCGAGGTGCTGGTGCTGCGCGAAGGCGCCAGACTCTGGGCGATCTGGGTAGCGATCGTGACCGCCATGGTCGCGTTTGCGGCGCTGGATCTGCTGCAGCTCGTGAAGCTCTCGCCGAAACCCATGATCTGGGCCAGCTACCTGGTGGGCGGCCTGGTCTTCGGCGTTGGCATGGTCCTCGCGGGAGGGTGCGTTTCGGGCTGCCTCTTCAAGACCGGGGCCGGCAACCTCAACTCGATGGCGGGGTTGATCGGCATCCCGCTCGGCGTCGCCATGGTCGAGTCGGGCCCGCTCAAGCGCGCCGCAGGCTGGCTGGGAGCCCACGTGCTGCGCACCCCCGACGGTGGTCCGGTCACGCTCGGCGCACTCAGCGGCTTGCCGTTCTGGGCCATCACGGCTGTTCTCGTCACCTGTACCGCGGCTGCCGCAGCGGTGTGGCGCCGGCGCCACCCCCCTCGTCGGGATGGCCCGGCACCCCGGACCGGATGGCTCGAGCGCGCCCTTACCGCGTCCTGGCGCCCGTGGGCAGCCGGGCTCGCCATCGGTCTGCTGGCTGGACCGGCTTACCTCTCCGCGGCGGCGAGCGGCCGCAACTACCCGATCGGTGTGACACACGGCGTCTATCACTGGCTCGTCGTCCTCACCGCCAACCCGGTGCAGGGCGAATGGCGCGCCGTGCCCGCCCCACGGGTGGCCTCCTCGGCCGCTGCGCCTGCAGACCCGGCTCCCACCACCGCCCCCGCACCCCCGGCGCGCAAGGTCTCCTGGTGGCTCGTCCTCGTGGCCGCGGGCCTGGTGGCCGGCAGCCACGTCTCGGCGCGGCTGGAAGGCAGCTTCAAGCTGCTCCCGAAACCCCCGGAGCAGGTCATCACGGCGTTCGGCGGGGGCATGCTGGTGGGCATCGGCGCCGGCCTCGCCAGTGGTTGCGTGGTCGGCAACGTTCTCTCGGGCTGGGCGCTGCAGAGCGTCGGGGTCATGCTGTTCGGCGTCGTGACCCTGCTTTCCGCCTGGGTCACGACGTGGGTGTATCTGATGGGTGGCCTGGTGCGCGGCCGGTAGCGCACCGCCGGAGGCTCACATGGCGTCACCGCTCACGATCCGCTCCGGGTGGCTGCGCTCGTACGTGCGCGAGCGCGGCGGGCAGCTCTGGGTCGTCAAGGGCCTGTTCGTGGTCGGGTGATGAAACGCGATGCGGGGCCCGGTGGGCCTCTTCGCGCCACCAGATGAAACGAAGGAATGGGAACGGTTCGAGCATGCCGACGAGCACGGCAGGATCGAGGTCCAGATCGAGCGCTCGCTGCTAGGGCCGCCGTACCTCAAGGGAAACGAGCTGCTCGTCAGTGTCGAGGGCCACGGCCGCTTCCGGCTGCAGTTCGCCTGAGGGTCAGAGCCGGTCCACCAGCGCCTGGGCGATGCGGGCGGCCGTGCGGCCGTCGCCGAACGGGTTGGGGCCCCGCTTCATGGCGGCGAGCGCCGCGTCGTCGTGGAGCAGGCGGGTCGCCTCGGCCAGGATGAGATCCGGGTCGGTGCCGACGAGCCTCCCCCACCCCACCTCGAGGACCTCGGGCCGCTCCGTGGTGTCGCGCAGCACGAGCACCGGCACGCCGAGCGTCGGGCCCTCCTCCTGAACACCCCCGGAGTCGGAGAGCACGAAGCGCGCCCGGGCGAACAGGTCCAGGAACTCGGGGTAGTCGAGTGGGGCGTGCAGCTCGATGCCGGGCACGCCGCCAAGCGCCTCGCGCGCCGGCCGGTCGACGTTCGGGTTGGGGTGCACGGGATAGACAAGCCTGATTCGCCCTACGTTCTGCTCGGCGAGGGCGCGGAGCGCGCCGAGCACCCGGGCGATCGGCTCGCCGAAGCTCTCGCGGCGGTGCAGGGTCACGAGCACCAGCGGCGGGTGGGCGGGGGCCGGGCACGGACGGCCCCGCCTGATGCGCTGCACCGCGTCCACGACCGTGTTGCCGACGACCAGGATGCGCTCTTCCCCGATCCCCTCGGCCCGGAGGTTGGCCGCAGCGCGGGGGGTGGGAGCCAGGTGCAGGGTGGCCGCCACGGCGGCGGCACGCCGGTTGAACTCCTCAGGGAACGGGGCGTCGAGCCGGCCGGTGCGCAACCCGGCCTCGACGTGCGCGACCTTGACGCCACCGTAGAACGCGGCCACGGCGGCCGCGAACGCGGTGGTCGTGTCGCCCTGGACGACGACCCAGGCCGGTCGGTGCTCGGCGAGCAACGGCTCGAACCGCCGCAGGACCTCCGCCGCGACGCGCGTCGGTGTCTGGCCAGCGGTCATGATATCGAGGTCCACGTCGGGCACGAGCCCGAACGGCCGCAGTGCCTGCCGCAGCATCTCACGGTGCTGCGAGGTGGCCACGAGCACGGGCCGCAGTCGCCCGCCGGCGCGCAGCGCCTCGACCACCGGCGCGAGCTTGATCGTCTCCGGGCGCGTGCCTACGACCACGAGAACTTTCGGCTCGTCGACGCCCACCAGAACCCCCTACCGCCCCGCCATCGCCACGTCCTGCGCGAGCGCCAGCAGGCGCTGGCGGGCGGTTGCGCGGGAGTAGCACGACTCCACCACCTCGCGCAAGCGGCGGCCCTGCGCCTCGGCCATGGCCGGGCACTCGCACAGCCCCACCAGGCGGGCCGCCAGCTCGTCCGCGGTGCGCCCCAGCTCGACCTCCGCAGCCAGCTCCGGCAGCCCGCGCACGCCTTCCGGCGTCGAGACGACGGCACACGAGGCCTCGGCGGCTTCCAGGACCTTGTTGGAGGCGCCGGTCCCGAAGCGCAGCGGCACGAGCGCCACGCGCACGCGCCTGAGAGTGGCCGGGCGGTCGTGCAGGGGGGACTCCACCGTGACCCCGTCGCGGCCGTGGCGCCGGCGCACCCAGCCAGGGGCATCGGCGCCGGCCACCAGCAGGGTGGCGCCTGGCCTGCGCCGGCGCACGGCCGGCCAGATCTCGTCGAGCAGAAAGCGCACCGCGTCCTCGTTCGCGAAATAGGCCAGGCGCCCCCAGAACGCCGCGTCGATGTCGCGCCGCCCGCTCGCCGGCGGACCGAGCGCGGTGCCGTGCGAGATCGCCACGGCGCGCTCGCCGAACGCGGCGCACTCGGTGGCGGCGACCACCGACACGACGTCGTAGCGCCGGCCGCACTCCGCCTCGAGTCTGGCGGTGCGGACGGCTTCGTACCGCCAGAACGCCGCGGCGAGCCCCAGCGAGGCGGCTGCCCGCTCGCCGAGGTTGGCGCCGAGGGCGTCGATGGCGTCGAGGATCCTTCGCCCGGGCGGCAGATGGCGGTACACCCACGGGTCGAGGCGGGCCAGCTGCACGATCGCGACATCGAACGGCCCGCCGGCAGCTCCGGCCGCCCGCAGCGCCTGCCGCCACGCGAAGCCAGCCGCAAGCAGCGAAGTCACCGGCAGGCCGCGCGCGAGGGCGCGGACGGCGCAGACGCCCAGGCGGTGCGGAGCCCGCGGCGCCATCACGACCCTGCACCCACGCGGGACCAGCTCGAGCTTCCCGCGCGGCGCCACGAGCGTCAGGTCCAGGCTGCTCGCGAGCGCCTCGATCCAGGCGGCGGCGCGGATGCGGTCGCCGGTGTAGGGGGGGTATGGAAACCGGGAGGTGACGAGCAGCGCCCTCATCGCCTGACCCGCGTCCAGCGCCACAGCGCTCGCGGGGCCAGCAACACCGCACCGACCCAGGCCGACGCCAGCTTGGCCGCACTGCGCCAGTCGATGCTGCCGGCCAGCTGAACGATCGCCAGGTCGCCCATCACCGACGCCACAAGGAGGGCCGCCACGGCGGCCTCGAGCCACGGTTGCCCGGCCCCCGCCGCAGCGGAAACTGCCAGGGCCGCCGCGACCAACAGCCGGAGCAGCGCCGTGAGCGAGAGCGGCCGGCTCGCCAGCTCGATCGCGAACGCAATCGCCTCGCCCGGCCTGCGCAGGAACAGCCTGCCGAGCGCCAGGGGGTGGCGCAGCGCCAGGTGCACCCGGCCGGTCAGCCAGCGTGCCCGCTGCCGGGCGGCGTCGGATATCAGGGAGGGCTTGAGGTCCACGACTTCAGCATCCGCCAGCTCGAGCCGGTACCCGGCGGAAGCGAGCAACAGCGTCGCCTCGAGATCCTCGATGCGGGTGCGGAGGCGCAGCGCCACCCAGGCCAGGGCACGCGTGGTGAGGGCGGTGCCAGTGCCGCGCAGGCGCACGGCCCAGCCGAGCGTCTGGCGCCCGCGGTCCTCCCATTCCTGCCCGACCCGCTCGGAGTGGGCCGCGGCGAGCCCCGTGCCACTCCCGGTGCCCCTCAGTCGGGTCTGCAACCCGTCCACGCCCTCGTCCATGACCAGGGCGTCGAACAGACCGGGCGAGGCCTGGGACCCGACGTCCATGAGCAGCACGGCGTCCGCATCCGCCATCAGCCTTCCGGCCTCGCGGACGAGCCACGCCAGCGCAGCTCCCTTGCTCGGGCCGGCGGGGGTCTTGAGCACGGTCTCGACGCCCAGCTCCCGGCAGCACGCTGCGGTTGCCTCGTCCGGACCGTCCATGAGGACCACGATTCTGACCGTGTGCCCCCGCGCCGCCTCCTGGAGCGACCGGAGCGTCGGCTCGACCGCCCTCCCCTCCCCTCGCGCCGGTACCACGGCCAGCCAGCGCAAGGGGGGGACGGTGCCGGCCGTTGCCCTCGATCGACACTTCCGGCTCGCCTTCGCCAGGCGGAACCTCATGAGCGTGTCGAGCACCGCCGGAACAACTGGCAGAGCCAACCAGAGAGGGTTCAGTCCAAACCTCCAGAGCTAGCTGCGATCACGTCGAGTCTCCAGCCGCCGCGTCAGTATAGCCCGCCCGTCCGCCGTGGTGGCCCGGCGTAGTGTGACCCACGGCACCGACCAGCTCCAGCAGGGTTGTTGCGTAGGAGCGCCAGCTCCAGCGTCCCGCCGCCGCCGCCGCGCCTGCCGCCAGATGCGCGAGAACGCCGGGCGCCGCCAGCTGGCGCAGTGCGCCGGCCAGCGCCGAGGCGTCGCCGGGGGGCACGAGCAGCCCGCTGTCCTCGTCGGTGACGACCTCGGCAATGCCTCCCACGCGAGTGCCGATCACCGGCAGGCCCGCCCCCAGCGCCTGCGCCGCCACGGCCGAGCCGGTGGCCGCCAGGTACGGCAGCACCGCTGCGTCTGCCGCCGCGAACCACTCCCCCACCTCGCGCTCCGGCACCCACTCGAGCCTGGCCCGTACCCGACCCGCAAGGTCAGACCTGGCCAGCCGCTCGGCCAGGGATGCCTTTCTGTCCCCCCATGGCTCGCCGGCCAGCAGCAGCGTCACGGGCACCTCCCGGGGCAAGCTCGAGACCGCTTCGAGCAGCACTTCCACCCCCTTGTAGGGACGGATGAGACCGAGGCACAGCACGGCGACGTCGTTCGCCTTCAGCCCGAGCCTGGCCCTGGCCGCTGCCCGGTCGGCGCGGGGTGGGGGGTCGGCGGGGAGCGGATGGACGGCGGTCGGCCGGCCCGGAAAGCGGGCCAGAACTTGCAGCTCCACGGAGCGGGCGTGGCAGAGGTACGCCGCGGCACGGCCCAGCACCCGGCCGGCCATCAGGCGGGCCAGGCGTGAGGCGTCATGGTCTGCCGGGTTGTGCACGATCGCCACGACCGGCAGGGCGAGGCGCCGCGCCAGACCGAGCTCGAGCGGCGCCCACGCCATGGTCCAGTAAGGCAGCACGAGAGCGTCGGCTGCCGCCGCTCGTCCGACCCTCGCTGCCTCCTTCCAAGTCCACGGCTCGAACACCCCGTAGCACCGGTGCGCTTCCGGAAGGCGCGGGCACGCATCCGGGTCGATGTCGGAGGCGCCAGGGTACAGCCAACTCGGGTACTGCCTCGACGGTACCAGGAAAGCGGCCAGCGAGCCGGCCTCGGCCAGCGCCCGCGCCAGCAGAGTGGTCGTCCGGGCAACGCCGCCGCGCAACGGCCAGGAAGGTCCCACGAGGAGCAGGCGCGGCACGCCGAGAGAGTAGCATCCCGGGGCGGGCGGGGCTCGCCACCCGGACCCGCCGAACCCGAGCCTCCGCCTTGGAAAGCCGGCCGCCGGTGTGCGTCTACAATGGCACCCGGAGGACGCACGTGGCCGACCTATTCGAGAACGTTCTCGCGCATCTGGAGCAGGACGGAGTCCAGTTTCGCCGCATCGGCGGCCACCCCGCGGTCGAGATGGCGGTCGCCGGCGACAACGGCTCGTACCGCATGGTCATCGTGGTGGACGCCGAGCGGGCCGTGGTGCGCTTCTTGACCTTCGTGGAGGGGAAGGTGCCGGAACACCGACGCCGCGACGTCATGGAGTTCCTCACCCGCGCCAACTACGGGCTGCTGCTGGGGAACTTCGAAATCGACCTGTCGGACGGCGAGGTGCGCTTCAAGGCAGCCTGCGAGACGGAGACGGGCGCGCTCTCGCACGCCGTGTTCCAGAACAACCTCTATCTCTCGGTCGCTCTCATGGACCGTTACTTCCCGGGCCTCCAGAGGGTCATCCAGGGGTCCTCGGACCCCGCCGCAGCCATCGCCGACATCGAGAGCTGACCGTCACGACGGCGGGCAAGCGCGCCCCGCCGGCACGGCCAGCAGCGTCTGCGCGTCCGGGAATTGCCGGCAGACGGCCAGCCCGAGCAGCCGGACGGCGTCACGGTCCGCTCCCTGCAAGTAGTAGAAGTCGAACCCCGGGCGCACCTGCTCCCGCCTGACGGGTGCCAGCGCGTCGACGGCCCGGCTGACGCGGTAGAAGTTGACGGCCGGCTCGAGCCTCCACGAGACCACCATGCGCACGCTGCCGCGCTCGCACTCGCGAGTCGCCGCGGCCACGGACCTCATGACCGTGGGGGTCGCGGCGTCCATCGCCCAGAGGTGCGTGCGGCGCAGGTTCCACGACGCCACCGAGCCGGTCACCAGGACGGCCACCAGCATCGCGGCCACGCTCGCTCCCAGTCTGGCCGGATGCGAGCCGGCGCCCGCGAGCGTCTCCCAGACCCCGACGAGCACGAGGCCGAGCGCCGGCAACAAAACCACCGCCGAGCGGTCGAGCGGCCAGCGCGTCCCGAACGCCAGCCGCCCCGCCGCCATCGCTGCGGCCACGAGCCAGCAGAACAGGACCCCGCCCGCGAGAGCGTGGCACGCCCCCCGACGTGCCACGAGCACCGCCGCCAGCACCGTCCCGGCTCCCAGGATCAGGCCGAAGACCGCCGCCAGGACCGGCGCGATCTCCGCCCACTCGGGCCGGTAGAGAGAAACCGCAGCCAGGCTGCGCATCGTGTCGGCCCAGAAGCCGCGCTCCCCGCCCCACTCGGCGACGTAGTACCCGATGTTCGCAAGCACGCTGGGGCGGTAGAGAGCGGCCGATGCGAGCGCGCCGAGCGACCAGGAGGCAGCCGCAGCCAGAAGCCCCAGCACCTTTTCGCCTCGCCGCCGGCCCCGCGCCGCTCCGGCAATGGCCAGCACGCCCAGGGCAACGGCTGGGTACGCCATCGACAGGTTGGCGGCGACGGCGAGCATGGCGAGACAAGCCGCCACCCCCTGCGCGAACGCGCGGCCCCGGCCGCTGGCGGCCTCGTGGGCGTCGAGCACGGCGCTCGCCGCCAGGGCGAGCAACCCAAGGCCGAGCCCGTAGCCCCGCGCCACCGTCTGGAGATCGAGGACGAAGGGGTTGGCCCCCATCAGGGCGAGGCCGAGCGCGAAGCGGGGTCCTGAGACGAGACGCCGGAGCAGACGCCAGCAGCCGGCCAGGTACATCGCCAGCCCGGCGAGGGCGGGAAGGCGGATCACCCAGGCGAAGGGGGGCAGCACCCCGGCCAGGAGCTTGAGGAACACCGTGTTCAGGAGGTGGTTGTTGGACCCGATGTAGAGACGATGGGCGAAGACGTCGCCCCACGAGCCGGGCACGTGGATGAGCAAGGTCAGCGCCTCGTCGTGGGTGATCCCGACCAGCGCGGCGCGCGCCACACCCCAGCCCGCGATCACGGCGACGACCGCCGCCCCGAGCAGACGCCCCTGCCTCGTCTCGGGGTCCAACCACCCGTCACGTCGCCGCAGCGATGCTCGCAGATCCATGCCGGCAGCATCCACGGGGTACCGGGCGCCGTCAAGCCGACCTCGACAGAACCGGACGCACGCCCCAGCGTACAACCGTGTACGACGGCCGGGACCGCCCAGTGCCGTCGCGGGAGGCGACGATGGGTGAGCGCTCGTACTGGGAAACGGTCAAGCTCGAGGGTGGCCAGCTCCTCGACAAGGTCAAGCAGGTCGTCCGCGAGGGCAACGTGCGGCGGATCGTGGTCCGGCAAGGCGAGCGATCGGTGGCCGAGTTCCCGCTCACGGTGGGCGTGGTGGGCGCGGTGATCTCGCCCGTTCTGGCCGCTGTCGGAGCGCTGGCCGCGCTGCTGACCGACTGCAGCATCGAGATCGAGCGGGAGACCCCACCGCCGACGGACAGCGCCGCGCCGTCAGGTCCGACCTCGGCCGACAACACCTGATGTGCGGCTGGGGCGGCGCCGGCTCCGTGTCATGCTTGTCGTGCAGCGCCCGCCGGAAAGCTGGCGGGCGGCGGGAGGCCTGCCGACATGAACGACTTCGAGCCCGACGACGATTGGCTCTGCGAGGACGACACCGGATCTCTTCCGGGCTGCCTGGGCACCCGCAGGATCGAGCGGACCGGCGACGAGGGAGGGACCAGCGGCGAGGGGCAGCCGGAGTGAGCGCGGACCATCCGGCGCGTCCTTCGCGATCCGGCCCCCCCTGCTCCCCACCTGCCGTTCGCTGTACCCTGTTCCGGTGAACGGCGAGGATCCCAGGACCACTGTGCTGCTCGACCGGCCGACCCCGGATCGGCCGATCCGTCTCTACGTCGCGATCACCAACGCGTGCAACCGCGGCTGCCCCTGGTGCTCGGCGTGCGCCAGGATCAAGGGACGCACGTTCCTCTCCCCCGAGCGCTTCCGCGAGCTGCTGCCGGCCGAGGGAGCGTTCCAAGTTCAGCTCGAAGGCGGCGAGCCACTGTGCCACCCCGACTTCTGGAGCTTCGTCGAGATCGCGAGGGCGCACCCCGGCTGCCAGCGGCTCGTGCTGTGCACCAACGGCACGCTGCTGCCGCGCCGCCCGCGCGGCCTGCTGGTCTGGCTCGGCAAGCTCGGCACGCCGCTTTCGATCAAGCTCTCGTTCAACCACTTCCTGCTCGAGCGCGACCCGCACCTGGTGCAGCTCGCCACGCTGCTGCGCGACCTCATGGGTCGCAACCCCGAGCGCGCGCTGGTCATCAACGTCCGGCGGCGCCGGGGGGTGGCGGGCGACGATCAGGCCGTCGTCGACCTCGTCGAGCGTGCCGGTCTGCTGCCGTTCGCCAACATCTTCTATTTGCAGCGCTACGGCAACGCAGCCCGCGAGCTCGACTGGGAGGCGCCGCGCGTCGAATGGGACAACTTCCGGCTCATCAACCCCGACGGCCGGGTCTTCGGCCCCGATCTCGTCGCCCGTGCCGAGGCGATGCGGCTGCTGCCGTGAGCCAGCGACGTGACGAGCGAGAGCCGGTCGAAGGGGACCGATGAACCGCTTCGACGGCGAACGCGCGCTGCAGCACGTGCAGGCGCAGTGTGCACTCGGTCCCCGGCCTGCCGGCTCGGAAGCCGGCCGGCGCTGCGCCGATCTTATCGCCTCGGCGCTGGCCGACTGCGGCTGGCCGGTGGAGGAGGACACCTTCGTCCACCGCGGCGAACGCTGCCGCAACCTCCTGGCTCGGGCCGGAGGGGCGGGGCCGGCGCTGCTGCTGGGGGCGCACTACGACACCCGCCCGCGCGCCGATCGCGAGCGGTCGTGGTGGCGCCGCCGGCGGCCCGTGCCGGGAGCCAACGACGGTGCCAGCGGCGTGGCGGTGCTGCTCGAACTGGCGCGAGTCGAAAGCCCGCCTCCCCCCGGTCTCTGGCTCGCCTTCTTCGACGCCGAGGACCGCGGCCGCCTCGACGGCTGGGAGTATTGCGTCGGGTCGGCACGCATGGCGGCAACGCTCCAACCGGCGCCGGCGGCCGTGATCGTGGCCGACATGGTGGGCGGCAGGGACGCGCGCTTCTTGATCGAGCGAAGCTCGACGCCGTGGCTCGCCGCCGCCGTCTGGGCCACTGCGGCGGCGCTCGGCCTCGCCGGCACGTTCGTGGCCGTTCCCGGTCACACCGTGCTCGACGACCACACCCCGTTCCTTCGCCGGGGCGTGCCTGCTGCCGATATCGTGGACCTCGACTTCGCCCACTGGCACCGCGTCAGCGACACCGTCGAGCACGTGTGCGCGGCGACCCTGGCCCGGGTGGGCTCGGTTCTCGAGGCGATCGTGCACCAGGGTGCGTGGCGGGCCTGAGCGAGGATCAGCTCACCTCGTAACCGGCCGCCTTCCAGCGCTCGGCCCTGTCCTGGTCCTCGGGCAGCGGGGTGACGAAATCGTGAACTTCCTCGAACGCCCGGGCGCCGTCGAGGTCCTCGAGCGAGTCGACCAGCACCAGGACCGTGGCGCCGTTGGGGCGCGCGAGCGTACGCAGGGCCAGCACTATCCGGTCGTCGATCTCCGACCGCCCGTCCCACAGTGAATGGCCGACGAACGAGGACTGCGAGAACGTCCACAGGTACTCGTCGAAGGTGCGAGCACGGGCCTCGTCGGTGAAGTACACGAGCACCCGCTTGCCCTCCCCGAAAAGCCTCTCCAGGAGCCTGCACGCGTCGAGCGCGCGCTTGCTCGTCGCCAGCCGGTGCAGGACGACCCTCGTCACGGTTCCTCCCCGGTGCAGCATAACCCGGGACACCTCGGCCGGCTCATGCTGCGCGGGCGGATCGTGCTCCCACGCCCTTTCGCGACGGATCCGGCCGGAGTATCCCGAGCGAAGGCGCCCGGGTCTCCCCGGGCGCCAGTGCGACAGCGCGAGATCGACCTACTCGGCAAGCGGCTGTAGCGTCAGCGGATCGCGCAGCGGCAGCCTGGTGATCGGCCCGAACTTTTCGAACGTGGCGTCCGGATGCTCCGGGCTGCCCTTGAAGATCTCGTCCAGGTTGCCGACGATCACCACGATGAGCTGATCGGGCCTGATGTACTTCTCCGCGGCCTGCTTGACGGCCTCACTGGTGACCGCCGCCATGCGCGCCCGGTAGCCGGTCCAGTACTCGTGCGGCAGCCCCAGGAGCTCGTCGTTGGCGAACCGCTGCACTGTCCGCTGCCTGGTCTCGAACGTCCGCGGCAGCGTCTCGATGAAGGATTTCTTGCTGGTCTCGAGGTCCTTGGCGCTCGCCTCGCCGGCGCGCAGCTTGCCGATGAGCTCGAGCGTCAGCGTCGCCGCGCGGGCGCAGGTCGCGGACTTGGACTGGAAGAAGGCACGGAAGGTGCCAGGCATCTGGTCGCCGACGCCGAACCGGGAGTAGGCGCCGTAGGCCAGGCCCTCATCCGAGCGGATGCGCTTCATCATCCACGCCGTGAAGCCGCCGCCGCCCAGGATGTCGTTGGCGACGTCGAGCGCCTGCTCGTCGGGAACCGGCCGCCGCAGGCCGATGTGGCCGAGCGACACCCGACCCTGGTTGACGTCCTTCTTGTCCACCGCGTACACGCCGGGCCTGGCGGAAGCCGTCGGCTGCGGCACCGGCGGCACCTTCGGGCCGGTCGCCTTCCAGGCGCCGAGCGTGGCGTTCAGCTTGCCCAGCATGTCCTTGCGAGCGAAGTCGCCGGCCACTGCGACGACGAAGTTGGCCGGGTTGGCGAGCTGCGCGTGGAACGCCACGAGGTCTTCCCGGGTGATGCCGTCCACCGAGGCCTTGGTGGCGAGCCGATTCATCCAGAAGCCGTCCCCGTACAGGAGGCGGTTCCACTCCCGGTTCTCGATGTCGGCGGCGTCGTCGTTGCGGCGCTTGAGGTCGGAGATGAGGTCCTCTCTGGCCTTGTCGAGACGGGCCTGCTCGAAGCGCGGGGAGCGCATCACCTTCATGAGCAGGGCGAGGCCGGCGTCGAGGTCCTTGGAGAGCAGGTTGAGGCTGACCATGCCGGTGGTGTCGCCGACGTTGGTGAACAGCTGCGCTGCCAGGAAATCGAGCTGCTCGTCGAGCGCCGCGGGGTCGAGATCGGCGGCGCCGCCGGTCCGCCACACCGTCGAGGTGAGCGCCGCGACGCCCTCCTTGCCGGCCGGTTCGAGGTAGCGGCCGCCACGGAACATGATCTGCACGGTGACGAGCGGCAGGAGGCGGTCCTCGGCGATGTACACGGGGACGCCGTTGGCGAGCACCGCCCGCAGGGGGGCCGGGTCCGGGACGTTCCACTCGAGGCCAGGGTACGTGAGTTTCTCGGGCCGGTCGGGGATCTGGGCCGACGCCGCGGCCGCCACGGCCAGCACGCACAGGGCGAGGACGAGGTGTTGGCGTCGCATGGTCAGTTCTCCTTTTTCGGCGTGCTCGCGGCGCCACCGCCGCTCAGAGCCTCGATGCGCTGCTCCATCCTCTTGAGGATGATGTCGAAGACCGGCTTCGCCTGGGGTGGGACCTGTCCGGCCTGCTGCTGGAACATCGCGAGCATTTGCTCGAGCTGGGCCCGGTCCTGGATCTGCGCAATGGCGGCGAGCTGCTGCTTGACCGCGGCCTTCATCTCGGCAGGCAGGGCCGCAATCTCGGGATCCTCGGGCGCCGCGCCGGCCTTGCGGACCATCGTCAGCACCGATTTCTTCTCGGGCGCGAGGTACGCCTTGGCAACGCGCTGCACGTCGGCCGCCGTCACCGCCAGCAGCTTGGCCGGCGACTCGTTGAGGTACTGCCAGCCGCCGTTCGAGTCGTACAGCAGCAGCTGCAGCAGCAGGAAGAAGTTGGACCCGAGGCGGCGGTAGGAGTTGGCGAGGATCTGGTTCTTGACCTTCTGCAGCTCCCTCGCCTCGACGGGTTGCTCGGCCAGCCGTGCGAGCTCGGCGAGCAGGGCGTCCTCGACCGCCTTCGGCTCCACGCCATCCTTGATCTCGGCCGAAAGTTCGAAGTATCCCTCGTACTTCATGCCGCGGGAAAACGCTCCCGGCTCGCCGACCGCCACCTTCTTCTCCTCGACGAGCGACTTGTACAGACGTCCGGTGCGGCGGTTGAGCAGGCTCGCCAGCACCTCGAGAGCGAAGCTGTCGGGGTGGTTGAAGGCCACCGTGTGATAGCGGATCGTCACCTCGGGGTTGGTGTCGGCCTCGGTGAACATGCGCTTTTCGGCAAGCTGCGGCATTTCCATCGTCACCACTTCGGGCGGCTCCACCTGCCCGCGCGGGATGCGACCGAAGTACTTCTTGGCCAGCGCGATCGCCTCCTCGGCCCGGAAGTCGCCCACGAGCGCCGCGGTGATGTTGTTGGGTGCGTAGTAGGTCGCGAAGTGGCGGGCCGCCGCCTCGCGGGTGTACGACTCGATGTCGTCCGGCCAGCCGATGACCTGGTGCCGATACGGCGAGGCCTGCCAGAACATCGCGTCGAACGCTTCTTCCTGCCGCCCGGTCGGGGTCGACTCGAGGCTCAGCCGGCGCTCCTCGCGGATCACGTCGCGCTCCGAGTAGAACTCGCGGAACACCGGGTTCAGGAGGCGGTCCGACTCCATCCAGAACCACAGCTCCAGCTTGTTGGAGGGCAACGTGATGAAGTAAAACGTCTGGTCCTCGCTGGTGCCGGCGTTGAGCCCGGAGCCACCCTGCTCGGTGTAGATCTGGTCCAGCTCGTCCTTGACGATGATGGCCTTTTCCTCCTCCGCGAGCCGGTCGTAGCGCGCCTTGAGTTCCTTCAGCCGCGGAGTCGCGTTAGCCTCGTCGTGGATGTTGCCGGTGATCTCGCCGCGCCGCAGCTTCTCGCGCAGGAGGCTGTACTCCTTCGCCATCTCGGCCCGCACCTCGTCCTGCTCCTTGATGATGGCCTCGTTGCGGGCCCAGTCCGTGGTGCCGATCGTCTTCGTGCCCTTGAACATCATGTGCTCCAGCATGTGCGAGATGCCGGTGATGCCCTGGGACTCGTTGACCGAGCCGACCCGGGCCACGAAGCCGCAGCTTATGGTCGGCGAGTCGTGGCGCTCCACGAGCAGAAACTTCATGCCGTTGGGAAGCATCTCTTCCCTGACCTTGACCTGTTGTGCGCCGGCCACGGCTGCCACCAGCAGCATCACGAGCGCGACGGCGCGAGTTCGTTGCCTCATTCGGCACCCCCTTTCGGGCGGGCAGTTTTCCACGCCCGCCGGATCCGGTCAATTCGCCGTCTGCGGTCTGTGGTTCGCAGCGGGACTTTCCCGCCGCCGCGAACCCGACAGCGGTCGGCTCCCGCCCGAGGCTCGCGGGCGAGACCATGTTTGTACGGTCGCCTCCCCGTCTTGTTTCGGCCGTCTCCGTCCCCGCCGCGGGGGGCCTGGAGGGCTGCCGGTGCGCGGCACGGGGCTTCCTGCCTTCGGCGCCGCCACGTGGCCTGGCCCCATCGGCTCGGCGCAGGACCCGTGCCGAGGACCGGCCCCCGGGCGCGGCACTCCCCTACGCGAACGCGATGCTCAGCGTGCCGTCCTCGCCGACGTCGGCCCGCACCACACCCACCGGCTCGTCCTTGGCGAGGCGCGACAGGATCTCGGTGGAGATGCGGGGCAGGATCTGCCCGGCGATGACCTGGTCCACGTTGCGGGCGCCGGTCTCCTCCACGGTGCAACGCTCGGCCACCCAGTCGGCGAGCGCCGGGGTAGTCTCGAGCCTGACGCGGGCGTTGGCGGCCAGCCGCTCCGCCACCTTGGCGAGCTTGAGGTCGACGATGCGCCGCATGTTCTCGGGGCTGATCGGATAGTACGGCACGATGGTCATGCGGGCGAGCAGCGCCGGCTTGAAGCGCTCGCGCAGCGCCGGCCGGATCCCTTCGACGAGGTCCTCCGGCGAGGCCCCGGCCGCCGCCATCTCCATGATGGTGTCGGAGGCCAGGTTCGAGGTCAGGATCAGGACCGTGTTCCTGAAGTCGATCTCGCGCCCCTCGCCGTCGGAAAGCACGCCCTTGTCGAACACCTGGTAGAAGAGGTTCATGACGTCGGCGTGCGACTTCTCGACCTCGTCGAGCAGCACCACGCTGTACGGCCGCTGGCGCACCGCCTCGGTGAGCACCCCGCCCTCGCCGTAGCCGACGTAGCCGGGCGGCGAGCCGATGAGCCGCGACACCGTGTGCGCTTCCTGGTACTCCGACATGTTGACGGTGGTCAGGAAGCGCTCTCCCCCGTACAGCAGATCGGCGAGCGCCAGCCCGGTCTCGGTCTTGCCCACCCCCGACGGGCCGACCATGAGGAAGACCCCTTGCGGCGCGTTGGGGTTGCCGAGCCCCGCCCGGGCGGCCCGGATGCGCTCGCCGAGCACCGCCAGCGCATGGTCCTGGCCGATGATGCGCGTGCCGAGGTGCCGCTCGAGCTCGAGTACGATCCCGGCCTGGTCGCGCACCATCTTGCCGACCGGGATGCCTGTCCAGTCGGCGACCACCGATGCCACCACATCGGGGGTCACCTCGAGCGGGATGAGCGGGCTGCCCCCCTGCACCACCGCAAGCTCGGCCAGCGCCGCCCGCACCGCCTCGGGGCTGCCCCCCTCGGAGCGCACCGCCTCGACGTTCGCCACTGCCGCCTTTTCCCGTTCCCAGGCCGCGGCGATCGCCGCCAGCTCCTCGCGCGCGGCGGCAATGGACGCCTCGAGGCGAGCCATCTCGCCGTCGTCCTGGAAAGTGCCGCCCTCCACGTCGCGCTTGCGCGCCGCCAGCGCCATCTCGTCGTACATGATCCGCCGCTCGATGCGGTCCATCGCCGCCGGCTTGGCGTCCAGCCCGATCTTGACGCGCGACGAGGCGGTGTCCAGCACGTCGACGCACTTGTCGGGGAGCTGCCGGCCCGAGATGTAGCGCTGCGAGAGCTGCACCGCCGCCACCACGGCGCTGTCGAGGATGCGCACGTCGTGGGCCTCCTCGAACTTGGGCCGCACCCCGCGCAGCATGGTGATCGCCCTCGCCTCGTCCGGTTCGTCCACCTTCACGAGCTGGAAGCGGCGCGCCAGCGCCGCGTCCTTCTCGAAGTACTTCTTGTACTCCGACCAGGTGGTGGCGGCGATGGTGCGCAGCTCGCCGCGGGCCAGCGCCGGCTTGAGGAGGTTGGCCGCGTCGCCGCCGCCCGCCGGCCCTCCGGCGCCGATGAGGGTGTGCGCCTCGTCGATGAAGGTGATGATCTTCTCCCCTGCCGCCCTGGCCTCGTTGATTTCCGCGATGACCGACTTGAGGCGGTTTTCGAACTCCCCCTTCACGCCGGCGCCGGCCTGCAGCAAGCCCAGGTCGAGGTTGAGGATGCGCGTGTCCTTGAGAGGTCCGGGCACGTCCTCGGCGACGATGCGCAGCGCCAGCCCTTCCACCAGGGCGGTCTTGCCGACCCCCGCCTCCCCGACCAGAATCGGGTTGTTCTTGCGCCGCCGCACGAGGATGTCCACCATCTGGCGGATTTCCTCGTCACGCCCGAGCACGGGGTCGACGGCCCCTTCGCGCACGCGCTGCGTGACGTCGATGCAGAACTGTGCGAGCGCGCTCTCGCCCTTCGCACCGGGCTGCGCCACGCGCTCCGGGCGCGGGGCGCCGAACCGGCCCGTCGCCGGGCGATCCTCCTCCGAGCCGGCCACGATGCCGGCGAACGAGCCCTTGAGTTCGTCCAGCCGGACCGGCTCGAGCAGGTCGAGGTACGATCGGAACGGCGACATCCCGGCGCTGGCCAGCGCCGCCGCCAGCACGGTCCCGGAGCGGATCTGTTCCTGGCCGTACTCGAGCGAGCCGATGAGGTACGCCTGCTCGATGACGTCCAGCAGCTGAGGAGAAAAGCTCGGCCGCCCGGTGTTGCCGAACCGCATCTGCTCGACGGCGGCCAGCAGGCGGCCTTCGAACGCCCCGGGGTCGATGCCGAAATGCCGGAGGATCCGCACGAGGTCGCCGCGGCCGTCCTCCAGCAGTTTGCAGAAGAGGTGTTCCAGCGTCACCTCGTAGTGGGTGCGGGCGATGCAGAAACCGGCCGCCGCCTCGAGCTGCCGCGCCAGGTACTGGTTGGTCTTGCCGAGCAGCGCTCGAACGTCCCGCGTGATCATGCTCGCACCTCCCTGCCTTCCGACCGCCGCACCGGCTGCAGCCGGACGGCGGCGTCCTCGGCTCGTCCCGGCTGGCTGCACAGGAACGAGGTCCAGCCCAGCCGCGCCGGGTCCGGCCCGCCGACGCTCAGGGTCGGCACCTCCGGACCGCGCAGCCGCAGCTCCAGGTCATACTCGAAACGCTTGAACGTTTGCATCTCGACGAGGCTGCACACCTCCCCGAACAGCGCGCGGTCGGGGAGCAGCTCCCGGAACCGGTCGAGCCCGAGCGGACCGAGCACCACCCTCATGCGCCCCATGCGATCGGGCATCCGCGTTCCCAGCAGCAGGTCCGACCCCAGCGTGCTGGCCGCGACCCCAAGCCGGTTGCGGTTGGCGGGGGCGATCGCCACCCAGCGCAGCACCAGTTCGTCGACGGCGGCCGGGACACCCTCGAGGTAGTCGCTCAGGACCCGTTGCAGCGCTTCCGGCGGTTTGCTGCGCAGCGACAGCAACCCGATGTACTTGAGCAGGCGCTCCGGCGCCACCCCGAGGTTGCCCCGCGTGGTTGGATCGCCGAGCCCCAGAAACGACAGGAGGTACCCCGACAGCTCGTCGCCCCCGCCCACCTCGTACCGGAAGGGGTAGCGATAGCGCAGCCAGGCCCGGTAGTACAGCGAGATGATCCGGTGGTTGAAGATGTCCAGGAAGTCCACCAGGGGATCGGGGTCGACGTCCTCGAAGCCGACGAGCTCCGAGAAGTACACCGGGGACGGTGCCGCGACGCCGTACAGCCCCATGAAGTTGACCACCACCCGGTGGTCCCAGCTCTCGCCCCGCCGCCGCTCCTCCTCGCCCGCCGTCTCGACTCGCCGCACGTCGGACGGCGAGAACGCCAGCGACGGGTCGGGCCGGAAGCGCACCCCCTCCGCCTCGAACGGCCCGCGCCCGCCGACCGCTGCCCGGCGGTCGAGCCACCGCTCGAGCAGGTACACCAGCTGGAAGAAGTCGAACCGGTGCCCTTCCGCCCCCAGCCGTGCGGTCAGAGAAGCGGTCGCTTGCCCGCTGCCGGCGGACACCGCAGCACCTCCCCCGATGGATGCCGGAGCGCGACCAGCTCGGCAAACGAGTTGGTCTCGGCATACAGCGACACGTACTCCGAGAGCACCTGGACGAAAAGCACGAGGTCCCCCTCGTCGTCGAACCCGCTCTCGTCCAGCTCCACCTCCAGACGCGTCCCTCGCACCGCGACCCCTCCCAGCACACGCTCGCTCGGCGTGGCCTCCACCCGGCGGATCGCCTCGATGCGCCGCTGGTTCGCCTGCTGGCCGCCGGGGTCGTAGAGGCCGAGCAGGCTCGCGAGGGCACCCGGCGCGGCCAGCGACTGGAAGTTGAGCGCCAGGTGCGACACGAACCGCCACTCGCTGCCCTCCCCCAGCCGGGGGTACAGCGGCGCCGTGGGGCGGGTGAAGTTGCGGAAGGTGGCGAACTCGAGACGCTTGACGGCCGCCACCCGCACGTCCTCGATCCCCACTTCGCGGCACAGTGGCCCGTTCATGCAGGAAAGCTCCAGCGACAGCGTCTCCTCGCTCGGCAGCCGCCCCCGGGTCGGCTGGACGAGCGAGAGGTACGTCACCCAGGCACCGGACGGGCTGCGGCCCGACTGGGTGTGGAAGAACGTCATCTCGCCGCGCGTCTCGGGACCGGGGCCGCTGAAGGAGTAGAACGGGTGGTGCTGGCGCCGCGCGCCGTCCGAGCTCCGCACGCCTTCGACGCTGTCCACCGACACCACCTCGTAGGCGTCAGGGTGGGTGTAGTCCCCGAGCACGCGGTAGCGGGTCTTGAGCTGGGTCACCACGATGGGTTCGCCGTTGCGGGGGAAGAGGTTGACGATGGGCGTTGCGTAGAGGCGGAACGACTCCCGGGTCGGCCGCACCTTGTCGGGCAAGCGGGTCGAAAAGCGCAGCTCCAGCTCGCAGCTCCGCGCTCCCTTGTCGAGTTCCAGCCGCCCCAACCCGACGATGTCGAAGAACAGGAACTTCTCGGGAAACGCGAAGTACTCGGAAAGTAGCCGGTACCCCGGGAAGCTGACGCCGGGGTAGGCAAGGACTGCGTCCTCCTCGGCGAACCCCACGGGCCGCACGCACGACGCCGGCAGCACTCGCCGCCGGTCGCGCGAGACGTGGAGCACGACGTCCTTCAGCGACTGGTGAATGGCCCGGTACAGCGCGAACGACTCCGTGGGCTCGCCAGCGAGGCACACCCGCAAGCGGCCGATGTCAAGCACTCCGGGGTCGGCGCCTTCGAGCACGCCCAGCGCAAAGCGAATGCTGCGCTGGCCGGCGTCGTCGGCGTGCACGCCCGCCGCTTCCAGCACGATCGGGTAGATCTCCACGGGGTAGGACGTGGAAAAGCGGCACGCGACGCCGGCCGAGGTCGGTCTGGAGTCGACCAGAAACCCCTTGGGGATAATCTGCCGCTCCCTCAGCATCCCCGGAATGGGGCGGAACTCGAGCAGGGCGAGGGAAGGGATCGGCTTCAGGTAGTGCGGGAAGATGAGGTCGAGCAGGCCGTGCGTGAGCTCCGGGAAGTCGTCGTCGAGCCGCTGCCGGACGCGGCCGACCAGAAACGCGAACGATTCCACCAGCCGCTCGACGTGCGGGTCGCGGGCGCGAGGGTCCCGCAGGTTGAGGAAGCGGGCTCGCTCCGGGTGCATCTTCGCGTACTCGCGGCCGGCCTCCAGGAGGTAGTTGAGTTCCTCCTCGTAGTAGCGATCAGGTCCCGGCATCCGCTCTCCACGCTCTCGTCATCGCCCGTCACTCCGGCCCCGACTCCTCGAGCGCGGCCCGCCCGGCGTTGTTGATCGTGGTGCGATACGTGACCCGCACCGGCTGCTCGTCCACCTCGAGGTCACCGGAGATGAGGAACGAGGCTCTGAACTCCGAGCTTCCCGTCTCCAGCAGGCGCACCCGGACGTTGGACAGGCGCGGCTCGTACGTGCGTATGAGCTGCTCGACGAGGCGCCGCAGCTCGGCCAGCGAGCCCGGGTAGTCGGTGTAGAACTCCGACACGTCGGGCAACCCGTAGCCGGGCAGGTGGGGCACCGATCCGCGCCTCGTGTTGAGGAGCAGCACGAGATGGTCGCGGATCGGATCCCCCACCCAGCGCGGCGGCCGACGCTGCGGCGCGCCGGGCAGCGCCCCCAGCATCCGTTCGAAGAACCCCTGCTCCTCGCGCCGCTCGGCCATCAGCTCGCTCCCCACTCACACCCCGGCTCTGGCCCGGTCCAGCGCTGGCGGTCGCCACGACGACCGTGGCGCCACGCCACGCGCGGCACCAGCAGCGGTGCTCCGCACCGGGCTCCGACGCCGCCGGCCGGTCGCGCTAGCGGCCTTCCACCCAGGAGTCGGTGAACTCCACGTTGCCGTCGCAGAACGTCCAGGTGATCTTCTCGTACCGGAACGCCACCTCTTCCATGTGCTTGTACTGCTCGTTGTTGGGGTTGTCGACGTCCGGCATGTACGGCCTGACGGCGGTGACGCGGGCGTTCTCGAGCTTGTGAGTGAAGTACATCTTCTCCTGGCCGGAGGGATCGATCTCGTACCACTTGAGCGTGGCCGACCCGATGATCTTGCCGTTGCAGAGGTACTGATAGAGCTTCGGGGACGCCTTGTCGAAGTTCTTGATGACGATCAGGTCTTTGTGGACCCTCGTGCCCGACGCGCTGCCGTCCTTGCGGTCCACGGGCATGTAGACCTCGTGCCTGAAGCCGAGGATTTCCATATGGTTTTCCCGGCCCTGAACCTTGCACGAACCGGGGATTTCGCCGATCTCCAAGTACGCTGGCAGTGGCATGATGTCCTCCCTTTTCCTGCCTGTTGCCAAACCCCCCGGGCGCCCCTGCGGCGCCCGGACTCGATGCCCTTCAGCTTCAACCCTACTTCTTGCCCTTGGGCAGCCGCGATACAAGTGAAAGGCTGACGTCCACGCCCTCGATCTGGAAGTGCGGCCGCACCATCATTTCGACGTTGTAGAAACCTGGGTTGTCCGCGATGTCGGTGACGACGATCCGGGCCGCCGAGAGCGGGCACCGGGCCTTGAGTTCGGGGCCGGGATCCTTCATGTCCGTGACCAGCGTCTTGATCCAGGTCTCGAGCTCCTTTTGCAGCTCCTCGCGCTCCTTGGCGGCGCCGATGTTCTCGCGCTGGATGACCTTGAGGTAGTGCGCCAGACGGCTCACCAGGAACAGGTACGGCAAGCGGGCCGACAGCCGGCTGTTGGCGGTGGCATCGGCATCCAGATACTTTTTCGGCTTTTGCGTCGAGTTGGCCGAGAAGAAGCAGGCGAAGTCCTTGTTCTTGTAAAACGAGAACGGGATGAAGCCGAGCTCCGAAAGCTCGAACTCGCGGCGATCGGAAATCAGCACCTCGGTGGGGATCTTCACCGTCGTCTCGCCCGCCGCCTCGTAGAAGTGCAGCGGCAGGTCCTCCACGAGGCCGCCCGACTGCGGCCCGCGGATGTTGACGCACCAGCCGTGGTCGGCGAACGACCGCGCCATGGTCGAGGCGAACGCGAAACTGGCGTTGCCCCACAGGTAGTTGCCGTGGCTGCCCGCCACGTCCTCCTCGAAGTGGAAGGTGCGCGTCGGGATCGTCTCGGTCCCGTAAGGCAAACGCAGCAAGAAGCGCGGGAATGTCAGCCCCACGTAGCGCGAGTCCTCGCTGTCGCGGAACGCCCGCCACTTGGCGTACTCGGCCTGCTCGAAGATCGGCGCCACGTCGGGCAGCCGCGGCAGCTCGTCGACCGAGCGCAGGCCGAAGAAGTCGTGCCCGACGGAGCCGATGAACGGGGCGTGGCACGCCGCGGCGATCTTGGAGAGGTTCCCGAGCAGCGCGATGTCCTGCGGATGGTTGGTGAACTCGTAGTTGCCGATGATGGCGGCGATCGGCTCGCCGCCCGGCTGGTCGTACTCCTGCACGTAAACGTGGCGGAACAGCCCCGACTGGATCGGCTCCGGCACGTCCTCGAAGTCGGACCGCAGGTCCTCCTTGGAGACGTTCAGGATCTCGATCCGGATGTTGCGGCGGAAGTCGGTCCGGTCGACCAGGAACTTGAGCCCCCGCCACGCCGACTCCAGCCTCTGGAAGTCGGGGTGGTGAAGGATCTCGTTGACCTGGGCCGAGATCTTCTGGTCGAGACTGGCAATGAGGCTGTCCACCAGGGCCTTGTCGACGTGCTCGACCGCGCGCCCGCCGAGGGCCACCTCGCGAATCAGCATGTTGAGGGCCTGGGAGAGCCTCCCTGCCGGCGTGGCGGCCTCGCCCGCAGCGGGCGCCGCCATGTCGACCATCTCGAACAACCCGTCGAGGACACCCTTCTCCTCGACCGTCGTGACCTGCTGCCTGGCGCTGGATCGTTCCTTCTCCATGGTTTCACCCCCTGAGTGCCGCGCGCCCGGTCACGCCTGCCCCTCGGGCAGCTTGGCGGCGCCCTCGGGCAAGGGAGCCACCCGATCGAGCTCCCGCATGATCGTCTCGATTTGCGACGGGTCCTTGACGATCCGCTCGAGCGCCTGGCGGAACCGCTTGTTGGTGATCACCCGCGCCTTGAGGTCCACGAGCAGCTCGCGGATCTCGAGCATCTTGGCGAGCTCCGGCACCTGTCGGACGATGTCGTCGGGGTTGAAGGAGTCCATCGACTCGATGGCGAGGTTGACCGTCATCTCGTCGCCTTGCACCCCGGAGAGCCGGTTCGGCACCACCATCGACAGCCGCAGGTTCTGCTCCCGCATCACGGCCGCGAAGTTGTCCTTGTTGACGCTGATCTTCTTGCGCTCCTCGAGCGGCGTGGCGTCCGGCCTGCCGGTATAGTCGCCGAGCAACAGGAGCTTGAGGGGCAGCTCCACCTGCTCCTGGGCGCCTCCGGTGTACTTGACGTACCGGATGTTGACCCGCGACGGCGGGATCTCCTTTTGAAAGCTGCGATCACGCGTCATCTCCGACTCTCCTTTGCCCGCCGGCGGCCTCCATGCCGCGCGCCCGCTCCCCTCACATGCGGGGTGCGGGCCCGACTGGAGGGCCGGCGCTTCATCCTGCGGTGCATCCCACCCCACGCAACACGTTCCTGCGGCTCCTTATTCGCATCCAACGTGAAACTAGTATAGGCCTGCGGTGCTGGCATCGTCAACGCGCTCCGCGCCCGGGACAGGTTCCCGTCAAAGTCGCGGGGGTCTGGGGAGTGGGAGGGTTCGGGCATGT
>DAOOJE010000019.1:0-66589 GCA_035384965.1 Thermoanaerobaculaceae bacterium
CACCACTGGTCAGCGCAACTCGCCGCCGTGACTTCCGCGAAACACGCTCCTAGGGACGGCTCGCCCCGGACCACGACCCCGGCGCCGCACCGCGGGGGGCGCGACGAGCGATCTCGCACCGCTACGGCGGGCTTCCGACTCTCGGCCGGGAAGCGCACCGGGGCTCCCGCGTGCCTCCGCATGACCTCGAGCGGGTCCCCTCTCACGCACGGCGGCTTCCCCGCGATCGAGCCGGCGAGGGCGCCGGGCGACGTGCACTCGTGCCGCGCCATCTCTTGCAGTACTTGCGCGCAGGCACTCGTGCACGAGATCGGGATCGCGCAGGTGGCCTCGTCCAGCACCTCGAGCGCCAGCGGCTCGGCTTCCCGGTCGAGCGTGTCGCGGGCGCGGGGTCCCGGCTGGGTCACCGCCACCTCGTACGCGACGCCTTCCGCCGGCTCGTGGACCGCCGTCACCTTGCGGCGCGGGGTGGGTGGCCGATGAAGCCGGCGTCGCCGAGGGGTATCGGGCCGGCCGCCTCGCCTGCTCTGACGAGAGCGGCGACGATGGCCGCCGAGTAGTCCGTGGCCTGGTGTCGAGCAGCAGTGAACTCGAGGATCGGCCGGTCGTCGGTGTGGCGCGGTGCTCCGACCGCCCAGGCGGCCAGGGCGCGCTGGTCGGCCACGAGGCCACGGGCGAGCGCCGCCGACGAGCGCACGCTGATGGCGGCAAGCGAGCGGGCGGCGTCCGGGTGGGCGGCGGCGCGGCGCTGCCAGGCACGCGGGTCGAGCGTGAGGGGGGCGCGCGAGGCCACCAGGAGCAGGTCGCTCCCGTCGACGACCGCCGCGGCATGCGGGAACACGTCGGTGAGGGTGCCGATCAAGGTGCGGACGTCTTGGGGCGACACCTGGTAAAGGTGCAGCCACTGGCACAGCACGCCGTCGGGGCCGAGCCGCGCGGCCGCGAGCTGGAAGAACTCGCGAGTGAAAAGCAGCGACACGCCCGACATCCAGAGGTTGGAGGGCTCGGAGGTGATGAGCGCCACAGGCTCGCGCAGGCGAGCCAGCACGCGCCGGCCGTCGTCGACCCTCACGCGGGTCGCAGGACGGGCCAGGACGTCCCCGTTCTCGGCTACAAACCAGCGCGCGGCCCTGACCACGGCGGGCTCGATTTCGGCCACGACCACGGGCTCGAAACCCCAGGCCGCCACGGTGCCGGCCGTGACGCCGCTGCCGAGCCCCAGCACCACAGCAGGGCCTCCGGGCGGGCGGGGCGCCAGCAGCGCCGGCAGGTGGGCGAGCAGCGACTGCGTGCGCATGTCCTCGAAGCCGTTGGAGGCATCGGCCTTGCCGTTGATGAGCAGGCTGCGCACGCCGTCCTTTTCGACCACTGCGACCTGGGCGAGCAGCCCTTCTTCCCAGGCGAGCAGCCGCTCACCGGGCGGTGATGCGAGGCGGGGAGCGTCCACGGGCGGGAGGTCGAACGGGAACGCTTCGACAAGCACCACCGGTCGCCGATCGGGGCCGGCGGCAGCGCCGTGGTGCTCGGAGTACAGGTGCGCGTAGGCGTAGTAGCCACCCGTGAGCACGCGCCAGTCCCAGGGCAGCAGCCCGCCGAACCACGCCGCCCACACGACAGCCACGAGCGCCGCCGCTTGCCACGCCGACCGGCGCTCGCCGGGGGAAGCCCGCCGCAGCGCCAGCGCTCCGGCTCCGAGCGACAGGGCAGCAGCCACGGCCACCGCCCCGCGCAGGCGCAGCACGGGGATCAGCACGAAGCTCGCTGCCAGGGCGCCGAGCGCCGAGCCGGCCGAGGAGGCGGCGTAAACCCGCCCGGCTGCCTGGCCGGTGGCGGCGGCGCCTGGGGGCGAGGCCAGGTGCACGGCCATCGGCAGCGCGGCTCCCATGAGGGTGGTGGGCACCGCGAGGACCGCCACGAGCAGCAGCGTGGTGCCGCCCAGAATTGGCGCGAACGAGCCGCGGGAGCCCGCGAGCAGGGGAATGAAGGCGGCCGGGAGGAGCTGGATCGCGAGCGTCACCAGGGTGGCCGAGAAGGCGACGAGGACATGAGTCTCGCCGAGGCGTCGCCAGCTCGGTGACCGGCTGCGGCTGGACCTCGCGACCCACAGCGAGCCCGCCGCCAGTCCGAGCAGGAACGCCACGAGCATCGC
Organism: Thermoanaerobaculaceae bacterium; assembly: GCA_035384965.1. Taxonomy (GTDB): domain Bacteria; phylum Acidobacteriota; class Thermoanaerobaculia; order Thermoanaerobaculales; family Thermoanaerobaculaceae; genus JAAYVZ01. The sequence continues at coordinate 2,150 of DAOOJE010000019.1, forward strand.
CGAAAGGGAGTAGACCGAGGAGCCGAAGACGAGCATGAGGGCGCGAAACCAGGCGACCTCGAGGGCGAGCGCCGCCATGCCTCCGAGCCAGGCCACCTGAACGGCCGCGCGGGCCTCCCGGGCGAGGCTGCCCTCGCATTCGGGGTCGTCTGGTGCCGCGGCGCGGCCGCCGGCGCGCAACCCCGCGCCGACGCAGACAGCCCCGACGAGGGCGTCGAGCGCGGCGGCGAGCAGCAGCGAGCACCGAATGCCCAGGATCGGCAGCAGCGCGAACCCGGCCAGCGCGGTGCCCATCACCGCTCCCAGGGTGTTGAACCCGTACACGAGGCCGCCGTGCCGCCCCGCCCCGCCTCCAGCGCGCGCCACGTGCGCCACCATGAGGGGGAAGGAGCTGCCCAGCAGCACCACCCCGGGCCCGAGCACGAGCACCGACAGCAGCGCCGGGACGAGCGGCGCCAGCGCATCGGGGAGGCGGGCGTCGAGGGTGGTCACGAGCGGCACGGCGCTGGTGAGCAGCGCGGGCGACAGCGCAGCGAGGCCGGCGACGCCCAGCTCGACGACCCCGAAAACGAGCAGCGGCCGTCGGCTGCGGCGCGCCCATCGCGCGCCCATCGCCGAGCCGGCGCCCATCCCTCCCATCAGCAGCGCCAAGAACGTCCCCGTGGCCGTCAGCACCGAGCCGAACAGCGCCGCGAGGGCCCGCGACCACACCACCTCGTAGACGAGCCCGGCGAGGCCGGTGCAGGTCACGGCAGCGAGGGCGCCGATCGTCGCGAGGGTGGAACGTGGGGAGTCCGCCGGCTCGGGCACGCCACATGGTACCGCCTGCACGCCTGGAGCGCTCGGCCTGGCACGAGCCAGTTGAACCTGGCGCGGTTTGACAGCCGGCCAGGGCAAGCCTATAAGCCGGTGCTGCATGACGCTCCTGCCGTCCCGCGGCAAACGGCCACGGGCGCCCGTGCAGCCGCTGCGGGCGCTGGTGACCGGTTCGCCATACGACCTTTTTGCCGCGCTCGGGGAGGGCTCGGCGAGCGTGACCGGGGAGCTCGGCGGGCGTTGCTGGAGGCTCGAGGTGGCGGCCACCGCCGCGGCGTGCGAGCAGGCGCTGGCGCGCCGTGCCCCCGATCTCGTGGTGGCGCTGGGCGGAAGCACGCTCCTGCCCCCAGACCGGATCCTGGCAGCGGCGCGGGCCGCCTCCCCCACCCCGCGCTGCGCGATCCTCGCCAGCCACCCGCTCGATGCGGTCGCCGCCGGGCGCGACGATCTCGCGCTCGTGGGGTACGGCCGCAAGAGCGCGCTCCCGAGCCTGCTCTGCCTCGCCGCCGACCGCTGGTGGGGCGACCCTTCGACGCCGGCGCTGCTGCTCGTCGAGGACGACCCGGGGTGGGCGTCGCTGGCGATCGAGGTGCTGCAAATGCACGGTCGCCACCTGGCCCGAGGAAGGGTGCGCACGCTGTGGGCGCGGGACTACGAGGAGGCGGTCGCGGCGCTCGAGGCGCTGGGCGAGCGGCTCCGGCTGGCTGTCAGTGACGGCGAGTACCCGCGCGGCGGGCGGCCGGAGCGGCTGGTCGGGCTCCGCCTCCTGGCCGAGGTGCGCCGCCGTACCCCCGGCGTGCCGGTCATCCTGGCGTCGGCCGACGAGGCGGCTGCGACCGCGGGGGCGGACGCCGGGGTGGGGTTTGTCGGCAAGACGATGGACTCGCCGCTCGACCTGCTACGCGCCGCGATCCGGCGGGCGCTGCCGCCGCTGCCTCGCGCCGCGTCGCCGCCCCGCCGCTGCTCGGTCCCCCTGCGGGAAGTCGCCGCCACCGGCGATGTCGCGTACGTCTGGGCCCGGCGCCCGTCCACCGCGGTGCCGGGGCTCGACTGCCTCGGGGCGGGCTCCCTGGGCGGGAAGGGACGGGGGCTGGCCGTGCTGGCGCGCCTGGCTGCAGGGAGCGCCGTACCTTTCGAGGGCGTGCGGCTGGGGGTTCCCCCCACGCTGCTGCTGCCTACCGAAGTGTGCGAGCGGTTTCTCGAGGACAACGCATTGTTCGGGCTCGTGGCGTGCGCCTCGGCGCTTTCCGACGCCGAAATCGTGCAGACGTTCCGCCGCGCCAGGCCGCCCCGCGCCGTGCGCGCCCGGGTCGCAGAGTGGCTGGCCCGCACGCCGGGACCGCTGGCGGTGCGCTCTTCCGCGAGCCTGGAGGACTGCCGGCGGCACCCTCTCGCTGGAGCGTTCGCGACGGTGCTGGTGGACGGGGAGCACGACCCCGACGAGCGCCTTGAGAAAGTGCTGGCGGCGCTCTCGATCGTGTGGGCCTCCCCTTTCACGGCCGACGCGCGGCGGCTACTCACCGCGGCGGGGATCCGCCACCGGCCGGCCATGGCGGCACTCGTGCAGCCGCTCGTGGGGCGCCGCCACGGGCGCTACTTCTACCCCACCTTCTCGGGTCTCGCGACGTCGTTCAACTACTACCCTTTCAGAGACATGCGACCCGAAGACGGGGTCGCGGTGGTGGCCATGGGGCTCGGCAAGGCGCTTGTCGAAGGGCGGGAGGGGCTGCGTTTTTGTCCCCGCTACCCCAACGTGGTGCCCCAGCACGGCTCGGTCCGCGACACGCTGGCCGGCGCACAGCGGCATCTGTGGGCGCTCGACCTCGAGGCCGGCGGCGAGCTGGTGTGGCCGGGCGAGCCGGGGCTCGTGGAACTGGAAGTGGCGCGCGAGCTGAAGCAAGGCATCGGCGCGGCCATCGCTTCCACGTACCTCGCGGCCAACGACTCGCTGGTGGACGGGATCAGGGAAGGCGGGGCGCCGCTCGTCACGTTCCAGCGCCTGCTGCGGGGACGTCAGCTCCCGCTCGGTCCGGTGCTGCACTGGCTGCTGCGCACCCTCGAGGCGGCGCTGCACGGGCCGGTCGAGGTCGAGTTCGCCATGGACCTCGAGGCGCGCGACGAGGAGCCAACGCTGTGGCTCCTGCAGTGCCGGCCGTTGGCGGGAGGCGGCGAGTCCGCGCCGCTGTCTTCCCCCCGCGCCGCGGGCGGACGTGAAATCGTGCGCTCGTGCGTGGCGCTCGGCCACGGCGCGATCCGCGACATCGCGGACATCGTGGTGGTGTTCGCCGACCTGGACCGGGCCCGCACACTGGAGGCGGCCGGGGAGCTCGAGCGCCTCGACCGCGAGCTGCGCCGGACGGGCCGGCCGTACCTGCTGATCGGGCCGGGGCGGTGGGGGTCGCGCGACCAGTGGCTGGGGGTCCCTGTTGCCTGGTCGCAGGTGAGCGGTGTCCGAGCCATCGTGGAGACGGACTTCGCGGACCTCGTCGGCGATCCTTCGCACGGCTCGCACTTCTTCCACCATCTGACGGCGGCCGGGATTCCGTACCTCGGCGTCCACCTCGGCGACGGGGGGCGCATCGACTGGGAGTGGCTCGCGGCCCAACCGGCAGCGGCCACGGCGTGCGGCGGCAAGGTCCGCCACCTGCGCATGGACGGGCCGATCGAGGTGAGGGTGGACGGCCGCCGCCGCGAAGGCCTGGTACTGGTGCCGTGAGCGTTGCCGGCCCCCCGCCGCTACCGGGTCAGCGGACCGGCACGAGGCGGACGGCCTCCCGGGCGGCGCCGAGCAACCCGACGAGGTGCTCCAGCGCCACATGGACCGGGATCTGCTCCAGCACTGCTCGCAGCCGGCCCTTGCGACGAAACGCCCGCATGAAGGTGCCGTCCTGCAGCTTCTCGAGGTTCTTGATGGCAATGCCGCCGACCACGTAAAGCCCGCCAGTGGGCAGTGTGCGCAGCGCGAGGTTGCCCGCCTCGGCCCCGTACAGCTCGAAGAAGAGGTCGAGCGCCTGCTCGCACGCCAGGTCGCGGCGGCGCAAGGCATAGCTGGAGATGACGGCCGCGGGGTCGTCGACCGCGAACGCCTCGCGCACCTCCGGCCAGCTCGACACGCCCCGCTCGACCAGGAACTCGTAGATGCGCCGCAGCCCGGGCCCGGACACCAGGCGCTCGACCGAGACGTGGCCCAGCTTCGCCTCCAGGCTCGCCGCCAGCTCCCGCTGGAGGTCGCCCTGCGGCGCGAAGTCGGCATGCCCCGCCTCGGTCGGCACGATGAGGTGCTGGCTGCCGTCCCAGACCAAGATAGCCTGCCCGAGCCCGGTCCCCGCCCCCAGCACCGCCTTGTGGCCGGTGCTGACCGGCCTCCCGGGCTGCAGCGCGAGCAGCGCCGAGGGCGGGAGCACCAGGACACCCGCGGCGGCCGCCGCGAAGTCGTTGACGAGCCGCACGTGCGGCACGCCCGTGGCGCTTTCCAGCTCGCTTTCGGACAGGAACCACGGCAGGTTGGGGGTGCCGCACTCGCCGTGGCGCACTGCCCCCGGGACCCCGAAGCACGCCGCCTCCACCGTCGCCTCGTGCGCCTCGAGAAAGCGCCGCACGATCGGGGCGAGGCCGGGGTACTCGGCACTCGCGAACCGCTCCTCGGCGACGATCCGGAAATCGTGCTCCTCGCCCTCGACCAGCGCCAGGATGGTCTTGGTGCCGCCCGCATCCCCGGCCAGAACTGTCATGGCCCAAGCGTAGCCGCGGCGAGCCGGCCAGGCAACAGGCGAGGCGCCGGTCGCGGGAGGTGGGGTCCTACTGGGGCCGCCAGTCGTCCGCGAGCACGGGCGCGCCCCACTCGCCATCTTTCACCGGCACCACCGCGATGTTCCAGTCGAGCTGACCCGGGGTGTAGCGCGGGAGGCGGCAGAACAGCCACGCGCCGTCGGCGGTGGGCGCAGCCTCGAGCAGCGGCCGCCGCTGCTGGCCCGGCAGGCGCACTTCACGCACCACTTGCTTCTGGAACAGGAGCTGGCGATCGCCCCGGCAAAAGTAGAGGATCGACTCCGGCCCTACTCGCGGCGCGTACTCGGGCCCCAGCGTGTTGATGCGCGGCTCGAGCAGCTGCCCTTCCTTGTCCGGCAGCTTCAGCCAGAGGTCCGAGGAGTCGGCCTCGTAGGCGGTCCAGATCAGGTAGTCGAGCTGTGGCCCGAAACGCTGGGCGTCGCCTGTGCTCTCGCCGCTCGGCAGCGCCACCCGCTGGAGGGGACCCCAGGGCTTGCGGGCGTCGTCGCGGTGGACCTCGAAGAGTTGCCGCTCGCCCCCCACCGTCAGCACCTCGACGAGCCCGGACGTCTCGTTTTGTCTCACCCAGGTGAAACGTGCGCTGGCGTCCTCGGGGAGGCCCTCCAGCACCACCGGCCGGGGCTCCGACCAGCCGTCCTTGCCGAGTTCGGTGCGGTACGGGCGATAGCCGCCCACCGCCCAGGCGGCCGGGGCTTGGGCCGTCCCCATCCCCGGGCGGAGCGCGCCGACCGGTTCGGGGCGCAGGTCCGGTCGCGGCGAAGGCGCCAGGCCGGCGGCGAAGTACAGGACCTTGCCGCCCTGCAAGGGCAAGGGCGAGATCTCGAGCCCGCCGGAGTTGATGCGCTTCGGGTCACCGCCGCCGATCAGCTCGGACGCGAGGGTGTCCAGCGAGCCGGCCAGGTAGCGGGCCTGGTAAGCGGAAAACAGGAACAGCTCCGCCGCCGTGGCGAGCAGCTTCTTCGAGCCCACCATGGCGCTGGTGCCGGGCAGCGGCACCACCGCGATCTCGTGACCGACCCTGAAGGCGTCGATGTCGGTGGGAAGCTGGTCGGCCACGCACAGCGTCTCGGGCGTCACCTTGACCACGACCTTGAGGTCCTTGCCGAGCTGCGGCACCGGCTTGCCATCGTGCCGGAGGGCGTTGCTCATGGTTTCCGGCAGCCCGGCGGCGACCTCCACCTCCACCGTCTGCTCCTCGCCCGCCACCGGCGCAATTGCGGCAATGCGACCGAAGATCACGGTATCCGGCTGCGGCACGGGAGTGTTGACGTCCTGCAGCCCGCACCCCGACGCGATCAGCGCCACCATCAGTCCCAGCGTTCCCGAAACCCGCATGCGCACCTCCCGTGCCCCCCGGGCGACCTCGACCCGGGGATCATACCGGATCCTCCAGCTCGCGTGTTCAGACGGTCACGCCGTCGGCGACGAGCGAGCCGACGCCCGTGGCGTCGAGCAAGCGGCGGAGAGTCGCCCGCGCCTCGGCTTCGAGGTCGCACGCCGTCGGGAGGTAAGCGACGAGCACGACGTCCGCGACGCCGGGCCGGATCTTGACCCGCTCGCTGTCGGTGATCGGCGTGCCGAACGGTCCCTCGGCGTCCTCGAGCAGCGGTTTGCCTGCAAGGTCGAAATCGCCTCGCATCGACTGCATCCGCTCGCCCGCCCGCCCGACCCGCAGCACGAGTGGCGGCGTCACCCGCTCGGGGTCGACCACACACGCCGGCACGGCCAGCGCGATCGACAACAGGTTGTTCACGTCCACGGCCGGGTGGATGGGCGGCAGGTCGTCGCCCTTGAGGACGCGGCGCAGCAGCGCCTCCGAGGAGGGGCGGTAGCGGGTCGGATCGCAACCGGCCTGGCGGAAGAGCGCCCGCACCGCCGCCACCGTCGGCTGCTGCGCCAGCGTCTCGAGCGTCCAGGACCCGCGGGCGGCCGCCTGCCCGGCGGCAAAGACGCGCGCGAGCGCCGCCGGATCGTGCGGCCGCAGGCGCCACCGCGCCCAGAAGAGCGTCCACCCCGGAAGGTCGTGCCGGACGGCGGGAAGAGTCTCGATCATGGGCGAATCGTGCCACACTTGGCCCGTGAGGTGCAGTCCGTGACGCGTTGCCTGTTCGCTTCCGACCTGCACGGCCGCCAGCGCCGGTACGAGTCGCTGCTCGAGGCGGTGCGCCGCGAGCGGCCGGCCGCCGTGCTGCTCGGCGGCGATCTGCTGCCGTCCGGCACCGCAGCGATGCTCTCCGGCAGCGGGAGCTTCGTCTCCGACTGGCTGCGCGGCGAGCTCGCGCGGCTGCGGCGGGAGCTCGGTGAGAGCTACCCGCGAGTGCTGCTCATCCTCGGCAACGACGACGGCCGGTGGGCGGAGGAGGAGATCGCCGAAGGCGAGGCGGCGGGGCTGTGGGAGCACATCCACGCCCGGAGGGTGGAGCTGCACGGCTTCGAGGTGCTCGGCTACGCCTGCGTGCCGCCCACCCCGTTCCTGCTCAAGGACTGGGAGCGCTACGACGTCTCGCAGTACGTGGACCCCGGCTGCGTGTCGCCGGAGGAAGGCGTGCGCTCCGTCCCGGTGCCCGCGCACGAGGTGCGCTTCGGGACCATCGCTCGCGATCTCGCCGCTCTCGCTTCCGGCTCCGACCTCTCGCGCACCGTGCTCCTCTTCCACGCGCCGCCGTACGACACCTTTCTCGACCGCGCCGCCCTCGACGGCCACACGGTGGAGCACGTCCCGCTCGACGTGCACGTCGGCAGCATCGCGATTCGCCGTTTCATCGAGCAGCGGCAGCCGCACCTCACGTTGCACGGGCACGTGCACGAGGCCGCGCGGCTTTCGGGCTCGTTCATCGAGCGCATCGGCCGCACCGTCTGCCTGCAGGGCGCCCACGACGGCCCCGAGCTCGCCCTCGTCCGCTTCGACCTCGAGTCTCCCGAGGCGGCCGTCCGCGAACTCCTCGACTGACCGCCCCTGACACGGCGGCGGTATGCTGCACGGCGAGGAGCGCACATGCCGGTCGTCGACCTCTCCCACGCCATTGCCACCGACACGCCCGTGTACCCCGGCACGCCGCCGGTGCGGCGCGAGGCCCTCGCCACCCTCGCCGAGCACGGTTTCGCCGAGACCCTTCTCACCCTCACGACCCACACCGGCACCCACATCGACGCTCCGGCCCACCTGCTCCCCGGCGCCCTCACCCTCGATTTGGTGCCGCCCGAGCGCTTCGTGGGCCGCGCCTGCGTGCTCGATCTCCCCGCCGCCCCACGGGAAGTACAGCTTGGGGCCCTGGAAGCCCATGCCCGCCGTCTCGCCGGCTGCACCATGGTGCTGCTGCGCACCGGCTGGGACCGCCACTGGGGCCAGCCGGCGTACCTCGAGGGGTTCCCCGTGCTGTCCCTCGACGCCGCCCGCTGGCTGGCCACCCTCGGCCTCGCCGCCGTGGGGGTGGACGCGGTCTCGTTCGACCGCCTCGACGCCGGCGAGCTGCCCGTGCACCGTCTGCTCCTCGGCGCCGGCGTCCTCCTCGTCGAAAACCTCACCCGCCTCGACCGCCTGCCGGTCACGGGCCTCACGTTCTGCTGCCTCCCGCTGCCGGTTGCCGACGCCGACGGCGCGCCGTGCCGCGCCGTTGCCATGCTCCCGTAGGCCGCCCGCCCGGTAGGAAGGGCGCCGGCCCCACCACCGGACCGCGGGCACGCAGGCCTCTGGACCCCCGCCCGTGCCGGCGGGCGGGGGCGTGAGCTTGGTCGGCAGCACGGTCTGTGCTAGCGTCTCGAGGAGGGCGCCGGCCTGGCGTAGAAATGGCGAAGGACCGCGACCACGGCGATGCGATGGGGCTGTGGCGCACCCTGCGGGTGGCGCTCGGCTACTGGCGCCCGCACTGGCCAACCGCGCTGGTCCTCCTCGCCATGCTCGGCGTGCAGCAAGGCTTCAAGGCTTTCTTCGCTTACTCGCTGGGGCTGGTTGTCAAGCTCCTGGGCGCTCACGACACGCGGGCGCTCGGCCTGCTCGTGGCCGCGCTCGCCGCGGGCTTCGTGATCGCGGCGCTGGCCACCCTCGCTGCCGACTACCTCGGCGCCAGGGTGGGCGCCGCCATCATCAACACGGTCCGCCTGCGGATGTTCACCCACCTGCAGCGGCTGGGCATGGGCTTCTTCGGCCGCACCCCGAGCGGGGACATCGTCGCCCGCTTCACCTCCGACCTCGCGGACATCCAGAAGGGGCTCACGACCCGCGTCATCGACGCGTTCGTGGCGTGCCTCGGGCTGCTGATCGGCATTCCGGTGGCGTTCTACACGGAGTGGAGGCTGGCGGCGGCCATGGTTGCCGGGATGCCGCTCATCGGTCTCGGCACCCGGCTGTTCGGCCGCCAGGCCGCCGCCTCGCGCTACGCGCTCAAGCAGGAAGAGGCCGGCATCGCGGCCACGGTGCAGGAAAACGTCCGCTCGCAGCCGGTGGTCAAGGTGTTCGGGCTGGCGGACCTGCTCGTCGAGCGGTTCCGGGCGCAGATCGAGCGCGTCGGCAGGCGCTGGGTGCGGGCGGAGCTGCTCGCCCAGCTCGTCGGCTCGGCCTCCACCCTCGGGGTGCAGGCGGTGCAGGTGCTGGTGCTGGGGTTCGGGATCTGGCTGGCGCTGCGAGGCCAACTCGCCGCCGGCGCGCTGGTGGCGTTCATCGGCCTGCAGGCCAACATCTCCAAGGACGCCTACGACCTCATGAAGAAGGTGGTGCCCAACCTGATCTCGTCCTCGGGCGGGCTGCGGCGCATCGAGGAGCTGCTGGCCGAGCCGGTGGAGGTGAGTTCGCCGCCCGGCAGCGAGCGGCTGACCCGTCTCGAGGGACCGATCGTCTTCGAACACGTCACCTTCGGCTACACCGGGGAGCGCAACGTCCTGTCCGACGTCTCCTTCACGATCTCTGCCGGGGAGTCGGTCGCGATCGTCGGCGGGTCGGGCTCCGGCAAGACCACGATCCTGCAGCTTCTCATGCGCTTTTACGACCCCCAAGGGGGCCGGATCACGGTGGGCGGCCGTGACTTGCGGACGCTCGATCTCGCCTCGTACCACCGGCAGATCGCCGCCGTGTTCCAGGAAAGCCTCTTGCTCTCGGGCAGCGTGGAAGAGAACATCCGGCTCTCTCGGCCGGAAGCCACCTTTGCCGAGGTCGAGGCGGCGGCCCGGGCGGCCGAGATCCACGACACGGTCGTCCGCCTGCCGATGGGCTACGCCACGCCGCTCGGCGAGCTGGGCGGCTCGCTGTCGGGCGGCCAGCGCCAGCGCCTCGCGATCGCCCGCGCCATGCTCCGCGACCCGGCGCTATTGATCCTCGACGAGGCCACGTCGGCGCTGGATCCGGCTACCGAGGCGGCGGTCAACGCCACGCTCGCGCGTCTGAGCCGGGGCCGCATCGTGGTCTCGGTGACCCATCGGCTCGCGTCGGCGCGCGGCGCGAGCCGGATCCTGGTCATGGACGAGGGCCGGCTGGTGGAGCAGGGCACGCACGACGCGTTGGTGGCTGCCAGGGGAACCTACTGGCGGCTATGGGCCAAGCAAGCCGGAATCGCGGTCGAGGCCGACGGCTCGCGCGCCATGGTGGCTCCGAGCTGGCTGGCGTCCGTGCCGCTCTTCGGCCGCCTGCCGGAATCGGCGCGCAGCGCGATCGCGGCACGGCTCCACACCGAAACGGTGGGGGCGGGGCGCACGGTGGTGCGACAAGGCGAGCCGGGCGACCGTCTTTACATCATCGCCCGAGGCAAGGTCGAGGTCATGGCCGGGGTCGGGAGCGAGGCGCGCCGCCTCGCGGTGCTGTCGGACGGGGACTTCTTCGGCGAACTGGCGTTGCTCGAAAAGGGGCCGCGGGCCGCCACCGTGCGCACCCTGCAGCCGACCGTCTTCGCGACGCTGACAGCCACCGACTTCGACGAGCTGCTGCGCACCCAGCCCGCCCTCCGCGAGGCCGTTGAGGGCGCGCAGGCCGCCCGCTCGGCGGCGCTCCCCCCGGCCCCGTCGGGTACCGCCGCGGCCCCGGAGGCGCGGGGAGGCGCGGCCGGACCGCACCCTGCCCGGCCGCTGGCCGCCGTCGCCGGTGCGGCCGGGCCGAGCGCCCTGCTGATCGTGCGCGGCCCTCAAGCTGGCGCGCGCTTCCCGCTGCGCCGGCCCGCGACGAGGATCGGCCGCAGCCGCGACAACGACGTGGTGCTCGCGGAGCCGGCGGTGTCGTCCCACCACGCCATGCTCGTCATTCAGGGGGCCGAGGTCATCCTCACCGACCTCGACAGCACGAACGGCACGACCCACAACGGCCGCGCCGTCACTCACCCGGTCCCGGTGGCCTGCGAAGACCTCATCGTCATTGGCGGCTCTCTGCTCAAGGTGGTCTGACCGGCGCCCCTCGACGAGCGCCGATCACCTGATGTCTTCGGGCAGCGAGAGCGGCCGCCCGGCCTACCTCCGGCGAACGACGACCTCGATGCCGGTCTCGGAGAAACGGCGGGCCAGCACGACCTCGGTGGACAGCGCGGCCTGCAGCGCCGCCCCGCCTTCGGGCCCGAAGCGCAGCACCTCGATGCCGGGTAGCGCGAGCACCCTCGCGCGCAGCGCTGCCCTCAGCGCATCGATCCCGTCGCCGCGGCGGGCCGACACGCACAGCGCCGGGCGATCGGGCAGGTGCACCGCCTCCGGCGACTCGAGGCGGTCGACCTTGTTGGGCACGACCAGGCAGCGTTCGCGCTCCACGCCGAGCGAGTCGAGCACCTCCTCCCCCACCCGCAGGTGGTCCGGCCAGTCGGGGTGCGAGGCGTCCACGAGGTGCACGAGGATCTCGGCCTCCGCCGCCTCGGCGAGGGTGGAGCGAAACGAGGCCACGAGGTGGTGGGGCAGCTTGCGGATGAACCCCACGGTGTCGGCCACGGTGGCGGCGAGCCCGTCGCCGAGATCGGCCCGCCGCACCCGGGCGTCGAGGGTCGCGAACAGCCGGTCCTCGACCACCGTGTCGGTGCCGGTGAGCCGCTCGAAAAGCGTGCTCTTGCCGGCGTTCGTGTAGCCCACGAGGGCGATCGACGGCACGGCCTCCCGGCGGCTGCGCTGCACCGCCCGCTCGCGCTCGATCTCCTCGAGGCGGGCCGCGAGCACCGCCATGCGCTTGCGGATGAGCCGCCGGTCGGACTCGAGCTGGGTCTCGCCGACGCCGCGCGTGCCGATACCGCCCGCTTGCCGCGAGAGGTGCGACCAGCGGCGGGTGAGCCGCGGGAGGTGGTAGGCGAGTTGCGCCATCTCCACCTGGGTCTGCGCCTCCCTCGTACGGGCCCGGAGCGCGAAGATGTCGAGGATCACGCCGGCCCGATCGAGAACCTTGACGCCGTCCGGCAGTGCCTCCTCGAGGTGGCGCACCTGGGCGCCCGTGAGGTCGTCGTCGAACACCACGAGTGTGGCCCGGTGGGACGCCACGAGTTCGGCCAGCTCGCCGACCTTGCCGCGACCGATGAACGTCGCCGGGTCGGGCGCCGCCCGCTCCTGCACGACGCGGCCGACGGCCACGCCGCCGGCGGTGTCGACGAGTTGCGCCAGCTCGTCGAGGTGGGCGTCCACGGCCGCGCGGCTGCCGCCGCCCAGACGGACCCCCACGAGAACGGCTCGCTCGCGCACGTCGGGGGCCCCGTCCCCGGTTGTCGGGGCAGGCGCGAGCGACAAAGCGACCTCGGCGGCGGCGCCGTTCGGCGGCGGCGCCGGGGAGGGCGAGCGGCGAGGCGTGGCGGATCGTCGCGGCACCGGCCAATCCTACCAGGCTTGACCAGGATCAAAGCCCGTCCGTCCGCCACCGAGCTAAGATGCGGGCGGAGACGCCGGCGACGATGCGCAGCCCGATGCGGCCCGAGGTCCTGACCAGCTGCCTTTCAAGACGTGTGCTGCTCCTCGACGGAGGGATTGGCTCGGAGCTGCTCCGGCGCGGCGTGGCCGCGGCGTCGAGGCTGTGGGGGGTCGGAGCGCTGCTGGAGGCGCCGGCCGAGGTCCGGAGGCTGCACGCCGACTACGCCCGTGCCGAGGCGGATCTCCTCACGGCGGCGACGTTTCGCGTCTCCCCGTACGCGCTGCGGCGAGCCGGCCTCGAGGCGCGGACCCGAGAGCTGGCGGTGCTTGCCCTGCGGTTGCTCCGCGAGGGCGCGGCCGAGGCCGGCCGGCGAGTGCTCGCCCTGGCCTCCGTCACGACGCTCGAGGACTGCTACCAGCCGGATCTCGTGCCGCCGGACGCCGTGCTCGAGCGCGAACACGCCGCGACGGTCGAGATCCTCGCGGAGGCGGGCGCCGACGGCCTGCTCCTCGAGACGTTCAACACCGTCCGCGAGGCCACCGCGGCGGCCCGCGCGGCCGTGCACACCGGCCTGCCGGTGATCGTCTCCTTTGCCTGTCGCGCCGACGGCCGACTGCTCTCCGGAGAGGACCCCGCACAGGCGGCCCGGGCCGTGTCCCTCCCCGGCGTCGTCGCCGTGGGCACCAACTGCACGAGCTGTGCCGCGGTCGGGGGCGTACTCCGGCGCCTGGCCAGCGGCACCACGCTGCCGCTCGCGGCCTGGGCGAACAACGGGTGGGCCGGGGACGACTCGCCGTGGCTGACCGCCGACCGCCTGGATCCCGAGGCCTACGCAAACGAGGCACTGCGCTGGTGCGGGGCCGGCGCTCGCCTGGTCGGCGGGTGCTGCGGCACCGGCCCGGCCGAGATCGCGGCGCTGGCCGCCGCGCTGCCGCGCCGGTTCCAGTAGAATCGGCACGTGCGCACGCTGCCCGAGCCCTACGCCACCTCCCTGCCCCCTCTGCTGGCGGCCGCCCTGGCTGAGGACCTCCCCGACCTCACCGCACCTGCCGTCTTCCCGCCCGGCACCCCCCTGCGGGCGGTGCTGCTCGTCAAGGCGCCGGGGGTGATCTGCGGCCTCCCCGCTCTCGCCGCCACGTTCGAGCTGCTCGACGGCACCGCCGAGGTCGTGCCCGCCGTGGCCGACGGCGACCGCGTGGAGCCCGGCCAAGTGGCCGCCGAGGTGCGTGCCGACGCTTGCGCCCTGCTGGCCGGCGAACGCACCGCGCTCAACTTCGTCTGCCACCTCTCCGGCGTCGCCACCCTCACGAGGCGTTTCGTGGACGCCGTGGCCGGCACTCGATGCCAGGTGCTGGACACCCGCAAGACCACCCCCGGCTGGCGCCGCCTCGAGAAGTGGGCGGTGCGCTGTGGCGGCGGCGTCAACCACCGCATGGGCCTGTTCGACGCCGCCATGCTCAAGGACAACCACATCGACGCCGCCGGCTCGATGGCCCGGGCGATCGAGCTCGTGCGGTCGCGCCACGGCGCCGGCATCCCCCTGATCGTCGAGTGCCGTTCGCTTGCCGATGTGCGCCAGGCGCTGGCCTCGGGCGTCACGCACATCATGCTGGACAACATGGACCTTGCTGCCATGCAGGCGGCCGTCGAGGAAGTCGGGGGGCGGGCCAGGCTGGAGGCCTCGGGTGGCGTCAGCCTGGACACCGTGCGTGCCATTGCCTCGACCGGTGTCGATTACGTGTCGGTCGGGGCGCTCACCCACTCCGCCCCGACTCTCGATCTCTCCTTGAAGGTGCGACCATGAGCCTTGCCGATCGCGAGCGCTGTCAGGTGCTGGTCCTCGGGACCGGCGTGGCCGGGGTGTCGGCGGCGCTGGCCGCCGCCGAGGCCGGGGCGGAGGTCCTGCTCGTGAGCCGGGAGCCGGATCCGGCCACCACCAACACGTGGCGCGCGCAAGGCGGCATCGTGTTTCGCGGCGAGACCGACTCGCCGGCGCTGCTGGCCCAGGACATCCTCACGGCCGGAGCCAACTACGGGTACGAGGTGGCGGCGCACTTCCTGGCCTCGGAAGGCCCGAAGGCCGTGCAGACCTGGTTGCTCGACCGCCTGCAGGTGCCGTTCGACCGGCGTCCCGACGGCTCGCTGGACCTCGCGCTCGAGGGCGCCCACTCGGTGCCGCGGGTGCTCCACGCCGAGGACCACACCGGTGCCGCCATCGAGGATGCCCTCATCGCCGCGGCTCGCGCCCACCCGCGGATCCGACTGGAGACCACCTACCAGGCCGTCGACCTGCTCACCACCCACCACCACTCCCGCCGCGCCAAGGACCGCTACGCGCTCGACAACCGCTGCATCGGCGCCTACCTCCTCGAGGTCCCGACCGGCCGCGTGTGCACGGTGCTGGCGGCGGCGACGGTGCTGGCCACGGGGGGCGCCGGGGCGCTGTACATTCACACATCCAACCACCCCGGCTCCATCGGTTCGGGGCTCGCCATGGCCTCGCGCGCCGGCGCCCGGCTGCTCAACCTCGAGTTCATCCAGTTCCACCCCACGTGCCTGTTCCTGCGCGGGGCGCCGCGCTTTCTCATTACGGAAGCGCTGCGCGGGGCAGGAGCGCACCTCGTCAACGCGGCCGGAGAGCGGTTCATGCTGCGCCACCACCCGAAGGGCGAGCTGGCGCCGCGCGATGTGGTGGCGCGCGCGATCATCGACGAGATGCACCGCACCGACACCGAGTGCATGTTCCTGGATCTCGGCGAGCGGGGGGCCGAGATGGCCGAGCGCTTCCCGACCGTGGCAACCACCTGCGCCAGGTACGGCATCGACATCACCCGCGAGCGCATCCCCGTCGTGCCGGCCTCCCACTACCAGTGCGGCGGCGTGGTCTCGGACCTGCGCGGACGCACCACGATCCCGGGGCTGTACGCGGCCGGCGAGGTGGCGTGCACCGGGGTGCACGGCGCCAACCGCCTGGCTTCCACGTCGCTGCTCGAGGGCCTCACGTTCGGGCTGGCGGCGGGCCGGGACGGCGCCGAGCGGGCGCTCGCCGACCCCGTCTCCGACAACCTGGCGGCCGTCATCGGGGACTGGCAGCCGGTGAGCGGCCCCTCCAACGAGGACCCGGCGCTCATTGCCCAGGACTGGTCGGCGATCCGCCACACCATGTGGAACTACGTCGGAATCGAGCGCACACCCGAGCGGCTCGAGCGCGCCGTCGCCGACCTCCGGCACCAGCTCGTGCGCCTCGAGCAGTTCTACAAGTCGACGCCGATCTCGGCGGCGCTCGTCAACCTCTTCCACGGCTGCACCGCGGCCGGACTCATCGCCCACGCGGCGCAGCGCAACCCGCTGTCGGTCGGCTGCCACTACGTGGTGGCCGGCCCCAGCACCTGAGGCGGGAGATGCAGATGCGACGGCTCGTACTGACCACCGTGTGGCTGGCGTGGTCCGCCCTGGCGCCGGCCCAGCCCCAGCTCGAGATCTGGCAGATCCAGGGCACAGGTGGTGGCTCGCCGTACTTCGAGCAGATAATCACTACCCGGCAGAACGTCGTGACGGCGCTCGAGGCCAAGGGCTTCTTCATGCAGACGCCGCCCCAGCGCTCGGACGGCGACCCCGAGACCTCGGACGGGATTTACGTCTACACCGGCGCGACACCGACCGTGCAGGTCGGCGACATGGTCGACGTCACCGGCAGGGTCAAGGAGTACTACAGCCTCACCGAAATCGCCTCGCCGGTGGTGACCGTCACGTCCTCCGGCAACCCGCTTCCCCCGCCCGTGGACTGGGACGAGACGCGCCCCTCGCCGCTGCGGCCGCAGCCCGACAACGAGATCGAGCGCTACGAGGGGATGTTGGTGCGCGTCGCGGCCGGCACGGTATGCGGGCCGGTCGACCAGTACGGAGAGTTCGCCGCCGTCGCCCGGTCGACCCGGGCGTTCCGCGAGAAGGGCGTAGCGTATCCGGCCCCTCCCGGTGTCCCGGTGTGGGACGGCAACCCCGAGGTGTTCCTCGTCAAGCCGTCCGGCCTCGGGCTGCCCGAGGTGCTGGTGCCGGCCGGGGTGCCGTTCACGGCCGTGGGCCCGCTGTACTACTCGTTCGACCAGTACAAGATCTTCCCCGCGAGCTTCACCTTCGACGGCGAGCCCGCGGTCCGCCCGGTGCGCGCGAGGGTGCCCGGGGAGCTGGTGATCGCCAGTCAGAACCTGCAGCGTCTGTTCGACGACATCGACGACCCGGGGATCGACGAGGAGGTGGTCCCGACCGAACAGTACCAGCGCAAGCTCGCCAAGCTCTCGATGCTGATCCGCGATGCGCTGCAGGCCCCCGGCCTCGTCGCCGTGCAGGAGGTCGAGTCGCAGAAGGTGCTGCAAGACCTCGCGTTCCGGATCCACGCCGACGAGCCGGCGATCACCTACACCCCTTTCGTCGTGGAGGGCAACGACGTCGGGGGGATCGACGTGGGGTATCTCCTCCGGCAAGGGGCCGGGCTCGGGAATCCGCAGGTGGAGCAGGTGGGCAAGACCGCCACGTTCACCTCCGGCGGCACCGTCTACTCCACTTTCGACCGTCCGCCGCTCGTGCTCCGTTTCTCGTTCTGCGCCCCCGAGGTCCCCGTCACCTGCTCCGGCCTGCCGCTCACGGTCGTCAACGTCCACTTGCGCTCGCTCTCCGGCATCGAAGGCACCTCCGCCGACTTCGTGCGCGCCAAGCGCTACGAGGGAGCGAAGTGGCTCGCCCAGTACCTCCAGGGCCTGCAAACCGCAGACCCCGAGGCCAACCTGCTCGTCATCGGCGACTTCAACGCCTTCCAGTTCACCGATGGCTGGGTCGACGTGGTGGGGATCATCACCGGTAACCTCGACCCAGCCGGCGCCCGCATCCCCGGCACCGACTGGGTCGAGCCCGACCTCCACGACCATGTCCTCGACCTTTCCGAGAACGAGCGCTACACGTACATCCATGCCGGCAACGCCCAGGTGCTCGACCACGCGCTGACCTCCCGGTCGCTCACGCGGTGGATCTCCGGGGTGATGGTCGGCCGAGTCAACGCCGACGCGCCGCACGCGCTCGCGGCCGACGCCTCGACTCCGCTGCGCGCCGCCGACCACGACCCCCTGGCCGTCTACATCGCCACCTGGCCTCGCGCCGATCTCGAGGCCGGGCTGCAGCCGGCCGCCGCCGCGACGGTCGCGGGTGGGACGGTGACCGTCGAGGTCTCGGCACACAACCATGGCCCGTTCGACGCCACCGAGGTCACGGCGCGGCTCGTGCTCCCCCCGTCTGTGTCGCTCGCCGGCACCCCGCCCGCGCCGTGCGCGCTCGAGCCCGAGGCCGTGGTGTGCACCTTCGGGAGCCTGCCCCCCGGGGCGACGGCAAAGGCCTCGCTTGCGCTGGCGTTCGCGAGGCACGGCACGTACACCCCGGTTCTCGTGGCCGCCGCTCGCGAGCAGGACCCCACCGCCGCCAACAACGACGCCACCCTGACCGTGAGCGTGGCCGGCCGCGGGCGGCGGCGGCTCGGCCACTGAGCTCTTTTGCTACGATGAAGCCAGCCCGCCGGGACTGAAGACGGAGCGCTGTGGACGAGGAAAGGAGTCAGGCCGATGGCTGAACCAACCACGCTTCCCGGCCAGGGGCCCGAGCCGGACGCGGGCGGAAGTGGGGCTGCGAGCGCTGCCGGAGAGGCGGCACAGGCCCCCGACCGCAGCGCGCCGACGCCCGTCAAGGCCGCCGGCAAGGCGGTGCGCGCCCTCACCCACGCCGCCTCGTCGTTTCTTCTTTACGACGCCACCAACGAGGCCGTGGCGGGGTTCATCTCCGACCTCCGCGAGTCGCTGGACCAGTTCCTCACCGCATTCGGCCGGCTGGAGCTCGAGATCCGGCCGTGGGACATGACGTTCGCGG
The DNA here is from genome assembly GCA_035384965.1 of Thermoanaerobaculaceae bacterium. Lineage (GTDB taxonomy): Bacteria > Acidobacteriota > Thermoanaerobaculia > Thermoanaerobaculales > Thermoanaerobaculaceae > JAAYVZ01. The sequence goes on from DAOOJE010000019.1 coordinate 20,451, forward strand.
GCCAGGTCGTCTACCTGGATCGCGACCGCGAGCGCTCGATGGCGTTCAGGCTCTACAAGGACGGGGTCCGCAAGCTCGTCATCCATCCCGAGGTGACGTGGGAGGAAATCATCGAACTGCTCGGTATCCTCGCCGTGCGCGCCCGGGGCATCCGCCAGCACGAGGACGACGTGGTCACGATGCTGTGGAACGCCTCCTTCAAGCACATCGAGACCGAGGTGGTCGAGGGCCTGGTGGCCGAGGACGACGAGCGAGTCGCCGAGGTGGTGCACGAGACGGACGCCGCCGTGGCACCGCGCAGCGCCCTCCAGGCCATGGTCTTCAACGCGCCGTACCTCTTCGACTACCCCGTGCCGCCCGTCGGCGACCGCGGGCCGGTGGCGTACCGGCCGTTGCCAGAGGCGTCGTTCGAGCGCATCCGCCGGCAGGACGGGCCCGAGGGGCTTCCCCTCGAGTGTGCCCAGCTCACAGCCGAACTCCTCGCGCTTCTCAACGACGAGTTCGATCCCCTCTCGGCCGACGATGTCGTGCCGCTGCTGCGGGAAGTTCGCGCCTACTTGCTCGGCAACGGGCTGCTGAGGCCCTTTGCGCAGATCCTGCGCCTGGTTGGCGAGAAGGCCCCTCCGGATGAGACCTTGCGGGGGCAGCTGCTGGCCGCCGTGGCCGACGGCGAGGTGCTCCGCCGCCTGCTCGATCTGGCCGGAGAGCGGCGGGAGCTGTCGATCGAAGAACTCGGCGAGATCGCCGGCCTCGTGCCCGGCGACCACGTGCCGATCATCCTCGACTTCCTCGCGACGCACCCCGACGGACCGGGACGCCAGCTCGGGATCCTCCTGCTCGAGCAGGAGGCGCGCACGCGCCCGGAGCGCATCTCGCAGCGGCTGCTGGCCAACCGGGAAGCCGCCGACCTCGAGCTGCTGCGCATGCTCGAACGCGTCAACCAGCCGGCGGCCGAGGCCGCCGCGCTCGACCTCCTCGCGGCCAGGGCACCTGCCGTCCAGATCGCCGCCCTCGCCGTGCTTGCGCGTACCCCCTACTCGGCCAAGATTGGGCGGGCGCTCGTCGGGGCGCTGCGGTCCTCCGCCGAGGAGGTCCGCCGCAAGGCCCTGGACGCCCTCGTGGCGCAGAAGGAGCGGCGCGCCTACGACACGCTCGTCGAGCAGTTCAAGACCATGGCCGCCGGCGCCATGTCCCTCGGCGAGGCCGGCGCCATCGGCGAGGCCATGGCCCGGCTCGAGCCAGAGCGGGCCCGCAAGCAGCTTTCGGAGTGGGTGCGTCCGCCGGGCCTGCTCGGGCGGCTGGCGAGCGTGCCGCTACCGTTGCGCTGGGGCGCAGTGGCCGGCCTCGTGGTGCTGGGGGGCGACGACGCTCGCGAACTCATCGAGTGGCTCGCCGGCAAGTCGAGCGGCGACCTCCAGCAGCTTTGCCGCGCCGGCCTCCAGGCGCTGGCGGTGCGTGAGGGGAGGCAGCAGCGATGAGCGAGAGCATCCTCCAGGCCCAGGAGCAAATCGCCATCACGCTCGCCCGCGCCCGTTCCGAGGAAGACCGGGAGCTGCTCAACAACGTGCGCGAGCTCGGCGGCCAGGTCGTGCACCTGCTCAACGGGCTGCTGCGCATGGCGCATCTGCACGCCCCCAACAACGCCGCGTTCGACAACCCGGTGCGCGACTTCGAGGCGGCGCTCCGAAAGCTCATCGAGGTCCTCGGCCCGGTCTACGTGCTGTGCGCCGAAGACCAGGTCTTCGTCAACGACGTGCGCATCCGCTTCGAGTTCCAGATCGACGAGAGCATCGGCCTCTCCACCGAGTTGCTGCGCCACAACTCCGGCGGGATCACCTTCAACGAGCCGCTCGTGGGCGCCCAGGTCCGCAGCCTCGTGCAGCTCCTCGCCGGAACGCCGGGGGCGCGGCAGCCCCGCACCACCTTGCAGCTCCGCCTCGCCGACGAGGGGCTCTCCTCGGTTCAGGTCCACCCGCCGTTCCGCTTCCGCATGACCGGGAGCGAGGACGAGGCGGCGCTCTCCGACGAGTTTCGCGAGCTGTACTTGTCGGCGGCGCGGCCGGTGGCGGACATCTTCGCGGCGGTCGGCGCCAGCCGGCTTCCCAACCCCCTGCCGATTCGCCGCATGGTCAACCAGATGATCGACGCCGGAGTGTCGCAGGACATCGCGACGCTGGCCCGGGAGGGCGAGCAGCGGCTGCCGCCGTTCTCGCAGCACACCCTCATGGTCACGGCGCTGTCGCTCATCATCGGCCGCGAGGCCCGGCTCCCCGACGCGTCGCTGGCCGACCTCGGGGTGGCCGCCATGTTCCACGATGTCGGGTACTGCCTGCGCGAAGAAGGCTTTGCGGTGCCGTTCGCCCGCCACACCCAGGCGGGGCTCAAGATCCTGCTGCTGCAACGCGGCTTCCACCGCGCAAAGGTGCGGCGGCTGCTGGCCGTGCTGCAGCATCACCGCGCCCTCGACGACCCGCGCGGGGTCCCGGCGCTGTACTCACGGATCATCCACATTGCCGACGACTACGACATCCTGACCCGCTACCGCCCGGGCAAGGGACCGGCGCTGGCTGCGCCCGACGCCATCGCCCGCATGGCGGCCATGGGCGGCAAGCTGTACGACCCCGTGCTGCTGCAGCTCTTCATCAACGCCATGGGGCCGCTGCCGCCGGGTTCGATCGCCACCCTCGAGGACGGGCGGGTCGTCGTGGTGATCTCCGCCGTGCGCAGCCCCCAGACGTTCGACAAGCCGCTGGCTCGCGTCGTGCGCCTGCCCGACGGCAGCCCTCCCCCGGCGGACACCGTCATCGACCTCGCTTACGCGCCGCGGGTCGTGCGCGTCCACCGCCCGGCCGGGTGAGCCTCTCCGCCCGGCACGCCTCGACCCTCGACCGGGCGGGCGGGCGGAGCGCTCCCAGCCGGTCGGGTAGAATTCCGCCGCCCGCATTGACGTGTGGGAGGAGCACATGCCGATCTTCGAGTACCTGTGCCGGACCTGCAACCGCATCTACAGCTTCCTGTCGCTGAGTCCGAGGCCCGACACGGCTCCGGCGTGCCCGAAGTGCGCCGCGACCGATCTGGTGCGAGTACCGTCGACGTTCGCCGTGGCGAGCTCGGGCAAGGGCAAGCCCGAGCCGGCCGCCGGCGGCGCAGCGACCGGCCCCGACGACGCCGCCATGTCCCGCCTCGAGCACGAGGTCATGCACATGGCCGACTCACTGGACGAGAAGGACGCCGAGGACCCGCGGGTCATGGCCCGCATGATGCGCCGCCTCGCCGAGGTCTCGGGCGAGCCGGTCACGCCGGCGATGAGCGAGATGTTCCGCCGCATGGAGGCAGGCGAGGACCCCGAAGCGCTCGAAGAGGAACTCGGCCCCCAGCTCGAGGCCGAGATGGGCGGGGAGGGCGAGGAGGAGGGCGGCCTCGGTGGCGCCCCGACCCGCGACGACGGCCTGTACTCGATGTAGCCCCCGCCGCCCGGTCGAAAGGCGCCGTCCCCTGGGCGCCGCCCTTGCCGTGCTAGACTCCCCGCCCCGGAGGAGGTCACCGTGCGAAGGCGCAGCAGCGACGAGTGGGACGGCCAGCTCAGCCTGTTCGAGGACAACGCGAGCCGCGAGGCGCCGAGGGGCCGCGACGTGCTCGTCTTCGACCTCGAGACCCAGCGCTCGTTCCAGGACGTGGGTGGCCACGGCGCGACGCGCGAGCTGGGGATGTCGATCGGAGTCGTCTACTCGTTCGGCGACGACCGGTTCAGGAGCTTCGTCGAGGCCGAAGCCGGCCAGCTCATCGACCTCCTGCTCGGCGCCGAGCTGGTGGTGGGCTACAACCTGCTGGCGTTCGACTACGAGGTGCTCAACGGCTACCGCCAGACGGACTGGACGCAGGTCAAGACCCTCGACCTCATGGTGGACCTGCAGCGCAAGCTCGGCTTCCGCCCCAAGCTCGACTCGGTGGTGCAGGCGACGCTGGGCGCCCCCAAGAGCGCCGACGGGCTGCAGGCGCTCGCCTGGTGGAAGGAAGGCCGGCTCGACCTCATCGAGAAGTACTGCACCGACGACGTCCGGCTCACACGCGACCTTTACCTGTACGGCAAGCGCAACCGGCACGTGCTGGTCACCTCCCGGTCCGGCGCCAAGCCGCTCAAGGTGGACGTGAGCTGGTAGGCGGGAAGCCGGGAGGCGGCGTGCGGGTTGCAAGCCTCGCCGGCCGGCGCCACGCGCGCCGCGCCGGCGACACGAACAGCACGGGAGGACGGATGCGACGCCTGGTGGTGGCAGCAGTGCTCGGTTTCGGTCTGGCGGCGTGGGGTGTCGAGGCCGCCCAGGCGGTGTTCTCGGCCGCGCCGCGGTGGGAGCGCGACCCGGCCGGCCCGCCGGCCGCCTTCACGCTGGTCGTGACCGTCACCGTGGACGAGGGGTGGCACGTCAACTCCCACACCCCCCTCTCCGAGGACCTCATCCCCACGACGCTGCGGCTCGACCTGCCGGCGGGCTGGAGCGCCGGCGAGCCGGTCTTCCCCAAGCACCGCGCGGCGCGCTTTGCTTTTTCCGACGAGCCGGTGGCGGTTTACGAGGGCACGTTCGCCATCCGCGTCCCGGTCACGATCCCGGCCGAAACCGACACGGCGCCGGTGCTGGGGGTCGCGGTGGCCGCTCAGGCCTGCAACGACCGCGAGTGCCTGCCGCCGACCGAGGTCACGGCGACGATCGCCCACCCGGCGCTGGCCGGCTTCACGGCGGCGGCACCACCGCCTGTCGGGACGCCCGCGCCGGCGAGCCACGGCGGCGTGGGCGGCCGGTTCGCCGCAGCCGGCCTCTGGCTCCAGCTCCTGCTGGCTCTCGTTGCCGGCCTCGCGCTCAACCTCACGCCCTGCGTGTACCCGCTCATCCCGATCACGATCAGCTTCTTTTTGTCGCAGAAGCAACAGGGTGCCGGAGCGGCCTGGCCGCTCGCCGTCGCGTACGTCCTCGGCATGTCGGTGACCTACTCGGCGCTCGGCGTGGCGGCGGCGCTGGGCGGGGCTCTGTTCGGCGCCGCCCTGCAGTCCCCCTGGGTCGTCGGGGTGATCGTGGCCGTCATGCTGGCCCTCGCCGCTTCCATGTTCGGGCTATGGGAGCTGCGCGTCCCGGCGTTCGTCATGAACCTCTCCGGCGGCCGGGCGGGGCTCGGCGGGTCGCTCGTCATGGGGCTCGTGGTCGGGCTCGTGGCGGCGCCGTGCATCGGCCCGTTCGTGCTCGGACTGCTCACCTACGTCGGACAGCGTCAGGACCTCCTGCTCGGCTTCCTGCTCTTCTTCGCCCTGTCGCTCGGACTCGGGCTGCCGTACCTGCTGCTCGCCGTCTCGACAGGCGCGCTCGACCGGCTCCCCAACTCCGGTGCCTGGATGCTCGGCGTGCGCAAGCTCTTCGGCGTGCTGCTGATCGGCCTCGCGGCGTACTTTTCGGCGCCGCTGCTCCCGGCGCCCTGGGCCGGCTGGCTGCTCGCCCTGTCGCTCGGGCTCGGCGGTCTGTACCTGCTGGTCATCGCCCGCCCCGGCCACGAGATGCCGGCCATCGACCGCTTCATGCGGCTGGCGAGCGCCGGTCTCATCGTGGCCGGGTTGCTGCTGGCCCCCGCCTCGCGGCCGAGCGAGAGCACCGGGCCCGCCTGGCAGCCGTACGACGAGGCGGCCGTCGCCGCGGCCGTCGCCGCCGGACGCCCGGTGGTGCTCGACTTTTACGCCGACTGGTGCCTGCCGTGCAAGGAACTCGACAAGCTCACGTTTTCCGATCCCAGGGTGACGGCCCGGCTGGGCGCGATGGCGCTGCACAAGGTGGACCTCACGCGCTCGAACGCGGACACCGACGCGCTGCGCGCGAAGTACGCGGTGGCCGGCGTGCCGACGATCGTGTTCTACCGCGGCGGCCAGGAAGTCGCGGGGGCCCGCCTCACCGGCTTCGAAAACGCCGACGCGTTCCTGCGGCGGCTGGACCGCGTCGAGGGCGTCAGGTAGTCGGAGCCGTCGGGGCGCCGGGCGAGCCCGGCTCCCAGGCCCACGTCTCCTCCTCCTCGTCGAATTCCGGGAGCGCGGGCTGCCGGCCGCGCGCCGCGTTCTGCCGCCACTCCCACAGGATCGCCCACTTGAGGTAGGTGCCGAACGCCTGCAGCATGCAGAACACCAGCCCCGGCATGCCGTCGAGAAACCCCAACTGGAAGACGTACATGCGCAGGAAGCGCCAGACCGTCCGGCCGAAGACCTCGGGGAAACCCGACCGCTTGCCGGTCTTCCACCCCTGGCCGGCGCCCCAGAACCCGTACTTGACGATGCGCGGCAGGTACTGGTCGAAGCTCTCGATCATGTAGTGCAGCATCGGGTTCTTCAGCAGCCGCGGCTTGCTGCGGGTGCGCATGTCGGTGTGGACGCGCTTGTTGGGGTAGCGCCCGGCGCCCTTGAGGACCAGCCGCACGACCCTGTCGTGCTGCCAGCCGGAGAAGCGGATCACCTTGTCCATGAAGAAGACCCGCCGCTTGATGATGAACGCCTCGCCGCCCCTGGGGTCGCGGATCGTCGCCTCGATTTCCGCCCGCAGCTCGGGGGTGCATCGCTCGTCGGCGTCGAGGATGAGGATCCACTCGTACTGCGCCTGGTCCATGCCCCAGTTCTTCTGCGAGGCCGAGCCGAGGTAGCGGCGCTGGAAGAAGCGCACCTTTTCGTACGCCTGGGCGAGTTCGGGGGTGCGGTCGGTCGAGAACGAGTCGACGACGATCACCTCGTCGCACCACAGCAGCGACTCGATGCAGTCCTTGACGTTGTGCTCCTCGTTGAAGGTGGTGATTACCGCCGAGATCCTCGGCCGGCCGCCACCGGCATGCTGCTCGGACACCTGGCGCCTCCCGCGCGACCCCGCCACCCACCCGGCACGCCTCCTGTGGAGACCTGGCGAAGCTTCTGTATAATCGGAGCTTGCTTCTCCCGGCCGGGGCCGCGACGGCGGCGAGGGTACACGGGAGGTCGGAGGATGGTCAAGCCGTGGCGCGGCCATCCAGAAGGGGCAACATGGAACTCGCGCAGGCGATCATCGACCGGCTGTTCTCGGCGGCCCGACAGGCGCAGGCCAACGCCTGGGCGCCGTATTCCCGCTTCCAGGTCGGCGCCGCCGTCCTCGCCGACGACGGCAGGGTATTCGTGGGCTGCAACATGGAAAACGCCTCGTTCGGGCTCACCGTGTGCGCCGAGCGCAACGCGCTGGCGGCGGCCGTGGTCGCCGGCGCGAAACCGGTGGCGGTGGCCGTGGTGGGGCCGCAGGTCAGCCTGCCGCCGTGCGGCGCCTGCCGGCAGGTCCTCGCCGAGTTCGGGCTCGACCTCCAGGTGCTCCTGACGGCCGCGGAACCGCCCGGGCACCAGGTCCTCACCGTCGCCGACCTCCTCCCCTCCGCCTTCTCGTTCCGGTAACCGGGTTCGGGCGGCCGCGCCCCCAGAGCTACCGGGCGACGAGCCGAAGTGCAAACGGCGAGCGGACCAGGATCCGGTACGAGTAGTCGAAGTCGCCGTCGACCCGGTGCAACCGAGCTTCGAGCGAGACGTCGACACGCTCGGCCACCCGCCGCCGGTGGACGAACCCCAGCTCCTCGTAGGCGCGGTGCGACCGCGCAAACGAGCCGTCGCGGCCGATCGAGCCATAGTGGCGATCGCCCTCGTGCGAGATGAAGTCTCGCCCGCGCCAGACGATCACGAACGCCTCGCCCACCCGTTCCAGCTCGGCGCCGGCGCGCACGTAGGTGCCGCGGCCGGTGATCGTCGGCCCGTCCACGAACGGGTCCACCTTCCCCGCGCTCGCCAGCCGGAAGGCGGCCAGCGAGAAGGCCAGCGACGCTCCGAGCCGGTGCCGGGCACGGGCGCCGGCGGCCCATACCGTGTTGTTGGACACCGCCCCCGCCTGGTGGAGCTGGCCGCCGTGGTGGAGGCCGTGGAGCTGAGCCTCGAGCCCGAGCCACGCTGCCGGGCGGCCCTCCACGACCAGCCCGTAGTCGAAGATTTCCCGCGAGCGCGGGGTGTTCAGGCGCTGCCAGTTGATGTACGCCTCGCCCTGCCAGCGCTGCCGCTGCTCGATCCATTGCAGGCCCTGCTCGACCTGGCGGGTGATGTCGAAGGACGTGGTCCGCAGCGGCTCGAGGATCCTGTGGCGGTGCTCGGTGAGCAGCGTGCCCATCACGGCCGTGGATGTCTCGCCCCGCCAGCGCAGCGAGAGCACCGGCTTCACCTCCCGGGCCCCTTGCTCGCTACCGCTGCGGATGTCACAAAACACACCCGCCAGAGCCTCGGTCCGCGGCCCGAGTTCGAACGCGAGCGCGGTCCGCACCGAGGCTCCGAGCAGCGTCTCGCCCGTCCGGTAGGAGTTGAAGAACTCGGTGTTGTCACCGTAGAAGGTGAAGTCGGTGCGCCAGTCGAGGCCCTGGCCGCTGGCGGCGGCGGCCGTGAGCACGGCCGCCAGGACGAGACAGCCCGCCAGGAGTCGCATCACTGGCCTCCGAACGAGAAGAAGACACCGAGCTGTGTCTCGCCGTTCCACAGCCACCGGCCGTGGTCCCGCCAACCCTGGTCGCCCTGCCAGCGCCGCCCGAGGTACACCCCGCGAGCCCGGACGTCGAAACGCGCCCCCACCCACCGCGCAGCGTAGAAACGCGCTCCGCCGGCCGCCGCCACACAGAGGCGGTCGTCGTCGCGCCAGCTCGGGTCCGGCGCGTCGATGTCGAGGTTGGCGATCCCTGCGCCGCCTCCGAGGTACGGCACGAACGAGCCGCGCCTGAACGACCACAGCGCCAGCGCCTCGAGCGTCGCGAGGTCGAAGCCGGCGAGCTTCGGCTGGGAGGCGAAGATCCCCCCCGCCCGACCGACGAGCGCCGTGCTCGAGCGGCGCACGGCCAGCTCCAGCCCGAACCGCCGGCCGAGCTGGGTGCCGAGCCAGACGCCCTTGAGGATCTGGTCGTCGACCTCCGCCCTTCCAGGCAGCGCCCGCGTGGCGCCGGGAGCCAGGCTCCCACCATAGAGGCGGCCGGTAGCAACCCCGATCTCGATCGAGCCCGGCAGCCCCTGGGCGCCGGCGCCCGCCGCCGCCAGCAGCACGGCCGCCGCCACCGCGGCGCTACGCACGCCCCACCGTCCCTTGCAGGAACACCGTCCGGGTGGGGAACGCGAACGAGCTACCCTCGCGCTCGACAATCTCGGCGATCGCCAGGTTGAGCTCCTCCGCCACCTCCAGGTACTCGTCGAAGCTCGAGGTGGCGATCCAGCACAGCACCTCGAGGTTGAGCGCCGACTCTCCGAAGGAGCGGAAGCGCACCCGGTGGTCGGGCTGGTGGACCCGTGGGTGCTCCGCGACCAGCCGTTTGATCGCGTCGCGGATGGCGCGGATTTGCGCCGCCGTGGTGCCGTAGACGAGACCGATCGTCGGGTTGTACATGATCCGGTCGCGCGCCGAGAAGCTCTCGATCCGGCCTGCCACGACCACGCCGTTGGGAATCGTCACGAGGGTGCGAGCGAGCGTGCGCAGCCGCGTGGAGCGGAACCCGATGTCCTCGACCGTGCCGGTGTCGGAGCCGATGGTCACGAAGTCGCCCACTTGGAACGGCCGGTCGGCGGCGATCGAGGCGGCCCCGAACATGTTCTCGATCGTCTTTTGCGCGGCGAAGGCGATGGCGACGCCGCCCAGCCCCAGGCCGGCCAGCACCCCCACCACGTTGATCCCCGCCACGTCCAGCACCACCAGCGCCAGGACCGCCAGGACCAGCGCCTTGGCGAAGCGCACGAAGATCGGCAGGAACCCCACGGCAACCCGGTTTTCCGGGCTGGCCGAGCGCAGGTGCTCGGCCGTCGTGTCGACAAGGCGCAAGAGGAGCCAGCCCACCCCGCTCACGGCCAGGAGCCGGAACACGGTGAACGCCACCCGGCGCGCCTCGGGCGCCAGCCCAATGAGCGGCGACACCGCGAACAGCAGCACCGCCCACATGACGATGCCGGCCGGCCCGTCGAGGGCACGCACCAGGGCGTCGTCCCAGGTGACCGCGGTGCGTGCCGCAAACCGGCCGGCCAACCTCACCGACAAGCGGCCCAGCCAGCGGCTGACGATCCAGCCGAATCCGAGCGCCGCCAAGAGGGCGCTCCACTGCCAGAGCTGCAGCCCGGCGAAGCTCACCGAAAAGAAGACGACCGGGGCGTGGTCGCCCAGCCAGCCGAAACCGAAGTGGGCGTAAAGGCGGTCGATGGCGGCCACCGACTGGCGGGACACCAGCCAGACGTGCCCCTGGTCGGGGTCCCAGCGATGCCCGAGGCGCAGCTCCACGTATCGCCCGTGCACGGTCGTCGAGAGAACCCGTTCCTCGTCGTCGGGAACACCCGCTTCAGGGGTGCCGAGCGGCTGATTCGAGACCGCGTCGAGGTCAATCCACTCGATACGCAGCAGCGCGAGGCTGAGCCGCCTGGATAGCCGGGCCCCCTGGGCCGCCTGCTCGTTCGGCGGCGACGCCCCCAGGTCGAGGTAGTGCGCGGCAAGCTCGAACCTCCCGCCCCGGCAGGCGTCCAGGTACCCCGCCAGCGCCTCCCGCGGCGTGCCGCGCCGCACTTCGGCCGGAACGGGCCCGAGTCCCGGGTTGATCGGCTCGCTGCGGCGCGCCCCCTCGCCCTTGACCAGCACCCGGTACCAGAACGGCACTCGTGAGACCGTCTGGGGTGTGAACAGCCAGGCGATCTCGCCGGCCGGCGCGTCCTCGACGCGGTGCAACACCACCTCGCCGCGGACCCCCTCCCGCTCGAAGCGCTGCGCCGTCACGCTCCCGGTGGCCCGCCCCTCGGCCGCCAGGCCCTCCAGGGTCTGGTCGCTCACCGCGTCGCGCCGGGCGCTCAGGCGGTCGAGGACCGCGGCAAGCTGCTCGGCGACCTGCTCGCCCACCTGCCGCTGCCCGTCCAGGCTCACCTCCGAGAGGTCGAGCAGGTGAGCGGCCTTGCCCCAGCTCCGCTGGCCGGCCAGGTCCAGAAACGACGCCCAGGTGGCGGCCGGCGAGCTGCGGGTCACGTCGGGGGGGACCACCCCGAGACCGGGGTTGATCCCGGCGCGCGCCGGCGGGGTGGGTGCCGCGTCCGCCAGGCACGGTACGAGCACGGCAAGCAGCACCGCCGCGCGGATCCACGACCGACCAGTCGGCGTCCTCATGGCTTTCTCCTCCCTCTCACACGCCCCGTCCACCTCCGAACAGCTCGAGGTGCAGCCTCGGCGAGAAGCGGAACCCCAGCCGGAGGCACATCCCGGCCACCGCCGGCGCCCGCGCCGCGACCGCCTCCGCTGTGGCGCCTTCCGGCATCAGCAGCACCCGGCCCGGATCGACGCCGAGGGCCTCCACGAGGGCGCAGACCTCGTCCGTCTCGCACTCGTCGCGCACCACGATCTTCACCTGGTGCTCCGGATGACAGCGGAGCAGACGCCGCGCCGGCGCGAGATCCGCCCGCCGTTGCCGGTGCCGCACGGCCCACGCCCCGTCCGGGTCCGAGCTGGCGGTCTTGGGCGAGAGCGACAGGAGGTCGCAGGCCACCTCGCGGAACACGGTGCCGGCCGTCTCGATCGTGAGGTGCAGCCCGAGCTGCAGGATCGCGGCCGCGAGGTCGACCACCTCCCGCTGCAGCAGCGGCTCCCCGCCGGTCAGCACGACGTGGCGGCGGCCGCTGGCGGCCACGAGACCGACCACATCCTCGACCCCCCGGTGCACACCCTCGGGGCGGTGTGAGGCATGAGGCGTGTCGCACCACCGACAGCGGAGGTTACACCCCGACAGCCGGACGAAGAACGAGGGGGTGCCCGCCAGCGCGCCCTCGCCCTGGAGCGACGAGAAGCACTCCGCCACGAACACGCTCAAAACCCTTCGAGGATGGTCACCACGAGGCTGCGGGCAAAGTCGCGGGATAGCCGCTCGATCGCCTCCGTCTCGCGGTCGAAGTAGTCGGTGGCGCTGGCGTCGACCGTGTACGAGGTGTTGCGCGAAAAGCGCTTGTCGTGCCAGAGCGTCACCGGCTTTTCCCCCGATCGGTCCACGAGTTGCACGTCCGCCACCAGCATGAGCTGGTACTCCGTGGCCCGCCCCTGCTGGTCAAACTGCACCGGCGTCGCCACCGCCTGCACGATCGTGCCGGAAAGCACCGCGTCGGCCTGCTCCGGTGTCGAGACGAGCTGGAACCGCCCGCGCTTGACCCACTCCTGCGTGAGCGCCTCGGCCAGCCGCTGGTCCAGCTCGTTTCGCTCCGTCTGGTTGACGAACGGCGCCACGCACAGGCTGCGGATCGACGCCGGCAGGCTCGACGACGTCCCCACCAGGTGATACCCGCAGGCCACGGGCAACAGGCAGCAGGCAACGGCCATGAGGCCAGCGAGCCAGCGGCCGGGCGAAGGGTACGCCCCCGCCTTTCGACCTTCGACGTTCGCCCGGGAGCGCGTCATCCCTTCACCACGAACGACACCATCCGGTCCGGTACGTGAATGACCTTGACGATTTCCCTGCCGCTCAACCACCTGGTCGCCGCCTGGCGGGCCGCTGCGGTGGCCGCCTCGGCCGGGGCGCCGGGCTCCAGTTCGACCGTGGTCCGCATCTTGCCGTTGACCTGCACCGCCACCGTGACCACCTGGCGGGCCAGCAGCTCGGCGTCGAAGGTGGGCCACCCCGAGCGCAGCAGCGACTGCGTGTGCCCGCCGAGCTGCCAGAGTTCCTCGGAGGTGTGCGGCGCAATCGGGTGCATGAGCTGCAAGAGCGCTTCGTACGCCTCACGGATGGCCTCGCCCGAGGCCGTGCTCTGCCGCTCGGAAATCGCGTTGGCGAGCTCCATGAGGGCGGCGATGGCGGTGTTGGGGTGGTAGCGCGACAGGTCCTCGGTCACCTTGCGGATCGCCCGGTGCATGGCGACGCGGAGCTTTTCGGTCGCCGCCGGATCCCCTGCCTGGCCACCAGCCGCCTCCACCACGTCCTGCAGCCCCCACACCCGCTGCAGGAAGCGGTGCGCCCCCGCCACGCCCTCGTCGCTCCACTCGACCTCCTTGTCGGGGGGGCCCATGAACAGCGTGTAGACGCGCTCGGTGTCGGCCCCGTAGCGGGCGATGAGCGCGTCGGGCGGCACCACGTTGCCGCGCGACTTCGACATCTTCTCGATCTTGCCGGTGCGCTCCGAGAACGCGGTGATCATCCCCTGGTTGAACAGCACCTGGAACGGCTCGTCGTTGGGAACCATCCCGAGGTCGTACATCACCTTGTAGAAGAAGCGCGCGTACATGAGGTGGAGGATGGCGTGCTCGATCCCGCCGATGTACAGGTCCACCGGCATCCAGCGCCTGACGCGCTCCTCGTCGATCATCCGGTCGTGCACGTGCGGATTGATGAACCGCAGGTAGTACCAGGACGAGTCGACGAAAGTGTCCATGGTGTCGGTTTCGCGGCGCGCCGGCCCGCCGCAGCGCGGGCACGTCGCCGCCACGAACGAGGGGCTGTGGGCGAGCGGGTTGCCTTCCACTTCGCCGAAGCGGATGTCGGTGGGAAGCAGCACCGGCAGCTGTTCGTCGGGCACCGGCACGATCCCGTCGCGGTCGCAGTAGACGACCGGGATCGGGGTCCCCCAGTAGCGCTGCCGCGAGATGAGCCAGTCGCGCAGCCGGTAGCGCACGATGCGCTTGCCGAACCCGTGCCGCTCGGCGTACACCCCCATCTCGGTCTTGCTCACCTCGCTCGCCAGGCCGTCGAACGGCCCCGAGTTGACCACCGTGCCGTGCCCTGTGTAGGCCGCGGTCAGCACCGTGTCGGCGCTCATCCCGGGACCGGCGATGACGACCCGGATCGGGATCCCGTACTTCGTGGCGAAGGCGAAGTCGCGCTCGTCGTGCGCCGGCACTGACATGATTGCGCCCGTGCCGTACTCCATGAGCACGAAGTTGGCGACCCAGATCGGCAGCCGCTCGCCGTTGAACGGGTTGACAGCGAACGCCCCGGTGAAGCGCCCCTCCTTCTCACCCCCCTCGGCCTCGCGCTGCAGCCTCGTCTGGTTGCGCAGGCGGTCGAGGAAGGCGCCGTAGTCGGGGTCGGGTGCCGTGGCGCGGAAGCGGTCCGCCAGCGGGTGCTCCGGCGCGATGGCCATGAACGTCGCGCCGTAAATCGTGTCGACGCGGGTGGTGAAAATCGTGATCGGCTCGTTCGTGCCTTCGAGCCGGAACGTCACGTCGCACCCCTCCGAGCGCCCGATCCAGTTGCGCTGCATGGTCTTGACCTTGTCCGACCAGCTCGGCAAGCGGTCCAGCCCTTCGAGCAGCCGGTCGGCGTAGCGGGTGATGCGGAAGAACCACTGCTCGAGCTCGCGCTGCTGCACCGGCGTCTGGCAGCGCTCGCAGCTGCCGTCCTTCACCTGCTCGTTGGCGAGCACCGTCTGGCAGGACGGGCACCAGTTGACCGGCGAGCTGCCGCGGTAGGCCAGATCCCTCTCCAGCAGCCGGTTGAAGAACCACTGGTTCCAGCGGTAGTACGCCGGGTCGCAGGAGGCCAGCTCCTTGTCCCAGTCGTAGAGGATCCCCCAGCGGCGGAACTGCTCCTTCATGCGGGCGATGTTGCGCAGCGTCCACTCGCGCGGGTGGGTGTTGTGCTTGATCGCCGCGTTTTCGGCCGGCAGCCCGAAGGCGTCCCATCCCATCGGGTTGAGCACCCGGCGGCCCTGCTGCAGGAAGAGACGGAACATGCAATCGCCCAGGATGTAGTTGCGGCCGTGCCCGACGTGCAGGTCGCCCGAGGGGTACGGGAACATCATGAGCATGTAGAGGTCCTTTTCCCCGGCGGTGTCCACCGAGGCGAACCCTTCCCGGGCCCAAATCTCCTGCCACTTGGGCTCGAAGTGCTGAGGATCGTAAGGCAACGCCATGACGGCCTCCGGCGGCGGATTGTATCCCATCCACCCAGAAGGCAGCCGAAGGGCGGCGAGGCCTACAGGGCGAGCAGCTCGGCGCCGCTGCGGGCGAGCAGCGCTGCCAGCCCGCCGGTCGCGCCTTCCGCCACGAGGCGACCCTCGCCCAGGAACAGGGCCACGCACTCGCCGCCGGCCAGCACCGGGAACACCGTGGCGCGCTCGAGCGAGGCGGTTCCGAGGGCCGGCAGGAGCAAGGCGATTTCCTCGGCAGGAAGCACGTCCAGCTCGACCGGGTGCCGCCCGATCAGCGCCTCCTCGAACGCCGAGATCCCGCGCGAGACGCGCACCCCCGACCCCATCGCGAAGCCGAACCCGCCCAGCGACTCGAAGCCGTCGTCGCGGACCCTGAACAGCATGCCCCGCGCGAAAAAGGTGCCGGCGAAGCGGAGCAGCGAGGCGTGCGTTTCGGCCGGCGTGGCGTCGGCGTGCAACGCCACGAAGAACTCGCGGAACGCCTCCCCTTCGCCGAACCTCGCCGCCCGCCGCCGCGCCAGCAGGCGCTCCACGAGCGCGCTCACCTCCTCGCGGAACCAGCGTGCCGCCTCGCCCAGCTCTCCGGCCGGCGCCGGCAGCATGAACTCGACTCCGCCCATGACCGCGGCGTGCCGCAGGTACGGGTCGGACACCCCTCCGACCCACAGCACCGGAACGGGCGGCCTGCGGCTCACGGCCTCGGAAAGCAGCCCGACCCACGGCTCGGCGCGGCCGGCCAGCGTGGCTGAGGACGGCAGGTGCACGATCAGCACCTCGACCGGCGATGCCTGCGGCCACTCGGGGCGATCACAGAGATCCATCGCCCAGCCCCGCTGATGCCACTCTGCGGCCAGCGCCCGGTACGGCCGGGGATCGGCCGTCACGACCCCGACGTGGGCCTCGACCCCGGGGAGCTGCACGTCGAGCAGCGAGTCGCGCAGCTCCGAGACGAGGTCGGCACCCTCAGAATCGCTTCTCGCCTCCGGCGGCTGCCGCCGGGCCGCGGCTTGCGCTGCAGCGGCCAGCCGGCCCACGAACTCCTCCTGCGACACCCAGACCCGTCCCTCGCCCGCCGTTCCTGGCCGGAAGCAAAAAGTTCCCGCCCGGCCCTGGGCGGCCAGCGCCACCGGTACTTCGAGCAGGCCCGCGACCTCGTCGCGCCGCACCCAGATCCGGCCCTTCCCGGCCGGCGTATCGAGATCGACCGCGCCCTCGGCACCGGCCGAGGACAGCAACCTCAGCAACTCGTGCAGCCCGAGATCGGACAGGCGCCCGCCAATCGCGTTCATGGCCCCTCCAGTCGCCCGAGGTCGAGGCGCAGCGCCGTTTCCCCGGCGAGCACCACCTGGGTTTCTCGCACCCCCTCGGCACCGCCCCACACCAGCCGGTAGCGGCCGGCGAGCAGACCCGAGAACACCACCTCCCCGCTGCCCCTCGCGACCCGGCGCGCGCCGTCGGGCCCGTACAGCGCCGCCCAGAACTCGCTGCCAGGGCGACGCGTCACCACGCGCACGGACGCGCCGCGAAGCGGCGGCTGACGGAGCCGGTTTCGCATCGGGAGCGACGCGAACCCCCGCTCGTCGATTACCAGCGTGCGGATTCCGGCCAGGCTCGCCCCTTCGCCGGCGCCCCGCATCGGGATGTAGCGCACCGAGAGGATCCCGACCGCGACGCCGGGGTCGAACGGAACCCAGCCGAGCCTGCCGAGCCACGCCTCGCCCCAGCGATGCCAGCGCGCCCCCCGCTCCCCCACGACCACGCCGTGCACCACCCGCGCCGGCACACCTGCGGCCCGCAGCAGCCCCACCGCGACGTTGGCCCGTCCGGAGCACCGCCCGCGCCCGCGGGCCAGCACGCTCGCGGCGTCCTGCGCCCCGCTGTCGGCCTCGTCGAGAGCGATGCGGGCCGACACCAGCTCCACGACGCGGCGCGTCGCGTCCCAGGCGTCGAGGCTGCGGCGACGAATCTCGAGGATCTCGGGGGGCACCGCGAAGCCGGGAGGGAGCGCCAGGCTGGCCGGGTCACCGGTGTCGTCCGGCCGCACCGCAGCGAGGGCCGGCGGCCGGCCGAGCGGCCCGGGCTCGGAGGTGACGGTCACGAGCGCCCCCACGCCTTGCCGCTCGATGCCGACCACCAACCCCCCGCGCGCGCCGCTCGAAACCTGGGCGGCGAGGGGGGTCGGAAACCAGTAGTGTGCCTCGTCGGCCAGCGCCGGCTGGGGCAGCCATAGACCCGCGGCGGCGAGCGCGACGGCGAGCCCCCGCACTGCTACTCCACCGGCCGCCCCCGGTGCAGGAACCCGTCGAGGACGCCGTTCACGAACTGGCTCGAACGCTCGCTGCCGAACCGCTTGGCGATCTCCACCGCTTCGTCGATCACCACCGCAGGCGGCGTGTCGGGCGAGTACAGCAGCTCGAACATCGCGAGCCTCAGGATGTTGCGGTCCACGGCAGCCATCCGGTCGAGGCGCCAGTTGTCGGCCTGCTCGGCCAGCCTGGCGTCGATCTCCTCCTGCCGCTCGATGGCGCCGCGTGCCAGTGCCGCCGCGAACTCCCGCGTCGCCTGCGGCGCCTGCTGCAGCTCCTCGAACGACGCCACGATGGTCTCCACCGGGTTGCCCGCCAGCTCGTGCTGGTACAGCATCTGGAGCGCCAGCTCACGGCCGCGCCGCCGCATCCCCATGCTTCACTCCCCGAGGCGGCGATACAGCTGCACCATCTCGACCGCCGCCAGCGCCGCCTGCCATCCCTTGTTGCCAGCCTTGGTGCCCGAGCGCTCGATTGCCTGCTCGAGGTTTTCGGTCGTGAGCACCCCGAACGAGACCGGCACGCCGGAGGACAGCGCTGCCTGGGCGAGCCCCTTGCTGGTCTCGGCGGCGATGTACTCGAAGTGCGGCGTGTCGCCGCGAATCAGCACGCCGAGCGCGATCACCGCGTCCACCTTGCCGGAGCGCGCCAGCCGGTCCGCTGCCATCGGCAGCTCCCACGAGCCCGGCACCTTCACGAGCACAACGTCCTCGTCGCGGGCGCCGTGGCGCGTCAGGCAGTCCACTGCCCCCTCCAGCAGCCGCCCGGTGAGCAGGTCGTTGAAACGGCTCACCACGATGCCGAAGCGCAGGCCCTTCGCGTCGAGTACTCCTTCGTACGTGCGCGGCATGTAACTCTCCCGCCGCCATTCTACCCCGTTCCCCGAAGCCGTCGTCGGACGCCGAAGGCGCTTTCCTCCGCTGGCCTTCGACCTTCGCCTCCGAGCCTTCACCGGGGCGCGAGACGGCTTTCAGGCGCCCGGCTGCCAGAGCTCGTCGGCCGACCCGCCGTACATCGACGGCACCTTGGACCCCATCGGCCGCAGGTCGACCGAGAGCTGCCCGCGGTGGGGGATGCCGTGCGCGCTGACGAACGAGATGTGCGCCGCGTTGGGGAGCTGGAACGCCCCGTAGAAGTCCACGATCTCGGCCAGGTCGGCCGGAGCGAGCGCCTTGACCCGCCCGAGCGCCCGCGGCAGCTCGCGGTCGTACGGCTCGAGCAGGTCGGACACCGTCGTGGGTTTTTCCTTTTCTCCACCATCGAGAGGACGCCGTCCGCCGGGCGCGGCCCGGTGCCCTCCGCGCTACGCGGTCCGCACGAGCTGCGTGCGGAACTGGCACTCCACCTGCCCAGCCATGATCGTGTCGCCGTTGTGGAGCTTGTGCACCCGCACCCGCTCGCCGTTGACGAACGTGCCGTTCGAGGAGTCCAGGTCGACGACGTAGAACTCCTCGCCCTTGGGGACGATCTTGAAGTGCTGCGCCGACACCGATGGGTCGTCGAGCGTGATGCTGTTGACCCTGGCCGCGCGCCCCACCGCCACGACGTGCTCCGGGTTGAGGGCGTAGCTGCGCTGCGGCCCGCGCGGCGAGCGCACCACGAGGATGATCTGCTCGGAAAGCGCCAGCGTCTTCTCGAGCCTTTCCTCGAGCGGCGCCTTGTCGAACACGGAGGGATCCAGCGCCAGCTCCTCCTCGGCCATTGGCTTGGCAGGCGGCGCCGCAATGGCTTCCTGCTCGGCCCGGCGCAGGTCCAGGCGGTCGATCTTGCACGCCGAGCACTCGGTTTCCCACGCCGCCATCGGCCGCCCGCAGTCAGGGCAGGTGGGGCCCGCCGCGGCCGACTTGCGGCGCCACGCCAGCACACCGAACACCAGCGCCGCCACCGCCACCGCACCTAGCCCGAGCACGAGCCAGTCAGGACCGCTCGCGCTCCGTGCCGGCGGCGCCGGGGTCGGGACGATTTCGGGCACGGGGGTCGGCGGCGGCGCCGGAGTGGGGGGCAGCGCCCGCTCCACCGCGGTTCGCGCGTGGCCGACCGCACCCGCGAGGGCGGCAGACTGCACCTGGCCCACGGGACCGAGGTACTGCCCGCCCGACAACACGGCCAGGCGCCGCAGCGCCCGAGCGTCCACCGTGTGGCCCGTGCCGGCGGCCACGATCCTCACCTGGCGGGCGGCCAGCAGCGTCGCCAGATCGCTCATCGTGGCCGCGGAGCCCTCGTCGCGCCCATCGGTGACGAGGACGATCACCCCGCCCGCAGGCAGCTCGCGGGCCGCCGTCACCAGCGCGTCGAGCAGCACGGTGGTCTTGCCGGCGGGCACGATGCGGCCGAGCGCTTCCGCGGCTCGTGCCGGCGAGCCGGGAAGCGGGACCACCCAGCGCGGGGCGTCGTTGAACTCCATGACCCCTGCCGGCGTGCCGGCCGGCAGCGAGGCGAGCACGGGTCGCACCAGGCTCGCCGCCGCCGCCAGCTCCTCGGGCTTGAGCGAGCGGCTGCTGTCCACCGCCACGACGAGGGGGATGCCCTCCTCGGCCGCAGCGCCCCCCGCGACCGCCAGGACCACGAGAACCGTACCGAGCACGCGCCGAAGCCTCATCCTGCACCCCCAGGAAAGCCTAACAGATTGGAAGGGAAGAGACAGGGCTTTCACCTCTCCCTGATGTGGTCGCCGCCGGCGATCATGCGGACCGCGTGCGGCAGCACCGTCACCAGCGCGTCCATGCCGTCCCGGACAGCCTTGAGGCTGCCGGGGAGGTTGACGATGAGCGTGTTCCCGCGCAACCCGGCCTCGCCGCGTGACAGGCACGCGTGAGGGGTCTTCTTGAGTCCCTCGGCGCGCACCAGCTCGGCGATCCCCGGCGCCCGGCGCTCGACCACAGAAAGCGTCGCCTCGGGGGTCACGTCCCGCGGCGAGAACCCCGTGCCGCCAGTGGTGACCACCACGTCCACGCCGAGCTCGTCCGCCCAGCGGCGCAGCGCTGCCGCGATGGCGGCGGCATCGTCGGGCACCACGAGCAGCTCGACGATCTCGAACCCGGCCTCGCGCAGCCGCCCGACAATGTGCGGGCCGCTCGTGTCGGCGGCCTCGCCGCGCGCGCAGCGGTCCGAGCAGGTCAGTACCGCCGCCCTCACGCCACCACCCCTGCTTCGACGCGCACGGCGTCGCCCGGCTGCACCGGCCCCCCGACCACCACTCTCGCGAAGATCCCCTCGCGCGGCATGACACAGTCGCCCACCTGCCGCCGGATGTCACACCCCAGGTGGCACGCCTTGCCGATTTGAGTCACCTCGAGCACGACCACATCGCCCACCGTCAGCCGCGTGCCGACCGGCAGCGTCCAGACGTCGAGGCCGTCGACCGTCAGGTTTTCCGCAAAGTCGCCCGGCGCCAGCTCGAGCCCGGCCCGCCGCATCTTCTCGATGCTCGAGGCCGACAGCAGGCTCACCTGCCGGTGCCACTCCCCCGCGTGCGCGTCGCCCGCGAGGCCGTGCCCGACGCGCAGCTCGGCTCGCGGCACGGGCGTCTTGCGCGTCCCCGTCGCCGCCGAGACGTTGACCGAAATCACGATACCGCTTTCAGTTCTCATACTCGTGACGCCTTCCTGCTCTCGACCAGCGCCATCGCGGGGAAACGGAGTCTCCTGGACCAGCGGTCGGCCATTTCACTGTCCGACCCACTCCCCGCTGCGCCCGCCCGACTTGCGCACCAGCCGCACATCGGTGATCCGGATTCCCCGCTCGACCGCCTTGCACATGTCGTACACCGTAAGCGCCGCGACCGTCACCGCCGTGAGCGCCTCCATTTCGACGCCGGTCTCGCCGCGGGTCCGACACGTCGCCTCGATCTCGACGCACGAACCCGCCTCGTCGAGACTCGCCGCCACCTCGACGTGGGTGAGTGCCAGCGGGTGGCAAAGCGGGATCAGCTCGGCGGTGCGCTTGGCGGCCTGAATCCCGGCGACCTGGGCGAGGGTGAGGACGTCCCCCTTCCTGAGCGTCCCGTCACGGACCAGCGCGAACGTCGCCGGCGCCAGCAGCACGCACGCCCGAGCCGTCGCCTCCCGCACCGTCGCGAGCTTGTCCGACACGTCGACCATGTGGGCCCGGCCCTGCTCGTCGAGGTGGGTCAGCCGGTCCGTCATCTCACCCTCCGATTTGCGACATCCGGCGTCCCAGCTCGCCCGTCTCGTCCGCCATGCGCCGCGGCTTCTCGCACATGGCGCGCCCGAGTAGCGCCCTCAGCGCATCGGGGTCGGGCCGCGGGCGCAGCGCCGGCTTGAGGTCGATTTCCTGCGGCGAGAGCAGGCAGAGCCGGAGCGTGCCGTCGGCGGTGAGCCGCAGGCGGTTGCAGCCGTGGCAAAAGTGCTCGCTCACCGGGGTGATGCAGGCTATGCGCCCCGGCGAGCCCGGCCGCCGGAGAGCCCGCTGCGCCGGCCCCGCCCCCGGCAGCGGCTCCACCTCCTCCCACGGCCCCAGCGCCAGCAGGCGCTCGAGCACCGTGCTGGCCGGCACGAAGTAGCGGCGCGGGTCCTCGGGGCCGATCGGCATGTACTCGATGAAGCGGACCTCCACCGGCAACCGCTCCGTCAGCGCCACGAACGGCGTCGGGTCGTCGTTGAGGCCGCGCAGCAGCACGACGTTGACCTTCACCGGCGCGAAGCCGTGCGCCAGCGCGGCCTCGAGCCCGCGCAGGGCGTCCTTGAGCTCGCCTCCGCGCGTGAGGTGCCGGTACGCCGCGGCGTCCAGGCTCGGAAGCCCGATGTTGACCCGCGCCAGCCCGGCCTCGCGCAGCTCCCCCGCGAAGGCGGCCAGCAACGTGCCGTTGGTCGTGAGCGTCACCTCGCGGACCCCCTCGACCGCCCGCAGCATGCGCACGAGCTCGGGGCAGCCGCGGCGCACCAGCGGCTCCCCCCCGGTGAGCCGGACCGCGCCGATTCCCTCGCCCGCCGCGATGCGGACGAACGCCACAATTTCCTCGAAACGCAGCACATCCTCGTGAGCGACCGCCGGCACGCCGGCCGGCGGCATGCAGTAGCGGCAACGCAGGTTGCACCTGTCGGTCACCGAGATCCGCAGGTAGTCGATGCGGCGAAAGGCAGCGTCGCGCAGCATCAGTGATCCTCGGGCAGCTCGGTCATGTGCAGCAGCACCTCCTCGCCCGGCGCCACCCCCCGGCTCTCCCCGGGCACGACCGCGAGCGCGTTGGCCCGCACCATCGACGACAGGATCCCCGACCCTTGCGGGCCGGTCGCCCTCGCCACCAGCCGGTCCCCCTCCTGGCGCGCCACCACCCGCAGAAAGTGCGTCCGGAGGTCGCCCTCGGCCTTGTCGAAGCCCTCCACCAGCACCGCGGTGCGCACCGGCCTGTGCAGCAGCGCGTGCCCCATCATCCGGCGCAGTGCCGGCCGCACGTACTCCTCGAAGCAAATCATGCACGACACCGGGTTGCCCGGCAGGCCCAGCACCGGCTTGCCGTTCCACTCCCAGAACGCCATCGGCTTGCCGGGCTTCTGGCGCACCCCCCAGAACAGACATTGCGCCCCCAGCTCCTCCAGCACCGCCTTGACGTGGTCCCAGGCCCCCACCGAGACCCCGCCGTTGGTCACTACCACGTCGGCACAGCCCCACGCCTGTACGAGGGCATCCTGCACCGCCTCGCGGGTGTCGCGCACCCGCGGGAACGGCACCGGCGTCGCGCCGGCCATCCACACCTGCCCACACAGCGAGTGAATGTTGACATCGCGGATCTGGCCCTCGCTCCGCGTTTCCCCGGCCGCGACCAGTTCGTCGCCGGTGGTCACCACCGCGACCACCGGGGCCCTTACGACCCTCACCCGAGCGCGGCCCACCGCCGCCAGCAGTCCGAGTTCGGCCGGACGCAGCACGGCCCCCGGCGCGAGCACCGTTTCCCCCGCTCGCACGTCCTCGCCGGCTCGCCGCACGTTGCCGCCGGCGCGCACCGCACGCCGCACCCACACCGTCCCGGCGGCCATTGCAGTGTGCTCGACGGGCACCACCGCGTCGGCGCCCTCCGGCATCCGCGCCCCGGTCATGATCCGCGCTGCCGTGCCGGGCGCCACGCGCACCCTCGCCGCGGTGCCGGCCGGCAGGTCGGCCAGCACCCGCAGCTCGACAGGGCCTTCGGGGCTAGCCCCGGCGACATCGCCGGCGCGCACCGCGAACCCATCCATCGCCGAGTTGGTGAACGGCGGCACGTCCTCCGGCGCCGTCACCACCTCGGCCAGCACCCGCCCCAGTGCGTCGTCGATGTCCCGCTCCTCCGCCGGCAGCACCGCCGTGCGTTCCAGGATTGCCGCCCGCGCTTCCTCCACCGTGAGCAAGTTTTCAGCCATCACGTTCCACCATTCGTTCACACCAAAAAGGCGGCAGGGCCGGCCGCCCCTCGCCTGCCCCCTCGAGACGCGGGAGCCGGCACCCGACCCGCGGAACCAGCTCCGGCAGAGGTGAACTTCCACGGCGGCAGCCGGTCACCGTTCCCCCGAGCGGGCACCCTCGGCCCTCAACCAGCGACATTCGATCCCTTTTCGCGGCCCATGTCCACCCTCGCGCCCTGGGCGCCTGGGGCGGGGATGAGGTGCACCGCCGTCGCCTTGATGGCAAGGCGCACCTCGACGCCGGGCGCGAGCTGCAGGTCCTCGGCCGAGCGCCGGGTCACCAGCGCCTCCAGCCGCACCCCCACGTCGACCGTCACCCGTGCCGTGGCCCCCTGCGGCACGACCGCCGACACCCGACCCGCCATCCGGTTGCGCGCCGACTGCTGCTCGAGCCCGCCGTCGCGACCGATCACCACCTCCTCCGGGCGAATGCAGGCAAGCACCGGTGTTCCGACCTCGACGTCGGCGACCGCCTCCACCACCGCCCCCCCGAGGTCCACCGTGACGACGCCGTCGCGCACCGCCGCCACCCGCCCCGACAACGTGTTGCCGGTGCCCACGAACCCCGCCACGAACGGCGTGGCCGGGCGGTAAAACACCTCCGACGGCGACCCCACTTGCACGATGCGCCCCCTGTCGAGCACCGCCACCCGGTCGGCCACCGCCAGCGCCTCGGCCTGGTCGTGCGTGACCCACAAGCAGCTCACCCCGCGCCGTCGCAGGATTGCGACCAGATCGCCGCGCAGCCGCAGGCGGATCGGCTCGTCGAGCGCCGCCAGCGGCTCGTCGAGCAGCAACAGCTCCGGCTCCGGCGCCAGCGCCCGCGCCAGCGCCGTACGCTGCGCCTCGCCGCCCGAGAGCGAGCCCGGCCGCCGGTCCGCCAGGTGGGCGATCCCCAGCAGCTCCAGCAGCTCCCTCACCCGCCGCTGGCGTTCGGCCCGCTCGACGCCGCGGACCCGCAACCCGTACTCCACGTTGTCGCCGACCGTCCCGGCGAACAGCAGTGAATCCTGGAACGCCATCGCGATCCGCCGCCGCAGGCCGAGCGGCGCCGGCCACCGCACCGCCTCGCCGCGCCAGCGCACCTCTCCCCGCGCCGGGCGCTCCAGCAGGTGCGCCACCCGCAGCAGCGTGCTCTTCCCCGCCCCGGTTGGCCCCAGCACCGCGAGGATCTCGCCTGGCTCGACCGCGAGCCGCTCGACGTCGAGAATCGTCCGGCCGCCGGCCTCGACACTCACGCCCTCGAGCGCCAGCAGGCTCACGTCCGCCCCCGCTGCTGCACCCACGTGAACAGCCAGTTCACAGCCAGCGCCATCCCCAGCAGCACCGCGCTGAGGGCGATCGCCAGGCGAAAGTTGCCCTGGCGCGTTTCGAGCACGATGGCGGTGGTCATGACCCGCGTCTCGCCGCGGATGTTGCCGCCCACCATCATGACCGCCCCGACCTCGGAAATGATGCTCCCGAACCCTGCCGCCAGCGCCGCCACCAGCGACAGCCGGGCCTCCCGCACCAGCGTCCAGTAGAGCTGGCGCCGGGACGCTCCCAGCGAGAGAATCTGCAGCCGCAGCCGATCGTCGAGCCCCTGGATCGCGGCCAGCGTGACGCCGACCACGAGCGGCCAGGCGAGCACGATGTGCGCCAGGATCATGGCCGTCGGCGTGTAGAGCAGCCCGAGGTGGCCGAGCGGTCCGGCCCGCGCCAGCAGCAGAAACACGACCAGGCCCACCACGACCGGCGGCAGCCCCATTCCCGTGTTGACCAGCGTCACCGCCAGCCGCCGGCCCGGGAAGCGGTGCAGGCCGAGGAAGATCCCCACCGGCACCCCGAGCAGCATCGAGACCGCGATCGCCACCCCCGAGACCAGCAACGACACGCCGACGATCTGCAGCAGCTCCGACCCCATCGGGCGCAACGTAGCACGCCGCCAGCGAGTCGAACAAGAAAACCGGCGGCCTTCCCGCCGGCGGGGCCGCAGCCCGCTCATCCCCTCCCGGCGGTCGCTCCGCCGGCCGTCGCTATGCGGTCGCCAGGAACTCGGCGGCGGTGCGGCGCAGCCCCTCCCCGAGGTCGACGGCCGGCGCGTAGCCGAGCGCCTGGCGGGCGAGCGAGAGGTCGGCCAGCGAGTCCCGCACATCGCCGGGCCGCGGCGGCTCGTGGACCGGCGCCGGCCCGCCCCCGCAGACCTCCGCGATGCGCGTTGCGAGCTCGTTCACTGAAGTGCGGGCGCCGGCCGCCACGTTGTACGCCCGCCCGCACGCACTGGCCGAGGCGCCGGCCGCCAGCAGGTTCGCCTCCACGACGTTGCCCACGAACGTGAAGTCCCGGCTCTGCTCGCCGTCGCCGTAAATGACCGGCGCCTGCCCAAAAGCGAGCGCCGCAAAGAAGCGGGGAATCACCGCCGCGTACGGCCCGGCCGGGTCCTGCCGCGGCCCGAAGACATTGAAGTACCGCAGCCCCACCAGCTGCATCCCGAAACAGCGCCCGAACACATCGGCGAGCTGCTCGTCCATGACCTTGGAGGCGGCGTACGGCGACAGCGGACGCCCTTCCTCGCCCTCGCGCTTCGGCAGCCGCGTCGAGTCGCCGTACACGCTCGAGGACGAGGCGTACACCACGCGAGCGACCCCGGCGTCGCGCGCCGCTGCGAAGACATTGGCCGTCCCCGCCACGTTCACCGCCAGAGTCGTCGCCGGGTCCTTCATCGAGCGCGGCACCGACCCCAGCGCGGCCTGGTGGAAGACCAGCACCGGCCTCGGCAGCTCGACCCCGCCCACAGGCTCGAGCCCGCACGCCGCCCGGCAGATGAGCGGGTCGCGGATGTCCCCCAGCAGCAACTTCACCCGGCCACCCGCGACGAGTCGAGGCACCCCGCCGACTGGCCCGGTGCCCGCCGCGGCCTCGCCAAGGTGGTGCCGCAGTTTGGCGAGCCGGCCCGTCGCCAGGTTGTCGAGCACCACCACCCGGGCGCCCCGCCCCACCAGAGCGTCCACGAGGTGCGACCCGATGAACCCTGCCCCGCCCGTGACCAGCGTCGGCGTGCCGTCGAGATCCGGCATCGGCATCTCCCCTCTCCGCCTCACACCCCGAGCAGGCGGGCGGCGGCAGCGCGCGCCTCGGCGACATCGTCCGTGCCCTTGACCACGATGCGGCCGTCGGCGAACAGCGTCAGCTCGAGCGCGCCGGTGCGCAGCCGCACCAGGTGCTCGCCGAGCACCACCTCGCCGTGAAGGCGCAACCGCCCGGCCACGGCCCGCAGGTCGGGGCGCGCCCCGCCCTCCGACCGCAGCATCACGGCGTCGCGGCCGCACAGCGCCACCGCCGGCGGCAGCGCCGCGTCCAAGAACTCGAAGCGCCGCTCCACACAACACCGGCAGCGGACGCTGGCCGGCTCGTACACGACCTCGAGGCGCTCGAACCGCCCGTCCCAGACGTTCACCCTGACCATCACTGCCGGGCGCGGTGCTACCCGCGTCACGAGCCAGCGCAGCGCCGCCGCCACCTGCAGCGCCGCCGTCGTGTGCGTCGCCGATCCGAGCACCCCGACCGCGTCGCAAGTCGGCGCCGCCCCCGGCTCCGGCCGCTCGGGAAGCATGCAGCGCAGGCACGGCGTCTGCCCCGGCACGATCAGCATCGCCATCCCGGCCGCCTCGACGCACGACCCGTACACCCAGGGCACCCCGCGCTCGACGCACGCGTCGTTGAGCAGGTAGCGCCCCTCGAAGTTGTCGAACCCGTCAACCACCAGGTCCACGTCCGCCACGAGCGCCCGCACGTTGGCCGGCGTGATGTCCGCCACCACCGGCTCCACCTCGATCTCGTGGTTGACCTCGGCCAGCCGCTCGGCCGCCGCCACCGCCTTCGGCCGCGCCAGCCGCACGTCGGCCTCCGAAAACAGCGCCTGGCGCTGCAGGTTCGACAGCTCCACGACGTCGCGGTCCACGATGCGGAGAAAGCCCACACCGGCCCGTCCCAGCAGCGACGCCGACACCGTCCCGAGCCCCCCGCACCCCGCCACCAGCACCCGCGCCGCCCCGAGGCGCGCCTGCCCCTCGACCCCGACGCCCGAGAACAGCTCCTGTCGCGAGTACCGACCGTCCAGCATGCGCGCCATTGTGACCCGCCCGCGGCGGCGGGTCCAGGGGGCTCCGCCCCGCGCCGTCATCAGGATGATGAACGCGAGCAGCGCGGCCGGCGTGGGCCCCGGCGCGAGCAGGAACACCGGCCGCGGGCCGAGGTTCGTGAACAGCTCGAAGCGGTCCGCGACTTGCGGCCCGGGACCGGGGGTTGCGCGCGCGACAGGGGTTGCCCGGGACCGCGGGCCCGCATCTTCTTCGCCCCACAGTCCCTGCGGGCCTGCGGCCCCTCGCCCGCCGGCGCACTCGTCGCCGGCCGTCGAGGAGGCGGCCGTCCGGCGCACGGCTTGGCCGAAGCGTGACACAACCATGACACGCCCGAGAGAACGTGCCGCCGTGGAGGGTGGACCATGGACCGCAGACTTCTCCCACGACGTTGCCGCATCTTGCTGACCGGCGTGTTCGGGCCGTTCGGCGTCGACGACGCGTACGGACGCAAGGAAAACATCATGGAGCTGTTCCACAACCAGGTCACCAAAGCCCAGGGCGAGGCCTCGTTCCGCTTCCACCACCGCTCGTTCGGCCTCTACTTCCTCGCCGCCAACGTCGACGGCGACGTGACCGTGCTCGACTTCCCCAGCCGCGAGCGCTTCGTCCGCGAGCTGCACCGCGGCTGGGACGTGGTGGGGATTTCCTTCATCGCACCGAATTTCGTCAAGGCCAGGGAAATGGCTCGCCTGGCCCGGATCCACGCCCCCCTCGCCCACATCGTGCTCGGCGGGCACGGCGCCGCGATCGAGGGCATCGAGCAGCTCATCGACTGCGACCACGTGATCCGGGGGGAGGGCATCCGCGTCTTCCGGAAGTTCCTCCGCCAGGACCCCGACGCCCCCATCGTCCACCCCGTGCTGCCCTCCTCCGAGCGCGAGAGCATCCTCGGCGTGCCGCTCCTCGGCGCCAGCGCGAGCCTGCTCGTGCCGGGGGTCGGGTGCGTGAACGGCTGCCGGTTCTGCTGCACCTCGCACTTTTTCGGCCGCGCCTACACCCCCTACCTCGCGACCGGCCGCGAGCTCTTCGAGACCGCTTGCAGGATCGCCGACGCGCGCGGCACCGACGAGTTCTTCGTCATGGACGAGAACTTCCTGAAGGACCGCGCCCGAGCCCTCGAACTGCTCGACCTCATGGAGCGCCACCGCCGGTACTTCGGGTTCCACATCTTCTCCTCCGCCGAAGCCATCGCCGCGTTCGGCCTCGACAACCTCGTGCGGCTCGGCGTGAGCTTCGTGTGGATCGGCGTCGAGTCCTCGACACGCGAGGGCAACTACGCGAAGAACGACGGCGTCGACGCGCGGGCGCTGGTGCGGGCGTTGCGCGACCGTGGCATCTCCGTGCTCGCCTCCGGGATCCTCTGCGACGAGCACCACACCCCCGACACCATCCAAGCCGAAATCGACTTCATGGTCGGCCTCGAGGCCGACATGGTGCAGTTCATGCTGTTCACCCCGCTGCCCGTCACCGCGCTGTACCGCGACATGCAGCGTCGCGGGTTGCTCCGCACCGAGCTGCCGTGGGAGGAGTGGCACGGACAGAAGGAGCTTGCGTGGCGGCACCCCGCCTTCCCCGGCGACGCGCCGCAGCGCTGGCTCGACCGCGCCTTCCGCCGCGACTACGAAGTCAACTCGAGCTCGATCCTCCGCGTCGTCGAGACCGCCCTGCGGGGTTACCGGCGTCTCGCCGCCATGCGCGACCGGGACGCCTGCCTCGAGCACCGCCTGCGGACCCTGCGACGGCGCGTGCGCGAATGGTCGCCGATCCTCGGCGAGCTCGAATCCCACGGCGTCAACCAGCTCGAGCGGAGCCGCGCACGCACCCTGAGCCGCGAAGTCGCGGCCGCGATCGGCGGCCCGGGCCTCCGCGGGCGCGCCTTGCGCGCCGCCGTCCGCGTCTTCGCCGCCGCCTGGCGCGCTCGCGTGCGTCTGGCCGGCGACTCCATCCAGCCCCGCACCATCGTGACCCGTTTCCCGGCCGACCGCGCCCGGGCCTGCCCAGTGCCGGTCGTGCCGGTGCTGCGGCGCGACCCGGAGCCCGTGCCGCTGAGCCGGGCCGCCGCCATCGCTCCCGCCCCGTGAGCACGGACTTGTCCCCGGCGCGTGCGCGGCGGATACTCGCACCATGGCCGTGCGCGGACTGAGCCTCACCGGCGCCATCGTCGCCGTTTCCGTGGGCGTGCTGCTCCCGGTCCTGCTTTCGGCCTCGGTCGGCATCATCGCCATCGCCACGGGCAAGAGCACCAAGGAACTCGTCGTCGGCGTGCTCGTGGTGTGCTTCACCTGCGCCGCGGCCGGCGGCGCGGTCGTCGCCATGGTGGTGCTCGGCCGCAAGGCGCGAATGGCGCGCCTGCAGACGGACCTCCTCGCCAACGTTTCCCACGAGCTGCGCACCCCCCTCGCGGCGATCCGCATGTACGCCCAGACGCTCGAGTCCGGGCTGCTGGCGTCCGACCCCGAGCGCACCAGGCAAAGCCTGGCCACCATCGTGCGCGAGACCGAGCGGCTGGAAGCCACCATCGAGCGCGTGCTCACCTGGCGGGCGCTCGCCCGCGACCGCGACGCCGTAGAGCTGCGCACCGGCTCGCTGCGAGACGCCGTCACCGAGGCCGTGGAGCGCTTCGACCGCATGACCGCCCCCGGCGAGGTCGCGCTCGAAGTCGCGATCGACACCGACACGCCCGTCGCGCACGACCGCGACGCCGTCTCGCGCCTGCTCCTCAACCTGCTCGTCAACGCCCACAAGTACAGCCGCGAGCAGCCGCGCATTTCCGTGCGCGTGCGCGACGACGGCGAGTGGGTGGTGCTCGAGGTGCGCGACAACGGAATCGGCATCCCTCGCTCCGAATTCGACCGCATCTTCCTGCCTTTCCACCGCGTCGAGGGCGAGGGCGCGCCACGCGCCGAGGGCGCCGGCCTGGGGCTCGCGATCGTGCGCCACCTCGTGCGGGCACACGGCGGCGAGGTGGCCGTCACCAGCGAGCTCGGCCGAGGCAGCACCTTCACCGTGCGCTTGCCCCGTTCCCGCGAGGCACCGGCATGAGCGACTCTGCCGAGACGATCCTCGTCGTCGAGGACGACCGCGCCTTGCGCGAGGGGCTCGCACTGAACTTCGGGCTGCGTGGCTATCGTGTCGTCACCGCCGCCGACGGCGCGGCCGGCCTGGCCGCCGCGTTCGACGCCCGCCCCGACCTCGTGGTGCTCGACCTCATGCTCCCGGCGCTGGACGGCCTCGAGATCCTCGCCGCGCTGCGCGAGCGCGAGGTCGACGTCCCGGTGCTCATCCTCTCGGCGCGTGGCCGCGTCGCCGACAAGGTGCGCGGCCTCGGCCTCGGCGCCGACGACTACCTCGCCAAGCCGTTCGAGCTGCCCGAACTCCTCGCCCGCGTCGAGGCCCTGCTGCGCCGCCGCCGCGCCGCCCGTCGCACCGCGAGCCCCATCTCGTTCGGCGACGTCGTGGTCGACCCGGCCGCCCACCGCGTCACCGTCGCCGGGCGCGACGTCCCGATGTCGGCCAGGGAGTTCGAACTCCTCCACCTCCTTGCAGCCTCCCCCGGGCGCGTGCACACCCGCGAGGCGATCCTGGAGCGCGTGTGGGGGTTCGACTTCGACGGCACGGCGCGCACCGTCGACAACTTCATTCGCGCCCTCCGCCGAAAAATCGAGCGCGACCCGTCCCGCCCGCGCCACATCGTGACCGTGCGCAACGTCGGCTACCGCCTCGAGCCCTGAGCGCCCCTCGGCCACCCGCGGCCTCCCTCCGGTCCCCGAATCCGCCAACCAGTTCCGGTCGATCCGTCACCACCTTGCCGGTCTGGCCGTGGACCGTCATCCTGCGGGCTCCTCCCCAGGGCCTCTCCTGCCCCAGTCAGGCGGCGAAGGAAACCATGGGCCGGGGGAAAATGTCGGAGACGCTCGTGATCGCCACACACCGATCGCGTGTTGGCGTCCACCGGCTCGATCGGCGTACCGGTGAAGCCGCTGAAGAAAGCCTGCTTCAGGCCGTCGCGCATGTGCCGCGCGAAGCCGTCGATGAAGTCGAACTGGCTGCGGTGCGCCTCGTCGGCGGTCACGGGCGCGCGCCGTTCTCACGGCGATGAGCTTGCAGGATTCCCGCGATGTAGGTGTCCTTGTCCTCGTCTTGGAACACGATGTGCCGCCTGACCATCTCGTCCTTGCCGATGCCCCACAGCTTCCGCATCACGTGCGAAGGGGTGTTCGAAATGATGTAAGAATCGAGCTCGATGTTCGGGTCGCCAAGCCGTTTTTCGATCTCCTTGACGGTCTCGTAGAATCCAATCTTTGGGTCCTGCAGGGCGACGTTGCGGATGCCTTTGGGATCGACAAAGTTTACTTGCTGACGCTTGTCTTCCACCTGCCAGACGATGAAATCCGGGTGGAAGTTGCCGGCCTCGAAGAACCCGACGCCCCGGCCCTTGCTCAGATTGCGCAGCAGGTAGAGCTCGCGCTCGGAGAAGAACCCGGGATTGGCATCGTAAAAGGCCTTCAGATCCTCGACGAAGCGCCGCTCGCCCTTGTTGAGCGGGGCCGGGGAAATCTCAACCACGCCGCCATCGAGAAAGAGCAGCGGCTGGTAGAGGTGGCGGTCAAACCAGACCGCCTGGAGGCCGCGGAACTCCCAGGCTTTGAGGTCACGTTTCTCGATAGCCGCCTTCAGCCGGCTCAGCTGCGCGACGATATCCTGCTTGGACTCTTCGATCAGGATGCGGTAGCCGTATTCCGGGCCGGTCTCCCGAACGATGCAGGGAAAGTTGGGATCGTCCGCGCCGATGTCCCGGTACTCCAGGTGCGGGAGCTCCCACTCGCGCTTGCGAAACGTGTAGTAGCGATCGACGTACTTGCGCAGTAGGGCCAGCGCGATTTCCTGCCAGACGCGGACGCGCTCGAACGAATCGAACGCCAGCTCGGCGTCCGGAATCAGCAGCCGATACCAGGTCGTATCTGCGAGCAAGTCGGCGATGCCGGCGCGCGTCAGGTTCAGGTTGTGCCAGCCGCGTTCGGCCTTGAACCGCTCCAGGTCGAAGTACAGCCGGTCAAGGTCGAGGAAGGCGATGTGCTGCCTCGTCAAGTGGGTCTCGTTCGGTGCGCTGTCAGCATCACCGCCCGAGATGCCGGCGGACTTCATCGCCTGGATCTTCGGATACCAGTTGAGCACCACCTGGTTCTTCTGCAGATAAGCCGTCGATCCGCCCTGCGCAGGATCCGGGGGCTTGACGGTGGGAATGGGGCCGAGCTTGCGGAAGGCGTCGCCAAACTCGGTGCTGACGCCGTTGATCTCCTTCTTGAGGCGGATCGTCTTGAGCGGCCGCGTGCCGAGGTTCCTGATGATCGGCAGGATGAACTCGATGCGCTCCTCGTTGGTGGGCAGGCCTTCCTCTTCGAGAAAGTCGCGGAACTGGGCCATGTAATCGGCCCGGATGCCGAAGATGTGCAAGGTCTCCAGCGTGTCGATGTGCTTCGGTCGCTCCAGCCCTTCGGGCAGCGTGGCGCGCGCGCTGCGCTTGAGGCTCATACGAAAGCCTTTGAGCCGCACGCCGCGGCCGAAGAGCTGGATGATCTGCGCGCCCTCGCCCCGCCCCACGTTCATCAGGCCCATCGTGCTCACGCGCCAGCTGCTCCAACCTTCCGTGAACTTCTTCGAGCCGATGAGCACGTTGATCGTCGAATGCGGCTGAGCCAGCTCGTGAAAGAGCGACCCCGCGAACTCGCGCTCAGCGGTATTGAGCCCCTTCTCCTCGCACAGCTTCACCAGCCTGGCATCGTCACCGACGTTGATGACGCCGAAAGGATCGTTGTCGCCTACCCGCAGGGCCACCTCGCCCGCGGCCCCCTTCAGGTTCTCGACGTGCAGCGCGCCCCCGGCGGGGGCGTTGAACAGCGTCGCCAACGTCTCGTCGAAGATCTGCGCCGGTGAGAGGCCGCAGCTGTTCAGATAGGCGAATCGGCCTGCGAACAGGTTCTTGCCGGTCGCCGTCACCAGGCCTTCGTGCAATACCCGGCGAATGCGTTCGATGCTATCGGCGCGGTTGGCGACATATCCGCTCAGGAAACGCAGGATCTCGACGATGTCCGACGCATCGCGCGTGGCCAGGGTCGCTGTCACGCTGCCGCCGACGAAGATCCACAGCGGCCGCTCGATGTTGAACGGGCGGAAGGCCGACTCTCGCTCGCGATGCAGCCGCTGCTGCTGGAAGAAGGCGAGCAGGCACGCGGTGAGGTAGCTCGCCCATTCCGCGTTGCTGTAGTCTTCCAGATTCAGGATCTGGTAGTCCTTGCCGAAGCCGTCGCCATAGAACCAGCGGTACGAATAATCGAACAGCGTGCTGCGCGCGTAGAGGTCCGTGAGGCTCCGGCTGCCCTTCACCGCCTGGCCAAAGGTGGCCGAGTACTCGAACGAAAAGCCTTTCTCGCACAGCGCATTGCGGAACTTCATCCAGGCGCCCTCGCCGCCGGCTGACGCGCCCCGGTGCCCTTCGTCCACCAGCACCAGGTTGTTGCCCTCGAAGGCGTCCACAGCGACGGTCTTCTCGCCCATCTCATCCTTGAGTTTGGTGACTTCGAGGATCTCCACCGCCTGTCCGGCGAACAGCCGTCCGCCGTCTTTGTTGAAGATTTCCGCGTCGATGCCGGCCTTCTCGAACTCACGCAGGTGCTGCTGCGACAGCCCCTCGTTGGGCGTGAGCAGGATGATCCGGTTCAGCTCGCGCGCGCGGCCGTGGGTTTCGAGAAACCGCCGGTACTGCAGGATGTGCGCGTGCATCAGCAGCGTCTTGCCGCTGCCGGTGGCCATCCAGAAGGCGATCTTGTTGAGCTGCGGCCAGGCATCGGGCGATTCGTCGAGCACGGCGATCCGGTCCCCCGCGTCCGGGCTCTCATTCAGCGCGGCGATCCGCCGGTTGAGCGCGACGAGCAGCGCGCGCGGATCGCGAAAATAGCGGTCGAGGTAGATTTCCGTAAAGAGCAGCGCCAGGTACTGGAAGTACTTCCAGACGATCGGCGGCTCACCGCGGGTGAGGCGGCGCTCGTTCAACCGCTGGGTGACGGAGACGATGGCCTGGTCGTGCTCCAGCAGCAGCGCATCCGGCAGTTCCGGCCGGTTTTCTGCCGGCAGGTGCAGGCAGAGCGCATGGTGAAAACGATGCACGTTGTTCTCGTCCAGTCCCTCCAACGATTCGTCCTTCAGGTGCTCGGCCATCTGCTCGAAGCGCTCCACGCCGAAGAGGCCGAGCAGCCACTGGTTGAGGACCAGCTTGCGGTTGAATGGTACGGCAGCGCTCATGTTGGCCCGCCGTCCGCGCCCCCCAGCTGCGGCAGCCGTGCCCCCTCTTGGACGTGTGCGTGGCATCAGGTTCGCTCCCTCTCTTTGTCGCTCAACGGATGGTAGCAACAGCCTTTGATGCTCATTGTCGTGTGCAAAGTGAGTGACAAGATGAGTTGTCGCGAACGGATTAGCATCAGAACACATCCCGACCTTCGGAGATGTTGAGCAGCGCCGGAAAGGCCAGAACCGCTGACCTGCGCCCGCTTGCACCGACGAGGTCCCTAATCACGTTGTGGGTTTTCAGCACGTTTAGGAAACGCCGGGCGGTCGGTGCCGGTATGCCTGCGCTCCGGACGAAGTCCGAGGCGCTGAAGATGGGCCGTGCGAACAGCCACTCCAGGGCGCGAATGGCATACTGTGAACGGGTCATCTCCGGCATGCGGAGCTTGAGGTCGTTATACAGTTGAAGGATGGCCTGAACCCGTTGCAGGTTCACCTCGGCCTGGGTGCGTAGTCCTCCCAAGAAGAAACCGCACCACCCGGTCCAATCATCGTTCTGGGAGACGGCCAACAGTCGGTCGTAGTATTCGTCTCGGTTCGCCTCCAACCAGGCGCTTATGTAGAACATGGGCCGGCGGATCATGCCCTTCTGCCACAGGAAGAGTGGCACCAGCATGCGCCCCAGCCGGCCATTGCCGTCCAGGAACGGGTGCAAGGCCTCGAACTCCGCATGCAAAATGGCGAGCTGGACCAACCGGTCAAGGCCGTCCTCGTGTAGGTATTTTTCCCAGGCGCTCATGGCGTCGGGCAGCTTCTCGGCGTCAATCGGGATGAATCTTGCCTGCTCGATGGTGCACCCTGTCGGGCCGATCCAGTTCGGAATCTTGCGGTATTCGCCCGGGGCCTTGTTGTGGCCGCGGACCCCATAGAGGAGAACCCGATGCATCCTGCAAATCACCCGTTGCGACAGCGGCAATTCGGCAAGCATGCGCTCGGCCTCGCGCATCGCCGCACGGTAGTTGAGCACCTCGCGGATATCCTCGCGGCGCTCAGGAGAGACATCGTCCCGGCCAGCCTCGAATTCCAGCACCTCCCCCATGGTGGCCTGGGTGCCCTCGATGCGCGAAGAGAGCACCGCTTCCTGAGTGGTTAGCGGGGCAAGCAGGATGTCCGGATCGGGCACGGCGGCCAGCATGCCGTCATAGCGGGCCACCGCTGCGGCTGCCGGGCCGATCAGCGGAATGAGCCGTGGCCAGTCCATATCCCGGGGAGGAAAGCGGCCTTCGTGGTAGCGGACCGGGCGCATCAGACGGCCTCCATCTCGAACATCAGCCGGAAGAAGTCTTCCTCGATGAGGCGCACCTTCCAGGTGTCGTCGGGCGCCTTGAGATTTTCCAGGTTGTTGTCGCCGTTGACGTAAATCAGGTCGAACTCGCTGTCCTTGCTGGAGTAACCCTGCTTTTTGAACCACTCATCCAAAATCAGATTGTCTTGCTCGATCCCCTCGGCCGACTCGCCGCCGGGGCGCTTGCGCCAGATGACGAGCGTCTTGCGGCCGTCGGGCGTGGCGCCGGTGACGGTGCGGAACCACCAGGGGCCGCCGGCTTCCGGCCGGAGCCGGCCCTTGAGACGGAGCCGCGCTTCGCCGTCGCGCTCGGTCTCTGCACTGAAGGTCTGCGGCGCGGTAATGTGCTCGACCTTCAGGCCGATCAGCCAGTTGAAGGTCTCGATCAAATCGACGTTCACCTCGCGCGACTCGTCCGACCCGGGGCGCTTGACCTTGAGCCTGTAAGCGGTCGGGTCGGTGAAGGCCGCGACGTTGAGCAGCGACTGGCTGCCGCGCGTCTCCACGTCCAGCATGTAGCGGAGCATGTACTGCTCCTTGAGCCGGTCCGCCCCTTGTGCCTGCGGCTGGTCGAGCAGGCTTTGCTGCGCCTCGGTGCGCCGCAACTCCAGGTTGTTGAGCGTATCCTCGTAGGATTCGAGGCGGATGATCTTGAATAGGCGCGGGCTGCGCTCGGCTTCCTCGGGCGTAGCCAGGCGCTTGGGCTTGCCGTCCTTCCATTCCGGCGTCAAGGTGACCTTCTTCAGCCGCGGCAGGAGCACGGTGTCAAAGTAGTGCGCCATCTCCACCAGGATGAACTTGCGCTGGCCGCCATCCTCGCGGTTGAGGTTGATCACTGCGTGGCCGGTGGTGCCGGAGCCGGCGAAGAAATCTGCTATTACCTCTAGGCCGAAAGCGTAACTTGCGAATACCTCCACTAGTGCCACTGGCTTGGGGTAGTCCGTGAACACCGCGGCTTCGAACAGGTGGAAGAACTCCTTTGCGCCTGAACTAGTGCTAATGTCAGTAATCACATCCTTCAGTGTGGTGACTTCAAAGTCTCTAATCTTTGTGTAGATTCTCACGCGGTCTTCTGCCTGGACAAACTCCAGGTCTGCTTTGTCCCTTTCTATCTTCTCTTTGCCCCATCGCCAGGCATGATATTTGTGAACCCCGTCATTGTTCTGCTTCGGAGGGATCTTCACGAACCCCTCGAACTGGACATCGTCGCCAGCCTCTGAGAACCTGACCTCGCCTGTGGCGAAGTTGTAATGGATGCAGAAGACAAGATTGGGCCGTGTCTCCTCATTGAACTTCGAGTTCGTATTGTAAAGCTCATTCTTGAGTACATAAGAACCGGCGGCGTCCTCCTCCGCTTCATACTCAAAGCCTTTGTAGGCGCTTGGCATGATAGCCTTTAACTTCGTGACGCGCGCGATAAGCGTCCCAACGCTCCTTTTACCGAATGCCTGCACATACTCGTGCGTGCCGGCCGCACCCCGCCCGGATATCTGTCGGCCTTTGAGGTTGTTGATCCAAACGAACGTATTGAGATACCAGTCTGCGCCGAGGACCACCTCCGCGAGACTCCCTAAGCGGTCGCGTTCATTCGCGTCGATGCTCACAAAGAGTGCGCCATCATCACACAGGAAATCCCCCATCAACGCCAAGCGGTCCGCCATCATCGCTAACCAAGTGGAGTGTTGGTAGCTGTCCTTGTAGATAAACCGGTCGTTGCCCGTGTTGTATGGGGGATCGATGTAAATGCACTTCACCTGCTCGCGATAGCGCGTCTGCATGAGCGATAGCGCCTGAAAATTCTCGCTGTGAATGAGCACCCCGTCGGTCTGCTCGTCCACGTCGCCAATGGCTTCGAGCAGCCGCGCGGTGAAGTCGGCAGGAAAGTGGCGCGTATCCACCATCAGCGTTGGATGGATTTTCAAGAAGTTTTCAGTTTTCGGTTTACAGCTTTCAGCAAAGAGAGGTCCCTGCTGAACACTGAACACTTCAGACTGAAAACTGTGCAACCCCTCCCATTCCGACCACTGCGCCTCGTTGGCCGCGATCTCCGGATAGAACTCCTCCGGAATCACGCCCAGCCGGATGCAGTAGCTGGTCTCCACCACGAACTTCTTCTTGAGCCACAGCTTTTTCTGAAAGTCTTCGAGCTGCGCCAGAAAGTCGATGATCTTGTGCGCGATGCGGCGGATGACCTTGATCTTGGACAGATACTGCTCGACGCGCGGCGCGGTTTCGTTTTCCACGTCGTCCAGGTGCATGACTTCGTTCTTGATGTAGAAGTCGAGCTCGCGCCGCAGGAAGCCGCCCAGGTCCTTGTGGATGAAGTAGTCGAACGTGTTGCGCGCGGTGTAGCGGTCGAGATGCACGCGCAGGCGGGTGTTGTCGGAGACCGTGCCGTCGGCGCGCACGTGCTTTGCGCCCAGTGCCTTCACCCAGTCGGCCAGTGCCGCATCGGTGAGTGCAAGGATCGCAGCCTCGGCGGCGGCGTTCAGGTCTTTCTGTTTGGCCGGATCGGGCTGGTAGGTGAAACGGAGCACCAGCTCGCCGTCCTCGACGGAGGCGAAGTTCGCCGCCGCCAGCTTGAAACGCCGCTCCTTGCCCGCCTGCTCCTTCACGTTGCCGTGCTCGCCCTCGGCGGCATCGACCAGGCGGAAGTGCACGCGCATCGGGTTCTTGTCGTCATGCGGCCGAAGGCGGAAGGCGTAGTCGCGCAGGTACTCGCTGGCTTGATGTAGTACTGGTCCGCGTTGGCCCAGTGCAGCTTGACCTCCTCGCCCTCGTAGGGGATGGCGTACACGCCCGGCTTGTAGACGCGCTTGCTCAGAAAATCGCCTTCGGAGTAATAGCGGCGGAAGAAGCTGTACAGATGGTCGTAAACCTCGGCTTCGAGCGCCTCCAGGTCCACCGCGTCATCGGCCAGCTTCGCGCGCAGTTCCTTGACCTTGGGCGAGTCGTCCGGGTTCAACCCTGCCGCCTGGACGCCTGCGATGACTTGCATCAGCTCTTTTTCGATCGCTGCCTTGTCCGCCGGTCGGTACTGCGCGAAGGCCGCCTTCACCTGCGGCAGCAGGCCCTGCTCGAGGAACTGCGTGACCTCGGCGCTTTTGGCGTGCATCACCCGGTAGAAGCCGAAGTCCAGGTCGGGCTGGTCGAGCTGGAACAGCTCCATCAGCAGGGTTTTCAACTTCTCGTACCTCTGGCTCATCTCGGCTTTCCTTCGTCGTTGATCTTGATCGTGCTCGCGTTCATGTCAGATCCCACAGGGCGCGGATGGGCACCGCAAAGAGCCCGTCTCCAAATCCCACACTGGCCTCGCCGTCGTACAGCACCACGCCCGCGACGAAGCGCTTGCCCGCGGCGCGCTGCAGCTTGCGCAGGGCGCGAAAGTCCGCCGCCGTCACCGTGGCGGCGGCCTTCACTTCCACGCCGGCCAACTCGCGCCCGCCGCGCTCCAGCACCAGGTCCACTTCCGCGCCGTCCTTGTCGCGGAAGTGATGGAAGCGGATGTCGTCGTCGCGCCAGCTTGCCTGCCGGCGCAGCTCCTGGAAGACGAAGGTCTCCAGCAATTGCCCGAGGACCTCGCGGTCCTGCCACAGCGCCTCGGCGTCGAGCCCGAGCAGGGCGCAGGCCACGCCCGTATCGCCCAGATGCAGCTTGGGCGTCTTGACGAGGCGGCTCAGCCGGTTGCTGTGCCACGGCACGAGCTGCTCGATCAGGAAGACCCGCTCCAGCAGGGTCACATAATCCTTGATGGTCGGGCGACTCAACTGAAACGGCGCCGCGAGATCGCTCACGTTCAGCAGCCGAGCGGTCTGGCCCGCAGCCAGCGTGAGTAGTCGTGGCAGCGCATCGAGCGAAGCGATCCGCGCCAGGTCGCGCACGTCGCGCTGGACCAGGGTCTCGATGTAATCCCGGTACCAGGTGGCGCGCCGGCGCGGCGCGGCCCGGCGCAGCGCCGCCGGGTATCCGCCCGCCGCGATGCGCGCGGCCAGCTCCTTCCCCAGGCGCCCGTAGCTGCGCGCCCTGAACCGGCCCGCGAACAGCGCGTCGAGGAATCCCGGCGGGTCACCGGCCAGTTCGCACTGGGCCAGCGGGTGCAGCCGCAGGATCTCCATCCGCCCGGCCAGGGAATCGGCGAGCTTTGGAACGAGCAGGACGTTCGCCGACCCCGTGAGCAGGAAGCGGCCGGGGCGGCGCGCTCGATCCACGGCCGCCTTGATGGCGGTGAAGAGCGCGGGCGCTCGCTGCACCTCATCGAGAATGCAGTGCTCGGGCAGGTCGGCCACGAACCCCACGGGATCGGCGGTGGCCGCGCCCAGGGCGAGGGCATCGTCGAAGCTGAAGTAGGCGTAGCCCTTCGACGCGGCGATCTCCTGCGCCAGCGTCGTCTTGCCGCATTGCCGCGGGCCGTGGATCAGCACCACGGGCGCCTCGGCCAGCGCCCCCGTCAGGGCCGCCGCGGCAAAGCGGGGATACAGGGCGTCAGCGGTCATAGCGGCCAAAGGTAACTCTTTGTGCCGGCTGATTGCAAGGTTTGCCGTCGGCCATATGAAACCTTCTGTCCCGGCTGGCTGCAATGGCCGAGGGCTTCCACGCTGCCGAGCTGCTTCACACCACCGCCCAGCGAATGGTGAACAGGGTCTCGGTGGTCGTGCGCTGCGCGAGGCGTTTTTCCAGCTGGTCGATCAGCTGGTCGCGCTTTTCCATGATTTCGTCCTCGACTTTGAAGATCTCCTGCCGCTGGCGGCGTTGCTGGCGCTCGAGCTTCTGGATCTTCTCCTGGATCTGGAGCTGTTCCTCGAGCGTCACGGCCTGCCGCGCCTGGCGCCGCAGCGCCTTGATCTGCTCCTTGGTGTCCGCGAGCGCTTTCTCGGCGGCGAGCACCATGTCGTCGGCCCACTTCTCCAGCTTCTCGCGGGCCTCGTGGAAGTACTTGCTGTTCTGTTCCAACGATCGGCTCACGGTGGCCCTGGCGTGACGTTCGGCTTCGGCGGCCAGGCGTTGCCGCACGCGCTCGGGCGAGTCGTCGGCGCCAACGACCCGCCCGCCGCATAGGAACAGCTTCTCCATCGTCTCCTGGTCGAGCGACGCGCCGCTGTCTTCGAAACCAGAGAAGAGCAGGTACTCCTCCCGGTCGTACGAATCGATGGTAAGGCGGCAGAGGGTGAGGTAGCCGCGCTTTCCGCGCAGGGCCTCGATGACTGCGAGGCGGGTCGGATGGTGGGTCACGTCGAAGGCGATCGCGGCGGCCGGCGTCGCAACGGCCTTGCCCTGCTCGATCACGTACTCGCCGAGGGGATGGGACAGGCGATAGAGGAAGCGGCTCGCCTCCCCCTCGGCCTCGAGCGGCTGCGTTTTGGAGATGAGGTGGTAGCACCCGCGCGGAATGTCATCCCGCGGCGGACGGTCCAGGTCGAAGGCGAGTGCGGCGTCGTCGAACCTCGCCCGGCCGTGCAGGATGAAGCGCGTCAACGACCAGAAGCGCCGACCCACGCGATCGAGCTGCGCCTGGGCATCGGCCAGTCGCAGGCGCAGCCGCTGGTGCACGTCCTCGTCGAAGTGCTCGAACAGGGCGCGCCGCGTATCGTCGAGGCGCGAACGGATCTGCTCGTCCATTTCGGCCTGCAGCGCGCGGAAAGCCGCGTCGATGGCTTCCGGCGTCCGGCATTCCTGATAGATGGAGAGGATGCGCTTTTCGAAATCCACCCCCGACTCGATACTGCCGAGCACCTCGTCGGAGGCGCCGAAGACGCCGCTGAAAAGGCTAAACTTCTCGGTCAATAGCTCGAGCACGCGGCGATCCGCCTCGTTGCGCTCGTTGAGGAAGTTGATGACCACGACGTCGTGCTTCTGGCCGTAGCGGTGACAGCGGCCGATGCGCTGCTCGATGCGCTGGGGGTTCCAAGGCAGGTCGTAGTTCACCACCAGGGAGCAGAACTGCAGGTTCACGCCCTCGGCCGCGGCCTCGGTCGCGAGGAGAATCGTGGCGTTGTCGCGGAAGTGCTCGATCAGGGCGGTGCGCACGTCCACTGCGCGCGAGCCCGACACGCGGCCGGTGTCACGATTGCGCTCGACCCACTGTTCGTAGATCGCCGTGGCCTCGGGACCCGCGTTGGTGCCGTTGAACAGCACCACCTGCCCCGCGTAACCGTGGGCCTCCAGAAAGCCCTTCAGATACTCCTGCGTTCGGCGCGATTCCGTGAAGACCAGCGCCCTGCGGGCCGCACCCGTCGCGGCCATCTGCTCGAAGCCGATTTCCAACGCCTTGAGCAGCGTCTGTGACTTGGTATCCACGCCGATGCGGCGCCCTTCGTCCGCCAGCCGCTGGAGGGTTTCGATCTCCTCGCGCAGCTTGCGGCGATCGATGGGCGCGGGGGGCTGATCGCCAGGCTCCGCGGCGTCTTCGTCGCCAAGGATCTCGTCGAGCAGGTCGCCTTCGATCTCTTCGCTCTCGACCAGTTGTTCGGCCAACTCGGGATCGCTCTGGATTCGCTCGTCGCGCAGTGCCTCGAGGCGCAGGCGCAGGATGTCGAGTGTCGCGGCGATGGCCTGAGAGGATGACGCCAGCAGTTTCCGCAGGATGAGCGCCGTCAGGTGGCGCTGCCGTCGCGGCAGGGCATAACTGTCCTCTCGCTGCAAGAACGCGGAGATTGCTTCGTACAGCGCATGCTCGTCGTCGGTCGGGCGGAACGGCCGCGTGATCGCGCGGCGCTCGGTGTAACGGATGTACTCCGTGACCTGATTGCGCAGCGTCCGCTTGCAGAATGATGACAGGCGCGCGCGCAAGGCCCCCAGGTCGCTTCCGGCGCTGGCGTACTGGGCACGGAAGGCGTTGACGTCACCGAAAAGGCGTTCGTCGATGAGCGTTGAGAGGCCGTAGAGCTCGAGCAGCGAGTTCTGGAGCGGCGTCGCCGTCAGGAGCAGCTTGCGGCAGCCTTCTGTCGCCCAGCGGATACTCTGTCCAACCTTGTTGCTCGGCCGGTAGGCGTTGCGCAGCTTGTGGGCCTCGTCGATGACGACCAAATCCCAGCGGATCGACCTGAGCTCATCGCGGAGCGCGTTTGCGAAGTGAAAGGAAAGAATCAGGATGGCGCCGGGCTGGATCGGGTCTCGGCCTTCCCGCCTGGCTTCGCGGTATGCCCTGGCATCCAGGACGACGGTCGGAAGGCTGAACTTCTCTTCGATCTCAAGCGCCCATTGCTTGCAAATGGAGGCCGGGCAGATCACCAGCAAGCGCCGTCTGCGCTCGGCCCAGTACTGGCAGAGGACGATGCCGGCCTCGATCGTCTTTCCAAGACCCACCTCATCGGCGAGGATCACGCCGTTGGACAGCGGCGACTGCAACGCGAACAGGGCGGCTTCGATCTGGTGGGGGTTGAGATCCACCGCGGCGTCGAAGAGCGACATGGACAGGCGGTCGAGTCCGCCGGCCGCGCGGCGTGTCAGGTCGTGAGCGTAGTACTTTGCATGGTGGGGTGTGAGACTTAGTTGCATGGCGTCACCCAGGCGAGATTGTCGTCGCGCAGGCGCTCGCCGCCCCGGTCGTCGACAAGCTGGCCGATGGTGGGTTGGCGGGCCTGAGCCTTCAGGTGCTGCCAGCGGGCCT
Source organism: Thermoanaerobaculaceae bacterium (assembly GCA_035384965.1). Lineage (GTDB taxonomy): Bacteria > Acidobacteriota > Thermoanaerobaculia > Thermoanaerobaculales > Thermoanaerobaculaceae > JAAYVZ01. Next base: position 64,434 of record DAOOJE010000019.1, read on the forward strand.
CGGGCGGCACCCAGAAGACGTTGACCGCTCGGTACTCGTCCGGGTCTTCCGGGTCGGCGCCCTGGTCGCGCTCGGCTTCCACCCTGGCGTGCCGCTCCTCGAAAGCGTCGGAGATGTACTTCAGAAAGATCAGACCGAGGACGACGCGCTTGTACTCGGCCGCATTCATGCTTCCGCGCAGCGCGTCGGCCATGCGCCACTGCTCGGCTTCGTAGCCGACGGTGGCGGCGCTTGCTGCCGCTGAAGCGGTGTTCTTCTCTCGCTTCGTCAAGCTTCCCCCCGTTTGGCGGCCATCTCCGCGCGCGAGTCGCAGGCGGTTGACGGTGCGCCACATCCGCGCCGCAAAGCGCCGCCGAGCGCTCGTGCGCAAAAGCGCGGGTCGGGCGGCTGGGCCAGGCTCCTCCGCATCTTCCTCCGGCACATCATTCGACAGATGCGCCAGGTGCTTCTTCGCTCGCACGGTGGCAAGTTGCTGCGTGTGTGAAAGTGAGCCACGTATCCCTGGATTGGAAAACGACCAAAGTCGAGGACGGCATCATGCCCCTCGGCAAAGCGTAGCGAAACGACATTGATCGGTCAACGTATCGTGCTCTCCTGTGTCAAGGCTTGACCTGAACCGCCCCCGGTCCCTTGGACACTCGGTGGATGGTCATCACGCCGCCACCTTCAGGCCAGCGGTCACGGCCTGGCGGGAGGCGGCGGGGGTTGTGAAGCCGTGCTTGTCGACGAGCCGGCCGTGGTTGGAGCGGCGCCGGAAGGCATCGAGGGCGGCGTGCAGCTTGTCCGCGGTGGCGAAGGACTCGATCCACAACAGCTGCTCGTTCAAGGTGCGGATGCAGCGCTCGGCGCAGCCGTTGCCTTCCGGCTCCCGGATGAACGCCGGCGAGGACTCGATGCCCGGCGAGCGCAGCTCGGCCTGGACGTGATCGCTCATGAACCGGCGGCCGCGGTCGTGACGCAGTGCGAGGCCGGCGGCGCGGCCCTGCCCGTAGGCGCCGAAGACACACGGCACCGCCTGGCGCAGCGGCTCGGTCGCCTCGAAGGCGCGTCGCCCTGTGGGCGGCGTGCAGCCCCAGGCGCTCGCTGGTGCAGTGGTCGACGAGCACGAAGATGCTGGCCGTGCCGTCGCGGCGCGTGACCATCGGGGTCAGGTCGATGCCCCACATTTGGTCGGGCTTGGCGGTGGTGATTGTGCCGTCGTGGGCCTTGGGGCCGTGCGGCCGCCCGGCACGGGTGGGTGCCAGCAGGTCGTTCTCCCTCATCAGCCACAGCGTGTGTCGCTTGGATGTCCGCACGCCCCTCATGCGCCGTCGGGCCCACACCTTGCGAGAGCCTTCGCCGACGAACTCGCTCGCCCCGAGCACGGCCCGGATCTGGATGACGAGCGCCTCGTCCGACCACAGTGTCCGCGGCCCTCGACGACGGCGCTTGTGCGGCGCTCGAGCCAGCGTCCGCCTGGCATGTGGAGCGTGGGACCTCCCACACCCGGCACACCCCCGCCACGCCGTAGCGAGCTCCTGTGGAGGGCGAGGCCGCGTGGCTCATCGCTTCGACCTCCGCCGTCGTACACCCCGGCCGTCCTCCATGGCGTGGCAGCGCTCGAGCAACAGCTCGTTGTCCATGGTGATTTCGCCGACCTTGGCCCGCAGGCGCCGGATCTCTTCGTCCCGCTCGTCCGCAAGACGGCTCTGCAGGCTCGTCCGTCCGCCGGCGAGGAACGCACCGCGCCACCCGGCCAACGTCGCCGCAGTGACGCCCAGCTCCCGTGGCACCGCGTCGAGCGCTTCGCCGCGCAGCAGCCGCAGCACCGCTTCCATCTTCGGGCGCGACGACAACCGCCCCCGATCGCCGCGCCCAGGCTCCCCTCCGGTCGCCCTCTGGGCTCCCGCCGGGGAGCCTGCTCTCCTTGGACCGTCATCCTGCGGGCTCCTCCCCAGGGCCTCTCCTGCCCCAGTCAGGTGTCCAAGGAAACTGTGGAGCGGGAGGGTTGCGACTCTAAGAAAACCCTGAGGCCATACCCATTGCTCGCCAAGCTTCAAGCCAGAACGGGCTGAATGACCACCCCACCCATTCGCGCCTCTTCCGCCCGACACTTCACGCCGTGTCGCGACTCCTTGATAGTGTCCCCTGGTGGACTCGATAGGAATGTCCCCTGG
>DAOOJE010000020.1:0-63121 GCA_035384965.1 Thermoanaerobaculaceae bacterium
TGGGGGTCATTTCTATCGAGCTCCCAAGGGGACATTTCTAAAGAGTGTTGACACAGCCTGCCTCCAGGGCATTGACGGCGCCGGCGGCGGGACGTAGGATGTCGGCGGCAGTCGGTTCTTTGGCACTCACAGTCCGTAGGGGTGCCCCGCAAGTGCGGGGCTGAGATCACACCCTGGAACCTGATCCGGGTCATGCCGGCGGAGGGAACGGAGACGCGTCGGGGATTGCGTGCGCAACCCCTCTTCCGCCCCTCTCCCGGGGCCGGAAGGGAGGTCGAGATGCGCAGGTGGTTTCCGACGCTTTTGCTTTTGGTACCGGCCGTCGCTGCGGCGGCCGGATGGACCGTCACGGGCTCGGTGCGCGACGCCGTCTCCGGGCAGCCGCTGCCCCGCGCCAGCGTGCGCGTGGCGGAGAGCGGGCGAGTTGCCGAGACGGACGGCGAGGGGGCGTTCGCACTCGAGGTCGGGGTCGAGGGGGCGGTGACGCTGGCGGTGTCGCGGCCCGGATACGAGGTGGTGCGGCTGCGCGTCCAGCCCGGCGCCGCCCCGCTCGCGCTGGCACTGGCACCGATGGTGAGCTTTGCCGACCGCATCGAGGTCACCGCCAGCCGCGCCCGCGAGGGTGCCGACCCGGCCTCGTTCACCAACGTGCCGCGCGAGCGGATCGAGGAGGTGTACTGGGGACAGGATCCCGCCATGCTTCTGGCGGAGACCGTGCCGGGGTTCTACGCCTACAACGACAACGGCAACGGGATCGGCTACTCGTACTTCACGGTGCGGGGGTTCGGCCAGGCCCGCACCCGCGTGACGCTCAACGGCGCACCGCTCAACGACGCCGAGTCGGGGGAGCTTTTCTTCATCGACCTCGCGGACTTTCTGGCCACCTCCGGCGACGTGCAGCTCCGCCGCGGCGTGTACGGGCTGTCGGGGATCGGCGGGGCGCTCGACATCACGACCGCGGCGCCGGCCACGGAGCCCTCGTTCCGGCTCCACGCTGGGTTCGGCAGCTTCGGCACCCGGCGACAGTCCGTGCGTTACGACTCCGGCCTGGTCGGCGGCACCTGGGCGCTGTCGGCGCGCTACTCGCGCGTCCAGACCGACGGCTACCGCGATCAGTCGTGGGTGGAGCAGTGGAACTACTTTCTCTCACTCGCCCGTTTCGGAGAGCGCTCGCGCCTGCGCCTCGTGCTGTTCGGCGGTCCCGAGCGAACGCATCTCGCCTACAACGGCATCTCGAAGCGCGTGCTGGACGGGGGGCTCACCGGCAACGCTGACCGCGACCGCCGCTTCAACCCGCTCACGTGGGAAGGCGAGATCGACGAGTTCACACAACCGCACTTCCAGCTCCTGCACGAGGTCTCGCTCGGCCCCTCGACCGAGCTGTCGCAGACCTTCTACGCCTTCCAGGGTCAGGGCTTTTACGACCAGTTCAGGACCTCCCGCAAGCTCGTGGAGTACAACCTGCCGGTCATCACGCTGCCGGACGGGAGCCGCATCACCCGCACCGATCTCGTTCGCCGGCGCAACGTCAGCGAGTGGGACTGGGGGTGGGTGCCGACGTTCTCCCACGCCGCCGGCCGATGGACACTGACGGCGTCCGGCGAGGTGCGTGGCCATCGGGCGCACCACTTCGGCGAGGTGCGGTGGGCGCAGCACTACCCTCCCGGGGTGCCTCCCCACCGGCGCTACTACGACTACCGGGTCGACAAGGACACCGCCACGGCAAGCCTGGGAGCGAGCTACCAGGTGAGCCCGCGCCTGACGCTTTCGGCTGGCCTACAGGGCACGCGGCACCGCTACGAGATGTCAGAGGACCGCATCAAGGGCGTGGCTTTCGAGGAGACCTACAGCTTCCTGCTGCCGCGGGCAGGGGCGGTGTGGCGCCTCGGTGAGGGGAGCGAGGCGTACCTGGCCGTGGCGCGAGGGATGCGCGAGCCGGCGTTCCGCACCATCTACGACCCGCAAGACTACTGGGGGACGCGCGTCGAGCTCGACCCCGAGGACGTGTGGGACTGGGAAGCCGGGGTCTCGCTGCGGCGCGCCGCCTGGCGGCTGCGCGCCAACCTCTTTTGGATGGAGTTCGCCAACGAGATCGTCTGGGCCGGCAAGCTGGACGACAGCGGTGTGCCGGTGTACGGCAACGGCGCCCGCTCCCGCCACCGCGGGGTCGAGCTGGACGGCTCGTGGCAGCCGGCGGCGCGGCTCGGTCTCGACGCCGCCTTCACCTGGTCGCGCAACACCTTCACCGACTTCACCGAGTACGTGGACGAGACGACGGCCAACGTGTACGACGGCAACCGGATCGCCGGCTACCCCGACGTCATGGCGGCGCTCACCGCCCGCACCGAGCTGGCCGGCGTGCGGCTGGCGCTGTCGGGGCGCTTCGTGGGCCGGTTCTTCCTCGACAACACCGAGGACAACCGGCGCACCCCCGCCGAGCGGGAGGTCGAGGGGTACGTCCGGCGCGTCGACCCCGCGTTCGCGGTCGTGGACCTCTCGGCGGCCGTGCCGGTCCCACGCGGGTGGACGCGGGCCGCCGGGCTCGGCGCCTCCGAGCTGGTGCTGCGCGTCAACAACCTCCTCGACCGCCGCTACACGGCGTTCGGCTACGTCGACTGGGATGGCGAGCTGGGCCGGCTCGACCCGCGCTTCATCCCGGCCGCCACGCGCTCCCTCTACGTCGGGGTCGACCTGGGGCTGTGAAGGTCGCCGCGGCCTGTCTGGGGGGTCCGGGCGTGCCCGCCGCAGGGTACAATCGAGTACCGATGCCCGCACCGTGTCGTGCGACGGCCGACCGCAGTCACGAGCACTCGCTCCGAAAGGGGGCCAGCCCATGAACATGGACCGCAAGAACCTGATCGCCCAGTGGGCCTTCAACACCAGCCCGATCCTTGGGCGCTTCCACCTCTGGCTCGAGGACGTCGAGGAGCGGTGGCTGCGCGGCGGCGCCGAGGACGACTTCTCTTTCGTCGGGGCGGCGCTCGAGGATGCCTTCATCATGACCGCAGCCGTGACGGCGCTCGGCACCCGCCTGTTCGGCCGCTACGGCGAGGGCAAGGGCCTTGACAAGGCCGGCATCAACCAGGTCAAGAAGGATGCCGACGCGGTCTCGGCCTACGCCATGAGTGAGGCGCTCTGGTACCTCACCCGCCGGCTGCCGGAAAACCACGCAGTGATGGTGAGCCTGGGCGAGGGGCTCATGCCCAAGGCCGGCGAGACCCCTGAAATGGGCTCGAACCCGCTGCTCGGCTTCGGGCGCGTGTACGCCCGCCCCGGCGTCGCCAAGTTCCTGGACCGCCGGGTGCACCGCATGATCAACGACCCCGACTACCACTGGGAGGACTTCTGGCAGGAGATTCGCGCCGCCGGCCTCACGGTCTGGGGTGCCGCCATCGACACGCTCGAAAACACCTCGCGCTTCGCCAAGGGCTCCCCGACCGGGCCGCTCGCCGTGCTGCACGTCTTCGACCAGCCGCTGCAGGTGGCGCTGCCATACGAGGGGTACATGGGGTGCCTGACGCTGCCGAACCACGTCGTCGACGCGGCCGAGAAGCGCTCGGTCCTGCTCAACTACCTGACGCCGCGGGCGATGGTCATGGCCGCGATCCAGGACGCGTACCCGGGGATCCAGCCGTCCAACGTGCATGTCTGGACGCTCGGCGGCAAGGCGCGGGAGGCGCGGCTCGCCTCGCTGTGGGAAGAGTGGCGGGCCGTCGGCGCCCACGTCGTCGAGGACGGCTGGCTGCTCCCCAACGGCATGGCTTCCTTCAACGAGTCCGGCACCTACGCCCCGATGCGCCGGGTCGGGGCCTACACCGACCAGGACGGGGCGCAGCACGTCTTTATCCTCGACGGCTACGCGGCCTCGGCCGAGGCGATCCAGGCTGCCTCGCTCGACCCGATGCTCGGGGTCACGACCTCGATGACGCTGTTTTCCTCCAAGTTCGACGTCTCGTGGGCGCGCGAGGTCAACATCCTGCACCTCGATCCGGGCGCTACCGACTTTGCCGCCCAGCTCGCCAAGGTGCTCGGGCGAGAAGCGCCGCCCCCGGAGGTGGACGAGTACCGCGAAATCATCGCCCATGCCCGGCGCGCCGGCATGCCGTGCGACGCCCGAACCGTGCGCGTCGACGACTTCTTCCCCAACAAGAAGTGGCGCGGCCTGGCGCTCGCCGGCTACATGCTGCCCGACCCCTACACCGGCACCCCCGGCGTCGAGCAGGTCCGCCAGGGCGTGTACCGTGTCACCGCGCACGCCACCTCCGAGCGCGGCATCAAGGAAGCGGTCTTCACCCTGCGGCTCATGGAAACGTTCGAGGAGAGCCGCCAGGTGTTCTCGCCGCTGCTCGACCGCTTCTGGCGTGGCCAGGACTACCGCACCCGCCCCGTCAAGATCTCCGACTCGGGCCGCATCCGCAACGAACTCCAGACGTGGTGCTCCGAGGCGCTCGAGTTCTTCAACGACGACGGCATCCGCCTGCGCCTCGACCGTGTCGACGACGCCGTGATGTCCCCCGAAAAGAAGAAGTTCATCCTCGAGGTCCTCACCTGGTACAAGCAGAACCACCCGACCTGGTTCAGGTGGCTGGAGATTTGCTGAGGAGCAGCTGTTGGTCGATCGTTATGGGTTGGACGGGGAACAAGGCTGCAGGAGCATGCGCCGACGGTGAGCGGGTACGAAGATCTGCGGGTACGGGAGCGGGCAGTGGACCTGGTCTTGACAGCCCACGCCCCACTGCACGTCCTACCTGACCGCGAAAGGTTTGCCCTTGCTGATCAGATCCGCCGGGCCGTCGTCTCGGTGCCGACCAGCCGACAAACGCTCGCCTCGCTTCGCCTCACCTCCCGAACACGCTGACCACCACCGGGCGGGAACGCGCCCCGGTGGCCGTCACCTCGAAGCGGTGCACGCCGGGAACCAGCTCCCAGCGGGCGGCGTATGGCGGGGAAACGCGGGCGAGCGGCGCGCCGTCCACGAGCCACGTGACCTCGGCGGGGGTCCCCGGCACCGAGCAGCGCAGCTCGAGGCTCTGGAAGCGGCGGGGCAGGTCCGGGGAGAGTACGAAGGCGTCGCCGTCAGCCGGGGCCAGCACGGCCAGCACCTCGTCCTGGCGAGCCGGTGCCTGCGCGATCAGCGTGGCCGGCGGGAGCAGCCCCTCGCCCGCCGCCCAGTCGCGGTACAGCGCCGGCCAGCGCACCGCCACCCGGCCGTCGGCCTCCCGCACGTGCCAGTCGCAGACCTGGCCCGGCTCTTGCCCCGGGCGCAGCAGTTCTCGCACCACCCGCGGGCAGCTCGGCGACGGGGCCAGCCCCGAGAGCGCGCACACCTCGACCTCGCGCAGCGAGGCGGGGCTCCGACCCAGCGTGTCCTGCGTCGAGAGGTCCTGCCCGGGCCGCTCGAGTTCGGCCCACGCCAGCATGACCTCGCGCCACACCGCCCCGGCCCCCGTGACGCCGGACACGTTGCCCATCGGCGAGCGGTCGAAGTTACCGGCCCACACGCCGACCACCACGTCGCGCGTCCCGCCGACGCACCAGTTGTCGCGGAACCCCTCGCTGGTGCCGGTCTTGACGGCAGCGGCAAACGGCAGCCGCAGCACGCTCCACAGCCCGAACGCCGGGGCGCGGGCCTCGGGGTCGGCCAGGATGTCCACCACCTGCGCCGCCGCCTCAGGCGAGCACACCCGCACCGGTGCCGGCGGCTCCGGCCGGCGCAGCGGGCGTCCCTCGGCGTCGATCACAACCCGCCACGTCGCCGGGCGGATGAACTCGCCGCCGCGCAGCAGCGCCCCGAACGCCGCCGCGAGCTCGGCCAGCCGCACCTCGCCAGCGCCCAGCGCCAGCCCGAGCCCCCAGCGCTCGGCGCTCTCGCCGAGGGAGGAAATCCCCGCCCGACGCAGGAGGTTGCAGAGCGCCTGCGGGCCCACGTGCTGGAGCGCCCGCACCGCCGGGACGTTCACCGAGCACGCGAGCGCCGAGCGGGCGGTGAGGGGTCCGTGGAAGCGCTGGTCGTAGTTGCGCGGCGTCCAGGTACCGGCGGCCCAGGTGAAGCTCGCGGGGATGTCCGCGAGCACGGTGGCCCCGGACAGCCCCCCGTCGAACGCGGCAGCGTACACGAACGGCTTCAGCGCCGAACCCGGTTGCCGCAGCGCCCGCGCGCCGTCGAGCTGCCCGTCGGGCGCGCTCCAGAACCCCCCCGAGCCCTCCCAGGCGAGCCACTCACCGCGCTCGAGGTCGGCGACGACCACCGCCATCGATCTCACCCCCGAGACCTCCAGCTCGGCACGGTGCCGGGCCACGATGCGCTCGACGCGCGCCTGCAGCTCCGGCTCGAGGGTGGTCACGACCTGCCGCGCACCCGGCTCGAGAGGGCCCGTCTCGGCGGCGACGCGGGCCAGGAAGTGCGGAGCGGCGTAACGGAGCGGGTCGCCGGCGAGCACGACCGGCTCGGCCTGTGACGCCGCGAGCGACGCCGCGTCGAGCCAGCCCAGCTCGTGCATGCGACCCAGGATGGCGTTGCGCCGCAGGCGCAGCGCCTCGAGGTTCCGCCAGGGGTTGTCGCGCGATGGGGCGCGCGGCACCGCGGCCAGCAGCGCGGCCTCGGCCGGCGAGAGCTGGGCCGCTGGCTTGCCGAGGTAGACGCGGGCGCCGGCCTCGAACCCCTCGGTCCGGTTGCCCATCGGTGCGCGCGACAGGTACGCGGCGAGGATCGCGCGCTTGTCGTGCGCCCGCTCCAGTCGCACCGCGAGCGCGATTTGCGCCAGCTTGGCGCGGAGCGTGCGAGGCCGCGGCTCGAGCAGCCGGGCGAGCTGCATGGTGAGCGTGGAGCCGCCCGAGACCACCCGCCGCGCCCGCACGTCCTGCCACGCCGCGCGGGCGAGCGCCAGCGGGTCCACCCCCGGGTGGCGGAAGAAGCGACGGTCCTCGGCGGCCAGCACCGCGTGCACGAGGTGGGGACTCGCCCGATCGAGGGCCACCGGCAGCCGCCGGACCCCGTCCGCGCCGGGGTTCAGCCGGAGGAGCCCGCCGTGCCGGTCGGTGTAGGCCACGGCGGAGCGAGACGGGGGAGGACCGAGCGAGGGAGCCGGCCCGAGCCCGACCGCAACGAGACCCACCACAAGCACCGCAGCCAACGGTGCCAGCAGAACCGCGCACCGGGAACGCCAGCGGCCGACGCCAAGCCGGTGGCCCCCCACGTGTGCTCCCATCTCACCTTCCCGGCTGCAGCACCTCGAACGTCGCGCCGGGGGTGGAGCCGAACACTTCCGGCTCGTACATCTGCTCGGCGCGCGCCGGGGCGAGCAGGAACGTGCCCGTCGTGGTGGCGCGGCAGCGCACCCTCGTGGTCGTGGTGCCGGCAGGCAACTGCGTGGCGTAGAGCATGACCCGGTCGTCGCGAATCTCGACGTGGTCGAACCCCGGGACCCACCAGAACCCCCACTCGGACTCGGCGTCCTCCTCGCCGCTCCACTCGCTGTCGGTGGCGGACTCCACGCGGCGCGCCGTGGTCTCGAGCTCCGGGTCGAGCGCTTCGAGGCCGGCCGGCAGCGGCACCTCGACGGCCACGAACCGCCGTGTCGCCGGACAGGTGACGGCCACCTCGAGCACGACCTCCTCGCCGGCCGGCACGCCGGCGGCGGGCTTTCCCCGTGCGTCGATCAGCGTGCGTGTCAGCTCCAGCCCCTGCGTGATCGGTGGCCGGGTGCCGCGCGGCGTGTAGCGCAGCAGTGCCGCGGCGTGGACCTCGCCCCCCTCGCTGCGCACGGACAGCGGCAGCGGCCGCCCGCCGGCCTTCACCGCCTTGGCCTGCAGGTCGACCATCGGCACCGACACCTCGACCGGCGCGCTCGTGGCTGCCAGCGAGGTCCGCAGCAGCCGGTCGCCGCCGAGCTCGGCGACGATCGCGCGCGTCCCGCCGGGGCCGCCCTTGCGGTCCTGCCAGAAGGCGAGCGCCTGCAGCATCCACGCCACATCGTGGGTGGAGCGGTAGCGGTCCCGCCCGAGGTGGTCGACGAGGCCGCGCACGAGGCGGTCGGCCACCGGGTCGGAGGGCGACTGTGCGGCCAGTGCCATGAGCGCCGCGGCCGAGCCGCGCGGCTCCGAGGCCCAGACGAAAAACCCCCATTCGGGGAGCGGCTCGGCGAGCCGCGCCACCCGCGCTTCCACCGCGAGACGGTTACGCAGTTCGCCGGTGAGGGTGGGGAGCCGGGGGTCGTGCGGCGCCTGGGCGGCGATCACCGCGGCGAGCAGCGCGCGCCCCCACGCGGTGGCGACGGTGCGCTGCTCGTACAGCCGCTGGAGGTACGCCGGCTCGGGGTGCCCGAGCGCGGTCAGCGCGTGCGAAGCCAGCAGTCGGGCCGTCCAGCCGTGTCCGGGTCCGCCGGCCCACGCCTCGCGGCGCAGCAGGCTCGAGAGATACTCGCCGGCGCGGCCGAGCGCGCTCTCGTTGATCGCTGCCCCGGCCCGTTTGGCCTCGACGAGCGCCCACACCACGTGCGCCGACAGCTCCGGCGACGAGGCCGCGCCGTCCGGCCAGAACGCGAAGCCGCCGTCGCTGCGTTGGCAGGCCTGCAACCGGCTCACGGCGCCTTGCAGCCAGGCCGCGCGGTCCTTGTCCTTGACCCTGGCCGGCGTCAGCCCGCCGCCGAGGCGGGCCGCCGCGGAAAAGCCGAGCACCTGCGAGGCCACTTGCTCGGCGCAGGCGTGCGGGTAGTCGGCGAGGAAGTCCACCGCTGCCCCGGCCTCGACGAGCAGCGAGGCCGCCACCTTGAGCTCGAGCCCGCCGGCGGAGGGGAAGGCGTCGGCCGGCACCGCGATCTGCTCCTCGGCACGGTCGGCCACCGCGAAGAACGTGCCGGCCGTCTCGGACGGCGCCAGCGCCACCACCGGCAGCGGGATCTCGAACGCGTCGGTTTCGGGCGACGGCTGCGGCGAGCTCGCGCGAAACAGCAGTTTCGCCGTACCCGGCTTGACGCCGACGAGGCCGAACCCGACCTCGGCGGAGCCGCCCGCTGGCACGGTCACGACTCGCGTCGACGTGCCGCGCAGCGCGACCGGTCCATCCGGCGGCAGCTCGAGCGTCACCTCGACCTCGCGCGCTTGGGGGGTGCGGTTGCGCACCAGCACGCCGGCTCGCGCCCTGTCCTCCGGCCGCAAGAACCGCGGCAGCGCCGGCTCGAGCCCGAGCGGTTTGGTGACCATCACCTCGCTTTCCCCGGCCCCGAACTCGTCGCGCCCGGCCGTGGCGACGGCCATGAGACGGTACGTGGTGAGCGAGTCGGGGAGCGTGAACGTCACGGTGGCGCGGCCCTGGGCGTCGGTCGTCACGTCGCCCCGCCACACGGCGAGGGCCCGGAAGTCCTGGCGCACCTGCATCGCCGCCTCGCGGCCGCCGCCGCCCCCGGCCTTGTCCCCCTTGGTGCCGTACGAGCGCCGGCCCACGAGGCGCGAGCGCGACTCGGCCGTGGCCACCCCCAGGCCGCGCTCCTGGTACAGGGCGCGGAAGAGGTCGGGGGTGCGGTACGCGGTGAGGTCCAGCACGCCGGCATCCACCGCCCAGAGGGTCACTCCGGCCTGTCGCGGTCCGCCGTTCTCCGCGGCCACCGTGACGATCGCCGTCGCGGTCTGCCCTGGCCGGTACTCGGGCTTTTCGGTCCGCACCCCGACCTGCAGCCGCCGCCCCACGGGCGGGACGGAAATCGCGCAAGCGCCGATGCGGTACGCCGGCCGTCCGGGGTCCACCAGTTCCGGGTCGGGCGGGGCGTCGACCCGCCCGCGCAGCAGCACCGCCGACACGAACACGTTCGGGATGTGCTCGGCGGTGATCGGGATCTCGAGCACCGGCATGGTGCCGGAAAGCTCCATGACGCGTGACTCGAGCACCCCGGCGCGCTCGACGGTGACCAGCGCCGTGACCTTTTCCCACGGCGATTTGACGAGCACGCGGGCGGTCTCGCCGGGCTTGACGGTGGCGCGCTCCGCCACCAGGTCGATGCGGTTTTCCTGGTCCATCCGCCACGGCGTGTAGCCGGCGCCGAAGACGTAGAAGTCGGTTGACGCGACGACCGTGTTGCCGCGGCTGTCGACGGCCTCGGCAACGAGGGCGTACTCGCCGCTCTCGGCGAGGTCGAAGCGCACCGGCACCGGTTCGGCGGCGCTGGTGACCGACTGCTCGGCGATCGCGGTGCGGATCGGACGCGACTCGAAAACGTAGCGCCCCGACACCTCCCGCCGGCGCACCGACTCCCAGTGCCGGCGCACGAGCTGGACCTTGACCGCCACGCCCGGCTTGGCCACGCCCTCCGGCGTCAGCACCGCCACCGTCGACTGCACGCCGCGGGCGGCCTGCACGAAGTAGCCGGGCCGCTTGAGGCCAACCAGGAACTCGCCGGGCAGCACGAGCAGCGAGGCGCGCCCGGCCGAGCTCTGGCGGTCGAGATCGGTGACATCGCCTTCCACCTGCAGGCGCGTCGGCCAGCCGCCCTTTGCCTCGACGCGCGGCAACGTCACCGGGAACGTGCCGGCGCGGTCGAGCTCGCCGCGCCCCTCGGCGACGGTCGTGATTTCCTCGTGCTCGAAGAAGTCCAGGAAGGCGGCCGGCATCCACTCGAACTCGGCCCACCGGCGGCCCGGGGGCTGGAAGCCTGCGCGCTCGGCGCGCACCGCCCACGCCACCCGGGCGCCGGCCATCGCACCCCCGGCCAGCAGTGTCCCCTCGACCTTCGCGGCCAGGGGATCGCCGGCAATGAGTCGCTCGGCGCCGGCCTCGGTCCGCACCCGGAACTTGGGGCGCCGGAACTCGGCGACACGGAAACTGCCCGACACGGTCCAGGTGTTCTCGCCGGCCCAGCCGCGGTTGTCGCGGTCGAAGCGCGGCCCCACCACGACCGTCCATTCGCCGAGCGGCGCGCCCTCGGGCACCGCCACCTCGGTCTCCACCGCGCCCCAGCGGTCAGGGGCGACGTCGACGGCGTGCACGAAGTTCCCCTCGGGGTCGAAGACCACCATCGACAGCGAGCTTTCAGACACCAGCTCGAGCGCCCGCTCCTGCTGCCGCCGCACCACGGCCTTGACGTGGAGACTCTCGCCCGGCCGCACCACGCCGCGGTCCGGCCATACCAGGCCGGCCACCGGCGGACGGTCGGCGTAGTCGACCGGGAGGTTGAAGTCCCAGCCGCGGTGCCCCTCGTACCACTGCGTCCTGGCGTACGCGAGATCCTCGCCGAGGCGAGCCGTGACCACCGCGATGCGGTCGCCGCTCACCTCGGCGGGGGTGCGGGCGAGTCCGTGCCGATCGGTGCGCCCGCGCCAGACCACCCGGTTGTCGACGTCGCGCACCGTCACCTCGGCGTCTTCCACCGGTGCGGCGTCCGCGAGGGTCGTGACCCAGACGAGGAGCCCCTCGTGGCGGGAGGACTTGACGGTGAGCCCGAGGGTCGTGACCTGGGTGAGACAGGCGCGCGGCTGGCGCAGCCACTGCGCCTCGCCGGCGTCGTACTCGCTGCCGGCGAGCACCTCCTCGACCACCAGCTCGCTGCGCACGATCCCCGGAGAGCCACCGAGCGCCGGATCGAGGTCCACCGGCGTGACGCCGCCCGCATCGGGCGCCAGCGGCACCTTCACCAGCTCGCCGTCGCCGAGCGGCGGCCTCGGAATGGCGCCGCGGCGCACAACGAGCGGCACCAGCTCCTCCTCGCTCACCCGCCGCTGGAGCAGGCGGTAGCTTTGCACGTTGACGCTGCGCAGCGGCAGCAGGTGGGGACCGTTCCACTCCACCACGCCGTCGCCTTCCACGAGGTAGAAGTGCGGCGGCCGGTGCCCGGTGCGCACCGTGCCGCACCACTCGAACCCCAGCTTCTGCCCCATCGTGTCGGCAGCCTCGGGGCCGAGACACGCCTCGATTTCCTGCCCCCCCCCCAGTCCCAGGACCGACAGCCGCAAGTCAGTGGATGACCAGTCCCACCACCAGGCGTCGGCCGGCTCGGACATCTGCCGCCACCTGTCCTGCCCCTTCGTGCGGTAGCGCAGGTGGGGCGCGAGGTCCTTCCAGGTGGCCGGCGTGGACAGCTCGAGCTCGACCGAATGCGGGTCGAACCCCTGGTCGCCGGCGCCGGCGCGGCCGGTGAAGCGGCGCGGCACGAACGGCCACGGTGTGCGGAAACCGCGTTCCGTCGCCTGGACCGAGGGCTCCGGGCCCTCCAGTGAACGCAGCCCCGCGCCGACCCGGACGTGCAGCGTGGCCGAGCGCGGCCAGCCACCTTCCGGCTTCAGGTGGAAGACCTGCTGCGGCCTCTCCGCATCCGGTTCGATCCGGTACGGCGGCCGCCCGGGTGCGGCACCCCGCGCCGCCTCGAGCAGGCGGCGCCAGGCCTCGGCATACGCCGGCTGCTCGCGCTCCCACCGTTCGATCTCGGCTGCCGGCACGAGCGCCGAGGTGTCCGGCAACGGACGCGGCTCGATCCGCACCTCGAGGACCCCGGCGAGCGAGGCGGGGTCCACCCGCTGGTTGCAGCGCAGCGTGACGGCGAACGCCAGTGCCTCGCCGTCCTCGTCGACGTCGCCGCGCATGATCTCGCAGCGCGGCGGCGGGGTGGTGAAGCTCCACGCGTACGGCGCGGCGAGCCTTTCGCCCCCGATCCCCCGCAGCTCGCGCGAGATCGCCAGCCTGAACGTGGTCGCCATCGGCAGCGGCGCCAGCGGCTCGCCCACCAGCTCGGCGGTACCGGCCCAGCGCCAGCGGGCCAGCATCGGCGGTTCGACCGAAAGCCAGTTCGGGGGCGCCGCCAGCGGCTGCACCTCGCCGAGCGCGACCACCGGCGCGGAGAAGACGATCTGTACGCGCTGCGGCTCGTCACCCTCGAGCCTCCCACCGGGCGCTGCCGACAGCACCCGGAGCGTCTCGCCGCTCACCGCGGCCGCAAGTCCCCAAAGACCGATCGCCAGTGCGAGCCGTACGCGTCCCATCGCGGACCCCCGAAGAATCGTCCCAGGATAGCAAGGCGCCCCGTCGCGGGGACGGGGGGTGCCTGGCGAGGCGCTACTGGGCGGTGACCTCCGACGAGAGGTCCTCGGAGGGGGTCTCGTCGGGCTGGAAGATGATGATGTACGGGCCGAGGTAGATGCGGTCGCCGGGCTGGAGGCGGGTCGGCTTGGCGAGCATCGAGGCGTTGAGGCGGGTGCCATGGGTGCTCTGGTCCTCGAGCCAGTACCCGTCCCCGCGGCGGCGGATGACGGCGTGGCGGCGGGAGATCCGCCGGTCCGGAAGCTGCACGGCGCAGCCGGGGCCCCGGCCCAGGATCACGTCTTCGTCCCGCAAGTTGAGCTTCACGAATAATCTGAAGTCGGCGTAGAAATCCAGTCGCGGCATGGGCGGTCTCCCGAAGCTCCCACCACGTGGTCCGTATCACTGCCCCCAGTGTACTCGCCCGTCGCGTGTCGCCGGGAGGGTGGAAAAGGAGCTTCGACCCTCGGCCTTCGACCGTGCGGGCGGCTCAGGCCAGCACGTGGGCGTCGTCGTGGGGGAGCGAGCCGCGCGGCGCCCGCAGGTACACGAACGGCGTCTCGAACAGGAAGTTGGAGACCCGCGAGGTGTAGATGTCGGCGTAGCGCTCGACCTGCCGCGCCAGGTGGCTCTTGTCGTTGCCGGCGCGCATCAGCAGGCCCCATCGCGGGTTGGAGACCTCGGTCGCGAGGCGGGCGAGCGGCGCGATCTGTTCGTCGAGCGCGACCAGCCGCCCGCGCAGCTCCGCCATGACGGCGCGCAGCTCCTCGACGGCGGCCTCGGGTTGCGGGCCGTACCCGTTCAGAAGGCGCTGCAACTGCACCCTCGCCTGCGAGAAGCGGAACTCCAGCCGCACCTTCTCCTCCATCATGGCGGCCAGCCGCGCCTGCTCGTCGCGGAACCGCTCGATGGCGCGCAGCTCGTCCTCGAGCTCGCGCAGCACCAGGGCGGTGCGCCAGCGCATCACCGACTTGGAGATGTGCACGTCGACGAAGATGTGGTCTCCGACGTAGAGGATCTCCTCGCCCGACACCCCGAGGTACTGCTCGACGTCGGTGGCGTCGCCGCCCACATACACCCCCGGCCGGCGCAGCGTGTTGATCGGGCGCAGCAGCCCGTCCTCGGTCACGACCTCGAACAGGGGCATGCGCTGCGAGAAGAAGTCGGGCTTGCGGGCCGACACGATGACCAGCTCGAACAGCGTGCGCCAGGTCGTACCCGGCGGCAGGAACGGGTCGAACGCGTAGCTCATGATCCGGCTCGTGTACGCCCAGTCCGAGTTGGTGATGAGCAGCAGCTTCTTGCCCGACTCGCGCTGGTCGAGCAGGGCGAGCACCGTCTCCGGGTCGCGCTCGACGTAGACCTCGGGGTTGGCCACGATCTCGGCCTTGAGCTCCCCTTCCATGTGGGCCTCGTCGATCGAGCGGCGTACCTGGCGGTAGAGGTCGGCGTAGCCGAGCGCGGCCGGCAGGCGGCCCTCATCGAGGCGGTCCACGAGCTGCGCGTACATGCACGCCTCGGAAAGCGAGAACAGCGTGTTGAGGAAGACGTAGCGCGGGTCCGCCAGCTCCACGAGGGTGCGGCCGTACACCCGGCGCTGGACCTCGAAGTCGAGCATCGCTGTGCCGTGCGCGGCCCGCGTCACGTAGCCGAAGCGGTTGGCCTTCACGAGGTTGCCGCGCTCGGTGTCGATGATGAGCCCGCGCGTGACGAGCTCGGGGTCGAAACACAAGTCCCGGACCGGCCACCCGAGCTCCGAGAGCTTGAGCTTCACCTGCTCGTAGGCGCGCCGCTCCCACGGCTCGACGCGGTAGTGCACGACCGTATAGTCCATGTCGTAGCCGACCGCCTTGACGCCGCGGAGGTTGAGCGTGCGGTTGCAGAAGATCCGCCGCTCCATCGGCGGGTACGTGTCGAGGTTCGGGTCGGCGCTCATGCGCGACAAGGGTAACGCAACCGGCGGCCGCCCGCCGTGCGCCCGGTCGCTGGAGCTGGAGGTGCGGCTCGGGTCAGTGAAACGACACCCGAGCGGTCTCGGCCGAGCGGATCTCGACCCGCAGGGTTTGCGTGCCGTTCGAGACCGAATAGAACCCGGGCGGAAGGGGCCCCACAACAACCGGCAGGCCGTCCGCAACCGGCGGGAGAATACCGACCTGCCGCAGGAGCGTGGTCGCATCCTCGCCATTGTTGCCCGCCAGCCGAAGCGTGGCGGCGTCGGCACCCACGATCTCCAGTCGGCCTGCGTGTGCCAGCCTGACCCGCACCCCGCCCTCGACCGCCGCCTCCCATGAGGTCCAGCTCCCGAGTGCAAGGGACGAGCCGGTGAAAGCAACGCAGCGAACTCTCTGCGGATACGGTCGGGCGACCGAGACCATGGCTCGACCATCTTCTCCGGCTGTGGCGAACCTGGTGCCACGACCTTCCATCTCGACGATGACAAGCCCCCCTGCTGCCGTCAGACCTCGCTCGGCATCGACGACGACGGTCAGTTCGTCGCTCTCCGGGGGCGCGAGACGCAGTTGGACTGGCTCCCCGCGCTTCCCCCTTTCCACCTCCACCCACACAGGCTCACTCACGAGATCGCGGAGGCGCGCCTGCAGAGCGATTCGTCCCTCGGGCAAGCCCACAAGGGCAAAACGACCGTCGACTCCGGTGATGGCAGCCGCACCGCCAGGCATAGCCGTGATGCGCGCTGATGGCACCGCCCGGCCCGCCTCGTCAACGACGACCCCCGCCACGGCGAGACCCGGCAGGTCGATGTCGAGCACAGCCTCAGGGGCGTCCACGATCTCGATGCCCTGAGGGCTGGATGCGCTGCCCGCCCCAGCCGGGTGGAACGTCACCTCCCAGTGTCCCGGGCGCAGAGGATGAGGTCCGAAGCTCCCGTCGTGTCTCGTCGGTATCTCGACGGGGCGTGGTCGGGCGAGGTAGCTGTGCTGCTGGCGGAGACCGGTCGAGCTCTGCGTGGTGACGATCGCTTCCGGCACCTCGGGTGCGCCACCGCTGGCAAGGAGCAGGACCCCGGCACCTGCCGGCGCGCCTCCCATCCGCACCTTTCCCCGGACCCTGACGAGATGTGGCGGGCAGTCCACGCGCAGCACGCCCTTGTCGGGGACGTGAACGTTCTTCTCGCAGACCACTGTGTTCCCCGCCACCACCGACAGCACTGAGGGCCCTGCGGGCACGTGAGGCAGCGACGCCTCGCCATCTTCCAGTGCCGACGCCAACGAGCCGCTCTCACTCGGTTGCGCTGCCGGCCGGATGCGAGCCACCGCGCCCGCCAATTCGGTGGGCACCCGCGTCCGCACCACAACCGTTGCACCGACCGTAAGCTCGATCGTCCCAACGTCGTGCTCCCCGGATTCCTCGATCGCCACGACCACCGACTTCGAGGCATACCCCGGCGCCGCCACTTCGACGCGGGTGGTACCCGGGCGAAGGCCCTGGAGACGGAAAGACCCATTGGCGGCCGTGCTGGTGGAAAGCACGTCTCCGAGCGCTGCCGCCACGAGCGGCCCCATGGTGCCGGTCCGCAGCGCCGAAACCCTCGCTCCGGCCAGCGGCGTGTGGTCGGCGGCAGCGACAACCACGCCTGTGGCGGTGGCACCGCTCGGCAGCGTGACGGTTCCCAGGTCCCGTTCCTCGCCTGCTTCACCCGGTTGGAGCTCGAGCGTGACCTCGAGCGAGGCTGGCGACCGCAGCACGAGCTGACCCGGGGCGACGGGGTTCACGGTCGCCTCGAAACGGCCGCCGATGACGGGTACCGGCGTGGTGCCGAAGCTCTCACAGCCCGTGCGGATCATTGCTTCGGCGTCCGTCAGAACCTCGCCGTCAGCGTCCACGATGAGCCCGCGCACGAGGAGCCCGCGCTCCAGGACGAGCGTTACTTCTTCCGGAAGCGGTGGCATGAAGAGTTGCTCCCGCTGCAAGAAGCCGGCAGCCTTGGCCGAGATCTTGAGGGCGCTCGCGGGCCTCAAGCCCCGCAGTGTCGTCACGCCCTCTCCGTCCGTGTAGCCGGCTGCCGTTTCCGTGCTGACGAACGCCCCCGCAATGGGGCTGCCGCTGCTCTCGAGTGCTCGTACTCGAAGAGCCCGCCCCTCTACGAGTTCGAGCTGTCCCAGGTCCTGGTCGTCCTCTTTCAGCACCAGGGACCGCCGCACAACCCCCAGCCCCTTGGCCACAACGGTGACCGTCGCTTCGCCCCTGGGGAGGTCTCGCACACAAAAGACGCCTGTGGCGTCTCCCACCGCGGTCCGGTGGAAGGCGATCGGAACGCCGGGCGCGACCCACGTTTCGACGAGGATATTGACCGGGGAAACAGGTTCTCCCTCGCTGTTGCGCACCGTGCCGCGCAGCAGGCACCCACGGTCAAGTCTGGCAATCGATGGCGGCCACTCCTTGACATGGAGCACGGCGGGAGCGAGCTCGTCCGCGCTGACCACGAGGATCGCCTCGGTGTCTTTGGGCCAGGCCGGCAGCTTGATACGTCCCTGCTTGTCCCCGACGAACACCGCCTCCAGTCGCGGGCCGGAGGCACCAGTGCCCGAGGCCGCATAGACCAGCACCCTCGCGCCTTCCACGGAGGTCGGCGAGATCACCGACATGTACTGCCCAGCCGCGGGCCCGGCGGTCAGTCTGGTGGCAGTCCGCCCCGGCTCCACGAGGGTCCAGGTGCTTGCGGACTCGCGGCCCACCAGTCGCACACCCCAGGCTTGGTCGGGCCAGATTGCGCAGCTCAGCTGCCCTTTCTCCGGTACGGGCCAGCGCGGAAGAAGCGGCTCGGGGACCTCCTGCCACATGCGCAGCGGTGCCGCCACGAGCTCGAGCCCGGCGCGCGAGGCATCGGCACGCACGTCGATCGAGACCGCCAGCCGGGTCGAGAGACGACGCGGCGCCTCATCGATCCTCGCCAGCGGGACCCGCTCGGGAGGAAGGTCCTCGGACCACTTCCAGACGAAGCGGACATCGGACCTCGCATCGATCTCGGGTCGTGTTGCTGCGTGGGCTCTCCCCTGGGGGTCGAGGGCGATGTAGGTGAAGGCGCCGGAGGCGCCGAGCAGCGCGGCAGCGAGCAGTGGACCGACGATCAAGGCGTAACCTCCAGCTCGACCAGGCGCGACGGACTACATGTACGGGGACCCCGCTCGCAGGTCTCGAAGAGGACGAGGATCACGCGTCGATCCTGCGCATCTCCGAAGAGAGTCCAGTTGGGCGAGGACACCTGGATCGGCAGCTCGACCGAGGTGATGCTGCCGTCGCGTCTCAGCAGACTCATGGTCCACACGACGTCCTTCTCCCGCGCGTGGCGAACGACGACAGCGGGACCCTCCGGCAACGGCAGTATCTCGTCCGTCAGTCGCAGAGCGTTGCGGAGCGCCAGCATGGCGCCTCGATTCGAAGCCGCTCGGCGGGCGCCAGCAGGATCCGATGGCCCGACGACGTCGAGGCCGAGCGCCTCGGAGTTCCAGGCACGAAGCAGGCGCCCATCGCTGTTGTACCAGTACACGCCGGGCTCTATCCCGGGCACGAGGAGGAACGATCCGTCGGTCAGAAAACGTACACTCGCCGAGCCACTCGCGTGCAGCCAGTCATCGAGTTCGCTCTCCGGTACAGGGCGCGAAAGGGAGAAACGAGGCCGAAAGACAGGCGGCGTGGGTGCTTCGAGGTTGGTTTCCCAGAGAATCGTTGGTCCGTCTCCGGTCGCCGCGGGCGCCATGCTGGGAAGCCCGACCACGAGAAGACGGTTTTCGTGAACGTCCAGATCGACTGCGCTCAAGAAGTCGACGACCCTTGATGCGCCCACCCCCCCGGGTTGTCGAGGCACCCAGGCTAGCTCGAAGGACGGTGCCGCGAAGGCGAAGAAGCGGTCGGAGACCCCGAGCATGGTGTGCGCCCAGATAAGTGTGCGCTCCTGGCCCACCGGGCCCGGGCCACGACGCGATCCTGCCGGCATGAGGACCGACGCAGGCTTCCCGGCCGCAAGTGGCACCTGGAATGAGCCGTCGCCAGCGTGGGCGACCGCCACGGAGGCGTCGCTCACCCACCGGACGTCCGCTGCCCACCGCGTCTCGGGAGGCAGCTTGTGTTCCGCCACCACGCGGACTCCGGCGCTCGCGTCAGCGTCGAGTCCCAGCGCCAGAAAAAGCCCGGCGCAAACAAGAACGTGAAACAGGTGCACCGACACTCGCGCGACGGTACTCATCTCTGGGCCTCCCTCCGATAGAGTAATCGAGGCACTCCGGAGCGCTGTGGGTCTCTCGACTCTCCCCTGACTGGTCTCACCCCGCGCTGCGCCCCCTGGCGGCTGGCAGCGGCATGGACCGCGCGCTGGCGGTTCAAGAGACCAGTTACCAAAACAAGAAGCCACAGATCCAGTCAAAGGGGAACGGCAGGAGTTCGCACGCCGCTTCGGGGATCATGTTCTCAAAGAATTCGCCGATCGCAGCCCCGACGTTGGAGTCATAGATGAGAACCGAACCATCCGTCCGCCATGCCTCGTAGCAGCCCCCGCCCAGGCTGCCGCAGTAGTCCCCGGTTGGCGGGTCAGTCATCGCCTTTGTGTTTGGGTGGAAGTTGGTGTCACCCGTCACCTGCGCAGACGAGTAATTCGCCGCGAAAAGGGCAGCGAGCGCAAGGGCAACAACGGCGATTCTTCGGATCAACATTCCATGCTTCCTCAGTCGGCGAGGTGTGATGGTCTATCCCCGCCTGGCTTTATTGGGGCAGATTCTCTCTCTCTCTCTCTCTCTCCGCTGTCAAGGCCTGGACAGGAGTGGACAGGAGTGGCCAGCGCCCGGGGGGCCAGCGGAGAAGACGCCAGGGTCCCAAGCGAAGTCGTGTCTGGGCGGCGGCTAACCTTTCCGGATGTCAACCTGCGATCTGGACCGTCGTCTTACACTGCGGGCGCCAGAGGGGGCGCCGAGACAAGGGAGGCGGACGATGAGAGCGAACAAGGCAGTGGCGGTGGTGGGGGCGGCGGCGATGCTGGTGGCGACCGGGGCGTTCGCGGCGTTCGGGCCGCGGGGCGGGCGCGAGGGCCGGCGGCCGGGGGCCGGGATCAAGGCGGTGCTGGCGAAGCTCGACCTCTCGCAGGAGCAGAAGGACCGCATCCGCGGGCTCGCCGAGGCGGCGAAGCCGCAACTGCAGGCGCTGCGCGAGCAGCAGCAGGCCAGCCGTGCGGCGCTGCGGGCGCTCATGGACGCGGCGACGCCGGACGCGAAGGCGGTCGGCGAGGCGATGCTCAAGCTCAAGGCCGGCCGCGAGGCGCTGAAGGCCGAGCGGCAGAAGCTTCACGACGCGACGGTGAGCGTCCTCACCCCCGAGCAGCGCGCGAAGTTCGAGACCTACCTCGACGCCCTCAAGATGATGCGGCGCGGCCCGGGCAGGGGTGAGGGGCGAGGGGCGAGGGGAGAGTAGCGCGAGAGTCGGGTTCCTCCTCCTGGGCACTGGGGTCCCAGGCTCTGGGCGGCCTCTCCGGCCGCCCTTCTCTTCGTCCCCCTCGTGCCTCCTGCCTTTTGCCTCGTGCCTGTCTTCATGCACAATCCCCCCGTGCCGTTCCACTTCTCCTCCCGCACCCCGGCCGACCTCGAGCCGAACCGCATCACGCTCGCCCGCGCGGCCCACCCGCCGGCGTACGACCTGACGGACTCCAACCCCACGCGCTGCGGCATTCCCTACCCGGAGGACCTCCTGCGGCCGCTCGCCGACCCGGCCGGGCTCGCGTACCGGCCCGACCCCCGCGGGCTCGTCGAGGCCAGGCGGGCCGTCTCGGCCGAGTACGCCCGCCAGGGCGCGGCGGTGCCGGTCGAGCGGCTCGTGCTCACCGCCTCCACGAGCGAGGCGTACGCGCTGCTCTTCAAGCTGCTGTGCGAGCCGGGCGAGGCGGTGCTGGTGGGCGTGCCGTCGTACCCGCTGTTCGACCATCTCGCGCGCGTCGAGGGCGTGCGCACCGAGCCGTACCACCTCGACCCCGACCAAGGCTGGCGGCTCGACCTCCACGAGCTGGCGGCGGCGCCAGCCGACACCCGGGCGGTGGTCGTCGTGCACCCCAACAACCCCACGGGCTCGTATCTCGACCCGGGCGACGCGGCGGCGCTGCAGGCGCTGTGCGCCGCGCGCGGCTGGGCGCTCGTCGTCGACGAGGTGTTCCTCGACTTTCCTCTCGCGGAGGGTGGTCAGCGCGCCCGCTCGCTGGCGGGGTCCGCGACCTGCCTGACGTTCGCGCTCGGTGGGCTCTCCAAGAGCGTTGGCCTGCCGCAGCTCAAGCTCGGCTGGATCGCGGCCAGCGGTCCTGAGGACGTCGTGGCGCCCGCGCTCGAGCGCCTCGAGTACCTGGCCGACACCTTCCTTTCGGTGGCGACACCCGTCCAGCTCGCCGCCGCCGAGCTGCTGGCGCGGGGCGCCACGGTGCGCGCGGCGATCCGGACGCGTTGCCGGAGCAACCTCACGGTGCTCCGC
Organism: Thermoanaerobaculaceae bacterium; assembly: GCA_035384965.1. Lineage (GTDB taxonomy): Bacteria > Acidobacteriota > Thermoanaerobaculia > Thermoanaerobaculales > Thermoanaerobaculaceae > JAAYVZ01. The sequence continues at coordinate 21,458 of DAOOJE010000020.1, forward strand.
GAGGTGGTGGGCAGGTGCCCGGCGCTCGAGGTGCTGCCGCCGGGCGGTGGCTGGAGCGCGGTGCTGCGCTTCCCGGCCGTGGTCGACGAGGAGGAGCTCGCCGTCGAGCTGCTCGAGCGCGACGGCGTCGCGGTGCAGCCGGGGTTCTTCTTCGACTTCCCGCGCGACGGCCACCTGGTGCTGAGCCTTCTGCCCGAATCTGCGACGTTCCGCGAGGGCGCGGCCCGGCTGGGCGCCCACCTCGGCCGGCTCGGCTGAGGCACCGAGCGGAATTGCGCGCAACGTTCGGGCCTTCACCGCGTACAAGATAGTCGGGGGCGGCTGACTGCCTCGGGCCATCCCTGCAAGGAGGAAACAGGTGATGCGGAAGTCGTGCACAGTGTTCGGTCTCATCATTCTCTCCGCGCTGCCGCTGGCGGCGCAGCAGGCAGCCCCGGCCCAGCCGGCGGCACCGGAAGCGAACCCGTTCTTCGAGGAGTGGACGGCACCGTTCGGGATGCCGCCGTTCGAACGCATCAAGGCGGAGCACTTCATGCCGGCGTTCGATCGGGCGATCGCCGAGCAGCGCCAGGAGGTGGACGCGATCGCCACCAACGCCGAGCCGCCGACGTTCGAGAACACCGTCGTCCGGCTCGAGGAGAGCGGCCTCCTGCTCAGGAAGGTGGCCGGCGTGTTCTTCAGCCTCGCCTCCGCCAACACCAACGAGGCGCTGCAGAAGGTCCAGGCCGAGGCGATGCCGAAGCTCGCCGCGCTGCAGGACGACGTGGCGCTCGACCCGCGGGTGTTCGCCCGGGTCAAGAAGGTGTGGGAGGCGCGGGAGACGCTGGCGCTCGACTCCGAGCAGCGCAAGCTCCTCGAGGAGAGCTACAAGTCCTTCGTGCGCGGCGGCGCCAACCTCTCGGACGAGCAGCAGAAGCGCTTCCGCGAGATCAACCAGGAGCTCTCGTCGCTGTCCACGAGCTTCTCCAACAACGTCCTGGCCGAGACCAACGCGTAGAAGCTCGTGGTCGACAAGGCCGAGGACCTCGCGGGGCTCTCGCCCCAGACCGTCGCCGCGGCGGCCGAGACCGCCAGGAAGGCCGGCCTCGAGGGCAAGTGGGTGTTCACCCTGCAGCCCTCCTCGCTGCGCCCGTTCGTGGCCTACGCCGACAACCGCGAGTTGCGGCACCGGCTCTTCGCCGCGTACAAGGCGCGGGCCGACAACGGCAACGAGCAGGACAACAACCGGATCGCGGCCCGCATGGCGGTGTTGCGTGCCGAGCGCGCCCGACTGCTCGGATACAAGACCTTCGCCGACTTCCAGATCGCGGAGTACATGGCGAAGACTCCGGCCAACGTGTACGCGCTCATGAACAAGCTATGGGCGCCGGCGGTGGCCAAGGCCGACGAGGACGCCAAGACCTTCCAGGCGATGCTCAACGAGAAGCACCCCGGCGCGCAGATCGAGCCGTACGACTGGGGGTACTACTCGGAGAAGGTCAAGAAGGCCCGCTACGACTTCGACGAGGAGGCGCTGCGCCCGTACTTCCCGCTCGAGCAGGTACGCGAGGGCGTGTTCGGCCTCGCCACCAGGCTGTACGGGCTGACGTTCGCCGAGCGGACCGACCTCCCGAAGTACCACCCGGACGTGCGCACGTACGAGGTCAAGGAAGCCGACGGCACCCACGTGGGCGTGCTGGTGCTCGACTACTTCCCTCGCGCCGGCAAGCGCGGCGGCGCGTGGTCCGGCTCGCTCCGCGACGCCTGCGTGCGAAGCGGCAAGCAGATCCGGCCGATCGTCACCAACGTCGCGAGCTTCACGCCGCCGACCGCCGACACCCCGGCGCTGCTCTCCCGCGGCGAGGTGGATACGCTGTTTCACGAGTTCGGCCACGCCCTGCACGGCCTGCTGACGAGCGTCCGCTTCGCCTCGCTCGGCAACGTGCCGTGGGACTTCGTCGAGCTGCCGTCCCAGATCATGGAGCACTGGGTGCTCGAGCCCGAGGTCGTGAAGTCCTACGCGCGGCACTACAAGACCGGCGAGGTACTGCCCGACGACCTGATCGCCCGCATCAGGAAGGCCGAGAAGTTCAACCAGGGGTACGGGACCGTGGGCATGGTCTCGACCGTGCTCCTCGACCTCGACTGGCACACGCTCGGCGACGTGAAGGAGATCGACGCGAAGGCGTTCGAGAAGGCGTCGTTCGAGCGCATGGGGATGCCGCGCTACGCGACCTCGTTCCACCGCACGCCGGCGTTCAGCCACATCTTCGCCGGGGGCTACGCGGCCGGGTACTACTCGTACCTGTGGTCCGAGGTGCTCGACAGCGACGCCTTCGAGGCGTTCAAGGAGAAGGGGATCTTCGACCGGGCCACGGCCGCCTCGTTCCGCAAGAACATCCTCGAGCGCGCCGGCACCGGCGACGTGGCCGAGGCGTACCGACGGTTCCGCGGCAAGGACCCCTCGGTCGAGCCGCTGCTGCGCAACCGCGGCCTGCTACCGGGGACCCCCGAGGAGAAGCCAGCCAAAGCCAACTGACGCGAAGCTGGATCGTCGCGAAACGCGGGGGGAGGGGCTGCCTCTCCCCCCGCCCGGTCGAGAGTCGAGAGCCGAGAGCTCTCCCCCGCACCCCCCACACAGCACTGCCACCTCCCACCCTCCCCCACCCACCCCATGGGACCTGGACCTGGTCCTGGACGTGTGTTGGGAGGGGCAAGCCCCTCCCCTACATGTATTTGTCGTTGCCGTGGTCGTGGTCGTTGCCGTGGTCGTCGTCGTGGTCGTGGACGGCTTCTCCCCACCCCGTCCACGTCTACGTCCACGACCACGTCCAGGTCCACGTCCACGGCCCACCCATCCGGCGCGGCCGGGACGTCCGCGCCCACCGCTGTGACGACAGCGCTCGCGAGCCCATCCCCTCGCCCCGCGCAGCGGGGAGAGGGTGGCGAGCGGAGCGAGCCAGGTGAGGGGCCAAAGGTGGGCGCGGACCTCTGGGCCGCGCCGGGTGGGCGGGGGGCCTTGCGGACGAAGGGAAACCGTTTCCGGTGTAGGGGCGGGGCTTGCCCCGCCCGGCGTCCTCTTCAGGTGACATTCGCGGAGCGACGCCTCGAACGTCCGCTCGCAGCAGGCGCACACATTGGCATCACCCTTGCCTTGCCTCTGGGTGCGGCGGACCAAGACCCCCGCCGGGAGGTGGATCATGAGGCACAGCAAGCTCTTCCGGATCATCATGGCAGCCTGCCTGGCGCTTGGCCTCGCCGCAACGGCAGACGTGGCGCAGGCGGGGTCGGGCGAGGGGCACCGGTCTCACAAGCGGGATCGCCGGCACGACTCGCGCCGGCCCAACGTGGACCGCGTGCACGGGTACCCCTACAGGCCCCACGCCCGGCCGCGCTACGAGAAGCACCGTCGGTACAAGCACCACCGGCAGATGCGCGGCGGTGTCTACCTCGACCTCGGCGCCCTCACCCTCGTCTTGCCGCCGCCCCCGCTGCCGCCCCTTCCCCACCACCACCGCCGGTGAACGGTGATCGTTGATCGGTGGTCGGAGGAGACTCCTCCGATCACCGTTCACGGTTCACTGACTACCGGGCGGGCGGGCGGGCGGCGGCGCGGACGCGCTCCTTGATGCGCTGGATGTGGCCGCGGCCGAGCGCCTTGACCTCGCAGCCGAGCTCGAAGTAGCGCTGGATGCGGGCGTCGTCGAGGATGCCGAAGCAGTCGACGACGGCGAGCGGGTGCCCGACCCACTGCACGACCTGGTCGGGGTCGAGCGCGAGGTACGGCTCGTGCCGCACCGCCAGCACCAGCGCCTCGACGCCCGCCAGCGCCGCCGGCAGGTCCTTCTGCACCCGGACGTTGACGAGCTCCTTCTGGCTGCGGAAGAAGCGCGCCCACGAGTGGCCCGGGGCGGGATAGGTGTCCTGCGACTCCAGCTCGTACCAGTGGTCCACGTACGGGTCGTGGACGCGGATCGAAGCGCCCATCTCGGTGAGCTTGCGCGCCACCAGCTCCGAGCCCGAGTAGCGCGTGTCGCCCACGTCCTCGCGGTACGAGGCGCCGCAGATCAGCACCTCGGAGCCGGCGATGTAGCGCCCCATGTTGCGCAGCGCGTCGCGCGTGAGCTCCGCGGCGTGCAGACCGCGGGTGTCGTTGATGTCGATGGCGGCCGTGGTGAGGCGGAAGATGTCGTCCTCGAACCCCAGGATGTGCTTGTACGCCCAGAAGCCGAGCCCGCCGTCCTTGGGCAGGCAGTAGCCGCCGATGCCGGGGCCGGGGAAGATCATGTTCGAGTGGGTGGGGCGCATCTTGATGGCGCGGATGACCTTGACGAGGTCGACGCCGTTGCGCTCCGCGAACAGGCTCCACTCGTTGAGGAACGCCAGGATCGTGGCGCGGTAGGAGTTCTCGACGATCTTGGTGGTCTCCGGAGCGCGCTGCCGCGCGCTGCATATGGCATCGGCGTCCGATTGTCATCACCCAAATGGGCTATGATGTGTCCGGATGTGATGCGTGTCACACAAAAGAGGGATAGCGTATCTCAGCGTCATGGGGTCTGTTGACAGTCCCAGACGGGCCTGTTATCAATGTTGCCTAAGGAGGAAACGCTGATGACCCCCCTGAGAACGTGTAGACGCTCCTTCCTTCCTTCCTTCCTTCCCTGGTGCTGACGTTATGGGTGTTCACACCGGCCATTGCTCAGGCCGGAACGACTCCCGACCCTGATGTCGCGTCGCCCGCCAAGGTCGTATGCCTGGAAGGGTACGGCGCCGCAAAGGAGCTTCAGTCCACCATCGCAGGTCGAGGAATCGTCGAAAAAGTGCATACAGGGATCGTCGCCCCTGAAGGCGAGGTGGTCTGGCAAAGCGCCCGCGACCAGAAGGACGATCTGGGAATGCGGCATGTCTTCTATCGGCAGTACCTCCTACCGTCTCCCGATCTCGCGAAGCTGCTCGGCGAGCCGTACGCCACTCAGGGCATCAGGCTCGAGGGTGCCGAGATCGGCGTGCACTCCGACGAGGAGGGTGTTTACCTCGTGTACGGACATGGGCACCTCCACTTCTCGCTGGTGGTGCGGCCCACGTTCGTTGGTGCCAAGGAGGCGTTCGCCTTCGCCCAGGACCGTTTGCGCGAGCGGAAGGACTTCGCCCTCGGTGAATGGCTGACTTGGGATCCTGCGGTTCTGGCGGCGCTGCAGGACAGAACAACTCTGACGCTCGCCCCGGTGGCTGAAGGCTCGTTCCGGTTCGTATGGAAGGTGCTGTCTCTCGAGACCGGCGGCATGGGGCTCGAGGCGAGGATGGACGCCGCAACCGGGGAGATCCTCGAGGTCGGCCGGCAGGTCAAGTCGGACAACTGCCGGCCCAATCCGACCAGCAACGAGGTCACGGCCAAGGTCGATCCGCAGAACCCCGCGGTTGCCGATCGGACGGTGTGGGCCCGTCAGGCCGATCAGCGGCTGCCGGCGTGGTCGCATGAGGGCGGCCGAAAGGGCACCTCGACCATCCCACCCATCGAGATGTTCTTTCGCCTTGCTCCGAATCCCAACCCGAATCCACCCAATCCCTACCAAGACTATGGGTGCTCCACGAACGACTACGGCGTTCTGCCGCTGACGACCAGCGGCGCCTTTCCCTGGTACTCGGACGATACGGTGCTGTTGCCGAACCAGGGGTCCGCCGCAGGCGATGCGCTCTATTTCACATACAAGACGATGTACACGCTGAAGAACAGGTTCTCGTGGTGCGGTCTCGACGGGAGCTGTTCACAACGAGCCAATATCCTCTTCGACCACAACACAGCATCGGTCTTCCGGGGTTACGCCAACTGGGAGTGGGGTGGCTCTGGCTCGATTCCTGACGGCAAGGCAGTCGTCGTCTACCTCGAGCAGGAGGGAACGTACGCCGGGTCGGCAGCAATGGACGTGATCGGCCACGAGTGGGGTCATGCCGTCGTCGACGGGTCAGCCAACTTCCCCTACAACCCAGCGAGGAACCAAGTGGGTGACCAGCTCGACGAGGGTTTTGCCGACGTGCTGGGGCACAGCGTCGAGTGGCTCAATCAGTCGCCCGGGACCGGCGCTGAGCAGGCTGACTGGGAGTTCGGTGAGGATCGCGGACCCGCTCAGCCCTACTGGCGGCGCATCTACCCGGTCGACACGGCGCATGATCTGAAATACCACAAGGATCACGATTACTTCCAGAACGATGCCTACAAGCGCGGGAACATGCTTCCCACGGTCCTGTACATGCTGAGCGAGGGAGCGCGGAACCCGCTGGTGGATGCCGGCATGTGCAACCCCAGTGCGATGCTCGGGTGTGACACATTCGTGGACATGCTGGGGGTTGAGGCGGCGTCGAAGATCCTCATGCGCGTCTTGACGAACTACGCGACCAGCACGACGACGTGGAGTGGGCTGGCGAATCTCGCCAAGCGCTCGGCCTGGGACCTCTACAAGAACTGCTCGCTCTCGCTGTGCCCCGATCGTGTCTACGACGCCCGGTACGAGCAGGAGGCAGCCAACAATGCCTTCAAGGCGATCGGCTACCCCGGGAGCTCGACCTACTGGAAGTGCACCTGCCCGGCGGTCCCGGAGCCGTGAGGCTGCAGTGCGAAGTGGAGGGAGCAAGGTCATGCAGATCAGGCAGGCGGTCCTTGTGGCCCTGGCCCTTGTCGGCGGCGCCGTGCTTGGCGCCGCCGAGGTTCCCACTTGGGAGGGGCTCCGCGCCACTGCCTACACGGTCAACTACCACGAGTGGTTCTGGGGCCAAACGGACGGTGCGCATGGGGCCGAGAAGCACCAGGGGATCTGGCGGTTCGACCCGGAACAGAACTTCTGGCGCCGGCTCACACCGTTCTTCTACAACGCGCTGGGATACACGGCTTCGCACTGCTCCGGACACGGCAGCTACCTGACGACAACCGGCGATCGGCTGCTGTTCGAGGGACTCGGCGTGTGGATCGAGGTCGACGTGGCCTCGGGCCGGTTCATCCGCAGGTACACGCCGGGGTTCTTCAAGGGCGCTGCCGGCTGGCAGGTCCAGGGACCGGCGATCGGAAGTGCGGAAGGGGCCGGGCTCGGATTGGCTGAGGGTGTCTTCGGCCCTCCGAGGTGCGTTCGAAGAGAGCTCTCCGCGATGGCCGAGCTGTGCGAGCCGCTGGCGATTCTGCCAGGCGAAGCCAAGGTCTCGGGTGATTTCGCAGTCCTGTTTCGTTGGGCGCAGCCCTCGGGACCAGAGACACAGCTTGCCGATCTCCGAGGCACACCAGACCAGACGCTGCTCGACAACAATGCCGAGGGGAGGGTGCTCAGCTTCGATGCAGGGCGCGGTGGCTTCTGGTTGTCCAGCTATCTGAATCGGAACACTGCGCTTGTGTTCCTTCCGGTCCGCAACGGTGTGGTTGACATCGCCTCGGCGAGCCGGCAGACGCTGCCCCCGAGTCTGGTCGGAGACTTCGTGAGGCTCGCCCAGTACAGCCCGGTGGACGACGCGATGTACTATGTGAGTCAGTCGGAACCACTCCTGGAGCCCAGCTTCTTCAAGGTCGATCTCGGCAGTTTCTCGCGCACGACCTTCGTGAACTCGGACTCCAAGGCGATGATTCCAATCACGCTCGCGAGCCTGCCGGTGCAGGCGCCCTCCACGTTCGAGCAATCGATCCCGATCGTCGTGCGCGCGCCAGGGGTGGGTGGAACGCTCTGGTCGAGCGAGCTGTGGCTGTACAACCCGTCCGCGAGTGCCAGCACCGTGACCTTGCGGAGGATCATCAAGCCAGACGTGAGCAAGACCATCGAGCTCCCCGCGCATGGCTCGTATCGGGTGTCGGATGTCGTCGGCTGGCTGGGCGGTGGTGGTGCAGGCGATGGCACGACCCACGACGGTCTCGTCATCACCTCACCCTACCGCGTGGGTGAGCAGGTCGTCGCTGCCTCCCGTGTCTGGACGCCGTCCCTCGATCCGGGTGAGAGCCTACGGGGTGGGACGATGGGCCAGGCGGTACCGGCTGTCCCCGGTAGCACGGGGTACAGCAACCACCTCGGGCCCTTGACCGACGACGACCCATCCCTCGGAAACGTCGAGTACCTGACTGGGAAGCCAGCGACCTACATACTCGACCACAGGGTGCCAGGGCGCTTCCGCCACAACATGGGCTTTGCCAACGACTCCAACGAGCCCGTCACGGTCGACCTGACCTGGGGGTACTCCATCGGGCTGTTCTGGCCGCTCCCGCAGGGGTGGCCAGGCGAAGGGGCGAAGCAGAGCGTCACCGTCGCGCCGCACAGCGTCAAGATGGTCAACCTGGAAACCCTGTTTTCGGCTGCGGTGCAGGCGTGGATGCCCTCGCAGGTCAAGGTCGAGTCCGGGCAGCAGGTCGCAGTCTGGTTCTCGATGGTGGACAACCGCACGGGAGACGGGATTCACGTGCCCTACAGCCTGTTCTGGCTGGTCGGGGACGATGCCTCGCACGTGGCGATGCCGGCCATGGCCCACCTGCCGGGGGCAAAGGGGACTATCTGGCGTTCCGATGTCTACATTGCGGCGAGCGAGGAGGTCGGGCACGGCATCGGCGGCTATGACGACATCTTCGGCAGGTTCGCCCCCGCGTGGCCAACGAGCTGCGGCGGGGCGGCGCAGAGCGGGCCGCTGGCGAAGCGCCTGTCGGGCGTGCGCCCGTCGCCGGCCACCTACGAGTACCAGGTTGGTTGGCGGACCATCTTCCCCGACGTCGTGCACCTGTTTGACCAGTGCGCCACCGATGAGAACGTGCGCGGGACCTTCGAGCTGCGGTCCAGCTCGTGGATGAGCGGGTTCGGGCGGACCTACACGACGCGGGCGGACGGTGGGACGTACGGCGAGATGATGCCGTTTTTCCCGCCGTACGGGTGGCCGGTGCAGCACTTCGCGGGGCTGGAGATCGGGCCGCGGTTTCGGCTCAATCTCGGCCTGTACAACGGCGACAAGGACCACGCGATCACCCACCGGCTGACGCTCTACGCGGCGGACGGCACCAAGGCGGCAGAGCGGGAGATCGTGCTGCAGCCATATGCCAGCGTGCAGGAGCGGCTCGAGACGATGCTCGGCAAGCCGCTGAACAGCTTCCCGGCCGGTACCTACGGTCTCACGGTGCTGCCGCTCGACGACACCGCCAATGGCGTGCAGGGCCGGAGCTGGGCGTATGTCTCGATGGTCGACAACGTCACCGGCGACCCGACCAACTGGTGGTGAGCGCCATCGCCGGCCCGACCGGGGGTCGCAGGTCAACCCTTGTTGGGAAGCGTGTCGCCTCCTATCACACCTGGCGGCTCACCACCTATCGGGCGGGCGGGCGGGCGGCGGCGCGGACGCGCTCCTTGATGCGCTGGATGTGGCCGCGGCCGAGCGCCTTGACCTCGCAGCCGAGCTCGAAGTAGCGCTGGATGCGGGCGTCGTCGAGGATGCCGAAGCAGTCGACGACGGCGAGCGGGTGCCCGACCCACTGCACGACCTGGTCGGGGTCGAGCGCGAGGTACGGCTCGTGCCGCACCGCCAGCACCAGCGCCTCGACGCCCGCCAGCGCCGCCGGCAGGTCCTTCTGCACCCGGACGTTGACGAGCTCCTTCTGGCTGCGGAAGAAGCGCGCCCACGAGTGGCCCGGGGCGGGATAGGTGTCCTGCGACTCCAGCTCGTACCAGTGGTCCACGTACGGGTCGTGGACGCGGATCGAAGCGCCCATCTCGGTGAGCTTGCGCGCCACCAGCTCCGAGCCCGAGTAGCGCGTGTCGCCCACGTCCTCGCGGTACGAGGCGCCGCAGATCAGCACCTCGGAGCCGGCGATGTAGCGCCCCATGTTGCGCAGCGCGTCGCGCGTGAGCTCCGCGGCGTGCAGACCGCGGGTGTCGTTGATGTCGATGGCGGCCGTGGTGAGGCGGAAGATGTCGTCCTCGAACCCCAGGATGTGCTTGTACGCCCAGAAGCCGAGCCCGCCGTCCTTGGGCAGGCAGTAGCCGCCGATGCCGGGGCCGGGGAAGATCATGTTCGAGTGGGTGGGGCGCATCTTGATGGCGCGGATGACCTTGACGAGGTCGACGCCGTTGCGCTCCGCGAACAGGCTCCACTCGTTGAGGAACGCCAGGATCGTGGCGCGGTAGGAGTTCTCGACGATCTTGGTGGTCTCCGACTCGATCGGCCGGTCCATCACCGTGAGCGGGAAGTCGGCGGTGTTGAGCACCTCGGTGAGGAACTTCTCGACCCGCCGTCGCGCCTCGTCGGTGCAGCCGGCGCAGACGCGCCAGAAGTCGCGAATCGACGCCACGTACTCGCGCCCCGGCATGACGCGCTCGAACGAGTGGGCGAGCACCGGGTCGGAGGTGATCCCGCGCGCGTCGAACGCCCGCTTGAGGATCGGGAACGCCACGAACTCCGTGGTTCCCGGCGCCACCGTCGTCTCGATCAGCACCAGGCAGTGCGGCCGGATCTTCTCGCCGATGGTGCGCAGCGTGTCCTCGAGCGCGCCCATCTCGACCTCGCCGGTGCGAAGGTTCCCCAGCGACTCCTTGCGGTAGTCGCACTGCACGTCGACGATCACGCAGTCAGCCAGCTTCAGGCAATCCGAGTTGAACGTCGCCACGAGCGTCTTCTTGTCGAGCACGCAGCGGGCGATCATCGGCGCCACCTCGGGGTCTTCGGCCTTCACCGGCGATTCGCCCCGGTTGAGCAGCGGAATCTTCCAGTACGAGCGCGTCGAGGGGCGCTGGCAGCCGATCACGAACTTCGAGGGCTTGCCGGTGGTCGTGTCCACGGTGTCGGCGACGATCGCGGCCATCACCGCGCCGACGAAGCCGACCCCCATCACGACCACCACCTCCTTGCCCTCGGCGTGCGCCTGCGCGGCGAGGGCTGCGAGGCGCTCGTATTCCGGGCCGTACTCGTGGTGCTGGGGGAGGGGGAACGTCTCACCGTTGGGGCTGGCCGACACCTGGGTCATGGAGGCTCCTTTGCGGCGCCGACTGCTGCGTCGTCCGTGATCGTCGCAACCTGGCCGTCGCGCGGATCGGCACGGCCGGCAAAGGTACGGGGCGGCGGGCCGGCCGTCAACCCTCGCAGCGGCCGATCCCGGGGCGGCGGGGCGAGAGGGAGCGGTTCCGCCGGGGCGCCGCGTCACGGCGACGCCGGCGAGGCGCGGCCTGGGTCAGGAGCGAGCGTCAGCTCGACGGCGGCGAGCCCGCCGGCGACGGAGCATCGCTTCACTTCCACGCCGACCTCGCCCCACACGCGTCGGGCCAGCGCCTGTCCCTCATCGGAAAGCAGCGAGGCGTGCGGATTCGCTTCGGGGAACTGCTTGAGCGCGAAGACCACCAAGGAGCCGGGCGCGACGCTCTCGGCGCAACCCCGCAGGTCCGGCCCGGCGCGCTCGATCTGGTCGTGGAGCGACCAGCGGGCGCGGTCGCGGAAGACCGTGAACGAGCGATCACCCTTGTGCAGGCGGTAGCGCAGGATCGACCAGTTGGTGGGACACAGCCCCTCGAACTGCCAGGTCCAGTCGTGGTAGCCGCTGAAAAACGCGATGAGGCTGAACTGGTCGAGGTAAACGGCGCTGGATGCTGGCCTGAACGCCTCCAGCGCCGCGATCTCTCTGTCGAACATCTCGCGTGGGTACCAGAAATGGGCACGGGCGCTCGCCACGTGGCTGGCCCCGATCGCGCCGGTGACCGCGATGAGCAGGCACGTCCGCACGGCCCGCGACCCGAGCCGGGCGAGCCCCGCGTCCAGGGCAAGCGCGCCGAACAGCAGCGCGAACGGGTACAGATAGAACTGGTGCCGCAGGGAGCCGCCGTAGGGATAGGTGTCGCGAAGGCCCAGGACGATCGCCGTGACGAGGAGGGCGATGAACAGCCACCCGGCGAGGCGGTGCGTGGCGGGCCGGCCCGGCGGCCGCGGTATCGCCATGGCCAGGCCGATCGCCGCCAGGAGCGCCAGGGTCACGAGCGCCTGGCTGCCCGGGGTTGCGGGCTGCAGGCGAAACGGGGTGAACAGGTCGACGAGCCAAGCGGTGTTGCGGAGCACAAAGCGGAGCGGACCTCCAGCCGTGCTCGAAGAGAGGTAAAACTCGGGGAGGTGGTTCATCGCGGCGCGGTGAGAGCCGTAGTGCGCGGTGTACAGAAACGCCGCCACCGCGAGCGGCAGGACGGCCGGCGCGAGCAGCGCGAGCGGCCGCCGCCGCACGGCCAGCAGCAGCCGCCAGCGGCCCAAACGCCGGAACGCGAACCGCGCGGCCATCAGCGTGCCGGCAGCGAGCATGAAGAGGGCGGCGGCGTAGTGGGTCAACAGCGCGCCGGAACAGGCCGTGCACAACCCCAGGGCGTGGCGCGCCGCGGTGGCGTGGCGCGGCGTGGCGAGTTCCAGCAGCGAGCGCACGGCGACGGCCAGGAACAACGTCAGCAGCATGTAGGCGCGGACCTCGCACGAGATCACGACGGCGTTCCATGACAGCGAGACCGCGAGTGCGGCGAGAGCCGGCACGGCCGGGTGGCGGCTCCAGCGTGCCACGATCCCGCCCAGCACCCAGGCGGTCGCGAGGCCGGCCAGCAACGAGACGCTGCGGATGACGAGGCGGGAGGTACCGAACGGCAGCACAGCTCGCAGCAGCAGGTAGAAGAGCGGCGGGTGGGTCTGCGACCTGATTTCCCAGACGAGGTTTTCCAGCGTGTCCTGCCCGGCGACGAAGACGTGCCACCAGCCGTCGTACTCGACGAACTGCACGGACGCGAAGTACAGCCGGGGCAGCGCACCGAGCAGCGTGGCCAGGGCGACGACGAGGCCGGCCTGGTTGGCGCTGCGCCGCATCACGTGGAAGAAGCCTTCACAGGACGACACTCTATGCCCGTGCCGCCGAGGTGGCAACACACCACAACGCCCCGGAAGGCCGGGGCGCTAAGTGCTTTGTTTTCTGGAGCCAACGGTCGGACTCGAACCGACGACCTGCTGATTACGAATCAGGATAAAGGGTGTTTTTGGCCGTTTCTGAGCGTTCGTGCCCTTGACAGGATGTCCTGACAGCGTCCACACTTAGCAACGATGACGGTTGCTCGGAGCGTTGGCGGGTTTTTCGTCCTCATGCTTACCCAATGCTTACCCGGAAACCTGCTGATTTTGGTAAGCACGGAATCAGCAGGTTTCAAGAGGGAGTGCCTGTGCGCGTCAAGCTGACGCTCCGTGAGGTGAAGGCACGGCGGCCAGACCCTCGCGGCCGGTTCTACCTGTGGGATACCGAGCTGGTGGGGTTCGGCATGGTGGTGTATCCCAGCGGCAGGAGGGCTTTCGTCGTCCAGTACTACCTGCCAGATGGGCGCGAGCAACGCTACACGCTCTCGAAACCCTTCGGGGTGGCCACGATTGAAGAGGCCCGCGAGGAGGCGCGGCAACTGCTCGCGGGTGCCAAGGTGGGGCTTTCCCCTCTGGTGGCCCGCCAGGAGAAGCGCGGCGCCATGAGTGTGGCCGCCTGGATTGACGAGTACCTGGCCGACGTGGTGCGCCGCAAGCGCTCCGCCCGTGACGACCGGCACTATCTGGGGATTGCGCGCGAGAAGTGGGGACGCCTGCTGCTGACCGAGCTGACCTCGAAGCACGTGTCGAAGGTCTTCCAGGCCATTGCCGCCAGTGGCAAGCGGACGGCGGCAAACCGTTTCCTGGCCAGCGTGCGCGCTTGCCTGCAAGCGGCATGGCGTCTCGACCTGATCAGCAGCAACCCGGCGGCGAAGGTGCGGGCGCTTCCCGAGGGAGCTCCTCGCTCGCGGGTGCTCTCGGAGGCCGAGCTGGGGCGGCTGGTCAAGGCGGTGGACGCCTTGAAGGACCCACACGTGCGCGCGGCATTCGTGCTGCTGATCGTCACGGGCTGCCGGCTCTCCGAGGTGCTCCGTGCGAAGTGGGAAGACGTCGACCTCGACGGCGGGCTCTGGCGCATCCCACGCGCGAAGAGCGGCCGGGTGGAGGTGATTCCGCTCCCCGGCTCCGTGGTGGCGCTGCTCCGCACCCTGCCGCGGGTGGGCTCGCTGGTGGTACCCGGGTGCCGTGACCCGGACAAGCGGCGCCCTGATCTGTCGGGGCCTTGGGACAAGCTCCGCAAGGCAGCCAGGCTCGAGGGCGTGCACGTGCACGACCTGCGGCGAACGGCCGGGCTTGCGGTGGCCCGGTCCGCTGGGTTGCACGTCGCCAGCCGCTACCTGCGGCACAGCGATATCAGAGTGACCCAGCGCCACTACGCCCCGTTGGGGATCGACGAGCTGCGGCGGGCGGCCGAGGTGCAGACAGGACCGCTCGCGAAGGTGCTGCCGATGCCTGAGAAGCGAGCGCGCAAGCGGGGTGCAAAGTGAGCACACGAGCGAAGCGCAAAGAGAGCGCGCCTGGACCGCTCACTCGCCCGGCGGCCGAGCGCTGGTTCCTGCTCCGAGAGACCGTCAGGCGGCCGGTACGGGAAGCTACCGTTCCTGTGGCGCGTCCTTGGCATGGCTCCTTTGCCTTCGGGGTCTGCTGAACCTATCGTAGTGCCTCTTGCGGCAGTTAGCGTTGCAGTAGCGGCGGCGGCGCGTCCCACCTTCGAGCGGCGCGCCACAATCGAGACATCGACGCTCGGGGCTCGGGACGGCCGCAAGCTCGAAAGCGAGCAGCGTCCACAGCGCCGATAGCAGACTGTCGGGGTAAAGAAAGGTGCGTTCGCCTTCCATGATGACCGGCGAGACGTGCCCTCTCAGCTGCTCGTTGACCTTCAGATACACGGCGTAACGAAGAGCCTCGATGGTGCCACGCACTTGGTCCTTGGACCAGCGAGCGAGTAGATCGGGGCGGGTGGCGGGGGACTCCCCGACGCCTTCTTGCGCGAGAATTTCGCAGGGGAATCTGTCGTCTTGGCGCCAAAGGACCGCCACGCTCTTGTGCTCGCGCTTCGTCCATCGGATGAAGCGGCTGCATCGTTCGTACGTGTGTTCGCGGACGGCGTCCCACCAGGCGATGACTGCATGCAGCTTTCGTGCTTCGAGCCGCCAGCGGCCGAGTGACTCGGCCGGGACCAAACACGACGAGCTGATCAGCGGCTCGATGTCGTTGCCCTTGGGCTCGTCAAGCAGTACGTCGTGAGCGCCGAGCAGGCCGAAGCGGTTCGCAAAGAACGACACCGCGCCGGCAAAGTCCTTGGCGTCCGCCAGACGGGCGAATCGGCGGTGGAGATCGTCCTGCGCAAGCGGCGCGTACGTCTCGAACACGCTACCGCGGGCGACCAGAAACGGCGGTTCCATGTCAACGTCCTTCCAGCCGGAAGCCTTGGCGTCGAAGGCCTTGGAGGGCGGTCCGTCGACAAGGGCGTACCCGCTGCGCGCGACTGGCCAGGGAAAGATGTAGTCACCTCGTACGATTTCAAGCCAAGTGACCGATCTTCGCATGGCCAACCTCCCCGGGCTGCAGTGACCGACCAAACGCGACGATTGAGTCTAGCACAGTCCTGAGGGAGCCCGTATGTTCACAAGCCAGGAGGAGAAGTTATGGAACCACTAACCTTGCGACCGAAACACCTTCCGGCCATCCTTGGTCTCTCCCGAGCAGAGATTTACAGGCTCGTAGAGGCAGGTGACCTACCGTCGATCCGATGCGGCAGGGCGATCCTGGTGCCCGTCGACAAGCTGCGCCAGTGGGTCGCCGAGCGTTCCGAGAGGCGGTGACCCAGTGCTCACGACCGAAAGGAGGCAGACGGCCATGGTTGACGAGCCAAAGCGCTACTTGACCACAAACGAAGCGGCCCGCTACATCGGCTGCCAGCCGCAAACCCTGCGGCAGAAGCGACACCGGGGCGACGGCCCGCCGTACGTCAGGTTTGGCAGGGGCCCGGGGGCGCGGTGCCTGTACGCTCTGGCGGACCTCGACGCCTGGATCCGTGAGCGGACTCACACGTCGACCGCAGACGAGTACGTCGCCAACGAGGTGGCGGCGGCCGGGCGGTGAACATGAGCGCCGAGCCCCGGCAGCTGCTCTGGCCTGAGGTGGCAGCGGCGATCGTCGCCAGGCAGCCGGGCAGCCGAATGCCGAGGCCTAACAGCTACGGGTGGATCGGTCCGATTCGGTCCCCGTTGCGCGAGGGCGACGATAACCCGTCATTCTCCGTGCTGCCGGACTCTCCGACCGACCCCGGCGCCTACATCGATCATGGCACCGGTGAGCGCGGGAGCATGGCAGACCTGGCGCGCGCCCTGGGAATCCCTGTAGGCGGCAACGGTGGCCAACGGCCCGAGCCTGCCGAGCCCGTGACCCTCGAAGGGTTCGCGGCCCATCGGCACCTTGACCTGGGGCGCTTGCGCAAGGTGTGGTGCGTCAGGATCGGCACTCACAAGGGGCGCGCCTGCCTGCTCTACCCGACGCGGCTAGGTGTCGGTCGGGTGAAGTACCTCGACGGCCGGAAACCCAAGTACACGTGGGATGGTGCCGGCGGCACGGCCCACCTGTACGGGCTCGTTGAGGCCCGCCGGATCGGTGGGAAGGTGCTGTACCTCGTCAACGGTGAGCCTTCCGTCTGGGGCGCAACGCAGGCCGGCGTTCCTGCCGTCTGCCTGTGTGCTGGCGAGGGGACCACCCCATCGGCCGAGCTGGTGGCCAAGATCAAGGCGGCCGGGTTCGCTCGGGTGGCTGTGGTCTACGACCTCGACGACGCAGGCCGGAAGGGTGCCCATGCGGTGGTGGCGGCGCTCCGGGCAGGTGGCGTTGTGGCGGTGGCGCTGCAGCTGCCAGCCTCGCTGGGCGAAGGTGGCGACGTTGACGACCTGGCCCGCCAGGTTGGGGACCGGCTCGGGGAGGTGCTCGCGGGGCTGCCCGAGCTTCAAGGCGGCGAGGCCGAGGTGGTCGGGTGGCCCGAGCGCCAGCCTCTCCCACCGGAGGCGGACCAGGTGCCCGACCTCCCAGAGGCTCTTCTGCCTGCTCCCCTGCGGCCGTGGCTGGCGGACGTGGCCGAGCGCGCATCGATCCCGCTGGAGTTTCCGGCGGTTTCGGCACTTGTGGCACTGGCGTCCGTGGTCGGTCGGAGCATCGCCATTCGTCCCGAGCGCTTCGACAATTGGACTGTGGTCCCGAACCTGTGGGGTGGGATCGTGGCGCCGCCGGCAACCCTCAAGACACACGCCGTGAGCGAGGGGCTGGCACCCCTGGAGCCATTGGAGGCTCGCGCCAGAGAGGCCTTCGCGAAGCGCCAGGCCGAGGCCGAGGCCCGGAAGGTGGTGCTGCAAACCCAGCTCGCCAGCCTCAAGAAGAGCAAGACAGTCTCACAGGCGGCCGTCGCTGCGATCCTCAAAGAGCTGGCCGAGTGCGGGCGGGTGGCCGAGCAGCGCTACCGTACCTGCGATGCCACCGTAGAGAAGCTGGGCGAGCTGCTCTGCGCGAATCCGCGGGGGCTTGTGCTCTCGCGTGATGAGCTGGCCGGGTGGCTTCGGACCCTCGACAAGCCAGGCCGTGAAGGCGAGCGCGAGTTCTTCCTCGAAGCCTGGAACGGGACCGGCTCGTTTACCTTCGACCGGATTGGCCGGGGGACGGTGCACGTGCCCTCCCTGTGCCTCTCCGTGGTGGGCGGAATCCAGCCTGGCAAGCTCTGCGCCTACATCGCCAAGGCGATTGGCGGGGGCGCTGGCGCCGATGGGCTGCTACAGCGGCTGCAGCTTCTCGTCTGGCCCGATCGGGTGCCACCGTACCGCCAGCCTTCGAGGTGGCCCGACCGTGAGGCGAAGCGCGCGGCGTTCGCCGTCTTCGAGGCTCTCGACGCTCTCAACCCCTCCGACCTGGGAGCCGAGATCGACGAGCTTGCCGGCCCGACGGCGCCGCCGTTCCTTCGCTTCGATCCTGCCGCCCAAGAGCTCTTCGACCCCTGGCGATCGGAGCTTGAAACGCGGCTGCGGTCCCCTGAGTTGGAAGACACCCCGGCGTTTGCGTCCCATTTGGGGAAATACCGCTCGCTCATGCCATCGCTGGCGCTGCTTTTCGACCTCACGGAGCGAGTAGCAGGTACCCGGCTGATGACCGGCGGGGTGGCGCTGGGGGCGGCACAGCGCGCGGCGGCGTGGTGCGAGTTTCTGGAGACCCACGCCCGGAAGGTGTACGGGTCCGAGCTGGCACCTGCTCTGAGTGGCGCCCGACTGCTCGCGAGACGGATCGAAGCCGGCGACCTCGAAGACGGTACACGGGTTCGTGACTTGTACCGGAAGCATTGGGCGGGGCTCTCGACGCCTGAGGTGGTCTGGCCGGGGCTGGTGGAACTGGAAGCGCGCGGGTGGCTCCGGCTCGAAGACGTCCCCAGCGGCGGCCGTCCCCGTGATGTGATCCGACTCCGACCTGACCTCCGGGGGGTGCGCGATGAGTAGCACCTTCACGTCTCGCTGGCTCGGATTCGATCCTGAAACGGCCACCTATCGAAGTGACAAAAGTGACAAAAGCGATTCCGTCTCTTTTGTCACTTTTGGCACCTGCTTTGGTGGCCGTTCTGAAGACACGCGGAGCGAGCGCCTACGTGCTGCCGGCGACGCGGCCGAGGCCGTCAACTTGCACTGCGAGGCGTGCGACCGATGCCGGCCCGAAGGCTTCACGGGTGACGTGCTGCAATACCCGCTCTGCCCGGAAGGGCTGGAGCTGCGCCGTCGCTACCGCGAGGCAAGGCGCCTGGCGTTGGCAGGGATGACCCGATGAGGAGCGAAGCCCGGACTTCCGCCTGGTGGTGGCGATGCGCGGCACGCTCCGGGGTGCGCCACCAGGTGCGCCACCAGGTGCGCCATGGGTGACCTTCGCTCGGTGGGCGATATCCTCGACGATGACGTGGTGATCGTGGAGACGACGGAGGGCCCGCGCGTGCTTCTCAAGGCCGAGGTGCAGGCCCTCCGCCGGCAAGACCCCGAAAGGTGGGCGAGGGTCATCAAGTACGGCAGGCGGTGGCGGCGCGGCCAGACGGTGGCGGGCAAGCTCGAGGTGGGCAGTGGCAGGTGAGCGGCGTGACGCCGAACCCCTCCGCCTCGTGGCGCTGATCCGGCAGGCCGTGGAGATGCGGACCGTTGGCGGTGGCGAGTCGGCCGGCCATACCCCGGTGGCCGGATCAAAAGTTGCCGCATCATGCACCTCCACAGCGGCGCGCTGCCCTTCCCTACACCTCGAGGGTTTCGCCTTTGGAAAACTGGAGGCACTGTGACCACGAAGCCGGCTCTGCAGCTTGCGCTCAAACAGGGGCTCACCAAGTGCCCTCCACCGCCGCGACACCTACGCCCCGCGACCAGGCGGTGGTGGCGCGCCATCGTCTCGACCTACGAGCTGGAAGAGCACCATCTGCGCGTCCTCGAGGCCGCGTGCTCGTCCTGGGATCGAGCCGAGCAGGCCCGGGAAGCTGTCGACGCCACGGGAGTGATCATCGAAGACCGGTGGGGGCAGCTCAAGGCGAACCCTGCCACCGTCGTGGAGCGCGACCAGCGGGCGCTCTTTGGGCGCCTGCTCGCGCAACTCGGCCTTGACGTGCCCGAGCCGAAGAGCAGGAGGTGAGCATGCCACGCCAACGCATGCGACCGAAGCGGCGAGTCCATGCGGCGACGGTCGACGAGTACGACTTTTTCTTTCTCCTCGACGCTGACCTGTCCGAGGCGGAGAAGGCGGCAATCGCAGAGGCGAATGAGGCGGCGTGGACGGCTGCCCGGATCGAAAGCGGCCGGCCGGGCACCCGGGACCCGGGCTTTTGGGACCGCCACGATCCAGGCGGGCGGCCGCGGCTCTTGCGTGTCGTGCTGTCGGCCTGGGGTGGCTGCTTCGAAGTGCGCGAGAGCGAGGCGGCCAGGCTTCACAGGCTCGGGCTGCTGTGGCCCGCTGAGCTGGCACTGTGGGATGCCGGGCAGCTCGAGCGAGAGGTGATGACCTTTGATCGGTCGATTCTGCACGAACCGGGCGTCGTCGTGGTGGACGGTGCGACGTGGGAGGCGATGAGCGAGCGCGAGCGGCTCGCGATGAGACGGCGGGCCCGGCCCGCGAGGTGACCGCTCGGTTCGATTCCCCGGTCGATACCTGGGGCTGCGAGTGTGCGCCGCGTGCTTACCCTATGCTTACCCAAGCACAACGCCCCGGAAGGCCGGGGCGCTAAGTGTTTTGTTTTCTGGAGCCAACGGTCGGACTCGAACCGACGACCTGCTGATTACGAATCAGCTGCTCTACCGGCTGAGCTACGTTGGCTCTCCGGACTGGGGAATTTACCACACCGCGGCGGCAGCTGCCAAGCCTCCAGGAGTGGCACGTCCACATCGGCTGCCGCCGCATGTTCGCGGGGTCTCGCGAACCAACCGCGAGAGGACGGTGCCCGTTGGCACCTTGCGGCGCGTGCAGGTGCGGGCAAAGGGGAGCCGGTTCGACGCGAACTCTGGGCCGCGCAAGCAAGCGTTGTGCTGCCGCGCATCGACCGGCAGCGTGCCTCCATCTGTCGCCACCTCGACGGTCGTCATGGCGGGGGGCGAGGGGCGTGCGGTCGGGGTCATCGCCGGGTGCCGGGGTGGCGGGCGGCCGGTCATCGATCGGTTTCGGTTCGGTCAAGCGGCAGGGCGCCTCCGCGCCTAGCCTGGCAGGGAGGGGCGCAGGGGAGGTCGGCCCCCGCAGGGTAGAATCCGCGACGATGAGCTCGAGCGAACCGGAGAGGGCGACAGGGAGGGGCTTCCAGGTAGGAGGGTGGCTCGTGCAGCCGCAGCTCAACCGGATCTGCGGGCAGGGCCGCACCGTGACGCTCGAGCCGAGGTTGATGGACCTCCTGGTGTTCCTGGCCGCCCGGCCGGGCCGGGTGGTGTCCAAGGACGAGCTGATCGACGGAGTGTGGCGGACCGAGTTCATCACGGAGTGGGCGATCACACGCGCCATCGCCAAGCTCCGCCGGGCGCTCGGCGACGAGGCCGGAGCGCCGCGCTTCATCGAGACGATTTCCAAGCGCGGGTACCGGCTCGTCGCGGCAGTCGGGGCGCCGCCCGGGTCCGGCGCCGGGCCGGCCGCGGAGGGGTCCCCGGCGAACGGGGTGGCCAGGAGGGGGTACGTGGTCGGGCAGTGGGTGCGGGGGGCGCAGTTCTACGGGCGGCGGACGCAGCTCGCCGAGGTGCTGGACGGGCCGCGCGACTGCCTGTGGGTGCTCGGCACGCGGGTGTCGGGCAAGACTTCGGTGCTGCGCCAGCTTGAGCTGCTCGCCGACAGCGAACCGGCGCACGGGCTGGTGCCGGTGTTCTGGGACCTGCAGGGCGCCGAGAAGCCGTCCGACCTCGACCACGGCTTCGCCGAGGCGTTGCGCGACAGCGGTCCGCGCCTGGAGGCGGCCGGCGCGGCGGTGGAGCCGCTGCTGGGGCTCGAGCTGCTGGCGGCGCTGGCGGCGCTGCGGCGGGGGCTCGCCGAGCGGGGGCGGAAGCTGCTGCTGCTGTGCGACGAGGCCGAGGAGCTGCTGGGGATCGGGCGGCGGGCGCCGGCGCTGCTGCGCGGGCTCCGGAGGGCTCTGCAGGGCGGTGGGGTCCGCGCGGTGCTGGCGGCCAGCCCCCGGCTGTGGGCGCTGGCGGAGCAGCGCGAGGATACCTCCCCGTTCTTGCACGGCTTCACGCCTCCGGTCCACCTCGGCCCGCTGGCCAGTGACGAGGCGCGGGCGCTCGTGACGCAGAGTCAGCTGCCGGCCGCGGAGCGTCCGCGCCTGGAGGCGGCCGCGGTGGAGCGGATGCTGGCGCTGTGCGGCGGCCACCCGTACCTGCTCGCGCTCCTGGGCGAGCGCCTGCTGGCCAGCGGTGACCTGGAGGCGGCGGTGGCCGAGGTGGAGGCGGACCCGACCCTCTCCCATCTGTTCGCGGTCGACCTCGCGCTGCTCTCGGCCGAGGAGGCGGCGCTGCTCTCGAGGCTGGCCGCAGGGGACGAGGGGGCGGTGGCCGACGCTGCGGCGGCATACCAGCTCGAGCGGCTCGGGATGGTGCGGCGGGAGGGAAGCCGCCTCGCGGTCGGCCATCACTTCCTCGCCAGGTGGTTGCGGTGCCGGACCGCCTAGGGACCCGCCACCGGGTCGCGGCGGCGGCCGCGGTGCTCGCGCTGGTGCTCACCGTGGCGCCGGCGGCGCGCGCCGACCTCTGGTACGAGCACTACGCCCGCGCCGAGCAGGCGCTCGCCGCGGAGGACTGGACCGCGGCGGTGCGGGAACTCAACGAGGCGATCAGGCGCAAGGGCGACTCGGGAGCGCGGGAGCGCACCTACGGGATGCGCGTGGTGGCGTACTTTCCCTACCTCAAACTGGGGATCGCCTATGCGCGGCTGGGGCAGCACGAAGCGGCGCTGCAGGCGTTCGAGACCGAGGAGAGGCTCGGCGCAATCCGCGGTTCGGACGGCGCGCTCGCCGAGCTTGGCCGCTACCGTGAGCTGGCGCGGGCCGGCCAGCGGGCGGCGGCCGAAAGCGCCGAGGGGCGCGCAGTGCGCCTCGTGCGCGAGAGCCTTCAGGAAGCCGGCGGGCTCGCACGGGAGGGGCGGCTCGAGGAGGCCATGGCCGCTGTGGGCCGCGCTCTCGCGGTGGCGCCGGAGGACGCCGAGGCGAAGGCGGCGATGGCCCGCCTGCGGCAGGCCGCCAGTGCCGCTGAGCAGGCCCGGCAGGACGCCGCGCGCGCCGCCTCGCTCGTGGCAGGGGCCAGAACCGCCCTCGCGGAGCGGCGGTACGCAGCCGCCGCCTCGGCGCTGCGCGAGGCCTTGGCGCTGGTCCCGGGCGGGGAGGCGGAGACGCTCTTGCGCCAGGCCGAAGATGGCCTGCGCCCATCGCTGCCGACGGCTGCCGGCGGGGCGGGGCGGGAGGTCATCGCGGAGGCGCTCGCCGAGGCGCGGCGGCGAGCCGGCGCCGGCGATGCGGACGGAGCGCTCGAGGCGCTGCAGCCGGTCCTCGTCGCCGAGCCTGCGAGCAGCGAGGCGCTGTCGCTCCAGGCCCGGCTCGTGGAGATGCGCCGCGAGGCGGAGCGCGCCGGGGTGGTGCGGAGACTGGTGGCACAGGGCGAGGCGGAGCTTGCGGCCGAAAGGCCCGAGCGCGCCCTCGCCGCAGCCAACCGCGCCCTTGCGCTGGACCCCGCCGAGCCCGCGGCGCTCGGCCTCGTGCAGCGCGCCTACGGGGCACTCAGCCAGGTGCTGCTGGGGACCGCCGGAGCGGGGCGGGTGCCGCCGGCGATCCGCTTCGTCGACCAGCGCCGGGCCGCCGAGGACGGGTCGCGCGTGCAGGTGGTGCACGAAGCCGACTTCCGCCTCGACGGGGTGGTCCTCGACCGGGGAGAGGTCACGGTGGCGTTCTCCGACGAGACGGGCCGCCCACTGGCCGGCGCGAGCCGGGGGCAACCGGTGGGCGATCTCGTGCTCACCGAGTTCTGGGTCCGCCGCCGGCTCGAGCCCGGGGCTGCGGCGATCCGGGTCGAGGCCCGCAGCGCCTCGGGCCTGTCCGCGAGCGCCGAGTACGCCGTGCTCTTCGTGCGGCCGCTCGCGCGCTCCCCCTGGCTGGCGGCGATGCTGGCGGCGCTGGCGGCGGCCTCGGCGGGCGCCGTGGCCGGGGTCCGGGCGTGGCGGCGACGGGTGCTGCGCCGCCGCCGCTTCAACCCGTTCGTGGCTGGCGCGCCGGTCCTGGACAGGCGCCTGTTTTTCGGCCGCGAGCGCCTCATTCAGCGTGTGCTGCAGACCGTCCACACCAACAGCCTGCTGCTGTACGGCGAGCGGCGGATCGGCAAGACCTCGTTGCTGCACCAGCTCAGGCGGCGGCTCGAGGAAGTCGACGACCCCGAGTACGCCTTCTTCCCTGTCTTCGTGGACCTGCAGGGCACGCCGGAGGAGCGCTTCTTCGCGACGCTCGGCGCCGAGGTGTTCGAGGAGCTGGGTCCGCGGCTGCCCTCCGGGACGGTCGAGCCGCCGGCCTCCCGCGGCGGCGAGTACGGGTACCGCGAGCTCGTCGCCGACCTGCGGGCGGTGATCGAGGCGCTGGCCCGCACCACGCCGAAGCGAGTCAAGCTGGTGCTGCTCATCGACGAGGTGGACGAACTCAACGCCTACGACCCGCGCATCAACCAGCGGCTGCGCAGCCTGTTCATGCGGGCGTTCTCGGAGCACCTCGTGGCGGTGGTGTCCGGGGTCGAGATCCGGCGGCAGTGGGAGCAGCACGGCTCGCCCTGGTACAACTTCTTCGAGGAACTGGAGGTCACGGCCATCGACTGCGCCGACGCCGAGGCGCTGGTGCGCGAGCCCTTGCAGGGGGTGTTCACGGTGGAGGACGACGCGGTGGCCGAGATCCTGGCCCGCACCGGCTGCAAGCCGTACCCGATCCAGAAGGCGTGCGTGGCGCTCGTGGACCGCCTGTACCAGGAAGGCAGGACGGTGATCACGCGCGCCGACGTGGACGCCGTGCTCGAGCCGGGGGAGGCGTGACCGTCCCGTACGTGATCGGGCAGTGGGTGCGGGGCGAGCGGTTTTACGGCCGCGGCGCCCTGATCGAGGACGTGCTGCGCGGCGGGCGGCCGTGCGCGTGGGTCGCCGGCGCGCGGCGAATCGGCAAGACCTCGCTGCTGCGCCAGCTCGAGCTGCTGGCGCCTGAGGCATCGCTCGAACCGGTCGTCTGGGACCTGCAGGGCGTGGAGGACGGGCGCGAGCTGTGCCTGTCGCTGGCCGACGCCGTCCTAGACGCCTGCGGCCGCGATCGGCTGGGGCCGCCCGCGCCCGGCGAGGACGCGCCGGCCTACCTGGCGCGCCTGGCGCGCTCGCAGGTCCCGGCCGGCCGCGCGCTGCTGCTGTTGTGTGACGAGGCGGAGGACCTGGCGGCGCTGCTCGGGCGCGAACGGGCGCTCGCCGACCGGCTCCTCGACGTGCTGGCGACCGCCGGGGTGCGCGTGGTCCTGGCCTCCTCGGTGCGGCTCGCCGCCGTCGCCACTGTCTCGCCGCATGGCGCCGCGCTGCTCGCCCGCCTCGGGCCGCCGCTCTACCTCGGCCCGCTCGACCCGGCCGCGAGCCGGGCGCTGGTCCGCCAGCAGCATCTGCCGGCCGCGGACCGCCCGGCGCTTTCCGACGCGGCCGTCGAAGCCATTTGCGAGCGCTGCGGCGGCCACCCGTTCCTGCTGCAGCTCCTGGCCAGGCGGGTGCTGGAGGGCGGCGAGCTGGAGAGCGCGTGCGCGTCGCTCGCCTCCGACCCGATGCTGGCGTACCTCGTCGCGGCCGACCTGGCGCTGCTCGAGGAGGGCGACAGGGTGTTGCTGAGGCGCCTGCCGGTGACGGCCGGCGGCGCCGAGCCGGCGCGGGCGGCGCGGCTCGAGGCGCTCGGGCTCGCGCGCCGCGACGCCGCCGGCAGGCTCGTGGGAGGCAACTGGATTTTCGAGACGGCGTTCCGGCTCAAAAGCTGACGATCGCCGAGAGCGAGATGGCGAACTGCGAGCGTGACTGGTCGATCCCGACGTCGAGCTGGAAACGCCGGAACGCCATGCCGAAGCCGGCCGTGAGGTGCACCTCGTCGCCGCCGCCGGCCTGGCAGCCATACGGCGAGCCCGGGGTCGAGCTGCAGGCGCGGTGGTCGGGGTCGAGCCATGCCCCGGCTCGCACCGCCAGCACCGGGTTCACCCGCAGGAAGGCGTACTCGATTCCGGCGTGCAGCTCGTCGGCGTCGCCGACGGCGAGGCCCTCGTCGCCGCCGGCGATAGCCGCCAGTCCGTCGCGCAGCCTCGAGTACCGGACCCGGTCCCACTCGAGCGCGAGGGTCAAGGCGCCGTCGCGCGAGCGGTACGCGGCTCCCAGACCGTACGAGTCGGGCAGCTGCAGCGTGCGCGACGTCGAATCGGGAGCGGCCGCCACGGCGCCGCTGTCGAGCGACGGGCCCTCACGGAAGAACCCGCCCAGGCGCAGCCGCTCCGAGGGGCGCCACAGCACCCCGGCGTTGAGCCCCCAGTCGGAGCTTTCTGTCGTGCGGGCGGCCTTGCCCGTGGTGCCGAGCGGCGCCAGGCCAACCGTGCCTGCGAAGTGAGAGACGCCGACGCCCAGCGCCAGGTTCTCGCGGAGCTGGTACCCGGCGGCGATGCCGAGCCTCCCGACGTCGAGCGACGCCAGCCGCTCCTCGCCGCCGGCGTGCAGCCGCGCGCCGGCCGCCTTCGGCGAGTCCTCGCGCTCGATTTCGAGGGTGGCGAGCTGGTGGCCGTAGACCGCGAACGACCAGCGGCCAAGCGGCACGACGGCGGAGAAGAACGACACCCCGTTCACAGCGCCCAGCGTCGACGTGCCTTTCTCGTCGCTCTCGAGCGCCCCGCGCAGGCGAAGCTCGAGCGACACCTCGGGACGCACGAGCTGCACGAGGCCGGCCGGGTTGGCGAACGCGGCGGTGGCGTCGTCAACGAGCGGAGCGAACGCGCCGGCAAACCCCATGCTGCGGGCGCCCGGGCTCGAGAACGTCAGCTCGAGGCCCTGCGAGGGCTCCTCGGCGCGCAGCACCGGTGCGCACGCCAGCAGCGAGAAGAGCAGCGCGAGGCCGGCAGTGCGGCGGGAAACGCGGGGTTGGGGTCGCACGGGCGGGGATGGTAGCAAAGGCTCACCTCGCGGTCATCGCAGGATCATCGTTCGGTCAAGCGGGGCCGGTGGACGGGGCCGATCCTTCCCGTCAGGCGCGGCAGGGGCGACCCCGGGCCGGAGCCGGAAAGACCACAGGAGGACCGCAGACATGACAACCACAACCTTCCGTCCGTTGCTGAAGACCACGCTGTTCGTCGTCGTCGCCGTGCTCGTGTCGGGCGTCGGCAGCGCCCTGGCACAGGTGGGCGCCGTCGAGCTCACCCCGATGGTGGGGTACCGCTGGGGCGGCACCATCTCCAAGGAGGACAACCCGGCGCTCGGCTACGACGCCGACCTCAAGGACAGCGCCACGCTCGGCCTCATCCTCGACATCCCGGTCTCGTACCACGTGCAGATCGAACTCTCGGCCGACCACCAGCGTACCGGGCTGAGGCAGGGCGGGCTCTTCTCGCCGGCCGACCATTCCTTCGACATGGACGTCAACTACTATCACGTCTCCGTCCTCGGGCAGTGGCCGCAGCGCCATGTCACCCCCTACGTGGTCGGGGGCCTCGGAGTTGCGGACCTGCGGCCGGAGCGGGCCGGCTTTTCGGACTCGCGGCGGTTCTCGACGACCCTTGGGGCGGGGGTCAAGGTGCCGTTCTCCGAGCACGTGGCGTTCCGCCTCGAGGCGCGCGGCTACTGGAGCGACACCAGCGACGGGGCGTGGGAGTGGGACGACGACTGCGGCGACCACCACGGGCACTGCCGCTGGGACCGCGACGAGGACTTGATGCAGGCGCAGGTTCGCGTCGGCGTGAGCTTCCGGTTCTAACGGTCGAACCACGGGTTGGAACGTCATGACACGCCATTTCATCTCGCTGCAACCGGTCCGGCGCGCCGCGCCGGGCCGGCCCTTCCTCCTCGCCCTGGCCGTGCTCGTCGCGGCCGTCCCCGTGGCGGCGCGGGACGGTGCCGGCGACGCGCTGCGCGGGCGCGTGCTCGACGCCGCGACGCGGCACCCGATCGCGGGTGCCGAGGTCGCCTGCCCGGACCAGACCCTCGTCTCGACCGACGAGCGGGGTGAGTTCGCATGCCCGGCCGCGGTGCGGGCTCCGTTTTCGCTCGTGGTCGTGGCGGCGGGCTTTCTCCCGCGTGCGCTCGAGGTGGCGGACCTGCGGCAACAGGACCGGCTCGAAGTGCGGCTGGAGCGCGCGCCGCAGTACGCCGAGCAAGTCGTGGTCAGGAGCCCGGCTCCGGCGCCGCCGGAGCCAGTCCAGGACGTGACCGCCCGGACCGTGGCCGCCACCCCGGGAGCGCTCGAGGACGGCCTGCAGTCGCTGCGCGCGCTGCCCGGCGTCGTGGCTCGCCACGGGTGGTCGGGACGGCTGTACGTGCGAGGCGGCAGGCCGGACCAGAACGGGATCTACCTCGACGGCATCCCGGTCTACGACCCCTACCGCCTGTTCGGACTCGTGAGCCTGTTCAACCCCGAGATGCTGGAGTCCATCTCGCTGCACCCAGGCGGTTTCGACGTCCGTTACGGGGATCGCCTGTCGGCGGTGATCGCCGGCGAGAACCGTGTCGGCGCCCTCGATACGGCGCTCGCGGGCAGCGCCAGCCTGAGCCTCACCAACACCAACCTGCGCGCCGAGGGCCGGCTCGGCCTGGGCTTTCCCTCCAGTTGGCTCGTGAGTTTCCGCCGCACCTACTTCGACCTCGTGGCTCGCGACGCCGACATCCCTTCGTTCACCGACCTCCAGGGGCGGATCCTGCTCGAGCCGTCGCCGCGACACCGCCTCACCCTCACGGTCATGGGCTCGGTCGAGAAGACCGACGCCTCCCTCGACGAGGAGGAGTTTTCCGGCGTGCCGGAAAGCCGCATCGAGGCCGGCGACAACCAGAAGAACACGGTGCTCGGGCTGCGCGGCCAGCACACCTTCGACGACCGGCTGCGCTTGCACTACGTCCTCTCCCGCACCCGCGACCAGCAGGACTCCGACACCTACTACCGCGAAGGGGAGACCGGCTACGAGACCCGTTTCGACCAGGATCTCGACGCCGTGACCTCGTCGGTGCGGACCTGGCTCGAAGCCACCTGGGACCGCCACACCCTCGAGCTCGGCGGCGAGGCGGCGCGCAGCGAGAACGAGGTCTCCTTCCACCTCGACTCCCAGGACCCACGCATCGTCATCCCCGACTCCATCAAGAACTTCGCCACCGAGCAGAGCTACAACAAGTACGGCGCGTTCCTGCAGGACACCATCGCGCTCTCACGCACGCTCGACCTCAAGGCCGGCGTGCGCTGGGATCGCTCCGAGCTGTCGGGGATGTCGACCACCAGCCCGCGCGCGTCGCTCGTGTGGCGGCCGCGCAGCGCCTGGGAGCTGCGTGCGGCGTGGGGGCACTACTACCAGTACCCGAGCTTCGAAGCCCTGCAGGGGGACGGCTACTTCCTGGACCTGCGCGGGATCAAGGAAGCCAGGCTCGAGCCCGAGCACGCCGAGCACTTCCTGGCCGGGGCGGCGTACACCTCGCCACAAGGGTGGAAGCTGGCGGTGGATCTGTACAACAAGCCGCTGTCAAACATCCTCGCCTCGGGCAGGGAAGAAGAAACTGTGCTGATCCTCGATGCAGACAATCAGGCCGTGCCGTACACGCGCCGGGAGCTCACCTACCTCCCCGAAAACAGCCGCCGCGGCTACGCGCGAGGCGGGCAGGTCGTGTTCACGCTTCTGGAAGGCACCGGCCGGCCGTACTACGGCATGCTCGCCTACACTTACGGCGAGGCGCGTACCCGCGACGACGCCGTCTGGCGGTGGGAGGACCACGACCAGCGCCACAGCCTGCTCCTTGTGGCCGGCTGCAAGCTCGGTCGCCGCCTCGAGCTGTCGGGCAAGTGGCTGCTCGCGACCGGGTTTCCGTACACGCCGCTGGGCAAGCTCATCCGCGTCGTCAACGACGTGAACGGCGACGGGATCTACGACCCCGCCGCCGGGGACACCTTCACATGGCAGCGCGACGATCCCGACGCACGGATCAACGCCGGCCGCCTGCCGCCGTGCCACCGGCTCGACCTGCGCCTCGAGTACACGCCGCCTGCCGGTCGGCTCGCCTGGAGCTACTACGTGGACATCATCAACGCCTACGGCCGCACGAACGTGGAGGGCTGGCGTTACACCGCCGACTACTCCCGCCGGGAGCCCGAGGAGGGCCTGCCGTTCCTGCCCTCTGTCGGCGTCAAGCTGCGGTTTTGACCGAGGCGCGGCCGCGGGGACGCCCCGCGGCCGCGCTTGCCATCAGTGCGGGATCGAGAAGGTGGTGACGAGGAAAACCGCCATCTGGGCCCGATCCACGACCCCGTCCGGACAGAACAGACCGGGGGCGCATCCCGCCGTGATCCCCTCGGCGGCGAGCTGCTCGATCGAGGCCGCCGCCCAGTGGGTGGCCGGCACGTCCGCGAAGAGGGTGCCGGTCGCCGGCGGGGGCTGGTAGGCCGGACCGTACTTGACGGCGAGCAGGAAGACGGCCATCTCGGCCCGCGTGAGGTCGGATTCGGGGCAGAAGCGAAGCGGATTGGTGGCGCACCCAGAGGTCAGGCCGTCGGCCCAGAGCTGCTCGATCCACCCCGCCGCCCAGTAGCCGGCCGGAACGTCGTCGAAAACCGCGCCTGTCGGCGGTGGCGGCGCAAAGCCGGTGCCATGGCCTGCCACGCCGAGGAAGACGGCGTTTTGTGCGCGGTTCACGAGGCTGGCCGGACAGAAGACGAGCGGGTCGCTGCTGCAGCCTGCCGTGATCCCGTGCCGGTAGATCGCATGGACGAACGATCGCGCCCAGTGGTCGATCGGGATATCGGCGAACACCTGCTTGTACAGAGCGAAGTTGATCCCGGAGGTGATGGTGTCGGGGGTCACCACCACCGGTGTGCCGAGCGTCGGGGTGCAGGAGGGCTCGCACTCCCGCCCCTCCCAGAGCTGGTCGATCCAGGGGTCGGGGGTGTGGTAGCTCTGGGTCGCGACGTAGTAGGTGCCGGGTCCCAGGTAGGTGGAGGAGAAATTGCCGGCGGCGTCGGCGGAGGTGTGCGAGACGTAGTTGCCGTTTGCGTCGAAGAACCTCACCCATCGCTGGAGCACAGGCAATCCGAACGTCGCGTCGGTCACGCGACCGGTGATGCGACCGTTGCGGCGGAGCACGAAGTCGATGCCGGTCGTGGTCGTACCTTCGGCGACTGCGATGGGCGTGCCGTTCGTGACGGTGCAGCCGCCATCGCATGGAATATCGTTGTACAGCTCGTCGAGGTGCTCCTTGGGCCACCCCGAGGAGGCGACGGCGAAGTACGTGCCCGGCGGCAAGCCCATGATCTTGAAGCGGCCCATCGGGTCAATGCTGTCGGACGAGACGTAGGCGCCGGTGTGATCGTAGACCGAGACCTGGCCCTTGACCGGCGCTCCGGTAATGTTGTCGCGCACGGCGCCTGCGATGGCTCCGCGACGGGCGAGTGCGAAGTCGATACCTGAGGTGACGGTCCCGACCGTCACCGCCACCGGCGTGCCGGTGGTCACGACGCATCCGATCTCGCAAGGAATGTTGTCGTAGAGCTCGTCGAAGTGGCCCGCGCTCTCCGTTCGGACGAAGTAGCTGCCCTGGGGGAGATTGGTGAACGAGTAGCTGCCCTGGGAGTCGGAGGCGGCGTCCTGGAACCAGGTGCCGGTCTGCGTGTAGAGCACGAGACGAATCCCCGGCACGGGCGAGCCGTCTGGATCCTCGGTCACCCTCCCCGAGATCCGCCCGCGAGGTTGCAGCGCGAAGTCGATGCCCGTGGTCGCGGTTCCGGGGGCCACCGTCACCGGCGTCCCGGAGTTGACGTCGCAACCCGAGTCGCATGGAACGTTGTCGTACACCTCGGGTACGTAGCCCATCGCCGAAGCCTTGACGAAGTAAGTCCCCGGCGCGAGGTCCTGCACGTAATACTGGCCCAGGTCACCCGACCAGGTCTCGCCGGCAACGTTGCCGTTCTCGTCGTAGACCAGGATTTCCGCGTGGGCCAGCGCCCCGCCGCCTGCCTTCGTGACGGAGCCAGAAATGCCGCCGAGGCGATCGAGCGCGAAGTCGATGCCCGTCACGGTGCCGCCGGTCGCCACTGCCACCGGCGTCCCGGTCGTGACGGTGCACGAGGGGTCACACGGAACGTTGTCGTACAGCTCGCCGGCATGCGACCCGTAGTTCTCGCGACTCGCCCGGACGAAATAGGAGCCGGTCGGAAGTCCCCGCAGCGTGAACGACCCGTCGCTGGCCGTGCTCGTCGTCGAAACCGAAGCACCGCTTGCGTCATGGACGGTGACGCGGCAGTCGGGCACGGGTGTCCCTGTCTGCTCGTCGGTGACGCGGCCGGCAATGGTGCCTCCGGTCTCGAGCGCGAAGTCGATCCCGGCCGTCGTCTGTCCCTCCATGACAGTGATCGGTGTGCCGGTGCTCGGGGTGCACGAAGGCTCGCACGGGAGGTTGTCGTAGAGCTCGTCGACGAGTTCCGATGGCGAGTCTGCCGTGCGTGCGAAGTACGTTCCGGCTTCGCGACCGACGATCTCGTAGTAACCGGCTGCATCGCTGTAGGCGTAGGCGTAGGAGGTCTCCGAAGGCCGGTAGAGGCGGACCGCCACGTTTTGCAGCGGCTGGCCGTCAGCCGCCCGAGTGACCCGCCCCTGGACGGTCCCGAGCTGGTGGAGGGCGAAGTCGATGTGCTCGGTCGTGGTCCCCGCAGCCACGGAAACGGGAGTGCCCTCGTCTGGCGAGCACGTGAATTGCTCGCAGGGGATGTTGTCGTACAGCTCGTCTCTGTAGCGTGCGTCGGCAGCCAGCACACGGACCGGTCCGGATGGGATTCTGTCGACGCTATAGTTGCCCTGGGAGTCCGTCGTCGCGTAGAATTCGTACCACGAGATTCTGCGCACGTAGACTGTGGCGCCCGCAATCGGCAGTCCGGTGGCCGCGTCGGTCACCGTCCCAGTGACGCGGCCCAGTGGGGTGAGGGCGAAGTCGATGCCGTTGGTGGGGAGACCGGCCACCACCGGCACCGGTGTTCCGGTCAGGAGGTCGCAGTCTTCTTCGCAGAGGATCCCGGAAAAGAGCTGTGGCGCATAGCCTGGTGAAGAGGAGTACTGTCTGCTGGCGCGCACGAAGTACGACCCTGTGCCCAGCCCAAACACCACGTAGTGGCCCGTGCCGTCGGTGAGGTCCGTCGACACCGGGTCGCCCGCCGCGTCGAACACGTCGACGAAGACAGGATGCAGCGGCTCGCCCGAGTCCGCCCCCGTCACCCGGCCGGCGATCCAGCCGCCCAGCTCGAGTGCGAAGTCGATTCCTTCCGTCGG
Source organism: Thermoanaerobaculaceae bacterium (assembly GCA_035384965.1). Taxonomy (GTDB): domain Bacteria; phylum Acidobacteriota; class Thermoanaerobaculia; order Thermoanaerobaculales; family Thermoanaerobaculaceae; genus JAAYVZ01. The sequence continues at coordinate 54,316 of DAOOJE010000020.1, forward strand.
GGTATCGGCAGCCACGAGAACCGGGGTGCCTGTTCTCGGGTCGCAGCTCGACGGACACGGGAAGTTGTCGTACAGTTCCGCGAGATGCTGGGGGGCGCTCGCTGTGACGAAGTACTCCCCCGGTGCAAGCCCCGTCACCAGGTAGTACCCGGTGTCCACGCCGGAGCGGGACGTGACGAGGTTGCCAGCGACGTCGAACACCGCTACGTTCCCCTGCAACGCCAGGCCGGTCGCGGCCGACACGATTTGCCCCGAGATCGAACCGCCCTCGGGGGCGTCGGTGGAGTAGGTGAAGTCGATGCCCGGGGTGTCCTGGCCGCCCACCACGGTGATCGGCGTGCCGAGCGTCGGATCGAAGGGGTCCGGCCAGGCCAGCTCGCGGTAAAGCTCCTTCCAGGGCCAGTTCATTGCGCCGGCGTAGTAGGTGCCTGCCGGCAGGTCCTCCAGGGAGTACGCGCCCGGATCACGGGACGAGTAGGCGTACGCGACGCTCCCGCCGGCCGCATCGTACACACGAACCGCGGCGTACATTCCGGCACCGCTGTTTGGATTGTAGACTCGACCCGAGAGGCTTCCGGTCCGGTCCAGCCCGAAATCCACCCCGCCGACGCTCTGCCCGGCCGCAAGGAACACCGGTGTGCCTGCCATGCTACCGCACGAGGGCTCGCACGGCACATTGTCGAACGCCTCGTCCGCCCACTGCGCGGAGGAGGCCAGCACCCGGAACTGGCCCGGGGGCAACTCGGGTATCGTGTAGGTGCCGTCGGCTCCGGTCGTGGCCTGGGCGAGCGTCGAGTCCGAGTCGAACCGGCGTACCGCGATCTCGATGCCGGCGATCGGTGAGCCGTCGGCGGCGCTCGTAACCGTGCCGCTGAGAGTGGCCGCCGCCACGAGGTCGAAGTCGATGCCAGCGAGGGTGGTGCCGTCTGGTACCACCAGATACGTGCCATAGAAGCTCGAGCAGCCCGGCTCGCAGTCATGGCCGTCATACGCCACGTCGATGTACCCCGGTGTGCCGGTGGTGCGGACGCTCACTTCCGACGTGCCGAGGCCGCCGGCGGTGTAGGAACCGGTGGCGTCCGTGAGCGTGCTCGCGAGCAGGGTGCCGCTGTAGTAGCCCACGACGTTCACGCGCACGCCTGCAAGAGGCAATCCGGTTGCAGCCACCCGAACGGTGCCTGTGATGGTCCCGGTGCCCTGCGGGGCCACGGGCTGGGTCGGCGTGGTCGCCCGTCGCCAGTCTTCCAGCCTGGCGAGCAAGGTGCGGGCGCGTGTCTCGGCGAGGTCGAGCCGGCGCAGCAGGGGCATGGCGACCTGCCATGGCTGGCCGATGAGGTCCTGGCGAGCCGCGGCGAGCCGAGCGACGGCAGCCCGCGTTTCGGCAAACAGACGGTGCGGGGCGTGAGCCGAGAAGTGGCTCGCGCGCTCGATGCTGACCTCGAGGGAGGCGAGCTGCGATTCCACCTCTGCGGCCGCGGCAGCAACACGCTCGCTTGCAGGCGGCGCAGGTGCCGGCAGGGCGGCGGCGGAGTCGAAGACCATCACGGCGACTGCAATCAGAAGCCAGGCTGCTTTTCGACTGCACTGTCCGGTCGTGGCGTGTCCAGTCGTGCGGTACGGGCTGCGATTGTCCTTCCCATCGAGCGTCATGTCCGGCCTCCTCGGCTCGCGCCGAATAGCGTGTCTCTCTGCGTGCGCCGAGACCCTAGCACAGTCCCGGTTCGAGGAAAACAGAAGCGGCCGCGGGTGCGTGGGGCCCCGAAAGCATCAGGGCCGCCTCGGCGGCGGCCCTGTGGTCGGCGTGCTGTCTGGTGGAGCTGATCGGGATCGAACCGACGACCTCTTGAATGCCATTCAAGCGCTCTCCCAACTGAGCTACAGCCCCACCTGGGACTGTGAAGCGTACCAGACCGCGCTCAAAGGTGTCAACGCATCCACCCAGGTCCGGATCAGTCGGGTGTCATCCTTGCCCGGAGCCTGAGTGGCCCGGGTGCGGGCGACCAGGGCCAGGTCGCGGGCCAAGTCCGCTCCCGCCCCGTCGGACCCGGGCGTCTCCACGCGCTTGACACCTGCTGCCTCCTCGGAGTAACCTTCCCGGCCTTGCCTGTGCGGGTGCGGTATCCCCGTGCACGTTCAGAGGCGCAGGAGATGGTCGATGAAGACGTATGTTCCGAAGAGCGGAGAGGTCAGCCGCGACTGGTACGTGGTCGATGCGACGGACGTGGTGCTGGGGCGGCTGTCGACCACCGTCGCCACGTTGCTTCGCGGCAAGCACAAGCCCGAGTTCACGCCGAGCATGGATGTCGGTGACTTCGTCATCGTCGTCAACGCGGAGCGGGTCAAGCTCACCGGTTCGAAGTGGGAGGACAAGCACTACTTCCGGCACTCGGGACACCCCGGCCACCTCAAGGATCTGACGGCGAAGCAGTTGCGCGAGCGCACGCCGGAGCGCCTGATCCGCTACGCGGTGTGGGGGATGCTGCCCAAGAACCGGCTCGGCCGGGCGCTGTTCCGCAAGCTCAAGGTGTACGCCGGTGCCGAGCACCCTCATGCCGCGCAGCAGCCGCAGGTCGTCAAGGTGCGCGGGTAAAGGAGGACCACAGTGGCTACGATCCAGTATTACGGCACCGGGCGGCGCAAGACGGCCGTGGCGCGCGTCTACCTGCGCCCCGGCACCGGCAAGATCGAGGTCAACAAGCGCGACATCGAGAACTACTTCTCGAGCCGTGTGCTCAAGATGATCATCCGCCAGCCGATGCTGATCACGGAAACGGCGGACAAGTTCGACATCCTCGTCAACGTCGTCGGGGGCGGCATGGCCGGCCAGGCCGGGGCGATTCGCCACGGGCTGTCGCGCGCCCTGGTGGCCTTCAACCCGGAGCTGCGGCCGCGCCTCAAGCAAGCCGGCTTCCTGACCCGCGACGCGCGCGAGGTGGAGCGCAAGAAGTACGGCCAGCCCGGTGCTCGCCGTCGCTTCCAGTTCTCCAAGCGCTAGGCTGCATTCTCACGGGAGCAGAAAGGAGATACGCTCTTGGCTTCCATTTCGATGAAAGAGCTGCTAGAGGCTGGCGTCCACTTCGGTCACCAGACCCGGCGCTGGAACCCGAAGATGCGTCCGTACATCTTCGGCAAGCGCAACGGGATCTACATCGTTGACCTCCAGAAGACGCTGCAGCTCTTCGAAGAAGCCTCTGCCTTCGTCCGGGAACTCGTCGCGTCGGGCGGCACCGTGCTGTTCGTGGGCACCAAGCGCCAGGCCCAGGATGTGGTGCGCGAGGAGAGCACACGCTGCGGGATGTTCTACGTGGCCAGCCGGTGGCTCGGCGGGACGCTCACCAACTTCGTGACGCTGCGCCGCTCGGTCGAGCGCTACAAGGACCTCGAGCGGCAGCTCGCCAACCCGGACGCCCAGATCACCAAGAAGGAACGAGGTCAGCTCGAGCGCCAGCGCGCCAAGATGCACAAGAACCTCGGTGGGATCCGCGACATGGAGTCGCTCCCCGACGCCCTCTACGTGATCGACACCAACCACGAGCACAACGCGGTGCACGAGGCCAACCGCCTCGGCATCCCGGTGGTGGCTGTGGTCGACACCAACTGCGACCCGGACCTCGTGGACTACCCGATCCCCGGCAACGACGACGCGATCCGCGCCATCAAGCTCTTCACCTCCCGCATCGCCGACTCGGTGCTGGAGGGGCAAGCCATGATCGAGGGCCGCGGCCCGGAGAGCGAGGAGGGCGTGCGTCGTGTCGCCGCGACGCCGGCTGCGGCGCCCGCCGAAGGCGACGAGGGCGCGCTGCCGTCGCTCGACGAGACGTTCGAGGAGTACGACGAGGACGCGGAGCTGTACGAGAAGCGCTGAGGCACGGGGACCCTTCGGAGTCCCACTGGAGCTTGTCCCGGGCCAGGAGCCTAGCGCGTCCTGGCCCGGTTTGTGTGGAGGAAAGCGATGGCGATTTCTGCGGCAATGGTCAAGGAGCTTCGTGAAAAGACGGGCGCCGGGATGATGGACTGCCAGCGGGCGCTGGCCGAGGCCAACGGCGACATGGAGGAGGCGATCAAGGTCCTGCGCAAGAAGGGCCTGGCGGCGGCGGCCAAGAAGGCTGGCCGTACGGCCAAGGACGGCCTCGTGGTGATCGTCGGCGACGGCCGCAAGGCGGCGATGGCGGAGGTCAACTGCGAGACGGACTTCGTGGCGCGCACCGAGGAGTTCCAGGCGTTCGCGCGGGCCATCGCCGAGCAGGCGCTGACCGAGGAGCTGTCCGACGTGGCCGCCGCCTTGCAGCGGCCGGCCGCCTTCGACGCCGGCCACACGATCGAGCAGGCCTTGGCGTCGAAGATCGCCAAGATCGGCGAGAACATCCTGCTCTCCCGCCTGGTGTGCCTCGCTGCCGGGGAGGGCAGCCAGCTCGGCACGTACCTGCACATGGGCGGGAAGATCGGCGTCATCGTCGAGATGTCGGCCGGCGCCGACGAGGAGACGGTGAAGGACGTGGCCATGCACATCGCCGCCGCCGAGCCGCGCTGGGTCCGCCGCGACGAGGTTTCCGCCGAGGTTGTCAACGAGGAGCGCGAGATCGCCAAGGCGCAGGCGGCCGCGGCCGGCAAGCCGGCGCAGGTGCTGGACAAGATCGCCGACGGCAAGGTCGCCAAGTTCTACGAGCAGTTCTGCCTCGTCGACCAAGCGTTCGTCAAGGACCCGGCGCAGACCGTGGCCGCGATGCTGGCGGCCAGGGGCGGGGCGACGGTGACGCGTTTCGTCCGCTTCCGCCTCGGCGAAGGCCCGGCTGCCGCGCAATGAGCCCGCAACCCGCCTACCGGCGCGTGCTGCTCAAGCTCTCGGGCGAGGTGCTGATGGGGTCGCGCCCCTTCGGCATCGCGCCCGAGACGCTTCCGTCGCTGGCTGCCGAGATCGCCGAGGTGCGCCAGCTCGGGGTCGAGGTCGCGATCGTGATCGGCGGCGGCAACATCATCCGCGGGATCGCCGCTACCGAGCAGGGGCTCGACCGCATCGCCGGCGACTACATGGGGATGCTGGCGACGGTCATCAACGCCCTGGCGCTGCAGGATGCGCTCGAGCGGCGCGGCTGCTTCACGCGCGTCATGACGGCGCTCGAGATGCGCGCGGTGGCGGAGCCGTTCATCCGCAGGCGGGCGGTCCGCCACCTCGAGAAGGGTAGGGTCGTGATCTTCGCCGCCGGGACCGGCAACCCGTTCTTCACCACCGACTCGGCGGCAGCGCTGCGGGCGAGCGAGATCCAGGCCGATGCGCTGCTCAAGGGCACGAAGGTGGACGGGCTGTACGACGCCGACCCGGCCAGGAACCCGCAGGCGGTGCTGCTCAAGACGGCGTCGTACCAGCTCATGCTCGAGCACAGCCTGGGGGTCATGGACGCGGCCGCGGTCTCGCTCTGCCAGAACTCCTCGATCCCCATCCGGATCTTCAACATCCGGGTGCCGGGGAACATCCGCCGGGTGATCGTCGGCCAGGACATCGGGTCGACGATCACGGCCGCCTAGCTGGCGGCTCTTGCAGGGTTTCCAGACGACTCCGGGGCGGTCGCAGGCGCGCCGGCCCTGCACGCGGGACGGCCGCCACGCTACAATCCGGGGCGCAAGCAGAGCGCGGCCCCCGCAGGGCGAGCCGCACGGGAGAACGACGATGCGCGAGACAGTGAAGAAGACCAGGCAGCGGATGGACAAGGCCGTCGAGGTGCTGCGCGACGAGCTGCGCTCCCTGCGCACCGGCCGTGCCTCGCTCGCCATTCTGGATCCGGTCAGGGTGGACTACTACGGCACCCCGACGCCTCTCAACCAGGTCGCGAACCTCGGCGTACCGGACGCCAATCTCCTCATCATCCAGCCGTGGGACCCGACGCTCATCCCCGCCATCGAGCACGCCATCCAGAAGGCCAACCTGGGCCTCAATCCGATGAACGACGGGAAGGTCATCAAGCTGCCGGTGCCGGCGCCGACGCAGGAACGCCGCAAGGAGCTGGTGAAGGTGGCTCACGAGTACGCCGAACGGGCGCGCACCGCGGTCCGCAACGTGCGCCGCGAGGCCAACGACGAGCTCAAGGCCATGGAAAAGGGCAAGAAGATCTCGGAGGACGACCTCCGGCGCGGGCTCGACGAGGTGCAGGAGCTCACGGACGAGCACGTCGAGGAGATCAACAAGGTCGTGGCCGCGCGCGAGAGGGAGATTCTCGAGGTGTGAGCGACCCGGCGCTCGTGGTCGTGGCGGCCGGTTCGAGCCGCCGTTTCGGTACGGACAAGCTGACGCAGCCCCTGGCCGGGGCGACGGTGCTGGAATGGGCGGTGCGGAGCCTGTGGGCACCGTTCCCCGGCTGGCCGCTCGTGCTCGTGGTGCATCCGGAGCGCGTGGCCCTCCAGCGCGAGGCGTGGTGCGGGCGCGACGTGCGGGTGGTGGCAGGGGGGGAGCGGCGCCAGGACTCGGTGCGCCGGGGCGTCGACGCCACCGAAGCTTCCGACGACGCGGTCGTGCTGATCCACGACGGGGCGCGCCCGTTCGTGCCGCCCGGCGATGTGCGCGCGGTGGCCGAGGCGGCGCGGCGGAGCGGCGCGGCGCTGCTGGCGGCGCCGATCCCGGACACCGTCAAGAGGGTGGGGGAGGGCGGCGCCGTGGAGGCGACGGTGCCGCGCCAGGGGCTGGTGCGCGCCCTCACGCCGCAAGGGTTCCGGGTGGGGCTCCTGCGGCGGGCGTGGGCGACGGCTTCGGGCTCCGAGTGGACCGACGAGGCGGCGCTCGTCGAGTCGATCGGCGCGGAAGTGGAGGCGGTGCCAGGCGATCCTCGCAACGTGAAGGTGACGCGCCCGGAGGACATCGAGCTTTTGGGCGGAGCGTTCCCGCGCCGTGTCCGGGTCGGGCAGGGGGTCGACGTGCACCCGTTCGCCGCCGGCCGGCCGATGTGGCTGTGCGGAGTCGAGCTGCCCGGCGAGGTCGGACTGGCCGGGCATTCGGACGCCGACGCGGCGCTGCACGCGGTGACCGACGCGATTCTCGGCGCGTGCGGCGAGGGCGACATCGGGCTGCATTTCCCGCCCTCGGACGAGCGCTGGAAGGGGGCAACGTCGGCGCTGTTCGTGCGGCGTGCCGTGGAGCTGGCGGCGGCGCGGGGCTGGAGGGTGGCGCACTGCGACGTGTCGATCCTCGCCGAACGGCCGCGCATCGGCCCGCATCGGGAGGCGATGCGGGCGCGGCTCGCCGAGCTGCTGGCCGTTCCGGCAGGCGAGGTCGGCCTGAAGGCCACGACGTGCGAGGGGATGGGGTTCGTCGGACGCCGGGAAGGCCTGGTGGCGATGGCGGTGGTGACCCTTGAGTCAGCCTGAGTGGGTGGTCGGCTTCCACGCCGTGCTGGCCGCCCTCGAGGCCCCGGCCTGCCGGGTCGAGGTCGTATGGCTGGCGTCCGGGGTGGGAGGTCCCCGCGCCCGGCAAGTGCTCGAGGCGGCTCGCCGGCGCGGCGTGCGGTACGCGAACGTGCCGCGGCGACAGCTCGACGAGGTGGCGGCCGGGGTGGCGCACAACGGCTTCGCTGCCCGCACCGCGCCGACGCCGCTCGCAGACGCCGCCGAGCTGCTCGGCCTGCCTTCCCCCGTCTGCCTGCTGGGTCTCGACGGTCTCGAGGACGGCCACAACCTGGGCGCCACCGTGAGGATCGCCGCGGGTCTGGGGCTCGGCGGCATCGTGGTGGCGGGGCCGCACCCCCCGCCGCTCGGCGGCGCCGCCGCCAAGGTGGCCGCCGGCCACATTGGACGGGTCCGGATTGCGCACGTCGGCTCGCTCGGGGACTTCGTGCTGGCGGCGAGGGAGGAGGGGTTCTGGGCCCTGGGGGCGGCTGCCGATGGCGACGACGTGACGCGCTTCGACCTCCCCGACCGCCTGGTGCTGTGCCTGGGTGCCGAGGCGTCGGGCCTGCGGGCCAAGACCCGCAAGGCGCTCGACGGGGTGGTCTCGATCCCGCTCGCGCCCGGCGTGGAATCGCTCAACCTCTCGGTGGCGGCGGGGATTCTGGTCTGGGAGTGGCGTCGCCGCCACCCTCGCCCGCCCGCCCGGTGACGACCCCAGAGCCGTAGCGTTCGCCGCCACCGACAACCAGCAACCGTTGCCCCGGGGGTATTGACTCCCGGGGCTTCTGTGGTAAATTGCACGACCTGCCCAGTCGGCGTTTGCCGTCTGGTGGTCTTTGGCAGAAGGAGACGCACGGGTGGCTGGCTTGGCTTCGGCTGGCGTAGCTCAACTGGCAGAGCAGCGGATTTGTAATCCGCAGGTTAAGGGTTCGAGTCCCCTCGCCAGCTCCAGCCGGAAGGCGGGGCCTCCATTCGGAGCGTCTGGCACCGACGTGAAACCGACAGGTGCGGGTGTGGCCGAGCGGTCAATGGCAGCAGACTGTAAATCTGCCGGGCAATGCCCTACGGTGGTTCAAATCCATCCGCCCGCACCATTTTTTCGTATCTGCGGGAGTAACTCAGGGGTAGAGTCACAGCCTTCCAAGCTGTTGGTCGCGGGTTCGAATCCCGTCTCCCGCTCCACCGGATCTGGCTGGCTGATGCGGGCCCACGTAGCTCAGTCGGTAGAGCACGTCCTTGGTAAGGACGGGGTCACCAGTTCAAATCTGGTCGTGGGCTCCAATCCAAACTCGCAGTACGGTGTCATGTGGTCCGTCACCTCGCGGACCGGGGCCGCAGCGACGGCCCGCGAACACAGGGGAAAGAGGGAGGCAAAGCGTTATGGCCAAGCAGAAGTTTGATCGGACGAAGCCGCACGTCAACGTGGGGACGATCG
>DAOOJE010000021.1:0-63063 GCA_035384965.1 Thermoanaerobaculaceae bacterium
CATGCCCGAACCCTCCCACTCCCCAGACCCCCGCGACTTTGACGGGAACCTGCGGGTGGGCCGGAAGAGGGTGCGGGCGCTGCCGGGTGCGTGGCATACTGCCGGGCCGATGTGCACCTGGTCGCGGGCGATCGGCCGTGCGCTCGCCGCGGCGTTGGCCGTGGCGGCGGTGGGATGTGCCACGGTCCGCCGTTACGCGTACTTTCCGCCGCTGACCGCGGAAGGGGCGGACATCCAGGCTGCGCTCACGATTGCCTCGGGGAACGAGGCCGTCGACGGCAACCGCGTGGAGCTGCTGGAAAACGGCGATCGGGTGTTCCCCCTCATGCTGGCCGCCATCCGTAGCGCCCGCTCGAGCATCCATTTCGAGCCGTATATCTTCACGGACAGCGGGATCGGCCGGGAGTTCGTGGGCTCCCTCGCCGAGCGGGCGCGCGCCGGGGTGGCGGTTCGCCTGCTGCTGGACTCGTGGGGGACGCCGGGGTTCGGAGAGGTGAACGAGCGGCTGCTGCGCGAGGCCGGCGCCAGGGTCGTCCACTTCCGGCCGACGAGCCTGCGCAACCTCCGCAAGATCCACCTGCGGACACACCGCAAGATCCTGGTCGTGGACGGCAAGGTGGGGTTCACCGGGGGCATCTGCATCGACGACGAGTGGGTAGGTGACGGCACCGATTCCGGGCACTGGCGAGACACCATGGTGCGCGTCGAAGGGCCGGTGGTGCGGCAGATGCAGGCGGCGTTCGCCCGCGCGTGGCTGGAAGCCACCCGGGAGGTGCTCACCGAGCAGGCGCTCTTTCCGGAGCTGCCCGCCGCCAACGGCAAGCGCTGCCAGCTCATGGAGTCCACCCCGGGATTCGACGGCAGCCCGGCGCGCATCTCGTTTCTGGTCGCGGTGAACGCGGCGCGGCAGTCGATCGACATCACCAACGCCTACTTCGCCCCCGACCGCGTGGCGCTCAACGCGCTCGAGCGTGCGGCCCGGCGCGGTGTCCGGGTGCGGCTGCTGCTGCCCGGCCGCTTCACCGACGCGCCCCCGACCCGTCACGCCGGGCGCAGCGACTACGGCACGCTCCTCCGGGCCGGGATCGAGGTTTACGAGTACCAGCCGGCAAAGCTCCACGCCAAGACCATGGTGGTCGACGAGAAGTGGGCGAGCGTCGGCTCCACCAACCTCACGCCGCGCTCGCTGTTCTTCAACCTGGAAGCGAACCTCAACGTCTTCGATGCGAGCTTCGCCGCCGAGATGCGGGCGATGTTTGAGCGGGACCTCGCCCGGGCCCGGCGCATCACCTACGAAGAATGGCACGCCCGGCCGTTCGGCGACCGCCTCGCTGAGTTCTTCTGGGGCCTGTTCCGCGCCCAGTACTGAGCCACGTCCCCCACCCGGTCGAGAATCCACGGTTGAAGGCCCTCCGCCCGTGCCCCCTGACCTTTCGACAGGGTGGGCGGGAAGCCGGTGTGCTAGACTCCGTCCCCATCGGCGTTTTCCACGCCGGTGAGGTGTCAGCGGTGGACCTGCAAGATCTGATTCTCTCGCTCTCCAGGTTCTGGAGCGACCAGGGGTGCATCATCCAGCAGCCCTACGACCTCGAGGTCGGGGCCGGCACCATGCACCCCGAGACGTTCCTGCGCGTGCTCGGCCCCGAGCCGTACAACGTGGCGTTCGTGCAGCCATCGCGCCGGCCGGCCGATGCGCGTTTCGGCGAGAACCCGTTCCGACTCGGCAAGCACCTGCAGATGCAGGTGATCCTCAAGCCCTCGCCGCACGAGGTCCAGGATCTTTACCTCAAGTCGCTCACCGCCATGGGTATCGATCCCTCGACGCACGATGTCCGGTTCGAGGAGGACAACTGGGAGTCGCCGACGCTGGGCGCCTGGGGCGTGGGCTGGCAGGTCCTGCTCGACGGGATGGAGATCACCCAGTTCACGTACTTCCAGCAGGCCGGCGGCATCGATCTCCAGCCCATCGCCGCCGAACTCACCTACGGGCTCGAGCGCATCGCCATGTTCCTCCAGCGCGAGGACTCGATTTACGACATCACCTGGGGCGGCGGCGTCGACTACGGGAAGGTCCGTCACCGGGACGAGGTGGAGCTGTCGCGTTACGCCTTCCACGTGGCGGACGTCGAGATGCTGCGGCGGCACTTCGGGGACTGGGAGCGCGAGGCGGCACGCTGCCTCGAGCAAGAGGAGCCGCTGGTCATCCCCGGGCTCGAGGCGGCGCTCAAGATGTCGCACCTGTTCAATCTCATGGATGCCCGCGGCGCGGTCGCGGTGACCGAGCGCGTGGCGCTCATCGGCCGCGTCCGCAAACTCGCGGTGCGGTGCGCCAGGGCGTACGTCGAGCAGCGGGAGCGGCTGGGCTTCCCGCTGCTGGCGCGGCAGGGAGGGCAGGCATGAATCACCAGTTCCTGCTCGCGTTGCTGTGCGAGGAGATCCCCGCCAACGCTTTGCCGTCCGCCCGGCGCCAGCTCGAGGAGGGGTTCGCGAAAAGGCTGGAGGAGGCGGGCTTTTCGGGCTGCATCGTACGGGCGTACTCGACGGTGCGCAGGCTCGTCGTGCACGTGCAGGGCCTGCCTGCCGGCCAGCCGGATCGCACCGAGGAGATCACAGGGCCCCCGGCGCGCGCCGCGTTCACCCCCGATGGCTCGCCGACCGCCGCGGCGGTCGGCTTTGCGCGCGGCCAGGGCGTGAGCGTCGACGAGCTGAGGATCGTCAAGGGTCCGAAGGGCGACATGGTCGCGGTCACCCGCCTCGTGCAGGGCAGAACGGCCCCTGAAATCCTGGCCGAGATCACCGCCGAGGTCGTGGGCTCGCTGCACTTCCCCAAGACCATGCGGTGGGGCTCCGGCGAGCACACCTTCGTACGCCCGCTCCACAACCTGCTGGCGCTCTTCGGCGCCGAGACGATGGAGACGGTGGTGCCGCTCGAACTGCTCGGGCTCACCTCGCGCGGTTCCACGGCAGGCCACCGCGTCGTGGCGCCGGGGCGGATCGAGATGCGCGGCATCACCGGCTTCGCGGACTACGCGGCGCGGCTCGAAGCCGCCGGTGTCGTGGTCGACCACGAGGTGCGCCGCGCGAGGCTTCTGGCCCGCGCCGAGGAGCTGGCCGCCGAGGTCGGCTGCACGGTGCGCCCCGATCCCGCGCTGCTCGACGAGCTGGTCGAACTCGTGGAGCACCCGGGGCTGGTGCGGGGGAAGATCGCTTCGCGGTTTCTCGAGTTGCCCGAGGAGGTCCTCGTGACCACCCTGAGGCACCACCAGAAGAGCCTCGTGCTGGAAAAGAACGGCCGCGTGGCCGGTTACTTCCTCGCGGTCGCCGACCGGCCCGACGATCCGCAAGGCCACGTCGCCCGCGGCTGCTCGTGGGTGGCCGGGGCGAGGCTGGCCGACGCCTCGTTCTTCTACGCCCAGGATCGCAAGGACTCGCTCGCGAGCCGGGTCCCGGCGCTGGCCGGCGTGACGTTCCACCGCAACTGGGGCTCGTACCTGGACAAGACCGGCAAGGTGCGCCACCTCGCCGGACAGCTCGCCCGCAGTGCCGAGCTCGACGTGGATCTCGCCCACCTCGACCGAGCCGCCGAGCTGGCGAAGGCCGACCTGGTCACTGCGATGGTGGGGGAGTTCGCCGAGCTGCAGGGCGTCATGGGCGGCATCTACGCGCTGGCCGACAACGAGCCCGAGGACGTGTGGATGGCGATCGCCGACCAGTACCGTCCGGCCGGGCTCGAAGGCCCTGTCCCGCGCACGCTCACCGGTGCGCTCCTGGGGGTGGCCGACCGCCTCGACACGCTGGCCGCGCTGTACGCGAGCGAGAAGCCATCGGGGAGCAAGGACCCGTTCGCGCTGCGCCGCGCGGCCCTGGCGGTCGTCAAGATCTGCGCCGAGTTTCCGCTGCCCGTCGACCTCGTGCGCGCCTGCCGCGACGCGGCCGCCAACCGCGCCGCCGCGGGCGGGGACGCGATCGAGGAGTTCGTGCAGGATCGCCTGCGCCACTACCTCACGAGCGTGGTGGGTGTGCGCCCCGATGTGGCCGACGCGGTGCTGGCGGCGCACTGGGGCGTGGTCCCGGACGACGTGGCGCGGGCGCGAGCGCTCGAGGCGGTGCGCCAGGACGAGGTCTTCGACGCACTGGCGATCGCCTTCAAGCGCGTGCGCAACATCCTGACCAAGGGCGCCCCCGGGACCCTTGACGAGAGCCTTCTGACCGTGCCAGCGGAGCGCGAGCTGCTTTCCGCGGTGGCAACGGCCGAAGCGCGGGTCGGCGAGAGCCTCGGCGAGGCCGACCACGAGGCCGCGCTGCACGCCCTGGCCGCGCTGGCCGCCCCGCTCGACCGCTTCTTCACCGACGTCATGGTGCTGTGCGAGGACCCCGCGTTGAGGCAGGCGCGCCTGGGTTTGCTGGCGCGCATCGAACGTCTGTTCCTGCGGCTGGCCGACGTCTCGCGTCTGGCCGCCGAGGCCCGCTGAGGGCTGCAAAACCCAAGGGAGGACTCCGTGAGCGAAGAGAAGATGGTGTACCTGTTCGGTGGCGGCTCGGCCGAGGGCAACGGCAGCATGAAGGTGCTCCTCGGCGGCAAGGGCGCCAACCTGGCCGAGATGGCGGGTATCGGACTGCCGGTGCCGCCGGGCTTCACGATCACCACCGAGGTCTGCATCGACTACCAGAAGGCCAGGACGTACCCACCGGCGCTCGCCGCCCAGGTGGAGGGCGGCCTCGCCCACATCGAGAGAGTCACCGGCAAGAAGTTCGGCGACCCCTCGAACCCCTTGCTCGTTTCCGTGCGCTCGGGAGCCCGCGCCTCCATGCCCGGCATGATGGACACGATCCTCAACCTGGGTCTCAACGACTCCACCGTGCAGGGGATGATCGCCCTCACCGGCAACCCCCGCTTCGCCTGGGACTGCTACCGCCGCTTCGTGGCCATGTACGGCGACGTGGTGCTCGGGTGCAAGCCCGAGGGCAAGGACGAGATCGACCCCTTCGAGGAGATCCTCGAGGAGACCAAGCACGCCAAGGGCGTGCACGTCGACACCGAACTCACCGCCGAGGACCTGCAGGAGCTGGTCGTCCGCTTCAAGGCCGCGGTCCTGAAGCGGACCGGCAAGACGTTCCCCGAGAGCCCGATGGAGCAGCTCTGGGGCGCCATCGGCGCGGTGTTCGGCTCGTGGGACAACGCCCGCGCCGTCGCCTACCGTCGCCTCAACAACATCCCCGACGACTGGGGCACCGCCGTCAACGTCCAGGCCATGGTGTACGGCAACATGGGCGAGGACTCCGGCACCGGCGTGGCGTTCACCCGCGACCCCGCTTCTGGCGAGAACTACTTCTACGGTGAGTTCCTCGTCAACGCCCAGGGCGAGGACGTGGTGGCGGGCGTACGCACGCCTCGTCCCGTGCGCGAGATGGCCGAGGTCTTCCCCGAGGTCAACACCCAGCTCCTGGCCGTGCGGCAGACCCTCGAGCGGCATTTCAAGGACATGCAGGACTTCGAGTTCACGGTCGAGAAGGGCAAGCTGTACATGCTCCAGACCCGCAACGGCAAGCGCACGGGCCTGGCCGCCATCCGCATCGCCGTGGACATGGTCGAGGAGGGGCTCATCGACGCCGACGAAGCGCTGCGGCGCGTCGAGCCCGACCAGCTCAACCAGCTCTTGCGGCCGATCTTCAACGCCGCCTCGAAGCGGACGGCGCTGTCCGCCGGCAAGCTGCTGGCCAAGGGGCTGCCGGCCGGCCCCGGTGCCGCCACCGGCAAGGCGGTGTTCAACGCCGTCGACGCCGAGGAGTGGGCCGCCAGAGGCGAGCAGGTCATGCTGGTGCGCATCGAGACGAGCCCCGAGGACATCCGCGGCATGAACGCCGCCCAGGGCATCCTGACGGCGCGCGGCGGCATGACCTCGCACGCGGCGCTCGTCGCCCGCCAGATGGGCAAGGTCTGCGTCGTCGGGTGCGAGGCGCTCGACATCGACTACAAGGCCCGCACCATCACGGTCGGCGGCACGGTCGTAGAGGAAGGCGAGTGGCTGTCGATCGACGGCTTCACCGGCGAAGTCATCGTCGGCAAGCTCGAGACCCGGCCTTCCGAGGTGCTGCAGGTGCTGATCGAGAAGTCCCTGGAGCCGCAGGCCTCCTCGGCGTACAAGTACTACTCGCGTCTGATGGAGTGGGCCGACAAGGTGCGCGCCCTGAAAGTCCGCGCCAACGCCGACCAGCCGGACCAGGCGGCCAACGCCGTGGCGTTCGGAGCCGAAGGCATCGGCCTTTGCCGCACCGAGCACATGTTCTTCGGCGGCGAACGCATCATTGCAGTGCGCGAGATGATCCTGGCCGACACCGAGGCCGAGCGGCAGCGGGCGCTCGACAAGCTGCTGCCGATGCAGCGCGATGACTTCGCCGGGATCTTCCGGGCGATGGGCGAGCGGCCGGTGACGGTGCGCACCCTGGACCCGCCGCTGCACGAGTTCTTGCCGCACACCGCGAAGGAGCAGGCCGAGGTCGCGGCCCAGCTCGGGGTCACCCCCGAGGCCGTGAAGGCCAAGGTGGATGACCTGCACGAGGCCAACCCGATGCTCGGCCACCGCGGCTGCCGGCTGGGGATCGCCTACCCGGAAATCACCCGCATGCAGGCGCGCGCCATCCTCGAGGCGGCGTGCCTCGTCAAGAAGGAAGGGATCGACGTCAAGCCCGAGATCATGATTCCGCTCGTCGGCACCAAGAAGGAGCTGGACGATCAGCAGCGGCAGGTGCGGGCGATTGCGGAGGACGTGTTCCGGCAGCATGGCATCACGGTGGACTACCTGGTCGGCACCATGATCGAGTTGCCGCGCGCGGCCCTGACCGCCGACGCGATTGCCGAGACGGCGGAGTTCTTCTCGTTCGGCACCAACGACCTCACCCAGACCACGTTCGGGGTGTCACGGGACGACGCCGGGAAGTTCCTGCCGCTGTATCTGGCGCGCGGGATCTGGCCGGCCGACCCGTTCGCGACCCTCGATCAGGAGGGCGTGGGACAGCTCGTGGAGATGGGCACCCGCAAGGGGCGCAGCACCCGCCCGGACCTCAAGGTCGGGATTTGCGGGGAGCACGGCGGCGACCCGGCCTCGGTGGAGTTCTGCCACCGCGTGGGGATGAACTACGTGTCGTGCTCGCCGTTCCGCATCCCGGTGGCGCGTCTGGCCGCGGCGCGGGCGCAGCTTTCGAACCCGAGGACGTAGGAGGCGGAAGCAGCATTTTCCGCGGCCGCACCAACGCACTCACGGGAACAACTGGCACCACGACTCGGGCGGTCCGCAAGGGCCGCCCTGAGTTCCATCTGGAACTCAATCCGCTCGGGAAGCCGGAGCACACGCGGGGGGCGGGGGATCGAGCCCTATCATCGTCCCGGTGAGAATGGGAAGTCCTAGCCGTTGCTCGCCTCCGGTCTCACGATGTTCTCGGGCTTCGGGCTCGGCACGCTGCTGATGCCGGTCTTCGTCATGTTCTTTCCGGTCGGGCTGGCGGTGGCTGCCACTGCAGTGGTGCGCGGCGGCAACAGCGTCTTCAAGGCCGCTCTTATCGGACGGTGGGCAGAGAGACAGATCGCGCTGCGCTTCGGGGTGCCGGCCCTGGTGACGGCAGCGGGTGGCGCATGGGTCCTGGGCGCGCTCGCCGCGTTCGCAGGCGTGGTGCTCGGCCGGCGCATGGTCAAGACAGTGACGATGCGGCTGGTGCAGAGAATCACCGGCGTGATGCTGGCGCTGATGGCGCTCGTCCTGGGTGCTGGTCTCGTGTGAAGAAGCTTTTTGCCGTAACGATCGCAGCTCAGATGGTTGTTTCCAGACAAGTTGCCGCGGCGCCCAGAGTTGACCTCCAAGGCTGGTCCTGATAGACATCGGACATGGATACAATTCACGCTGACATCACGGTCATCGGGGGTGGCGAGGCAGGGATCGCCGCAGCCCTGCAGGCAGCGGACCTTGGCGCCGAGGTCTGCCTCATCGAGCGCAGCTCTCAGCTCGGAGGAGCATGCGTGGCGACCGGCACCTTGCCGAGCAAAGTGTTCTCGATTTCTGCGGAGCGGCTCGATCTTGTGCGCAAGGCCAAGAGCTTCGGCGTGCGGGTCGAGGGCACGATCGCACTCGACTTCGCAGACGTGGTCGCGACCCGTGCCAAGCTGACCAAGTGCGACCTGGGCCTGATCCAGTCCCACATGCGCACGCCTCAGGTCAGGAGCCTCACGGGTCAAGCCACGTTCATCGCCCGCGACCGGATTCACGTTTCCAGGAGCGATACATCCGAGGTTGAGGTGATCTCACCCAGGGTGGTCCTCGCCGTGGGTTCCCATCCGATCTCGGTTCCCGCGCTCCCCATCGACGGCCAAACCGTCATCACCACCGACGAGATCGTCGCGTTGACCGCCTGCCCACCTCGCATCGCCATCGTCGGTGCCGGCGTCATCGGGTGCGAGTATGCGTTCATCTTCCGCTCGTTCGGCGCGGCGGTGACGCTCATCGAGAAGACTGCGCACGCCCTCCTCGGTCAGGACAGGGATGTCGTGTCCGCGATCGAAAAGGAGCTTCGCAAGCGCGGTATCGACTTCATGCCTGCCACCTCCGTCGCCTCCTGCGAGAGACTGGCAGACGGATCGTGCACGCTGACCACCGAGAACGGCCACACGGTGACGGTTGACCTGGTGCTCGTCTGCATCGGCAGGCGCCCCTCCACTGAGAGGCTCGGCCTCGAGGTGGCCGGCGTGCAACTGGGACCACGCGGCGGAATCCTCGTCAACGAGCATCTGGAAACAACAGCACCTGGGATCTACGCCGCTGGCGACGTGCTGGATCGCCGCATGCAATCCTCCACCGCCATCCTCGAAGGTGCGGTGGCAGCCGAGAACGCGCTTGGACGGCCCCGGGCTCTGGACGAGAGGTTCATCCCTGGCGGGATCTACACCCAGCCGGAGATCGGTTCGGTCGGACTCACCGAGGATGAGGCATTGGCTCGGGGCATCCCCCATGTCGTCGGAATGTGTCAGTACGCGAACCTGGTCAAGGCCTGCAGCCTGCAGGCGTTCTCTCCGGGGTTCATCAAGATGATCTTCGACCCCGACTCCCATCGGCTCATCGGCGCCCACATCCTCGGCGCCGAGGCCGCCGAACTCGTTCACACCCTGGTGGTCGCAATGCGGCTGGGCGCCACGGCCGAGGACTTCATCTACTCGATTTACCATCACCCGAGCCTCTCGGAGGGGTTTCGGGAAGCTGCCCGCGATGCCATCTCCAAGGGCAGCGCCGCGCCAGGACAACGCTGAAAGCGCCGCGCGAGCTCTCCGGCGCTCCCGACTGGCAAGCACTGTGAGGGTCACCTCAGCGCCAGCGCCGCCGCGCGCACTTCCGGATCGGGATCCGTCGTGAGGCGCCCGACGAGGCGCCGGGCGGAGCGTCCGCCGAGCCGACGTCAAGCCCGAGATCATGATCCCGCTCGTCGGCACCAAGAAGGAGCTGGACGATCAGGAGCGGCAGGTGCGGGCGATTGCGGAGGACGTGTTCCGGCAGCATGGCATCACGGTGGACTACCTGGTCGGCACCATGATCGAGTTGCCGCGCGCGGCCCTGACCGCCGACGCGATTGCCGAGACGGCGGAGTTCTTCTCGTTCGGCACCAACGACCTCACCCAGACCACGTTCGGGGTGTCACGGGACGACGCCGGGAAGTTCCTGCCGCTGTATCTGGCGCGCGGGATCTGGCCGGCCGACCCGTTCGCGACCCTCGATCAGGAGGGCGTGGGACAGCTCGTGGAGATGGGCACCCGCAAGGGGCGCAGCACCCGCCCGGACCTCAAGGTCGGGATTTGCGGGGAGCACGGCGGCGACCCGGCCTCGGTGGAGTTCTGCCACCGCGTGGGGATGAACTACGTGTCGTGCTCGCCGTTCCGCATCCCGGTGGCGCGTCTGGCCGCGGCGCGGGCGCAGCTTTCGAGCCCGAGGTAGAGAGACAGGGGTGAGGGGAGTCGCCTCGTTTCCTTCACACACGCGTGAGAACGGGGCGGCTCACACAAGCCGCCCCGAGTTCTACCGGGATCCCGATCCGCACCGGGGCCGCGAGCACGCCCGCGGGCCGGCGGGTGCACCCACGCGGATCGCGCTCGGAGCGCCGGATGCCGCCTGCGCAAGCTGTGAGATCACCGTCCACGCCACGAGATCGGGCCGCCTCGTGGCCCTCCCGGATCGGCTCCACCGTCGCCCCCGCCAGCCGCGCGCGACCGGGCGAGCCCATGCTCATCCTCGCCTTCATCACCGAGTCGGAGGTCGTCACCACGAGCCTGCCCCTCGTCGAAGTCCGGGCTTCCGGCAGCCGGGACCTACCAGGGCCTCCCGACATCCAGGCCACCCAAGCCCGCATGCTCACGCCCTGCCCGGCGCGGGCTGGAGAGGGGGGGCCCTGCAGGCTGCCACCGACCCCTCTCTCCCCCCAAGCAGTGCTATCCTGCCCTTGCATGGCGCGGTCCCCTCGATCTCGTGGAGCGCTGGATGCTCCGCAGGGCTTCCCGCCGACATCACGGGCACTTCCGCCGCAGCTTCACGTGGTGGCGCACCACACCTCCGACGTACTCCGTCCGCGGATGTCGGTAGCCGCGCAACCTCATCGTGTGATACAAGTTACTCCTCGTCGCCATCGCAGCCCCCTTTCGTTTCTCCACGTCCGAAAGCATGACTGCCCTGGTGGCGACGCTTCGTCTACCTCACGTTTTGCCGGATAAACCTGACTCCCTTGTTCGGCAGGACTGGCCTGCAGTCATCGACCTTGGGGAGCTGCCACGCGGCTGCCGTTTCGTTCCGAGGGCTGCCTTGGAGCGTCTGATGACCCAGCCCGATGGCTGGGAGAGCTTTCGTTCAACACGCGGCAACGTGGCTGGGTACCCGTCGCTCTCGGTTAGGTTTTGGTCCCTTTCGCGACCGCGCCGTGCTCTACGCGGAGGGTTTCTGCGGTCCGCTCTGTGCAGAGGGCCTGTTACTGTACCTGGGACGGGTTTCCGGAAAATGACAAGTCAAGGCCGAGTACCTGTTGTTTCTCGCGTAAGAGCAGCCCAACAACGCGCGGGACCAGTAAGGGCTCTCCTTCCTCGACCTAGTCGCAGGTACCCTTCCGGGTTGGCTCACGCAAAGCGTACGACCGCGTCGTCATCCGCGCTGCTGGTCAGCGCGGGCGTTGTCCCGCACCGGCTGCTATCGCCCGGCCCGGGACAACGCCTCCTCGACCACCGGCTTGCCGGCCCGCAGCCGCTCGCCGGCGATGTCGGCGAAGATGCCCCTTCGACCCAGACGGGGAGCTTCACACCTTGGCTGGCCGGGAGCTGGCTGAGATCACGGTCGATCCCGAGCCGCTCCCACAGCGCCCGCAGCAGCCAGGCCGCACCCAGCGGCCGGCTCTCGTTGAAGCGGATCAGCGGACGTTGACGAGGACCTCGATGAGCCCGCTGCCGGGACCGTCGAATGGCTGCAGGGCCTTGCCGAGCACGGCTCCCGTCGGGAGCAGGGCAACGCCCTCGATCACCGCGGCCGTGGCCTTCATGGCGTGGCCGGGAGTCGAGGACGTCACGAGAAGATCGCCCCGACGGATTGGTCCACCCTCGGCGGTGACCTTGGTCGGGATGACGCCCAGTACTCCCATCGGAACGGAGCTGCTGAGGTCCTCGGCCGTCCCGCGGCGGCTCAGAATGAGTCCGGGCTTGGTGGCGTAGACTCCGGCCACCCGTGTCGAGGTGGGCGCGCTGCTCTTCTCGGCGCGGGCGTCCGAGCGCTCGGAAATGACCAGGACGTCGCCGGGCTCGTACTCGGACAGCTCGCCCTCCACCTCGAATGCTTCGGCTACGTCCACACCGCCGCTGAAGAAGCCTCCATCGACGAGGAGGTTACCAGTGTTGGTGACGAGCATGCGCAGGTTGTCGCCGGCGTTGGCGGCATGCAGCCTCATGAGGTTGCCGGTGCCGTAGAAGTTTGGCTCGCCGGTGTTGGTGATGAGCAGGCGCGTGGTGCCCGTTTCGGCGTTGCCGGCCCTGAGGTTGATGAGGTCTCCGGAGCTCCCGCTGTTGATCGTGCCGGAGGCCTCGATGCGCGTGCGCACGGTGCCCCCACCGCTTCCCGAGAAGAGCTTGACGATGGGGCCAGAGCCCGAGTTCACGCCGACGATCGTCGCATCGTTGGAGCTCTGGTGGGCAAACAGCGCCACCCCGCTCGAGTGCGTGTTCTGTGCCTCGATGGCGACGCGCGTGAGGCCCGCGCCGGAGCCGATCGCGACGACACCTCGTCCCCCGTCGAAGAACCCGCCGATGCCGCTGCCTCCGCCGACGACGCCGATCCCCTGGGAGCCGGACGCCGACCCCTTGACACCGGCCCCCTGGGCCGCCGCCGAGGTTCCGAAAACGCCGATGCCCTCGCCAGTCGTGGCGGTCGAGCTGCCCTGCACGCCGATTCCACCGGTGCCAGTCGTCTCGCCCACGGTGCCCCGTCCGGCCACCGCGCCCGAGGTTCCCAGCACGCCCGGCCCGGCGCCCGAGGCGCTCCTGTTGACGCCCTTGACGCCACTGCCCGCGCTCGCCATCGTTTCGCCCTGCACCCCGACGTTGGCGCTGGAGGAGCCATAAACGCCGAAGCCGGCCGGGCTTCGGCTCGAGCCGACGACGCCAGTCCCGCTGCCGGAAGTTGACACGGCGTCCCCCTGCATGGCGTTGCCCGCCGAGGATCGGGTCTCCGCGTAGACGCCACGGGTGGCGCCAGTCGTGGATGTCGCCACAGCCGAGATCGCATGGCCGGCGGTGCCGGTCATGATCGCGCTGATCGCGGCCTTCTCGTTCGGATTGGAAGAGCTGAGCGTGATCTCGAAGGCGCTCTGTGTGGTGCTGGTGCTGGCGCCGGCCCACGGCAGCGTGAGCCCACCCTGGAGGTCATCTCCCCACACGACATTCAACCCATCGCTCTTGAGCACCTTGCCGGAAAGTCCGCCGCCAGCGACGCTGAGCTTGGAGCTGGTCACGGCCCGATCAGCGATCATGGTCGTGATGATCCCTCCAGTGGCGATCGAGAGCGTGACGTCGCCGGTGGGGCCGCCGCCGGCCAGCCCGGCTCCGGCGTTCACGGCGGTGATGTCGCCACCCGAGGAGCTCGAGACCGTCTGCCACACCAGGCCGCTGCCGTCGGTGGCGAGCACCTGGCCGTTGGTGCCGCCGGTCGCGGCGAGCTTGACCTTGGTGACCGCGCCGTTGGCGAGGCCGAGCGGGGAGGTGGGGGTGCCGTTGCCGACCAGCGTGGCGTCACGAGAAACCTCGGTGAGCCCGCCTCCGGCGCCGGCCAGCAGCTCGTCGCGGTACGTCATCTCGAACGTGGAAGGATCCTGCGAGCCCTGCGCCACCTGAGAGCCGAAGGCAATGATCCGGCCGGACCCGGAAGTGACCTCAACCGTCAGACGCGCGTTGGCGCTGGAGACTGCCGGGAACTCGGTCGCGAACGACTTTTGCATCTGCTCCCACTGTCGCATCGTGTACGTCTTGTTCCCGAGCGCAGCGCCGGTGGCGTCCCTGGCGGTGACCCGCACCTGGCAGGTGCCGGTGCCGGTCGTCTCCACGAAGCCGAAGTTGTAGCGGAAGGTGGAGCTGGCTGCAGGCTGCGTCTGCCACACCCCGGTGAGTTCGGTGGACTGGCCGGCGCCGATCGCGAACGCAGCCGGAACGCCGGCGAAGAACTGTCCGACCGAGTCGTCGAGGGTGCCCTCCTGGGAGTAGATGCGCGAGTTGACGGACACCTTCAGGTTGGAGGTGACGCGGATGGCGCCGAACTCCTCGACTCCGAACATGGTCTTGACGGCATTGTCGTAGCGCTTCGTATCGCCTGCCGGCACGGTGTCGGTGAAAGTGCGGGGGGCGAGGTTGGCCTTGCGCTCGAGCAGGTGAAACGTGACGTTGGCAGGGCTCGAGCCGGGGTTGTGGACCCACACGGTCGTGTACCACACGGCGGGAGGTACGCCGGGCCTGGCCCCCACCGAGGGCAGGAAGAGATCCGTGCCGGCAAAGCCCGCCCACAGCGGAGCCACGCTGAGCAAGGGCGCCAGGAACGCCAGGAAAGCCAGGAGAGGACGTCGGGCCGCGGAGTTGTGGTAGCGCATCAGGGACCTCCGAGCCCATCCAGAGCAACCTCGATGCCAGGCTGTTGTCATTTCGAAAAGCGAGGCGCAGTTGTTTCAGGACGAACGATTTGAGTGTTCCGGCCCGAGTTTCGACCGGGTCCCGGCAGGAGCCAGGGAGGCCCCCGCGGCTTAGATACGGGACGGCCATTCCCGGATGTGGGAATGGCCGTCGTCGTGGGGATGAACTACGTGTCGTGCTCGCCGTTCCGTTTCCCGGTGACGCGCCTGGCCGCAGCGAGGGCGCGGTTTTCGAACCCGACGCAGAAGACAGGGGAAAGGGGAGTGCGCCCCCGCTCTCGCGGGACACACTGGCGACCGCGAGGCGGTCCGCACGGGCTGCCCCGAGTTCTACCGGGATCCCGATCCGCACCGGGGCCGCGAGCACGCCCGCGGGCCGGCGGGTGCACCCACGCGGGTCGCGCTCGGAGCGCCGAAGGAAAACCCTCCGTCATTGAACGGACCGATGGGAATTCGCAGCAAGTATGGACTCGAGTCATTCTAGGGTACCTTGAGGGGTTGTTGTTGAATTGATAACAGGGAATCCTGGCCCAAGCCTTCCGCGGCGAGTCGTGAGGATGCCCCATGTCACCCACCCCAGCCATCTCCTGCGCCGCCGTCAACGTTCGTAGAAGAGCACCCGGTCCTCTGAACAGAGATGAATCCAGGAGCGCCCCATGCACATCGCCCGTCTGACACGCGTCCCGCTGCGCGAAATCTGGACTCACGAAGCTAGAGACTTCACCGCCTGGCTCTCCGAGAACCTCGACCTGCTGGCTGAGGCGCTCAGCATGTCGCAGCTCACCCTGGTTCAGCGTGAGGCCCCCGCCGGCATCTTTCCCGCCGGCATCCTGGCCGACGACGGTCAGGGTCGCCTCGTCGTGATCGAGAACCAGCTCGAGAGCACGGACCACGATCATCTGGGCAAGCTGATCACCTATCTCAGCAACCTGGATGCCAAGATCGCCGTCTGGGTCACCAGCGCGCCACGGCCGGAGCACGGACGCGCCGTGCACTGGCTGAACGAGATCCTGCCGGCGGGAATGGCCTTCTACTCGCTGCAAATCGAGGGGTATCGCATCGGCGATTCGCCGCCGGCGCCGAAGTTCACGGTGTTGGCCGGCCCCACGCGCGAGGCGCACCAGGTTGGCGAGTGGAAGAAGGAGCTGGCCGAGCGCCATCTATTGCGCCTGGAGTTCTGGAAACAGCTCCTGGAGCGCGCCAAGGCCAAGACGCAGCTTCACGCCCGCATTGCACCGAGCACTGAGAACTGGATCAGCGCCAGCGCAGGCAAGAGCGGCCTTGGTTACAACTATTCGATTCGCATTGGAGACTCCCAGGTCGAGCTCCACATAGATCGCGGTGACGCGGAGCATAACAAGCGGATCTTCGATACGCTTTACGAACATAAGACGGAGGTCGAAGCAGACTTCGGAGGTCCGCTGGAGTGGCAACGGTTGGACGCCAAGCGTGCTTGCCGGGTGCGCTATCTGCTGACCGACGGCGGACTGCAAGACAGACAGCACTGGCCCAAGATCCAGGACGCAATGATCGAGGCCATGATTCGGCTCGAAGGGGCCATGAAACCTCACTTACAGCGGCTTAAGCTCAGTTAGCGCCCTGGCTTGCGTTCACCCCGGAAATATCCGTACCATGACCTACTCGATGCCGCTTACGCCACCCTCCAGATCGCCGTTGACCTTGGCGTGCATATCGGTCCTGTGCCGCTGGCTCCGGGGGTCAACAAGCGAGAGCCCTCTCGCCATCGTTGCGCCGCACGAGCGGCCTCATTGCTGGCGCCCAAGCGCCCGGTCAGCCATCAGTCGCGGACCGGCACACGATTGGCCGAAGGCTAGTCGGTGGTGCAGTCCCCTTGTCTCGGTACGCTGCTTGAACACCGCCCTCGCGAGGTCCCAGCCCACACCGACCGACTGTGCCAGCCAGAGCGGGTCTGCGGGCCGTCGTCCAAATCAGGCCCGGTGGTCGGTGGGCGAAAGCAATGTGGGCGAGGGGGGCGTGTTCGACTACGCGGTGTACTCTTGTACGTGGCGTCGAAGGTGCGTCGCGAGGAGCTGCGAGATGAGTGCGTGCCGGTTCGTCGCGTGCGTGGGTGTCGGGGTGCTGGTCGCCGCGGTTGCCGGCGGGGCCGCGCCGGCGCGGCGGGCGCAGAGTTCGCCGCCGTACACGGTGCTCGTGAACTTGCGCTTTTCCTCGCCGTTCGTGCCCGACGGGCGCATGAGCATCGCCGAGTTCGCCGCCGCCACCACGTTCGAAGACGTGGTGTTCCGCTTCGACTTCGAGGATGCCTCGCTTCTCGACACGCTCTACTGCGAGGTGGACGCCGAAGAGGGTCGGGGGACGCTGAGCGAGTGCACGCTCAACGACGTCGAGCCGGAGTCGCCGCGGCACGAGGCGCACTTCCTCGGGCCGCTGCCGAAGGAATTCGCCGCGGTGCTGGCGGTGTGCTCGCAGGAGCTCGAGCGCGATGCGTTGCCCATCGTCGCTCCCGATCCACCGGAGCGAGTCGAGCTATGCTTCCGCACGCTCTTCGGCCGCAACCGCATCGCCTGGGGCGCCAGTGAGGGCTCGGCGGAGCTCGGCGAGCTGGAGCTGGTGTTCGAGGTTCCCTGGCGCAAGCTGCTGGCCGGTGAACGGGTGAGCGTCACGGTGCCCTACCGGGGGGCCTTTCCCGAGGACCGCGGCACCTGGTGGATCGAATTCCTGCCGCGGCGGGCCTTCAAGGGGGGAAGGTGAGCCGGATCGCCCGGGCGTGACGGCGAGGGCCGGCGGCCCGTATCATGCGCGGGCCATGGCAGCGGGGACGCGGACGGGCTGGACGAGGGCGCTCGAGATCGCGGCGCGGGTCGCCGGGCCGGCGGCGCTGCTGGGCTGGTGCGCGCTCGAGTGGCGGTGGCGCCCGCGCGACCCGCTGGAGCCGGACGAGTATGCGTTCCTCGGTGCCCTGGCCCCGCTCGACGCCGCGCCGGCTGCACCGCGGCCTCCGGTGGGGCCGGTTTACCTGCTGGCGGGCCGTCTTTTCGGCCTCGCCCTGGGTGACGGGGAGCGGGGGCTGCAGGCGCTCGCGGTGCTCGCGGGCGGGTTGTGTCTGGCCTTGCTCTGGGCGCTGGCGAGACGGCACTCCGGCCGGCCCGGGGTGGCCTGGGCCTCGGCGCTGGGGCTGGCGGCGCTGCCCGGTTTCATGTTTCACGCCGGCGTGGGGTTGCCGGACGTGCCGGCGCTCGCCTGCCTGCTGGGCGCCTGGGCGCTCGGCCTGACGGCGCTGGAGCGGCCGCGCTGGCTGTGGGCCGCGGCGGTGGCGGTGGCGCTCGCCGCAGGGGTGCGCCCGGCCGTGGTGCCAGCTCTCGTTCCTCTGGCCGCTGCGGTGCTGATTGCGGCGGGGCGGGCGCGGCGCTGGCGGGACCTCGGGGTGGCCGCGGCGTGCGGGCTGGGCGCGAGCCTCGTGATCTGGGGGCCGGCCCTTGCAGCGGCCGGCTCTGGCGGCGGCCTCGAGGCGCCCGGCCAGGGCGTCGGGCGGGTCGGTCTCGGCGAGCTGGCGCGCCACTGGCTGCAGCACCCGTTCGGGGATCGTCTGGTTGCGGGGCTGGTGTGGCTGGCGGCCGGCGTCGGGGCGCTGGGGTGGTGGCGCGCCGGCCATCGCCGGCTGGTGCTGCTGGTGGGCGGCGGCGGCGTGCTGTACCTCGCGGGTGCCGTGCTCCTGCTGGATCCGCACTCGGCAGTGCGGTTCGGGCTGCCGCTGCTGCCCGTGCTGGCGCTGGGGGCCGCCGGCAGCCTGCTGTGGGACGCGGGGCCGGCGCGTCGGGTCGCCACGGCGGCGCTTTGCGGCCTCGCCGCCTCGATGGTCTGGGAGACCGCGCCGGTGATGCAGACGCGCCGCAGACCGGCGCCGGTCAGCGCGGCCGTCGAGTTCGCCACGAGGTCCGGCGCTCCGGAGCGGACCCATCTCGTGTTCGGGCGCGACCTCGCGGCCCACGCCGCCTGGTGGCTGCCGCGCCTCGGCCTCGCCGGAGAGGTCTGGCGGGAGGACCGTTTCTACCTGCGGACCACCGGGGACGGGCGGGAGGTCGCAGTGGTCACGACGGAGCCGGTGCCGGGTTTGACGACCGTCTTCGAGCGCTCCTGGAGCTCGAACCGCTTTCGCGAGATGACGGGAGGCCGATACGCCACGGCGGTGGTCCAGGTGCCGCCGGCGGGGGTGGGCAGCCTCGACGTGCCCGGGCTCGAGATCGGCGAGCAGAACTGGCGGGTGCGGCGGGGTGCCAGGGTGGCGTTGTCGCCGGGCGGGTCCCCCCAGGTGTTCGAGGTGTGTCCCCTGTCGTCGCCGGTGGGGCTGAGTGAGCCTGGTCGCGAGCCGCGCCAGGTGTGGCCGGGAGAGTGTGCGGACGTGCTCCTGCTGCCCGGGCCCGCGGGCGAGATCGGGATCGAGAGCGGCGAGGACGGAGCGCTGGTGCAGCCCCTCGTCTTCACGCCGGTGGCGGGCCGCCGGGACACTGGCGCCCGGGAGGACGGGGCTCGGGTGCGGCGCTTTCCGCGCGGGCCGGCCTGGGTGGTGCCGGTGGTGGCGAGGCTCGATGGCGCCAGGGGGGCGCGATGGGTGTCGACGCTCGAGGTCGTCAACCGCTCCGGGGTGGCGGGCGGGGTCGTCGTCGCGAGGCTGCCGAGCAAGAAGCACGGCAGCGTGCTGCCGGCGCTCGAGGCGGCGCTGATGACCGACGACGCGCTCCGGCTCGAGGACGTGCTGGCCAGGCCCGAGCTGGCCGCCGAGATGCCGGTCGGGGCCTTGCTGGTGGGGCTCGATGTCTTCAACCCGGAGACCGAGCTGGGGCTCGAGGTGCGGGCGCGAACGTTCAACCTGCGGGGGTCGGGGGGGGCGGACGACGGTTTCCTGCCGGCCGTGCCGCTCGAGCGTGGCGTGGTGCCGGGCGAGTCGGCGGGGCTCGGCGAGCTTGCCGTGACGGCCGGGGACCGCGTGGCGGCCGGCGCGGTGGCCGTCGGGTCGTCGGCGGTGCGGATGACGTTCGTCGCCGTGCGGTCCGACGACGAGGGGGAGCGGCGCCGCGAGCTCTCGGCGCCGGTGCTCGGCCACTCGCAGGAGCCGTGGGACCTGCCTCCCGGGAGGTGGCGCCTTGCCGTCACGCTGGCTCGGGGGGATTCCGGCGTGCGAGTCGTGCCGTACGTTTCCCACGTCGGGCGCGACGGGCGGGCCGCCTATCTCGTCGCTTCCTCCACTCTTACCCGCGAGTTCGGGGCGGCCATCCTGGTCGCCGCGCGGCCCCTGGCGAGCCCGGAGGCAAGCCCCCTGCCGTGAGGCGGGCAGGTGCTATCCTCGCGCCGTCCCGGCCAGCCGGCGGTGCGAGTCAGGAGCGCCTCGCCGTGCCGGCCCGGACGCACGGCCGCCCGAAGGCCGTGCGGGGAGCTCTGTGAACGCCGACCGAGCAGCCGACACGCCCTCTTCGCAGCTTCGTCAGTGGGGCACCGCCGCGGCTGCGCTGGCCGGCCTGGGGGCGCTCGGCATGTGGCTGCGTCCGCCGGGTCCGGCTTCGGGCGCCGACGCCGCGTTGCTGCTGGCGCTGCAGCCGGGGGAGCCGCTGGCCGGCACGCCGCCGCTGTGGTGGCTGGCTGGCCGGGGGTTGCAGGCCCTGACCGGGAGCGGGCTGGCGGGCTGGCAGCTGGCGGTGGTCGGAGGGTGGGTGGCGCTGGTGTGGGCGGTGTGGAAGCTGGCCGAGGCGGCAGGTGCGTCCGGCGCCGGCCGGGCCGTCGCGGCAGTGGCGGTGGCGGCGTGGCCGACGCTGGTCTGGCGGGCCGGCACGGTGGGCCCGGAGGTGCAGGGCGTCGCCCTCGCCTGTGTGGCTGTCTGGTTGCTGTCCCGCGTCCATGCCGGGCGGGCGGGGCAGTGGGCCGGGGCGCTGGCGGCTGCCGCGGCGGGTGGTGTGTGGGCGCCGGCGCTCTGGATCGTGATGCCAGCTGCGGTGTGGGCCGCGCGCGCCGGCTGGGCCGCCGGCCGGCGGCAGGACGCAGCGGCGCCCGCGAGCGCGGTGGCTGTCGGCGCGGTGTGGGCCGGGTGGTGGCTGGCTGGGGGGTTGGCGGGAGGCCGGGTGGACGGCGAGGGTGCGTGGGCGCAGGAAGCGGCCGGAAGCCCGTGGCTCGGCGTGCTCGCCCTCGTGCTGGCGGCGGCGGGAGGCGCCGCGGCGTGGCGGCGCGGCCGGCGCGAGGCGGTGCTGCGGCCGGGCGTGTGGATCGCCGCGGTCGCGGCCGGCGCGGCGCTGTCCGGGCCGCCGACGCTTCTTCTTGCGGTGCCGGCCGTGGCGCTGTTGTGGGGCGAGCTGTGCGGGGCCCCCGGACGCTGCTGCCGGGTCGCGCTCTTGGGGGTGGCGGCCTGGGTTGGGGCGGCCGCGGTGTGGGCGTGGCCGGCGCTGCAGGCCCGACGGGAGCCGGCGCCAGCGTGGGCTGCGCTGGGGTGGGCGCGCGAGCGGCTGGAGCCCGGCGAGGTGCCGGTGGTGGTCGACCCCGAGCTCGAGGCCGCGGCCAGGCTGGTCCTGGTTCCAGCCGGGTTCGAGCTGCTCACCGCTGACACGCCAGCGGCCAGAACAGCAATCGACGCCGGCGAGGGGCCGGTCCGGATCGGGGTGCGTGCGCATCCCGGGGCGAGGGTGCTGAAGGCGTGGCGATGGCCGTCGGGCCGGGTGCAGCGGCTGGTGAGGCCCGGCGATGCGGCCTGCGTGGTCAGCAAGCTCGAGCGGACCGACCCGGTGCGCGTGTCGCGAAGCTGGCGCAAGGTCGACGGCAAGTTCGAGCTCGAGGAGGAAGGGATCGTGGCGCTCGAGGCCGGCACCCCGGCGCGAACGCTCGGCTTCAAGGTCGAGTCCGGGAGCGTGCGCGTGCGCATGGCGGGGAGGAGGGCGCTCGAGCTGCGCGGGGAAAGCCCGATGTTCTCGTTCGTGCTCGCGCCCGGCCCGGCCGGGGCGATGGCGTTCGAGCCGGTGGGAGGCCCGGTGCGCTTCGCGGTCGCCGAGCTGGCGGAGGCGAAAGGCGGGGGCCACCCGGCGTTGATGGTGCCTCAGGCCGCAGCGGTGACCGGCATCGGTGGCTCGTTCTGGCAGACCGATCTCGTGCTCGCCAACCCTCACGCAGCAGCGGCGATCGCCGAGGTGCTGTTCCTGCCGTCGGAGCGGGCCAACCCCGCGGTGCGCTCGGTCCGGCTCGAGGTGCCCGCCTCGGGGTCGCGCCTGGTCGACAACGTGCTGGGGCTGGGTGAGTTCCGGCAAGGGCCGCGGACCGGGGCGCTGCTCGTCCGCACCGCCGGGTGCAGGCCGCCGGGGTGTGGCCTCGTGGTGATGTCGAGGACCTGCAACATCCAGGGGGAGAGCTGCGACCCGATTGCCGAGGGGCTGCCGGGACTCCCTCCGGAGCGGGGAGTGCGGGCCGGGGGCGCGGCTGTGTTCGAGGACGTGACCAACGACGCCACCCACCGCGGGTACGTGGGGTTCGCCTCGTGGTCAGGGGTTCCCTTGCGTGTCGAGGCGGTGTTGCGCAGCGCCGACGGCCGCCTCCTCGGGCGGCTCGACGAGCGGCTGGAGCCGTGGAGCCACCGCCACCTGCGGCTGCCGGCGAGCTGCCAGGGTGCGACCTTGACCCTCGCGGTGGAAGGCAGCGCCGAGGGGCTGGTCTTCCCGTACCTGTCGACGGTCGCCTCGGCGGAAAACTGTTCGGCCCATCGCTACCCGGACCGGGTGGAGGGGCCGGCGGCGGCCGGCCTCGTGCCGAGGGATCCCGCCACCGGCGAAGGCCGTTGACGCAATGACCGGGTCTCGCGCTCGCCGGCCCGCGGCCGTCCTCTTCGATCTCGATGGCACGCTGGCGGACTCCTTCGAGGGGATCGAGCGGGCGCTGAACGCCGCGCTGCGGGAGCTGGGCCTGCCGCTGCGCTCGCTGTCGTGGGTGCGGGCTCACGTCGGCCGCGGCGTCGGCGAGCTGGTCCGCGATGCCGTGGGACCGGCTGCCGGCCCGGAGCTGACCCGGGAGGTGGAGCGGCGCTGTCTCGCGATTTACGCCCGCATCTACCCCGAACAGACGAGGCCGCTGCCTGGCGCTGCCGACGTGCTGGCGTTCTGCGCCGAGGGGACCGACGGGAGGGTGGCGATCGTCTCGAACAAGCTCTCGCACCTGTCGCTGGCGTGGGTGAGGCGGTGTGGGCTCGAACGCCACGTCGCGCTGGTGGCGGGTCCCGACACGTTCGGGGTCCGGAAGCCGGCGGCCGGGGCGGTGCTGCCGGTGCTGCAGCGGTTCGGCGTGGCACCCGGCGACGCCTTGCTGGTGGGGGACATGGCGATCGATGCCGCGGCCGGCGCGGTGGTCGGGATGCCGGTGGTCGGCGTCCGACAGGATGGCACGGACCCGGCTGAGCTTCGGCGGGCGGGGATGCTCGCGGTGCTCTTCGACCTCCGCGACCTTCCGGGCTGGCTTGCGGGGAATGGCTCGGGATGGGCTACGATTGGGCAGCGACAGGGGAGGACCCATGCCGTACCAGCCGAGTGAGAAGGAGCAGGAGTACTTCCTCAGGGAGGAGATGGAGCGCCTGCGCAGGCTGCGCGAGGAGGCGCGGCAGCGGCGCGAGGCCGAGGAGCGGCAAAAGCTCAAGGAACTCCACTGGATGCACTGTCCCAAGTGTGGCACCGAGATGTCCATGACCAGCATGCACTCGATCGAGGTCGAGCTCTGCCCCGGCTGCGGCGGCATCTTTCTCGACGCCGGCGAACTCGACAAGGTGCTCGAGGAGCAGAGTCGCGGCGGCTTTGCAGCGGCGCTGAAGAGCCTCCGCCGCTGGTGGAAAGAGTGAGCGGACCGGCCCGGCTGCGAGTGGCGCTGGTTTTCGGGGGGCGTTCCGGCGAGCACGAGGTATCGCTCGTCTCGGCCCGCTCGGCGGCGAATGCGCTGGAGGGCCGGTACGAGGTGCTGCCGATGGCCATCGACCGGGCCGGCAGGTGGGCCGATCCGGCGACCGCGGCGGAGGTGCTGGAGGCCGTGGGCACCACGCCCGACGCGACGCCGTCGTTCGAGGGCGTGGCGCGCCTGGACCCGCGCCTGCTCACCGGCGAGGTCGACGTCGTGATGCCGATCCTGCACGGGCCCTACGGCGAGGACGGAACGATCCAGGGGCTGTGCGAGGTGCTGGACGTGCCGTACACGGGGTGCGACGTCGAGGCCACGGCCGTGACCATGAACAAGCTCACGACCAAGCGGTTGCTCGTGGCGGCCGGGCTGCCGACGCCGCGCTTCTTGCAGGTCACGGCGGCGGAATGGGCCGGAGCGCGGGAGGCGGCGCTGGCGTGCTGCCTGGCGCTGCCGCTGCCGCTGTTCGTCAAGCCGGCCCGGCTCGGCTCCTCGGTGGGGATCTCGAAGGTGAAGCACGCGGAGGAGCTGCCCGCTGCGCTCGCCACCGCGTTCGAGTACGACGAGATGGTAATCGTCGAGGAGGGCATCCCGGCGCGGGAAATCGAGGTCGCCGTGTTGGGCGGGCAGCCGCCGCTCGCCTCGGTGCCCGGCGAGGTGGTTCCGGGGCACGAGTTTTACGACTACGCCGACAAGTACCTGGACGACGCCTGCCAGTTGCTGGCGCCGGCACCGCTCGAGCCGGAGGCGGCGCGCGAGGCGCAGCGGCTGGCGCTGCTCGCATGCGCGGCGACCGGCTGCGAGGCGATGGCGAGGGTGGACTTCTTGCTCGACCGCCGCACCGCCCGGTGGCTCGTCAACGAGATCAACACGATTCCGGGCTTCACCTCGATCTCGATGTACCCGCGGCTGCTCGGGCTTTCGGGGGTGCCGTACCCGAAGGTGATGGACAGGCTCATCGCCCTGGCTCTGGACCGCCACGCGCGGCGAAAGCGCTGCGCGAGCGCCGCGTTGCGGCCACTCGCCGAGCGGGTCTCGGGATCGCCGGCAGCGCGGCGAGGAGAGAGGCCATGAAGACCTCGGCCTGCCTGGGCGCGTTCAAGGTCCGGACCTGGTGGGCGGGGCTGGCGTGGGGATGTGAGGATGACCGACAGCCGGGAGGGCGGGCGGAGGGGGGCTGTCGTCGTGCAGTGTACAATTCCGCAGGGATATCGCAGATGGGAGGAGTCCAATGGCAAGAAGAACCGTAGTTCTCTCGTTGGCGCTGGCGCTGGTCGCCACGTCGGTCTTCGCGGGCAAGCCCCGAATCGCTGTCCTGGAGTTCGGTCACAAGGCGCTCAACTCCCGGTGGTGGTCGTCGGGCGGTGCGGCCCAGGACATGTTCATCACCGAGCTCGTCAAGTCGGGCAAGTTTTCCGTCATCGACCGCGAGCGGCTGGACGCCCTGATGCGGGAGAAGAACCTGTCGCTGGGCGGGGACGTCGATCCCTCGACCGCGGTCAAGGCCGGCAAGTTGCTGGGTGTGGAATACTTCCTGTTCGGCAACGTGACCGAGTTCGGGGAGCAGGAGAACAAGGCCAAGGTCGGCTGGGGGTTCGGGGTGGACGTCAAGAAGAAGAAGTTCGTGGCCGCCCTGGACTGCCGCATCGTCAACACCACCACCGGCGAGATCGTCTGGGCCGACACCGGCAAGAAGGAGGAGAGCAACGTCAACGTGTTCGTCCTCGGGACCGGCGGCGGGGTCGACGACGACCGGATGTTCGACAAGGTGCTGCGGCCGGTGGTGGCGGAGCTGGCCTCCAAGATCAAGAACCTGGAGCTCGCCACGAGCGGCGGCCCGGTGCCGGCCAGCGAGGTAAAGAGCGGCAAGATCGCCAAGGTCGAGGGCGCCACGGTGTGGATCAACCTCGGCTCGGCCAACGGCATCAACGTGGGCGACACGTTCACGGTGTACGAGCTGGGCGAGCCGATCAAGGATCCCGACAGCGGCGAGGTGCTGGGACAGGACGAGAAGAAGATCGGTCGCATCCGGGTGACCGCCGTCAAGGGGCCGAAGTACTCCGAGTGCACCATCGTGGAGGGCTCGAGGCTCGCTGCTGGTAACATTGTGAAGTGAGGCACGGCCTGGTGGCCTGAGGGCCTCCCGGGGGTGGGCATGCGACGAGTGGTGGCGCTGATCGCTTTCACGTTCGCGGCACTGATCTCGATGGCGCAGGACGCGGCCTATGCGCCCTCCGAGAATCCCTTCCAGAACGAGTACGAGTTCTCGATCGGCCGGGTCATTCAGCTCCGAGCGGATGTGCAGGGCGTCCGCCTCGACACGGTCACGCTCATGCCCGTCGAGGCGGTGGAGGCCGGCAGGCCTGTCCGCTGCGAGGTGGAACTCGTCGGCACGAACCTCGCGGAGCGCAAGGTGGAGATCGCCACCGTGCTGCTGCTCGAGGATGCCACCTCGAAGGGGTTGGAGGGCGGCCGGCTCCAGCTCGAGCCTTTCAAGGTCAAGGCCGGCAAGGCGTTCGCTCAGCGACTGCCGGTCAGCGTGCAAGGCGACGCCCTCAACCGCGCGGCCAAGGTCTACGTCCTGGTCCAGATGAAGTTCTGATCCATTTCGCTGACGCTGCACGCTTCGCGACGGGCGCTCTCCGGGGCGCCCTCTTTTGCGTTCACGCGTCACCCGGCCGAGTCGAGGCCAGCCACCGGGTGGGTGGGTGGAGGCCTACTCGTGCCCCACCATGAGGCGCCAGGCGACGAGGCGGTCGTTCATGGCGCGCAGCCGTCGGCACAGGAGCTGACAAAGCAGCGTGAGGAACTGGCGGGCGGCGTCGGGGTCCATGTCGAGGACTTCTTCGAGCCGGTGGCGGTCGACGGTGAAGACAGTGCACCCCTGGAGGTGGGAACGGGCGTCCGCGGAGCGGGGAAGGTCATCGATCAGGGCCATCTCGCCGAACACGTCGCCCCGCTTGAGGATGGCGAGCGCTTCCTCGCCCATACCGGGGAGGCGGCGCGAGATCCTCACGCCGCCGTCGACGACGATGTACAGCTTGTCGCCCCGCTCGCCCTCGCCGAAGATGAGCGCGTCGGGAGGGAAGCGCTCCTCGCTCGAGTAGGAGGCCAGCAGCCGCAGCTCGGAAGCCGACAGGCCCTGCTCCTGGAGCACCTCGAGTTTGGCGGCCTCGTCGATGTGGACGCGCTCACCCGGCTGGCCGGTGACGATCCGCTGCGGCGCCGAACCGGGCGAGATGATCTGGGTCATGGAGGCGTTGGCGGCACGTGTCTTGGCGGCGAGCGAGTGCCAGAACGTCCACAGCAGCGCCACGCCCAGCTCGCGGTTGGCCGAGGCGAGGTGCTCGAGGTCCCGGGCCGGCAAGCGCAGGACTGAGCCCTGGTCGAGGCCGATGATGGTCGAGGAGCGGGGGCGGCCGTCGAGGTAACTGACATCCCCGAAAATGTCGCCCACCCCCAGGGTGGCCAGCACCTGCGTGCCGATCGGGGACCGCCGGCACACCTGGACCTTGCCGGAAAGGATCACGAAGACATCTCGTTCCTCGTAATCCTCGCGCATGATGACCTGGGCGTGGCGGAACGGCTCGCTCTTCCCGACCTGCCCGAGCTGGAACAGCTGCGAGTCGGAAAAGTGGCGAAACGCCCTGAACCGGCGCAGGTCGAGGGCGACGCGCAGCAGCTCCTCGCGCTGAGGTCTGGGCTTTTCCTTGCGCACCTTCTGATCGGCCGGGGGCAGGCCGGAAAAGAGACGAGCACGCGTGAGTGCAACTTGCTCGGAAGCGCGCTGAAGGCCGCTCGCTCGCTGGTCTTGGAGTTCCGCGAGGTCGCGGGGGGAGATGCGGCACAGCGCGGCGAGGGTCTGCACCCGACGGCGCGCCGCCAGCTCTTCGCTGTCGCCCACCCCCTGCGAGAGCAGCATGGCGTCCAGCGCGTGCTTGAGGGCTTCCTGGAAGTCCTCGAGTTCGAGCGCGATGCGGGCCGCCTCGATGGCCAGCTTGCGGTCCAGCGGGTTGAGGCGCCGGGCCTGCACAAACTCCTCGACCGCGGCGCGCAGGTCGCGGCGCCGGAGGTGGAGATAGCCGGCGCTCGCGTAGGCGAGGTAGTGGAACGGGGCGCGCAGCTTGGCGAGGTCGAGCATCTCGAGCGCCCGCTGCAGTTCGCCCCGCGCCTCGAGCAGCCGTGCCATGCCGACGGCGTGCGAGGCCTCCAGGTTGTGGCGCTTGTGCTCACGTTCCGGGTCGCTGCCCTGGTCGCTACGGCGCCGCAGCTCGTCGGCGCGGCGGCGGAACTCCTCGCCGCGCGGCGTCAGACTGGCTGCCACCTCGAGCAGCTCGGCAGCCACGCCGGTCGCGCCCGACTGCTCGACGCGCTCCGCGATGGCGGCCAGCCGCTTGGCCCAGATGGGGTGTGGCGCAATGTCCGAGTCGCTCATGCTCGCCCCATGTCTCGACAGATCATCCTACTTGGCACGAAACGGGAGTGTCAACGCGCGAGCTCCGGCTCGGGCCCGGTGCCCGGGGTCCTGGCGGATCGCCGCGGTACCATGCCCGGCAGGAGAGAAGGCGGGCGTGTCGCGAGGCGCCGGCGCGCCGCGTCCTTCGGGAGGCTGGCGATGGTGCAGGCGCAAGGGCGGACGTTCGCTTTCGACGGTCCCGAAAAGGTCACGCCAGGTGTGCTGGAAACATTCCCTTACGAGTATCCCGGCCGGGAAGCGGAGGTCGAGATCCTCACCGACGAGTGGAACTGCGTGTGCCCGTTTTCTGGGCTGCCCGACTTCGGGACGCTCCGGGTGCGGTACGTGCCGGAACGGGAGTGCCTCGAGCTCAAGTCGCTCAAGTACTACCTCACCTCGTACCGGACCGTGGGAATCTACCAGGAGCACGCCGCCAACCGCATTCTCGAGGATCTCGTCGCGGCGTGCCGGCCGCGGCGGATGAGCGTCGAACTCGACTACCGCCTGCGTGGCGGGCTGCACACCGTGGTCACGGTGCGCTGGCCGGAAGGCTCTACGGGGTGACGCGGGAGGGCCGGTCGGAAGCGCGGTGGCGCATGACCAGGATCCAGGCGCCATCGGTGCGGCGCTCGAAGACGTCGGTGCACCATCCCTGATCCCGGTGCCGCGTGCCGTGGTCGACCCAGCTCTTGAGGTAGCGGTAAGTGGCGATGGCCGAGCCGCCGTAAATGCGCACCAGTGGCTGCTGGAACTGCAGCTCCTTGACCACCGCGCCACGCTCGCGCATGCGGCGGATCGGCTCCAGGTACGCGAACGAGCCGCTCACCCGCATCCCGTCCTCGACGACCGTGAGCGAGGCCGCGACCATTTCCTCGAGCCCGAGAGCGTCGAGCATGAGCTCGCACTTGCGCAGCTCCTCGAGGGTGCGTGCCACGGCGGTCTCGGGCAACCCGGCAGCGGCGAGCTCGTCGGGCTGGTCGCCCGCCCCGGCGGGAGGCGTCGGCTCGAGCGGAACCTGCGCGAGCAGCACGGTGGCCACGAGCGAGGCAACGATCATGTGCGCATTGTAGCTGCCACGCTGCCGCCGCTACACTGCGCACGTGAGCGCCCCCTGGCAGCGAGCGGCGCGCGCGTGGTGCCTGTACGACTGGGGCAACTCGGCGTTCGCGACGATTTGCATGACGGCATTGCTGCCGCCGTTGCTCGTCTCGCTGGCGAACCGCGAGCTGGGAGCGCCGGCCGGAACCGTGGCGTGGGGGTGGACGGCGGTGGCGGGGCTGCTCGTGGGGGTGATCGCGGGGCCGCCTCTCGGGGCGTTCGCCGACACGCGCGGGTGGCGCGTGCGGCTGCTCGGCGTCTTCGCCTTCCTCGGTGCGGCGGCCACGGCGGCTCTGGCGCTGGCGCTGCCGGCGAGCTGGCGGTGGGGGGCGGCACTGTACGTCGTGGCAGCTTCGGCGTTCGCCGGCGCCAACATCTTTTACGACGCCTTGCTGCCCGCCGTGGGGCCGCGCGAGAGCTGGGACGAGCTGTCGGCGCGCGGCTACTCGTACGGCTACCTGGGAGGAGGGATCGCCCTCGCGATCGCCGCCGGAGCGGTCCTGTGGGCCGGCGAGCGCGGCCTGCCGTGGGCGTTCGTGGTGGCTGGGGTGTGGTGGGCGGTGTTCACGGTGCCGGTGGTGACGAAGGTGCAGGAGCCGGCGCCGGAGCACCGCGGTCGGGTGTGGGCGCAGCTCGCCGCCACCTTCCGCGAGGCCCGGGGGCGGCCGGTGTTGTGGCGCTTCCTGCTCGCCTACTGGCTGTACAACGACGGCATCGGCACGATCATCAAGATGGCGGCGGCCTACGGCGCCGAGCTGGGGATCCCGATGCCGCACATGCTCGGGGCTTTGCTCGTCACCCAGCTCGTGGGCGTGCCGGCGACGCTCGCCTTCGGCGCCGCCGGGCGCCGGTGGGGGCCGCGGCGTGGGATTGCCCTTGCGCTCGGCGGCTACGTCGGGATCACGCTGCTGGGTTTCGGGATGCGGGCCGCGTGGCACTTCTGGGTCCTGGCCGGGCTGGTGGGGCTCGTGCAGGGAGGCGCACAGGCGCTGTCTCGGTCGCTGTACGCACGGCTGGTGCCGCGCGGGCGCGAGGCCGAGCTGTTTTCGTTTTACGACCTCTCGGGAAGGTTCGCGGGAGTCGTCGGGCCGGCGCTGTTCGCCCTCGCCGCGATGCTCACCGGCTCGGCCCGGAGCGGCGTGCTCGTGGTGCTGGTCACGTTCGTCGGCGGCCTCTGGCTGCTCCACACCGTCCCAGATGACCCGGCCTCTCACCGTGCCGCGCTCGACCCACCACTGACAAGCCACGAGCCACCGGCCGCCAGCCACTGAGCGGTTATACTCCCCGCATGTCGACCGACCTCGTGCCGCGCTCGCTGTTGCACTGGGACGGCTTCACGATCCGGCTCGACCTCGACGTGATCGAGGTGGTGGTGAGGCGGGTGCTGGCCCAGAAGGCACCCTGGCTCGAACTCGTGCGGTTGGGCGGGGAGGGGAACGGGCTGGAGGTCGAGGTCGCCTCTCGCTGGCAGGTGTTCCGGTTCGCCGGCACGGTGCGGCTGTCCGAGCTGAGGCTGCATCGCCGCTTCCTCGGGTGCCGGATCGAGGCGGTGCGCGGGCCGCTGTCGCTGCCGCTGCCTCTGGGCCTGGCTGCGGCGCTGCTGCGCACGCACGCGGGCCCGCTCGTCCGGCTCGACCCCGAGGATCGGATCCTGCTCGTGGACCTGCGGCGCTATTTGCCGGCCGAGGTGGAGGTGCGCATCGCCGACGTGCGCTGCCGTGAGCGGTGGCTGGAGGTCGATGTGGCGCCTGGCTCGGTGGCGGCCACGCTGGCCTCCCGCCTCGCGGGCCACGGTGGCTGAGCACCCCCCCAGGGGAGCGGACGACGAGGTGGCGTCACCGCGCCTGCAGCAGCCGTTCCGGGCGCTGCGGCACGCCGACTTCCGGATTTACTGGATCGGGCAGTGGGTCTCGGTCATCGGGACCTGGATGCACACCACGGCGCTTTCGTGGCTACTGTACCGGCTCACGAACTCGCCCGCGGCACTGGGGGTTCTCACGCTGGCCAGGTTCGGGCCCGCGCTCGTCGGCTCGCCGCTCGCCGGTGTGCTCGTCGATCGTTTTCCCAGGCGCCGGCTGGTGCTCCTCACGCAGACGGCCAGCCTCGTCCAGGCCACGGTGCTGGCGGTCTTGACGCTGAGCGGTACCGTGCAGGTCTGGCAGCTTCTCGCCCTGGCGCTGCTGCAGGGACTGGTGGACACCCTCGACATGCCGGCCAGGCAAACGCTGCAGGTCGACCTGGTCGGCGTGGCCGACCTGCAGAGCGCAGTGTCGCTCAACTCCTCGGCGTTCAACGTCAGCCGCATGGTCGGGCCGGTGGTGGCGGGGGCGTTGACGGCAGCGTACGGGGAAGGGGTGTGCTTCGCGGTCAACGCGGCCTCGTACCTGGCCGTGCTCGTGGCGCTGCTGCTGGTGCGGGTGCAGGCGCCGGCCGCGCCGCGCCGGCGCTCCGTCGTGCACGAGCTGGTCGAGGGCTTGCGCTTCGTGTGGCACGACGGGCGGGTGCGGTGCGTGCTGATCGCCATGGCGGTGACTTCGGGCATCGGGCTGTCGTACACGACGGTGCTGCCCGTGCTTGCCCGGGACGTGCTGGGCGCCGGCGCCCAGGGGTACGGGGTGCTGCTCGCCGGGGCGGGGCTGGGGGCCGTCGTCGGTGCGCTTGCCGCTGCGACTCGGCCGGCCTCGGTCCCGGCGGTCCGGATCAACCTGGCCGGTCTTGCCGGGGTGGGGCTGGGGCTCGTGGCGCTCGGGCTCGTGCGCTCGGTAGCAGGAGCGACGGCGCTCATGGCGGTGCTCGGCCTGGCGGTCGCGGTTCAGATGTCCACGACCAACGGCTTCCTGCAGGTTTCGGCCCCGCCGGCACTGCGCGGGCGCGTGGTGGGGATTTACATCTGGCTGTTCGCGGGCCTCGCGCCGCTGGGCGGCCTGCTGGCCGGCCTGCTCGCGTCCCGGTTCGGGGTCACGGCCACGGCCATCGCCTCGGGCCTCGCGTGCTGCGCTGCCGCCGCCCTGCTCGGCTACACTTGCGCGGGGGAGAAGTCGGCATGAAAGTGTCGATCACGTACTGCGTGGTGTGAGACTACGGGCCGCGGGCGGCCGGTCTGGCCGCCGAGCTCCAGAGCGCGTTCGGAGCCGAAGTCTCGCTCGTCAAGGGTTCCGGGGGCGTGTTCGATGTCGTGGTGGACGGCCAGAAGGTCTTTTCCAAGCACGTGACGGGGCGTTTCCCGGAGCCGGGCGAGGTCGTGCGGCTGCTCCGCTCCTGACTGGGCCCGCTGCCGCGTGGCGGGACTCCGGCGAGCAGTTAGAATGGCGCCGTGGATGCGTGCCAGCTCCGTCTGCCGCCGCGCCTCGTGGGTGTGGCGGTCAAGTTCTCGAGTCCCCAGGCCGTGTCGCTCGGGCGCCGGGTGGCCGACGCGCTGCTGAGGCGCGGTGTGGAGGTCATGCCGGATGCCGAGTCGGCGGCGGTGCTCGGCCTGCCCGGGGGGCCTCCGCGCTCCGAACTCGGGCGGGCGGTGGATCTGGTGGTGGTCGTCGGGGGCGATGGAACGTTCCTTTCTGCCGCCCATGGCTGCCCCGCATCTACGCCGGTCGCTGGCATCAACATGGGCACGCTCGGCTTCCTCACGGAGCACCCCTCCGATCGGGCGGACGACTTCATCGAGGACGTGCTGGCCGGGCGCGTCGAGCTCCAGCGCCGGGACCGGCTCGAGGTGAGGGTCGGCGACGGGGAGGCTGGCGAACCGTTCCTCGTGCTCAACGACGTCGTCATCAACAAGGCGGCGCTCGCCCGCATGATCGCCATCAACGTCGAGGTGGCCGAAGAGCACCTCAGCCTGTACCGCGCCGACGGCCTCATCCTCTCGACCCCGACCGGCTCGACCGCGTACAACCTCTCGGCAGGCGGCCCGATCGTCCACCCGGGGCTGGCGGCGGTCGTCATCACGCCGATCTGTCCCCACACGCTCTCGAACCGCCCGCTGGTCATCCCGTCGGGTCTGGAGGTGGCGGTTCGCCTCGTGCGCGGCGACGAGGGGGTCTACCTCACGCTCGACGGCCAGCAAGGGCTGCCGCTGCGGGCCGGACCTCGGGTCAGGGTGCGGGTCGCCGACGAGCCGCTGTGGGTGGTGCGCGATCGCAACGCGAGCTTCTTTTCGACGCTGCACCACAAGCTCAAGTGGGGGGAGCGGGAGGGCTAGGTGGGCCGCCGCGGGGCGCACTTCTCACGCACCCTCATCGCGTTCCTGGCGGTGCTGGCCGTCTGGCTCGGCGCCCTCGTCTGGGGCGCCTCGATGCTCCAGCGTCCCGCGGTGCGGCGGTGGATGGCACGCCAGCTCGCGGCGCAGCTCAGCCAGGCCCTGGGCGAGAGGGTGGCGGTGCGCGAGGCCAGGGTCGGGCTGGTGCCGCCGCGCGTGGGGCTGCTGGACGTCGAGGTCGGGCCCGCCGGCGCGCCGGTGCTGGCGATGGCCGTGGTCGAGGTGAGTCCAGGCTCCCTGCGGTTCGCCGAGCGCGAGATCGTCATCGACACGGTGCGTGCCAGGGGCGTGAGACTGGACATGCAGCTTCCCGACGCGCCGGCGAGCAGCGGCTCGCGAAGCTGGTTGCGGGTGCGGGTCAAGCAAGTCGAAGTGGAAGATGTCGAGGTTTGCCGGCTCGCCGTGCCGTCGGGCACCGTGCTGCGGGTTAGCGACCTCGACGCCCTGGTGACGGGCAGCAGGCGCACGCCGCTCGCGGCCGTGGTGGCGCGGGCCTCCGAGGTCCGCGTCGAAGTACCCGGCCTCGAGCCGCTCGCGGGCTCGGTCCAGGCGTGGGGCAAGAGCGTGCCGGGGGCTTTCGAGATCCGGCGCCTGGTGGCGGCGGGCGAGGGTTTCCGGATCGACGGCCGCGCCAAGGTGGGCGGGCGCACCGTGCGGGGTGAGGGCCTCGCGCGCGTGGACCTGGCGTGGCTCGACCGCGCCGTCCGCGCCGGGGCCGACCTGGAAGGCGAGGTGGCGCTGGACTGGCGGCTGTCCTGGGACGCCGCCAGCACCTGGGCGGTCACCGCAGCGGTGGCAAGCCCGGGCGCCGGCGCGGCGGGTTTCGTGGTGCGGGGGCTCGAGGGCGAAATCGAGGTCGGGCCCGACGGGATCGAGGCCTCTCTGGCCAGAGGCCGGCTCGCGGGCGGCGCGGTGGAGGGGTCGTACCGGCTGGCACCGCTCGGCGATCCCTGGAGGCACGCTGCTGCGGTCCGGGGCGAGGGGCTGTCACTGGCGGCGTTCGTCGAGCTGCTGGGCGTCGACGCCGCCGGGCTCGGCGCCGCGCTCGAGGCCAGCGCCGAGCTGACCTGGAACGGCTCCGACCTCGCGCACGGCCACGGCACGGCGGTGGCGAGCCTGCGCCCGCGCGAGGCCGACGTCCCAGCGGCGGGGCGCGTCCACGTCGCGCTCGAGGGCGACGGGAGGCTGCGGCTCTCCGCCCATGACCTCTCGCTGGCAGAGGCACCGGCGAGCTGGGAAGGGACGATCACGCTCGGCGACTGGGTCCCCAACTGGAGCATCCAGGTCAAGAAGGCGCGGGTCGAGACCGTGGCGCGGCTGCTGCGCGGCTGGATCGGGGCCGATGTGCTGCCCGACCCGCTGCGTGGCACCACGGCCATCGACGTGCGGCTGCGGGGGCCGTTCGAGGACCTCACGGTGGTCGGCGATGTCGCGGTGGCCCCGGTCGCGTTCGGGCCGGTCGAGGCGGACGCCGTCTCGGCGTCGCTGCGGGTTGGCGGCGGCGTGGTGCGCTTCGAGGACGGGCTGGTGTTCGTCGGCCCGGGCCGGTTGAGCTGTTCCGGCGAGCTGGCGTTCGGCCGGGGAGGTGCTCTCGACTTTGCCATCAGCGGACAGGGGGTGCCGCTCGAGAGGGCGGTTGGCTGGTCGGGCCTGAGCGTGCCACTGGCCGGGACCGTGGGTGTCGAGGGTCATCTCGGCGGCACGCTCGACGAGCCGAGACTTCAGGCGCGGGTGCATCTCGCCCAGGTGCTGGCCGCCGGCGTGCCGTTCGGCAGCGGCCACGGGCAGGTAGACCTCGAAGGGGGCGTCCTCACGGTCGATGCCCTGCAGGTCGGGCCGTTTACGGCCGCCGCCAGGCTCGACCTTCGGCAACGCGAGGCCGAGGTGAGCGCCCGGGTGGCGGGGCTGGGACTGCAGGGCATCTCGCCGCCGCTGGCCCGGCTCGCCGGCGGCGAGCTGGACCTGAACCTCGGCGGGAGGTTTTCCTTCGACGCGCCCGCTGGCCGATTGCAGGTCGCGAGTGCGGGCGGCGGGCGCGGGTTCGTGGAGCTGGACCCCCAGGGGGTGAGGATCGACGTCGCGAGGCCGGGCGTGTGGCGCCTGAGTGGGGGGCTTTCGCAGCGAGAGCAGGGGTACGGCGGAGAGGTCGGCTTTTCGATCGAGTCGCTCAACGAGCTCTTGCACGATCTGGCCGACATCGAAATGCCGGTCCACGGGTACCTCGTGGGCGTTGCCAACGTGACGCTCGAGCCGTCCCGACCTGCGCGCATCGACGGCACCGTGCGCGAGCTGGCGGTTTCGGTGGAGGACGAGGAAGCCCGCCTCGAGCGGCCGTTTTCGTTCGAGGTCGAGGGCAGCCGCATGGAGCTGGGCAGCGCCATACTGGTCGGCGAGCACGCCAGTGTTACGGCCGGCGGCGTGAGGGAATCCGACGGCCGGCTGCAAGGACGGATCGACGGCGAGCTTCCGGCCGCACTGCTGGAACTGGTCTGGCCCGAGGCCCGGCCGACCGGGAGCGTCACCGTGCACGCCGAGATCGGCGGCACCGACGCCTCGCCGCGGTTCGCCGGGACGGCGCAGGTGCGGGAGGCCTCGCTGGCGCTCCCCGGGGTGCCGGCCCCGGTGACGCACGTCAACGGTACGATCGCCCTCATCCCTGAGGCCGTGCGTCTGGACGACGTCGAGTTCACGCTGCTGGGCGGCTCGGGGCGGTGCTCGGGGCAGGTGACGCTGTCGCCTCGCCTGGAGCTCGACCTGGCGCTGCGCTTCAACCGCCTGCGGTGGCCGCTGGGAAGCGGGCTCAACCCCGTGCTGGCGGGGACGGCCCGACTCGTCGGTCCGCTCGACAACCTCTCGCTGAGCGGGGAGGCGACGCTGCA
The DNA here is from genome assembly GCA_035384965.1 of Thermoanaerobaculaceae bacterium. GTDB lineage: Bacteria > Acidobacteriota > Thermoanaerobaculia > Thermoanaerobaculales > Thermoanaerobaculaceae > JAAYVZ01. The sequence continues at coordinate 35,750 of DAOOJE010000021.1, forward strand.
GCGCACGCTCTACACGCGGGACCTCGACCTCCAGCGCCTCATCATCGAGGGCGTCCTGGCCCCGGTGCGGGCGCGTGCTGCGGACGCCGCGCCGGTAGCCCTGAACCTCGGCGTCGAGGTGCCGGGGACGCTCGAGCTGCGCACCGACCTCGCCCGGCTCGTCGCCCGCGGAACGCTGCGGGTGATCGGGACGAGCGCGGAGCCCGGCGTGCTCGGCAGCCTCGAGGCCTTGCCCGGCGGGGAGCTGGAAGTCTCGGGCGCTCGCTACGAGCTGCTGCGAGGGCAGGTCTCGTTCACCGATCCGCAGGCGATCCGGCCGTACCTCGACCTTCTCGCTCGCAGCAGCGTGCAAGGGTTCGAGATCACGGTCGGCTTGGTCGGCACGCTGGATCGCATGACGCCCACGTTCTCCTCCACCCCGCCGTTGCCCGAGTGGGACATCATCTCGCTCATTTCCATGGGCAAGCGCGCCGAGGAGGCCGGCTCGGTGCAGGCCGGGACCGTGGCCAGCTCGTTCTTGACCGATCAGCTCACCGGCGCGGTCGCCAGCCGGGCCCGCACGCTCCTCGACGTCGATCAGCTCCGGGTGGATCCGTTCGCCGCCACCGAGAGCGGCGATCCCACGGCGCGGCTGACGGTGGTCAAGCAGCTCTCCCGCAACTGGTCGGTCACGGTGGCGACGAACCTCACCTCCAACCGCGAGGAGGTCATTACCAGCCGCGTCCGGCTGGGGCAGGGGCTGTTCCTGGATGCCCAGCGGCAGGCCGACGGGTCGTACTCGGTGGAGGTCAAGTGGCAGCACCGCTACTGACCGCCGGCTGGCTCTGCGCCTCGCTGGTGTGGGGTCAGACGCCGATCCGCGAGGTGCGACTCGAGGCCCCCGGCGCCGCCGACCCGTCGTATCTGCGCAAGGTGCTCGCCATCGAGCCCGGCGCACCGCTGTCGCGCACCGAGATTCGCACCGGCACCCAGGCGCTGCTCGCCACCGGCGAGGTCGAGGACGTGACGGTGGAGGTGGAGAGCACGGAATCAGGGGCGATTCTCAAGTTCGCGGTACAGGTGGCGTCGAGAATCAGCCAGGTGCGCATCGAGGGCCTGCCGCGGCGGTATCGAGTTGAACTCCCGCAGCAGCTCGGGCTGCAGGTGGGGGCCCCGCTCGAGGTCAACCGTTTCGTGAGAGCGCTGCAGAGGGCCGAGGAGCAGCTCCGCCTGCGCGGATACCCCGAGGCTCGCCTGGATCCCGAACTCGACGCGCGCCCGGCCGCCGGAACCGTGGCGGTCACGGTGCGCGCCACTCTCGGGACGGCCCGCACGCTCGGGATGATCAGGGCCCCCGGCAGCGACCTGGGCGCCGAGCCGCTGCTGAAGATTTGCGGCCTCGGGCCGGGCGACCGCCTGGGGGAAGGCAGGCTCGAAGGGGCGCGCCGGAGGCTGGAGCAGCACCTGCGCGCGGCGGGGTTCTGGGAGGCCGAGGTCGACGCGCCTCGGCTGCAGCGCACCGGCGTGCTCGACGATCTGGTCCTGCAGGTGCGCAAGGGCCCCCACTACCGCCTCGTCCTCACCGGGATGCGCGACCCGGCGGAGCTGGGCCGAGACACGTTGCGATTTCTCGGCGGAGACGAGCCGTTCGCCGAGTCCTCGCTCGACCTGATCGCGAGAGACGTGCGGATCGCCCTCCAGCAGCGAGGCTTCCTCGACGCCAGGGTGACCGCCGGCCTGGCGGCGGAGAAGGACGAGCGGGTGCTGCACCTCGACGTCCGGCGGGGCGAGCGGCAGCGGATCGCGGAGGTGCGCTTTCCCGGCGCATCGGCGCTCGGCCCCGAGCAGCTCCGCAAGAGGGTCGGGGCGCGCAAGGGGAGGCCGTGGCGCTGGGGGGGCGAGCCGGTCGACGAGACCACGCTGGCGGAGGATGTACTGTCCGTGCTCGGGACGTACCAGGCGGCCGGGTTCGCCGAGGCGGTGGTGGGAACGGCGCGAATCGTGCCCGGTGCCGGCGGCTGGACCATCGAGTTCCCGGTCGAGGAGGGCCGGCGCCACGAGGTGCGGGAACTGGCCGTGGAGGGATGGCCGTCAGACCTCGAGATGCCCGGCATCGGGCTGGCCACAGGCAGCGCGTGGAGCCAGCTCGCCGAGGACGGGGCGCGCAATGCCTTGCGGGCCGCGCTGGCCGAGGCCGGCTACCTGGACGCCAGGGTTGAGACGCGGCATGCCTGCGAGGAGGGCCAGTGCGACGTGCAGCTCGAGGTCTTACCCGGAGAGCGTTCGGTGGTGGGCCGGGTCGTGGTCGCGGGCCTGCGTCGCACGAGCCGCACGGTGGTCGACCGGGTCGCGGGGCTCGAGAGCGGACAGGTGCTGGGACCGCAGCGCCAGCTCGAGATCCAGCGCCGCCTGCTGGGGCTGGGGATCTTCGGCTCGGTGGCCCTGTCCCCGATTCCCGGCCAGGTGGGAGGCGCCAGACGGGGCGTGGTCCTGGCTTTGACCGAGGGAGCGACGCGCGCCACCGCCTTCGGGCTCGGCTGGGACACCGAACGGGACTTCCAGGTCTCCGCCCAGTGGTCCGAGCTGAACCTGTTCGGAACCGGGCGCGCGCTCTCGGTCGAGGGCCGCTACTCGAGTCGCGAGCTGCGGGCCCAGCTCACCTACCGGGAGCCGGCCATGCTCGGCTTGCTCGGCGTGCCCGCCGCCGTCTCGGTGTACCGGACCGAGGAGAGGGCGACGACCTACGAGCTGCTGCGGCGCGGGCTGTGGGCCGAGGTCGGGGACCGCCTGCGGAAGCCGAGGAGGGCGCTGCTGCGGTACGAGTACCAGATCGTCGACCCCGACGCCCCGCCGGAGGTGCTCTCTAGACTGGAACGCGAAAAGCAGCGAGCCAGGATCGCCTCGCTGGCTCCCACCCTCGAGTGGGACACGCGGAACGACATCTTCCTGCCGACGCGCGGGGTGCTGGCCTCGCTCCAGCTCCAGTCGTCGTTTCCAGTCTTCGAGGCCGACGCCCTCTTCGACAAGCTGACGGCCTCGCTGTCCGGCTACGTGCCGTTCGCCGGAGGGGTGATGGCCGGGGCCGTGAGGTCAGGTTTCATTCGCCCGCGCACCGGCAACGACCCGCCCGCTCCCGACCCCATCGACGTGCCGGTCAGCGTCCGCTTCTTCGCCGGGGGACGGATCTCCCACCGGGCGTTCGCCACCGACAGGCTCGGCATCCGGGGACAGACTCTCACCGACAGCGGCGAGCCGATCGGCGGCGGGGGACTGCTGCTGGCCAACCTCGAGTGGCGAGTGCCGCTGTGGGGGCCGGTCGGCGCGAGCCTGTTCGTCGACGGCGGCAACGTCTGGCGGGAGTACGACGACATCGAGGCGCGACAGATCCGCTGGGGCGGCGGTCTCGGCCTGCGGGTCGAGACGCCGGTCGGACCCCTGCGCCTCGAGTACGGGTGGAAGTTCAGGCGCGAGCCGTTCGCTGGCGGCCGCATGGAGTCTCCCGGCCAGCTCTACATCTCGTTCGGCAACCCCTTCTGACCGTCTCCTGCATCGTGCCTCTGGCGCCTGGGTCCGGGCGGATCGCCATGGGTGTAGAATGTGCTGCCGCGCCGCCAGCCGGCGGGCAAAAGGAGAAGGTCATGCGTCGTTCCATCATCCCTTTGGCGCTGCTGGCGCTCGCCGCCGCCGTCCCCGCCGCTGCGCAGCTCTCGCAGCAGTACACCGACTGGGCCGCGGGTCCGGTCAGCGTGCTCATGACCGACGAGGAGAAGGCCGAGTGGAGCCGCCTCGCCAGCGATGCACAGGCCGAGGCTTTCATCGAGCTGTTCTGGGCCAGGCGCGATACCAACCCCAAGACCGTGCCCAACGAGTTCAAGCTCGACTTCGAAGCGCGCGTCAAGGCCGCCGACAAGCAGTTCTCGTACGAGAAGGGGAATGGCGAGAATGTTCCCGGTAGCCTGACCGACCGAGGCAAGGTCCTCGTGCTCATGGGGTTGCCAGCCGGTGTCGAGCAGCTGGCGGCGCCCAGCGACGACGATCGCCCGGATGCGATGCAGCGCGGCGCTGGCCAGATCTGGCGTTACCTCAAGCCGACCGCCAAGGCTGGCAGCACGAACAAGGACGACTACATCACGTTCACCTTCGTGGAATCCCGTCCCGGCTCGAAGGACTTCCCGTTCGACCGCATGGACCGCAGGAACAAGACCTCCCTCAAGGTCCTGGCGGAGCGCCCGAAGCAGTTTCTGGTCAACAAGATCTCCAGCGTCGCCGAGATCCCGCGCTGGGGCCTCGTCGAGGGATCCCTGGCGGCCACGCCGAGCCAGCTCGCGGTCTTCGACCTCGAGCCGAGGCCGTGGCCTGACGGCGCGCACTTCCTGGCCACCATGGGAGTGGCCTCCGAGACGATGCGCCCGCTCTGGCTGCACATCCAGATTCCCGATCCCGTGCAGGTGGCGACCCAGGCCATCGGTCGGGTGTCGCTCCAGGGGGAAGGCAAGGTGATCGGCAGCTTCCAGACCCCCGTCGCCGCCATGTCGATGAAGGGGTACCGGGCGTACGAGCTGACGGTTCCCGTCGATGCCGGCGAGTACAAGGTGGAAATCGCACTGCTGGCCGGCGAGACGCCGATTGCCGTGCGTTCGGCCTCGGCCGTCTCCGACCCGACCCACGAGACCGGCACCTTCATCTCGCCGATGTACGTCGGCGCCGATCCGCTGCAGGAGTCCAACTTCAAGCTCGGCGACCCGTTCAACATCGGCGGCTGGAGGATCCTCCCGCGGGCCGAGCACATCTTCCGGCCCTCCGAGCAGCTCGCGTACTTCGCGTACGTGGTCAAGCCGGGCCTCGCGGAAAACGGCCAACCCAGGATCGCCATGGGTATGAAGTTGACCCACGACGGCAAGCCGGCGGGACAGCGGCCGCCGACGCCGGTGCAGGTGTCGAAGGTGGGCGAGGGGCTGTTCATGTTCGGGCAGAACCTGCCGCTGTCCTCGTTCTCCAATCCTGGCGAGTACGTGCTCGAACTCACGCTCGAGGACCAGATCAACCACGTTTCGCGCACCTCGGTGATCACGCTCAACATGGTGGCGGAGCCGGCGGGCGAGCCGGCGAAGTAGGGCTGGTGAGCGCGCCGGACCCGAGAGGCGCTCGACTGGCGACCGTCGAGGAGGCCGTGGCGGAGTTCCGCCGCGGCCGCTTCGTCATCGTCGTCGACGACGAGGACCGCGAGAACGAGGGCGACCTCGTCATCGCGGCCGAGAAGGTCACGCCCGAGGCCATCAACTTCATGGCCACCCACGCGCGGGGCCTCATCTGCATCGCGCTCACCGAGCAGCGCTGTGAGGAGCTGCAGCTGCCTCCCATGGTGGAGCACAACACCTCGCCGCACCAAACGGCGTTTTGCGTGTCGGTCGAGGCGCGGCACCGGACCACGACCGGGATCTCCGCCGCCGACCGCGCCAATACGGTGCTGACGATCATCGACCCGGCGACCCGGCCGCACGACCTCGTGCGGCCGGGTCACATGTTTCCGCTGCGGGCGCGCCCGGGTGGCGTGCTGCAGCGCACCGGCCACACCGAGGCGTCCATCGACCTGGCCCGTCTTTCCGGGGTGTACCCGGCAGCGGTCATTTGCGAGATCATGGACGCGGACGGCTCGATGGCCCGGCTGCCGCGGCTGCTCGAGCTGGCCGCCCGACACGGCTTCAAGGTCCTGGCGGTCAAGGACCTCATCGCGCACCGGCTGCGCACCGAACGGCTCGTCGAGCGGGTGGCAGCACCGCTCCTGCCGACCCGCTTCGGCACATTCCGGGCCGTGGCCTATCGCTCCTCGCTGACCGGCGACGAGCACGTCGCGCTCGTGATGGGCGACATCGACCCCGAGGTGCCGGTGCTGGTGCGCGTCCACTCGCAGTGCCTGACCGGGGACGTGTTCGGGTCGTCGCGATGCGACTGCGGCTTGCAGCTCGAGACCGCCATGAAGCGGATCGCCGCCGAGGGGCGCGGGGTGCTTCTCTACCTCCTTCAGGAAGGGCGCGGCATCGGACTCGCCAACAAGCTGTGCGCCTATGAGCTGCAGGACGCCGGCGCGGATACCGTGGAGGCCAACCAGAGGCTGGGGTTCCTTCCGGACCAGCGCGACTACGGGCTGGGAGCCCAGATCCTGCGCGAGCTCGGCGTGCGGCGGATGCGGCTCATGACCAACAACCCGGCGAAGTACGTGGCGCTCGGGGGGTACGGCCTCGAGATCGTCGAGCGCGTCCAGCTCGAGGTGCCTCCCACCGAGCACACGCGCCGGTATCTCGAGGTCAAGAAGAGGAAGATGGGCCACTTGTTGAAGATGGTTTAAGCTCACTGTGGCAAACCCTCCACCTTCTCGCAAAAGACATGTCCGGCGCGAGCAAATGCGGTACGTGCCGTGCGTCCACTCCCGCGAACAGCATCGGGCGGCAAAGGAGGGAAAGGCGGGGCGTGCCGGTTCGGGACGGTGATGCAGCCGCTGGCGGCCGGGGCGGGAAGGTCTTGACAACCGCCCCCATTCTGGGAGTCTGAGGTGGTGTCCACGATGGCCCGGGGGAACGTCGCCCTCCTGCTCGCGATCCTGAGCAGCCTCGCGATTTCCGAGGCGTGGCCGGAGGCACGCGAGTCCGAGGTGCGGCCGCTGGCCGCCATGGGCCTGGCGATGGCGGCCAGCGCCAAGACGGACCAGGCGCTGGCGGGCCTCGACGAGCAGGTCGAGGCCGCGATGGAGCAGCTCGGCGTGCCGGGGCTGGCAATGGCGGTGGTGGTCGACGGCCAGACCGTGGTGCTGCGCGGGTTCGGCTGGCGGGAGGTCGAGCACCGTCTGCCCGTGTCCCCGCGCACGATTTTCCCGATCGGCTCGGCCACCAAGCCGTTCACCGCCGTCCTGCTGGGCATGCTGGCCGACGAGAAGAAGGTGGATTTCTTCGCCCCGGTGCGGCACACCCTGCCGTCGTTCCGGCTCCGGGACGCCCTCGCCAGCGAGAGGATCACGCTGGCGGACATGCTCACACACCGCTCGGGTCTGCCTCGACACGATGGCGTCTGGTACGGCGAGCCGGGGCTTTCTCGCGACGAGCTGGTGGCCCGCCTTGCGGCTCTCGAACCGACCGCCCGCTTCCGCAGCAAGTTCCAGTATTCCAATCTGCTGTTCGTGGTGGCCGGGCACGTGGCGGAAGTGGCGACCGGGCAGTCGTGGGAGGAGCTGATGGAGGGCCGGGTCCTGGCCCCTCTCGGAATGGAGCGCACGGTGTTCTCGCTCGACCAGGCGCAGGCGCTCGGCGACGTGGCACGCCCGTACCGCGATCGCGGGCACGGGATCGTGCCGGCCCCGTTCCGGGACGTGACCCTCATCGCGCCGGCCGGCGGGCTCTGGTCCACGGCCGAGGACCTCTCCCGCTGGCTGCAGCTGCTCCAGGCCCGGGGCGCCTGGCAGGGCCGGCAGCTCATCGACGAGGGCACCCTCACCGCCCTGATGCGCCCGATCACGCCCACCCGCCTTTCCACTGACGACAAGGCCCTGAGCCAGCCGTACTACGGGCTGGGCTGGTTCGTCGACACCTACCGCGGGAGGCTGCGCGCCTACCACGGCGGCAACCTCGACGGCTTCTCGACGCTGGTGACACTCTTTCCCAACGACAGGATCGGCATCGCGATCCTCGCCAACGCCGGCAGCTCCGGCCTCCCGGAGGCGCTCGTGAGGACCGTGGTCGACCGCTTGCTCGGGCGGGCCGACCGGGACTGGCTGGCGCGCGCGGCGCAGCTCCGCCAGGGGGCGTGGGGCGCTCGCAGCCGGATCAAGGAGATCCGGGCCAGGCGACGGATTGGGGGTTCGGCTCCGGCGCTGCCTCTCGAAAGGTACGCCGGCCGCTACACGAACCTCGGCTACGGCGAGCTGCAGGTCGTGCACGCCGGGGCGCACCTCGAAATGGTCTACAACCGGATTCGCTCGCCGCTCGAGCACTGGCACTTCGAGACCTTCAACGTCGGCGCCTCGGAGGATCCGAGCTTCGAGGATCTCAAGCTCACCTTCAGCCTCGACGAGGTCGGACGGGCGGGATCGGTGGTGGTGCCGTTCGAGCCGGCGGCGTCGCCGATCGTCTTTCGCCGTGCCGAAGAGGGGCAGCCGGTTCCGGGTTGGCCGGAGGAGGGTTTCGGCTCGTTCCAGGACGGCGAGACAGCGGTCAGCGTGAGCTGGCAGGACGGCCGGCCGTGGCTGAGCTGGCCCGGCCTCGCGGACGGCGAGCTGGTGCCGCTATGGCCCGGCGAGGCACGGGTCGCCGGGCCGTCATCGGTGCGAATCCGCTTCGTTCCCGGTTCCGAGAGCGAGGCCGGAAGCCTGGTGGCGTTCGCCCTCGACGCGGTCCGCGTCGCCTCCCGCCAGCCGTAGTGGGGCTGGGCTTCCTCTGGCGGGCGCCCTCCCGGCGAGCGGGCTGGCGCAGGTGGTGACAGGTGCAGGTGTGTGTAGAATGGTTGCGCGACCGTTCGACGCAAGGGGTTCCGGGGAGCGCGAGCCCGGCCCGGTGGACTCGGCGGGTGGCTGCAGAAGACAGGCGGAGGTTGGAGCATGGCCAAGCTGGTGTTCGTCGTCGACAACGTGGCCGCTGTCCGGGAAGCGCTGTGCGAGGCGTTCCGGACCATGTACGAAGATCAGATCCGCAGCGGCGAGCTGGTCGTCGAGGGGCTCCCGGACGGGACCGCGCTGCTGGCCCGCAGTGCCGAGGCGGCCCCGGACCTCGTGTTCATGGACGTGGACATGCCGGACCCGGACGGCATCGAGACGTTCTACCGGTTCAAGCAGCTCCATCCCCAGGCCACCCGCGGCGTGTTCTTCCTGACGGGGCTTGCCGGGGCGCCGTCGACCAACCAGCGGCTCGAGCAGGCGGTCGTGGACGGCGCCGGAGGGTTCATGTCCAAGCCGACCAGCGCCGCCTCCCTGCAGGCAGTGACCGAACGCCTCCTGTTCTCGCGCTGACGACCGCCGGGGTCCACGCCGGCCGGATGCAAGCGCCCCCACCGGGCCGGGGCGGGCCCGCAGCACCTACTTTGCCGGCCCGAGCATGCGGTGGCGCAGCTTGCCCAGGGAGCGGTTGAGCGGGTGGCTGCGCGAGAGGAAACGGATGACGGGCTCCCGCCGCTTGCCCAGCTCCTCCTCGAGTTCCTTGAGAGCCACGTGGTTCGGCTCGACCGCAAGGCCGCGCTGGATCGCCTCCACCGCCCGCCGCCGCGAACGTCCGGCCACCCAGACCTGGGCGAGGTTGTAGTAGTACTCGGCCTTGAAGAACTCGCGGTCGATCGCCGCCTGGCAAAACTGCGCCCCTTCGCGGTAGCGCGCGCGGAACAGGGCGAGGCACAGGCCGTAGTACGACAGCACCGGCGCCAGGTGCCTGGTGTCGCCGAGCCGCTGGTAGCGGTCATACGCCTCCTTGAGCAGGATGTACCCGCGCTCGAAGTCCTGCCTGCGCGCGGCGGCGATGCCCAGACGCGACAGCTCGGCGGGATCCTCCGAGCCCGCCTCCGCCAGCACCGAAACCGGATCGAGGGATTCGCGAACCATGCCCCGAGTATACTCGGCCGGGGAGGCCGACGTGCCCGGGGAGAGCTACCAGAAAGTGCTGTTTGTGGACGCCGCGACTGGCTACTATCGGATCCAGCGGTACCGCGTCGGGGACTTCTTCGGGCCGGTGGACCTCGGGCTCCATCTCGCCGGCCGCTTCGGATCGCTCAACATCGGCACCGGGCTGCTCGCCGGCTCGATTTTCCCGGGCTCCAACCGCCTCGTGTTCTCCGGTTTCTCTCCTTGCTGGGGAGGGTTCTTCGTCTCCTCGATGGGTGGGGCGGCGCTGGTCTTCGAGAACCTCGGCATCAACCTCCTGGCCATCGTGGGAGCGGCCCGCACCCCCTCGGTGCTGGTGCTCAACCGCCGGGGCAGCGAGGAAATCGAGGTGGACCTCGAGCCGGTCGACGTGCCGCGCCTGTGGCGCGACGGGCGAACCGGCGTCTACTCGCTGATGGACCACGTTTTCGAGCGCTTCGGGGGGCGCTACGAGAGCGCTCCGCGCATCCTCGCCACCGGGCCGGCGGCGCTCGCCACCGACTTCGGCGCCATTTGCTCGGTGCCGGTCGAAAACGGCAAGCTGACGTTCGTCGACACCTGGGCGGGGCGCGGCGGGTTCGGCACCGCGCTGCTGCGGGAGCACGGCATCGCCGCCGTCATCTACGGCGGGTCGTTCGTGGACGAGGACTTCCGGGACCGCAAGGTGGCCGACGAGTGGTTCCAGCAACGCTACCAGAAAAAACTCGCAGCCAAGGACTTCGAGGCCACGACCAAGTATCGCTTCGATCCCAGGTTCGACACCGGCGGCACGTTCGGCGTCAACTTCGCGACGGTCGGGGGCGGCTTGCTGTCGTTCAACTACTCGTCGGTCTTCTGGGACGAGGCACAGCGCGTGTCGCTCCACGAGCGGCTCGTGGCCGGCCACTACCTCCGCCAGTTCAACGAAGAGACCATCAGGCCCAAACGGCAGCACACCTGCGGCGAGCCGTGCGTGGCGGTGTGCAAGAAGATGTTCGGACCGTACAAGAAGGACTACGAGCCGTACCAGGTGATGGGACCGCAGTGCGGCATCTTCGACCAGCGAGCCGCCGAGCGGCTCAACCATCACGCCGACGCCTGCGGGTTCGACGCGATCTCGGTGGGCGGCGTGCTGTCGTGGCTTTTCGAGTGCCTGCACGAGGGACTGCTTGCGCCCGAGGAACTGGGCGTGCGCGACAGGCCAGCGTTCACCCCGGATGGGTTCGCCGTGGAAGCCGACTCGGCTCACAACGCCGAACTCGGGTGCGCGCTGCTCGACGGCATCATTGGCCGTCGCGGGCACCTCCGGCTGGAGCACGGCGCCCGGCGGCGGGCCCGCCACCTCGCGCGGGAGAAGGGGCGCGGGCTCCTGGACCGTTTCGTGTACTTGGCGTTCGCCCGCAAGGGGTGGATGGTGCCGAACCAGTACTGGACCCCGGGCGTGCTTTCGCCGATGCCCATCATGGGCAAGTACTACATGTACTACGGGCAGGAGTTCGTGCCGCCGCGCGAGCTCGGGCGGATCAACGCCGAGCGTTTCAAGCGCGAACTCGTCATGGACAACCTGGGGGTGTGCCGGTTCCACCGTGCCTGGGCCGAGGAGATGCTGCCGGAGATCGTCGAGGCGCTGTTCGGGCAGCGCGAGGCGTTCGAGCGCAGCATCGAGGTTACGGCCAGCCGGATCAGCAGCCGCAACGCCTCGGTGTACTGGGAGTCGGAGCGCTCGCTCGATCTCGTGGTGCAGTTCCTGCGCCGCGTGCGGGACACCGCAGGATCGCAGGATCCCGAGCTTCGCACCTGGCTCGCCCGCTTCGAGGCCGACAAGCAGGCGGCCGGCCTCGACTTCTGGTACGAGATGCACAAGGGCGCCCACGAGTCGCTGCGCGAGTTCTAGCCGCCCGCTTCCCTTCGGCTTTCCACCCGGGTGGTCGGGGGCGGGGTTGCATCGGCTCGGCGCTACTCGAGATCGACCTGGAGGGCGCCGAAGAGCTTCACGGTGGCGTTGTAGAGCGCGGCCACCGCGGCGCCGACCACGAGCCCGGCAATGGCGCAAGAGCCGGGGACCGCGACGATCGACAGCAGCGCGGCCGCGCCCTTCCCGAGGGAAAGTATCGCCGGGGCGAGCATCTTCTTGGGTACGAAAAGGATCGACACGGCGAAGACGACCCCGAACGCGAACCCCAGCAGGCCGTGGATGGCGGCGCTCACCTTGGCGGCCGAGAGCACGTCGATGCGCTTGACGACAAAGCGGACTCCGGGCTCGGCCGTGAACTGCGGCTCCTCGGGAGGTGGAGGGACGCTTCGCGGGGCCGGCGCGGCAAACGGCTCGGGGGGTGCCGCCGGCGCCGGCCGGACCGGCTCCGGAGGCGGGGCCGGGGCCTCCAGGCGAAACCCCGCGCCGCAATGCGGGCACTTGAGGTTGCGCCCGAGGTAGCGGTCGGGGACGGTGAGCTGCTTGCCACAGGCGCCGCAGGTGTGTGTGAGATTGGCCATTCTGCTCTCCATCCAGGGCTGCCGGAGTATAGCCTCCCGCAGGCAGGCGCGACAACGCCGGCGCGGCCGCGGCCCGGCTCACCCTGGCGGCGGGTCGCTTCCGGCCGGGAGGCGCACCTGAAAGCATGAACCCCGGCCTGGCGTGCTGGTCACGGCAATCCTCCCGCCGTGGGCGACGACGATGCCGTGCGCCACGGCAAGGCCGAGACCGGTGCCCTGGCCGACCTCCTTGGTGGTGAAGAACGGCTCGAAGATACGGGCGCGAACCCCCTCGCTCATTCCGCTTCCGGCGTCCTCGACCTCGAGCACGGCCTCGCCCCCGTCCAGCCGGCTGCGCACCCACAACCGGCCGCCGCCTGGCATTGACTGGACCGCGTTGGCCACGAGGTTGACGAGGACCTGCCGGAGCTGGGCGGCATCGGCCGGGACCGCAGGCAGGTGCGATCCGAGCCCGTCCACGACGGCGACGCCGGCGCGTTCGCACGGCCCGTGCATGAAATCCAGGACCTCGCGCACCACGGCGTTGAGATCGGTGGCGGTCAGCCTCGGGGGAAGCTGGCGCGCGAAGAGCAGGAGGTTGCGCACGATCTCGCGGGCGTGGAGGCAGGCCTTGACGATGCGCTCGAGGTCATCCTGCGCCTGCCGGGGCAGCGACACGGTCTTCTGCAGGAGCTGGGCGTAGCCGAGGATCGCCCCGAGCGGCTCGTTCAGCTCGTGGGCGACGCCGGCGGCGAGCTGGCCCACGCTGGCGAGGCGCTCGCTCTGGCGCAGCTGCTCGGCGAGCCGCGCCCGCTCCTCCTCGGCCGCCCTGCGGTGCACGAGCTGGCCGATCTGGCGCGCCACCTCGTCGAGGAGGTTGCGCTCCTCGCGCAGGAATGGTCCCTCATCAGCCGTCGGCAGCGCGGCGACGACGGCGACCTCGACACGCCCCCGCTCGACGCCGTCGACCAGGATCGGCGCCGCCTGGACGGCCCCCGGCGCGGCCAGCGACCAGGGGCCGTGCTCCTTTCCGTCGAGCACGATCCGCGCCACGGTGTCGTCCGGGTGCTGCCACGCGAACGGCAGCAGGCGGGCGACCGTGAACAGCGTCTCGTCGAGCCCGCCTCCCTGGTCCAGGATCTGGGCGAGGGCGTACAGACAGGACAGCTCCTTGACCCGTTCCCCGAGCGCCCACTGCGCCCGCTCGTAAGCGAGGCACGTCGCCACCTCGTCCGCGAGCCGCACCAGTGCATCCGGATCGCGCCACTCGGAGGCCAGACCTTCGAGACGGACGGCCCCCAGAACTTGATCCCCGAACCGCAGCGGCAGCGTGACGGGCAGCGGCGACGGGCTCACGGGGTCGGCAGCGAGGCGCGAGGCCATGGCCGCGGCGAGCCGGGGGCTGGGGGGAAGGAACGACGTGCTTGTGCACACGCCCCCTTCTTGCAGGAGCCTCTCCAGCTCCGCGGGGAAGCGCTGGCGCCCGGTCCCGGCGTGGGCGAGCCGCCAGAGCCCCTCGCGCAAGGCCTCGAACCCCGACGGTTGGGCGGGCGCAGAAGTACCCACCATCGCCGGGGATCTTACCGCGCTCTGTTGCAGAGGAAATTACGCGCTGTCCCGCCTGGCGACGGGGCGGGGACCGACTCGCGCGAGCGGAAAGAACGCCCGGGCTCGCCGGCAGATCCCCTCGACGTCGAGGTCGAGGCGAGCGCGCAGGATTTCCTGCGAGCCGTGGGGCTGGTACTCGTCGGGCACGCCGAGCCGCTCGAACGCCACGTCCCGGGCGCCGAGCCGGTTGGCTGCTTCCATGACCGCCGAGCCGAAGCCGCCGTCGAGCGCGTTTTCCTCGACCGTCATGATGCGGGCGCCAGGTCGGAGGTGGGCGGAGAGCAGCTCGGTGTCGAGCGGCTTGACGAAGCGAGCGTTGACGACCCCGAGGTCGGGGCCGGCCTCGGCTGCGAGCCGCTCGGCGGCGCGCAGCGCCTCGGTGGCCATGATGCCGATCGCCCAGATGACGCCGTCGCGGCCGGAGCGCAGGATCTCGGCCTTGCCGATCGGCAGCAGCCGCGGCGGGCCGTCCATCGCGACGCCGTAGCCGCTGCCGCGCGGGTAGCGCAGCGCCACCGGCCGCTCGCAGGCCAGCGCCGTGGCCAGCATGTGCCGGAGCTCGTCCTCGTCCTTGGGGGCCATGATCACGAGCTCGGGCAGGCAGCGCAGGAACGAGAGGTCGAACACGCCGTGGTGGGTCGGCCCGTCGGCTCCCACGAGGCCGCCCCGGTCCAGCGCCAGCACGACCGGGAGGCGCATCAGGCAGACATCGTGGAACACCTGGTCGAAGGCGCGCTGCGCGAAGGAGGAGTACACGGCCACCACCGGCCGCAGGCCGCGCGTCGCCAGCCCCCCGGCGAACGTCACGGCGTGCTCCTCGCAAATTCCGACGTCGAACAGGCGCTCCTTGTGGGCGCGAGCGAAGATGTCGAGCCCAGTACCTTCCACCATGGCGGCGGTGATCGCGACGATGCGCGGGTCCTGTTTCGCCAACTCCGTGAGGGTCTCGGCGAAGACTCTCGTGTACGACGGCGGCCCCGGCGAGCGCTTGACCTCGCCGGTCGTGACCGAAAAGGGGTTGGCGCCGTGCCAGAAGACCGGATCCTGCTCTGCCGGCTTCCAGCCTTGTCCCTTGCGGGTCACCACGTGTACCAGCACGGGATGGGCGTAGTCCCGGTACTCCCGGAACGTCTGCACGAGCTGCGGGATGGAGTGGCCGTTGATCGGCCCGACGTACTTGAAGCCGAGCTCTTCGAAGAGATTGCCCGGCACGAGCAGCTGCTTGGCCATCTGCTCGGCCTGTTTGGCCCACTTGACCATCCCCTCGCCGACCCGTGGGATCGAGCGCAGGAACTGCTCCACCTCGTCCTTGAGCCGGCGGTACGGCTGGCCGTGGATGACGCGGTTGAGGTAGCCCTGCATCGCGCCGACGTTGGGAGAGATCGACATCTCGTTGTCGTTGAGGATGATCATCAACCGTTTGCCAAGGTAGCCGGCCTGGTTGAGCCCCTCCATGGCCTGTCCGCCTGTGAACGAGCCGTCGCCGATGATCGCCGCGACGCGGAAGCTCTCGCCCTTGAGGTCGCGGCCGGCGGCGATGCCCAGCGCGGCCGAGATCGAGGTCGAGGCGTGCCCGGCGTTGAACACGTCGTACTCGCTTTCCTCGCGCTTGAGGAACCCCGAGATCCCGCCGTAGGTGCGCAGGGTGTGGAAGCGGTCACGCCGCCCGGTGAGGACCTTGTGGGGGTAGCACTGGTGGCCGACGTCCCACACGAGCTGGTCCTTCGGGGTGTCGAAGGCGTAGTGCAGCGCGATCGTGAGCTCCACTGCCCCGAGGCTCGAGGCGAGGTGCCCGCCGGTCCGGCTGACGCCGGAAAGCAGGAATTGCCGCAGCTCGTCCGCGAGGTCGGAAAGCGTCTCGAGTTCGAGCTGGCGGAGGTCGGCGGGGGTGTTGATGCGTTCGAGGATCCCCATGGCTCACCTAACGATCGCGGCTCGCAATGTACTCCACGAGGGAGGCCAGCGTACCGCTCCTGCCCTCCAGGGCCTCGGCCTCGGCGCGCAGCGCTCCGGCCAGCCGGCACAGCTCCTGGCGGGCCGCCGCAAGGCCGTACACTGCCGGGTACGTCAGCTTGCCGGCGGCGGCATCCTTGCCGGGGCTCTTGCCGAGGCTCGCCGCGGTGCCCGTGACATCGAGGATATCATCCGCGATCTGGAACGCCAGGCCGAGGCTCTGGCCGAAGCGCGCGAAGCGCTGGCGCGTGGCCGCGTCGACGCCGGCCAGCACCGCGCCCAGTTCGACCGAGGCGGCCAGGAGCGCCCCGGTCTTGGCCCGGTGGATGCGCTCGAGCCTGCCGGCGTCAGGCGGCGTCCCTGTGGCTTCGAGGTCCTCGACCTGGCCCCCCACCATCCCGGCGGAGCCCACGGCCAGCGCCACGAGGCGGCACCCCTCGGCCCGCCTGGGCGCCAGCTCCTCGCCGGCCGGGTGCGTGCCCAGCACCAGGAACGCCTCGGTCAGCAAGGCGTCGCCCACGAGGATGGCGAGCGCCTCGTCGTACGCCACGTGCACCGTGGGCCGGCCGCGCCGCAGCGTGTCGTTGTCGAGCGCCGGCAGGTCGTCGTGCACGAGCGAGTAGGTGTGGACGAGTTCAAGCGCGCAAGCCGCCTCGAGGATGCGGGCGGGATCTCCGCCGGCGGCGCGGCATGCGGCGCGGGCCAGGATCGGGCGCACCCGCTTGCCGCCACCGAACACCGCGTAGCGCATCGCCTCGTGCAGCCGCCGCGGCCAGGCGTCGGCCGGCGGCAGCAGCCGGTCGAGCGCCCCGTCGACCAGCGTCCGCTCCGCGGCGAGAAAGGCGAGGATCCCCACCTCACCCCTCCTCGGCGGCAAAAGGCCGCGTCGGCGGTTCCTCGCCCTCGGCCGCCTCGGCCAGGAGCTGCTCGACCCTGGCCTCCACCTGTGTGAGCTGAGTGCGGCAGCGCCTGGCCAGCTTGACGCCGCGCTCGAACAGCTTGAGCGCCTCCTCGAGCCCGACCGAGTCGTCCTCCAGCTTCGTGACGACCTCTTCGAGCTGCGCCAGCGCGTCCTCGAACGTCTCCTTGCTCATGCTTGCCTCCCGCCCGCAGCCCCTTGCGGGGTACGGGGGCCGGGGTCCGAATCGCCGTCGGCGAAAAGCGACGGCTGAGTTGCGGTCTGTCGTGCGAGCGCCAGGGAGCGGATCTCGCCGCGCGCCAGCCGGGTGAGCAGGCGCTCTCCCGGCTGCACCTGCGAAGCGTCGCGCAGCGGCGCCGGTTCGCCCTCGCGCATCGTGATGGAAAACCCGCGCTGCAGGACGTTGTCCGGCGACAGCGCAGCCAGCGCCCGCTCGGCGCCGGCCAGCTCGAGGCGGCGGCGCTGCAGGAGCGCCCGCAGCCGCTCCGCCGCCACGGCGAGGCGGACCGTGACGACCTCGCGGTGGCGCGGCGCACCGAACCGCACCGGCCAGTGGAAGAGCCTGGCCGAGGCCCCGTCCAGGCGCCGGTGGCGGAGCTGCACCAGGGCTCGCAGCCGCCGCGGCAGCGCCTCAAGGCGGCGCAGCCGCTCGGAAAGCTCCGCGATCCGTGCCGGCAGCCGCGCCAGGCCGCGCGCGCCGGCCGCCCCGCGCAGGCGCAGCCGCGCCTGCTCGAGCCGGCGCGCGAACAGGCGCTGCGCCCGTTCGGATGCCTGGTCGACGCGGCGGAGCTGCGCCTCCAGCCGCGACACCACCAGCTCGGCCGCCTGCGTGGGGGTGGCGGCGCGGATGTCGGCCACGAAGTCGGCAATCGTGAAGTCGACCTCGTGCCCGACCCCGGAGATGACCGGCACGGGGCTCGAGGCGATGGCGCGCGCCACGACCTCCTCGTTGAACGCCCAGAGATCCTCGAGCGAGCCGCCCCCCCGCACCACCAGCAGCACGTCGATCAGTCCCGAGCGGCCGAGGTAGCGCACGGCGCGGGCGATCTCACCCTCCGCGCCCCGGCCCTGCACGCGCACGGGGTACAGCAGCACGCGGAGATGCGGCCAGCGCGACAGCACCTTGAGGACATCCCGCACGGCGGCGCCGGTGGACGAGGTCACGAGGCCCAGGCGCTGCGGCAGGGCGGGCAGCGGTCGCTTGCGCTCGGGGGCGAACAGCCCCTCCGCCGCGAGCTTGGCCTTGAGCTGCTCGAAGGCGAGCTGCAGCTCGCCGATCCCCTCCGGCCGCACCTCGCTGACGATGAGCTGGAGCGAGCCGCGCTGGGCGTACACCTCGAGCCTGCCGCGCGCCAGCACGGCGAGCCCTTCCTGCAGCTTGAAGCGCAGGCGGTCGGCGAAGCTGGCCCACATTGCGCAGTACAGCACTCCGTCGGCGTCCTTGAGCTGAAAGTAGCGGTGCCCCGACCCAACGACCTTGAAGCCCGACAGCTCGCCCCGCACCCACACCTCGCCGAACGCCTTGAGCGAGGCGTTGACCGCCCCGACCAGCTCGCCCACCGACCAGATGCGCGTGCTCACCGTCGCCCCCCACCCGGCCTCGTGGTCGAAGCTCGAGCGTCGTAGCTCGAAAGCCGGCCGCGAACGCCGGAAGCGGACCGGGCACCCGTTCCGATGCCACGGTTCTGGCCGCCTGCGGGCGGCGAAGTCCTCGACCTTCGACCTTCGGCGTTCGACCGCTTCATGCCGGTCCTCGTTCTGCCATGCCGACGCCGGCTCCCATGACGACCAGCGTCAAGTACTGTACGGGCGCCGACCAGAAGTTGTACTCGAACATCCCCGCCACCGTGATGCCCAGGATCGCGACGAGCGACGAGGCGACCGCGGCGCGCCGCACTCCCCGCAGCCCCGGCAGCGCCCGCCACGTGAAGGCGAAGAACGCCACCAGCAGCCAGAGGTAGGCGGCCATCGCCCCGAGCCCCCGCTCGGCGGCGATCTGCAAGAAGTTGTTGTGCAAGTGCGGCACCTTCCATCGCGGGGCATCGTCGACGCGGTACAGCGGGTAGAGGCGCGGCACCATCCCGAGGCCGACGCCGGTGAGAGGGTGGTCCCGGATCATCTGCACGCCAGAGACGGCCATGCACAAGCGGTCGTAGTTCGAGTGCTGGCGGGGATCCACGGCCGAAAACGCCCGGTCGAGCACGGTGCGGGGCAACGCCAGCCAGACCACGATCGCCAGCAGCGGGTAGGCGAGCAGCAGCCAGCGCTTCCAGATGGCCGCCAGCAGCAGGAGGCCGGCTGCAAGTCCCATCCAGGCGTTGCGCGTGAGGGACAGCAGCAGCGCCAGCGTGCCGAGCAGCGCCGGGGGCAGCAGCCACCAGGCCCGCCTCGCCGGCCGCAACAGCAGCTCGGCGAGCACGACCAGCACCGCCAGCAGCATCCAGCCGGCGAAAATCATGTAGTGCGACATCGGCCCGCGGATGCGGTTGTCGAGGTTGTCGGCGCCCAGCAGGAACTGCACGATCCCCCACACTGCCATGAGCGTCCCGACGGCAGCGAGCCCGGCCACGAGGCGCGGCCACCACACCTCGTCCAGCAGCGCGGCGGCCAGGGGGATGAAGAGCAGGATCAGCAGCCGGGGCAGGTTCTCGGCGCTGTGCCGGGGGTCGATCGACCCGGCCACCGAGAGCAGGGAGGCAGCGACAAACAGCGCGAGCGGCGGCCACAACACGCGCGCCTGCGGCCCGTCCGGTAGTTCCCGCCGCCACCAGGTCCAGCCGAGCGCGACGATGAACAGCGCGAGCAGCGGGTTGGCGATGCCGAGGCGCGAGGACGTGACCGCCACGGCGAGCAGCAGGGCGGTGGCCACGGCTCGGGCCGTCCCGGCGCGGACGGCAGGCAACCCTGTCACGAACGGTCACTCCTCGGCGGGGAGCGCCTCGTCGACCAGCATCACGGGGATGTCGCTGACGATCGGGTAGGTCTTGCGGCAGCTCGTGCAGCGGAGCCCCTCGCGGACCTCCGGCACCTCGTCCCGGAACTTGTCGCGGAAGCGGTCGACCAGCATGGCGCAGGTGGCAGCCGGCAGTGCCCGCAACTCGAGATCGGCCTTGCAGGTGGGGCAAACGAGCAGCTCCAGCAGCTCGGGATCGACGGCCATGGCAGCCTCCGCCCGCATCGTACCACGGCCGAACCGCGCCGCGTTGCGGCATCAGCGGGGGAAGCAGGTGCCTGCCGGACTCCTCTCGCCGCTCTCGGCGGCCCAGGGGTTGCGGGAGAAGGGGTGGGCGGGAGAGGATGGCGGCGTGAGGGTGCTGCAGCTCGTCGCCGCCGACCGCTGGACGGGCGCCGCGGCCACGGCGCTGCAGCTCGTCGAGGCGCTCCGCGGGGCTGGTGTCGACTGCCAGCTCGCTTTTCGGCCCGGGCGGGGGCTCGAGCAGCGCCTGCAAGGGCTCGAATGGTGCCATCCGATCCTGGCCAAAGAGCGCGGGCCGCGCGACCTGTGGCGAGCGGTGCGGCAGGTCCGGGCGTTGTGCGCCGGGATGGACGTCGTGCACTGCCACCTGCCGCACGACCACCTGCTGGCGAGGCTGGCGCTGGGCAGGAGCGGGCGCGGAGAGGCGCAGAGGGGGTGGCCGCGGGTGCTGCTCATCAGGTCGGTGCGGCATCCGGGGCACCTCACGCCGCACCTCTTTCACCGCTGGCTGTTCAGGAGCACCCGGGCAGTGGGGCTTGCGAGCGCGTCGATGCGGCCGCAGCTCGGTCACTTCCGGGCGCTCGCCGGCGTGCCCACGGCGGTGCTGCCCGTCGCCCTCGATGCGGCGTTCTTCGCGCCGCTGGACCGGGAGGGCGCCCGGGCCAGCCTCGACGTCCCCCCGGGAGCCTTCGTCGCCGGTACGATCGGCAAGATCGACGGGACGCGCGGGCACGAGACGTTCATCCGGGCGCTGGCCGACGCGCCGGGCGTGTGGGGCGTCGTCGTCGGCAAGGGACCGGCGGTGCCGCGGCTGCAGGCGCTGGCCGAACGTCTCGGTGTCGGCCCGCGCCTGCGCTGGGCCGGGTACGTCGAGGATGGGCGCGAGCACCTTCTGGCGGCGATGGACCTGTTCGTCTTCCCGGCTGCCGGCTCGGACTGGGGACACCGCGCGATCGCCGAGGCCTCGGCGTGCGGCCTTCCGACCCTGGCCGCCGATCTTTCGGGCGTGGCGGAGTTCGTTGAGCCCGGCGTCACGGGCGAGCTGTACCCCCCCGGCGACGTGGTCGCCCTGGCCCGCCTCCTGTGCGCCTGGGCGGACGACCCTGCGCGGTGCCGCGAGGCCGGGCACGCCGCCGCCGCGCGAGCACGCCGGGAGTGGACTCCGGCCGCGTTGGCCTCCGCCGCGCTGCGGCTGTACGCCGCCGCGGGCGCGTGAACCCAGGCGCGGAGGTCCCCGCCCGACGGCGGGGCCGGTGGCGGGCGAGGACGTCTCCGGCCGCTCCGGGGAGGTGCGCTAGAATCTCGCCATGAGTATCAAGGGCGCTGGCGGGAATCCCGGTGGTCTGTGGATGTTCTTCGGCGGGCTGGCGATGGTGGTGGTGGGAGGCTACCTCCTGCTCAACCAGGTCGAGGTCCACTCCGGCTTCTGGTCGTGGTGGGGCGGCCAGACGTTCGGGCTCACCTTGCTGCCGTTGCTGGTCGGCATCGGTTTCCTGTTCTTCGACGGCAAGAGCGTTCCCGGCTGGATTCTCAGCGTGGCCGGGGCACTGATCATTCTCGCCGGGATCATCGTCAACCTCCGCATCTACTTCCAGCCCACGAGCCTGTACAACACCCTCGTCATGCTGGTGTTGATCGCCGGCGGCCTGGGCCTCATTCTGCGCTCCATCCGGCCGTTCCCCTCCGGTGGCCGGTGACGAGGCTCGCGGGAGGGCTCGGCGGGCGGCCGGCGCCGGATTCTGCGGGCCCGATGTGAGGCACCCCTCGCTCGGTGCCGTTGACTTGCCGCCGCCGGGCAGGCAAGCTTCCCGGCGAGGAGGTGGTCCCCGTGCCCGACATCGCCCGCATTCAGAAGGAACTCCAGGGCGCCGGCATCGACGGCTGGCTGCTGTGCGACTTCCACAACCGGGACCGTATCGCTTACCAGGTGCTCGGCCTCGACTTCGGCAAGTTCACGAGCCGGCGCTGGTTCTACTGGATCCCGGCGCACGGGGAGCCGGCGAAGCTCTGCTCGAAGGTGGAGCCCACCAAGCTCGACGTACTGCCGGGAACCCGGAGCCTGTACCGCTCGTGGAAGGACCTCCACGCCGGGCTGCAGGCGATGATGGGGAGCGCCCGCACGGTGGCGATGCAGTACTCGCCGAGCTGCAACATCCCGTACGTGTCGATCGTGGACGGCGGCACGGTCGACCTGGTCCGCTCGCTCGGCTTCGAGGTCGTGTCCTCGGCCGGGCTCGTGCAGACGTTCCAGGCGGTGCTCGACGAGGCCGCTTATCGCTCGCACCTGCGAGCCGGCGAGAAGATTCAGCGCATCAAGGACGAGGCGTTCGCCCTCGTCGGCACCGAGCTGCGTGCCGGCCGCACCCTGACCCAGTACGACGTGCAGCAGTTCATCGTCCGGCGGTTCGGGGAGGAAGGGCTGGACTGCAAGGGGGAGTATCCGATCGTCGGCACCAACGAGCAGCCGGCCGACCCGCACTTCGAGCCGACCCCGGCCAACGCCCGCCCGATCCGCAAGGGCGACACGCTGCTCATCGACCTGTGGGCCAAGCTCGCCGAGCCGGGCTCGATCTTCTACGACATCACGTGGTGCGGTTTCGTGGGCCTGCAGCCGCCCGCAAAGTACATTGAGATCTTCAACGTCGTACGCGACGCCCGCAACGCGGCGCTCGACTTCATCCGCGCCCGCTACGCGGCCGGACAGAAGCTGTACGGCTGGGAGGTGGACGACGCCTGCCGCGCTGTCGTGGAGCGGGCCGGCTACGGGGACTTCTTCGTCCACCGCACGGGCCACTCGATCGGCGAGGAGGTCCATGGCAACGGCGTCAACATCGACAACCTCGAGACCAAGGACGAGCGCGAGCTGGTGCCCGGGATCTGCTTTTCGATCGAGCCGGGGATCTACCTGGCCGGGGAAATGGCGGTGCGCTCGGAAATCGACGTCTTCATCACCCCCGACGGCAGGGTGGACGTGGCCGGGGCGATGCAGGACGAGCTGGTGCTGATCGATGTGTCCTGAGCGGGCGTCGGAGGTCATCGACACGGGCGAGGTGGTGGTCGCCCGCGTGCAGGGGTTCCTCGAGGCCGACGCCGTGCTCGCGGCACTGCGAGCCAACGGCATCGAGGCCCGCGCGCGCGGCGACGCCATCGGCGAGGTTGCCGGCCTCACCCTCGATGGCATAGGCCTGACCGAGATCCTGGTGCCGCCGTCACACGCCGATGCGGCCCGTGACCTGCTGGCCGCCGCCGAGCGCGGTGAGCTGAAGCTCGAAGAGGAGCCCGAGCCGGGAGCCGGCGGGTAGCGCTCGCAGCCCTATCGCTCCTGCCGCACCACGCCCCGGGCCGGAAAGATCTGGCGCACGTTGGGCGCGATCGAGACGGCGGTCGGGAGATGGCTGCCCGCCAGCCAGACGATGCGCTGAGCCTGCAACGCCTTGTGCACGCGCCCCATGGCCGCCTGGAGCTGCTGGTCGGTCGAGACGTCGTCGGGCCGCCCCCACCCTGGCAGCTCGAGTTCGGAAATGCGGCGCTCGGGCGTCCACACGAACAGCGGCACGTTGAGGCTTTCGAGGAAGGCGCGCGCTGCCTCCACCGAGATCGTGCTCTGGTCGGGAGCGGCCTCGCCGACGATGAGCACGACGGCGCGGCGCCGGCTCATCGCCGCCGCCTGCATGCCGGCGGTGGCCACTGCGTTGGCGAGCGCCTGCGTGCTGCGGTCGGCGGCCGGCCAGGGCGCGCGAAAGATGAGCTTGCGAAGCTCGTCGATATCGAGGTCGAGGGTGATCGAGGCAGGAAACAGACCCCGCACCTCGCGGCCGTCCTCCGTTCGGATCGAGCGCGGCACGGCCCACAGCGCCGAGAGGCGGTTCCCTCCCTTGCTTTCCTGGAGGGGTATGGTGTACGACAGGACGCGGCTTCCCCGCTGGCCGGGGGTGATGCCGCGGAAACGGCCGTAGGCGTCCTGGTCGAACACCACGACCACCTCGTGCGCTCCCTCCTCGACCGCGACGATGCGCGGCCGCTGCTCGCCGACGCGCAGCCACCCCTGCATCTCGTCGGCCGGGGGCAGGGTGGCCCCGGGCCGCAGCACCACCGGGTATGCCGTCAGGTCGGTGACGGCCGTCGACTCGAACTCGCCGCCGAAGCTGGCCTCGGCCCGCGCGACCACGCCCTTGGGAAAGAACACCTCGGCAGCGAGGAAATGGGAGCGAGCGAGGTCCAGCTCGGGCAGCTCGATGCGGGCCGGATCCTTGACTGCCAGCACCTGCCCGTCGAGCTCGATGTAGACGCGCTTGGGGACCGCGTTGTCGATCGTGCTCCAGGCCAGGGAAGCGGTGGTCCGTGCCCCCCCGCGCCCGGGCACCACCGTGAGGGTGGCCTCGGCCGCCGGACGCGGCACGTTGATGAGCTGGCGGGCGCGACCCATCTCGCGGCCCTCCTCGTCGCGGCCCACGGCGATGATCTCGTGCGGCATCGGAGGCCCCAGGTTGAGGCCGACTTCCCACGGCTCGCCGCGCAAGGTAGTGACGGTCTGGCCGTCGACCACGATGTCAACGGTGACCACCGGGGGGGCCACCGTGAGGCGCACCGGCACGAGGCCGAAGACGATGCCCAACAAGAGGTTCTGGAACGCGACCATGAAGTGACCTCCCCGGCCGTGGGGGACCGGCCGTGCCTCGCACTCTACGAGCATGCCACAGAGCGTGTTTCAGCGGCGGTCCGCCCGCCTTTCGACGGCCGCCATCCCTGCCAGTCTACGGTGAAGGGGAGTACCATCGTCACGGTGCAGGGGGGGTGCCGATGACGCTGGTGCCGCGGGGCGGACAACAGGCTCCGGTGGGCCGGGTGGTGGAACCGGCCGAGCTGGGAGCAGCGGAACGGGACGAGATGTTCGTCCTGCTCGACCGGCACGTCCTCCACGCCCGCCGGGAGCGCTTCGAGCGCGAACTCGACGCCAGCCAGTGGGTGCTGCTGCTGACGGCCCCCGGCAGCGGCCGGGTCGAGGGGTTCGCGACGGTTCGCCGCATCGCGACCGACATGGACCACCTCCCGGTCGTGGCTCTCGTGTCGGGGAGCACGATCGTCGCTCCGGCCCGCCGAGGTTCGGTGGCGCTCCCGCGGCTGTGGGCCCGGGTCATGTTCTCGCTCGCCGCTGGCGATCGGCTCGAAGGCGCGCGGGCCTTCTGGCTGCTGGCCGCCTCCGGCGTGAGGACCTACCGACTGCTGCCGGTCTTTTTCCGGCACTACATCCCGTGCTGTTTCGTCGAGACGCCGCCCTGGGCGGCGCGGCTGCGCGATCGGCTCGGCGAGCTGGCGTTCGGCGAGGCGTACGAACCCGGGCGGGGGATCGTCCGCTTTCCGGAGCCCACACCGCTGCGTCCGGGGGTGGCGGACCTCGCCCCTGCCCGTCGGCGCGACCCTCACGTTGCGTACTTCTGCTCCGAAAACCCTGGACACCTCACCGGCGACGAGCTGGTCTGCCTGGCCGAGATCTCCGAGCCCAACCTCACGGCGGCGGGGCGCCGGATGCTGGGGCTGCCGGGCGAGCTTCGCTGATGGTCGAGACGGAGCCGCCCAGCTCGCCGCAAACCCTCCGACGGTGACGCTTCCGCCCTCATGACTCGCAAGTGCGCCAGCCCGGAGCAGCTGTGCGGCGATCCCATCACGACCTCTTCCGACGTCTGCCAGCCGGGGCTGCTGCTCTACCTTCCGTTGAGCGGGCGCCACGCGCACGACACCGCCGAGCGCACGCCGGCGGCTCTGGCGAGGGCGGTCCGCGAGTGCGAGCCCCCCGCCGAGCGTGGTCGTGGCGGCAGCGCTGCGGCGGGGGCGGGCCGAGCGCCGAGGAAATCGGGCGGGCCCGTGGTGTGCCGCCGGCCCGCCTGCCCCGCCTCCTGCCAGGGCACCATGGCGTTCCTCCGCGAGCCGGGCGACGCGAAACCTGACTTCGACCTCGTACATCCCGCCGTCCGCGGCAACGCCGCTTCGGGAAAGGAGGAGCGGAATGTTGGACTGAAGGAAGTGTCGATCGACGCCGACGAGCGGGCCCACATCTGCCAGCCGTGCTACTGCGGCCGTACTGGCGCAGTCAGGCCGCCACGCTGCCGTGCCTGACCGGCCCGACGAGCCTCGCGCTCCTCGTACCCCTGCTCGTCCGGAGGCTCACCGACGAGGCGTTCCCGGCGCGCGACCTCGGCGCCATGCTGGCCCTCGTCGCCGGAATGGCGGCGGTGGACCTCGCCTCCGCGGCGCTGACGCTCGCCACCGGTGTCCTGTTCGCCCGTGCGAGCGGTGCGATTCTCCGCGCCTCGCCGACCTGGCCGGCCTTTCCCTCCGCATCGTCGTATGGGAGCAGGAGCGGATCGTCGAGGAGGCACCCACGCCGAACTCCTTGCCCGCCACGGCGCGTACCGGCGGCTGTTCAACGAGGAGCGCGCCGCCTGCCGGCTGGACCGCCCGGAAGAGAGCGGCCCCGCGGCGAGCGCCGCGGGGCCGCGTCCGTTCCTCCGACCCGGAGCTACTTCGACTTGACCACGAAGTGGGTGCGGCGGTTGGCCTGCCAGGAGGCCTCGCCGCTGCCCGGGACGAACGGGCGCTCCTTGCCGAACGAGACCGTCTCCAAGCGCTCGGGCGCGACCCCCTTTTCAACGAGGAACTTCTTGGTGGCTTCGGCGCGCTTCTGACCGAGGCGCTTGTTGTACTGCCGGCTGCCGCGCTCGTCACAGTGCCCCTCGAGGACCAGGGTGACGGCGGGGTTGGCGAGCAGGTACTCGGCGTTGGCGACAAGCTGCGCCACCTGGTCGTCGCGGATGTTCCACTTGTCGTAGTCGAAGAAGATGTCGCGCAGGACCTCCTCCGGCGGCGGCGGTGGCGGCGGCGGGGCGACTGCGGCGGCGGGCTCCGGCGGCGGCGGAGCCGCCTTCGAAGTCTGGGTCACGGACCCCCAGAAGTGCTCGTAGGCAATGCCCCACCTGGTGTCGCGCAGCTCCCAGATCGCGCTGTGATAGCCGTCGAAGGCGTAGACGTCGCCGTTCTTCATGACCCACGAGGCGGTCATTGCGCGCGTCGTCCACGTCTTGCCCTCGTCGCGCCAGACCTCGACGTCCGGGGCGGGGGAGACTCGCAGGCTCTGGATCTTGTCCAGCAGCATCTCGATGCTCCTGCGGTGGTCAGGGGAGCCGGTCGTGAACTTCCACGGCAGCTCGAACGACAGCGAGTACGTGTCGGTCGTGTAGAAGCTCATGATCTGGTCGACGTTCATCGACTCGTACGTCTGGGCCAGGCTGTCGAGCCGGCTCGTGAACTCCGGGTTGTTGGGCACGAGCTGCGCGGGCTTGACCCGTCCGGTCGCGCAGCCGAGCTGCAGACCCAGCGCGCAGATGCACGCTGCGATGAGCATACCGGTTCCAGTCCAGGAAACCCAGCGTGCTGGCCTCGTGGAATGACTCATGGCAACCCCCTTCCTCGAAAGCGTCGCGGCGACTTCACTGTGCTGAGAGTAGTTGCACCTGACGTCACGGTCAAGGCGCGGCCCTGAGGTCCCAGGGCTCCGTCACCGTGACTGGAAGGCTGAGCGTTAGGAGCGTGATAGGGAG
>DAOOJE010000022.1:0-62704 GCA_035384965.1 Thermoanaerobaculaceae bacterium
TCCCTATCACGCTCCTAACGCTCAGCCTTCCAGTCACGGTGACGGAGCCCTGCCGCCGAGAATCTTCCGCGCGTACTCGTCGACGAACGGCGTGCGCTCGAGCACGGCCAGGCAGCGGCGCAGCTCCCGCGCCGCCGCCGTCGGCTCGCCGGTCTCGAACAGCGCGACCGCGAAGTAGAACTGCCTCTGGGGCTCGTTCTCGGGCACGCCGCCGGCTTGCCGGAAGTAGCGGACCGCGTCCGCCCACCGGGCGATCCGGTAGGCCATCTCGCCGGCGACGCGCTGGGCCTCGCCGGCCTCAGGGTTGGCGTCCGCCACCTGCCGGGCGAGTTCGAACGCCCGCAACAGCTCGTTCGACTGCACGAGCTCCTGGGCGCGCGCGAGCATGGTGGCGGCCTCGGGGCTCAGGGCGGCCCTCGCCGGGGTGGGGGCAGGCGCCTGGGTCGCCCTCCCCGATCGCCGGCGCGGCGTCGGGGCCTCCGGGGGGTTCGTGAGCGCGTCACCGCTCGGGGGTTCCTGAGGAGGTGCGGCGTCCAGGCTGGCGGGCGGGGGCTCCGGCGGGAAAGTGGGTGCCGGGGTCGGTTCTCGCCGCGCCGCCCGGGCTTCCTTTTTCCTCAGCTCGTCCTGCGCCTTGCGGACCAGCCTGGCGACGTCGGGGCGGGAGGCGAGCGCATCGGGAAGCCGGTTGCCGAACGCCGCCGCGTCCTCCCAGCGGTCCAGCTCGACAAGGCACGTCAACGTCGCGACCTCGACCCGCGGCTCGCGGGAGGCCTCGGGCACGCGCTCGAGTTCGGCGAGCGCCATCGCCCAGCGCCGCGTTCCCGCCAGGGCGAGGCCGTGCAGCCGGATCGCTTCCGGATCCTCCGGCTGCAGCCGCAACGCCGCCTCCGCGTGCTTGACCGCCTGGGCCGGCCTCCCCTCGGCCAGCTCGAGCTCGGCGAGCATGAGCGGCCAGCGGACGGTGCCGGGTTCCCGGGCGAGGAGCCGCTCGAGCTCGACGCGGCGCTCCTTGGGCGCCAGCCTCGCGAGCGCATCTTCCGGTTTCGGGACCAGTCGCGAGAAAGTGGGGTCGGCCTGCAGCGTCGCGGTCGGTACGAGCCTCGCGACCGCACTCTCGAACGCCGCCCTCTGCTCCGGGGCGATCTGTGCCTTGCTGTAGGCGCCGAAGCGCGACTCGACCTCCTGCACGCGCTCGAACGTCGAGCGGAACTCATCCTTGTCGCCGCTTTCGAGCTGCGCCAGCGCGAGCCTCGTCAGCCCGTCGACGAGCAGCTCGGGCTCCTCGAGAAAGCCGAAGCACGCCAGCCGCAGCAGGCGCACGGCCTCGGGGTAGTCGCGCCGGTTGAAAGCATCCGTGCCCCTGCGCAGCATGCCGAGGTAAAACGGGTCGGCCGCCGGCAGCGGCGCGGCCGCCAACGCCAGGCCGGCAGCCGCCAGCGCGCCGACGATCCACCTCGCGCCTGGCGAGCCACGCCGGCGCGCCGGTGCGACTTCGGAGGCGAGGGAACAATCAGGGGATGGCATCAGGGTTCCTCCCACTCGAGCGGCCGGTCCTCGATCACGGCTTTCGGGTTGACCTCGGTCAGGGCCACGGCCAGCGCCTCGCCCCAGCGAGCGGCCAGCAGTGCGCGCGCCTCTCCGAGCCGGGGCGGGCGTCCGGCGAGATCGTGGCCGTCGCTGGCGAGGACGTGGGCGAGGCGGTTGTCCATGAGGAAGCGGACCGCTTCGTGGGCGCGCTTGCCGTTGGCCCCCGTCACGCTCCCGGCCGAGACCTGCAGCAACGCGCCCCTGCCGACGAGCGACCTCATCCGCTCGGGGTTCTCGGCGAGGTATCCGTAGCGCTCGGGGTGCGCCAGGATCGGCCGCCAGCCGGCGACACGCAGCTCGTACACGAGTTCGGCGAGGCTCGGAGCGAACGGGTAGGGGCTCGGCTCCACCAGCACGTAGCGCGACCCGGCGAGGCTCAGCAGCCCGCTGCTCGCCGGGTCGTCGAGGCCGGCCGGGATCTCGGCGCCGGCGCGGATTTCGGCCCCCGGCAACACCTGCACGACGCGTCCCGCCGCAGCCTCGACCTCCTCGCACAAGCGCCGGATCAGCGCCGCGTCGGTATTCTCCCACTCCTCGTGGACCTGATGCGGGGTCGCGACCACGGTCGTGACGCCGTCGGCCGCGGCCATCCGGCACATCTCGGCGGCTTCGCCGAGGTTTTCCGGGCCGTCGTCGAGCCCCGGCAGCACGTGGACGTGAATGTCGATCATCCCGCCTGGCCGCGCGCCGCGGCCGCGCCCTCGGGCTGGGGCCCTGCCCCGCCGTACGGCTCGAACTGGTAGGCGGCGTAGTACTTCTTGCTGTACCGCGCGCGGCTGAGGCGGAAACGGTTGAGCACCACGCCGAGCAACCGGCTCCCCGACATCAACAGCCGGTCGCGGCACGCCCGGGCGTCCTCGCGCAGGAGGCTGCCGGCGCCGGCGCACAGCAGCACGCCGTCCGAGATCGCGCCCAGGATCGAGGGGTCGGTCACCGGCAGGGCGGGCGGCGAATCGATGACGATGTACTCGAACCGCTGGCGCGACGCCTCCAGCATGTCCCGCATGCGGTCGGAGGCCAGCAGTTCGGCCGGGTTGGGCGGGATCGTGCCCGAGGGCGTCACGAACAGGTGCGGGATGTGGGTCGGGATGTAGACCTTGTCAAACTCCACCTTGCGAGCCAGCGCGTTGACCATCCCGATCCGGTTCGAGAGGTTGAAGACCTCGTGCACGCGTGGTTTGCGCAGATCGGCGTCGACGAGCAACACGTCGTTGCCGAGCTGGGCCAGCACCACGGCCAGGTTGGTCGCGGTCGCGGTCTTGCCCTCGCCCGGTGAGGCCGAGGTGACGAGGATCGTGCGGAGCTGCTCGGCCGAGGACATCAGCAGCGCCGTCCGGAGCGCCCGATACGCCTCGGACACGGGCAGGCGGGGTTTGGCGTGGGGGATGAGTTCGATCTTCTCGAGCGGCGGCTCGCCCTTCTTCGGCGCCTTCGCGCTCGCCTGCCGGCTGCGTCCGCCTTGGCCGTAGCCGTACCCGTAGCCGTACCCGTACCCGTGGCGCCGGCTGTAGCGGTACGTGCCGTAGCCGTCCCGCCCCTCGTTGATGTCCGGGATCACCGCCAGCGTCGGCAGCGCGAACACGCGCTCGACGTCCTCCGGCGCCTTGATCGAGCGGTCGAGGTACTCGAGCAGGAACACGAGGCCCAGCCCGAGGCCCAGCCCGAGCACGAGGCCAATCGACAGGTTGCGCTGCAGCGAGGGGCGGTACGGGCCGCCGGGTGGCAACGCGCGGTCCACCACCGTCACGTTCGAGTCGCGGATCCCCTGCAGCCGGGACGCCACCTCGGTCTCCGACTGCCGCCGCACGAGCTCGTTGAGAAGCTGCCGCCGGGTCGACACCTCGACGAGCAGGTTGTTGTACTCCACGGCCTCGGCATTGACCTTCATCGCCTCGGACTTCTGCCGCGCCAGCTCGGCCTGCAGCGACTGCTCCCGCCGCTGAGCGG
This sequence comes from Thermoanaerobaculaceae bacterium, assembly GCA_035384965.1. GTDB lineage: Bacteria > Acidobacteriota > Thermoanaerobaculia > Thermoanaerobaculales > Thermoanaerobaculaceae > JAAYVZ01. The sequence goes on from DAOOJE010000022.1 coordinate 3,535, forward strand.
TCTGGTAGTCGGCCCGCGCCGACTCCCGGGCCTTTTCCATCGTTTCCTGGATGACGGCCTCGAGATTGAGGCGGCTCTTGTCGATTTGCGCCTTGAGTTCCTTCATCGCCGGCCACTCCGGCTTGAAGGTCGTGAGCTTGTTGGCGTAGTCACGCTCGAGCCTGGCCAGATCGCCTCGCATCTGGTCCACGAGCCCCCCCGACAGCCTCCCGGCGATGGCCTCGGGCGGCGACTCGGTCAGCTCGCGAAAGCGCGACTCGGCCTGGATGCGCTGCGACATCGCGCTCATCAGGTCCGAGTTGAGCGCCTGCAGCCGCTGCAACGCGACGTTGGATCCCGGGTCGAGCGCCACGATGTCGGTCCGGCGCGAGAACGCCTGGAGCTGTGCGTCCTTGTCCTGGATCTCCTGCTTGAGCGCTTCGATCTGGCTCGACAGGAAGCTCGAGGCGCGTCCCGTGGTCTTGTAGCGGTTCTCGACGCCCCAGTCGATGAACGCCTCGGCGTAGGCGTTGGCCATGCGCGCCGCCACCTCGGGCGAGCGGGCCACGAACGCCAGCTCGGCCAGCCGGGTGTTGCGGATGGGGTTGACCTGCAGCCCCGCCTGCACAGCAGCGGCGATGTACGCGACGAGGTTCTCGTCGGCCGAGGAGGAGGCGCCGGCCTGCGAGGTCAGGCCGGCTCGCGAGGGGTTGAAGTACGGGTCTTCCCACAGCCGCATGTTGCGCACCACCCGCTCGGCCAGGCCCCGGCTCTGCAGCAGGCGGTACTGCGTCGGATAGAACGACTGGGCGTCGGCCCAGTCCTCCCACGAGAAGATCTGGTTGGTCTGGGTCGTCGAGCTCGTCTGCAAGCGCCGCTCGATCTGCAGGACGGTGGCCGCCCGGTACTGCTTGGGGGTGATGAGGAAGGCGACGATCGCCCCGGTGAGTACGATCCCGGTCGTGGCGTACAGCACCCGCCGGCGCCGGCGGATGACCTCGATCCACTGCGAGATGTGGAACTCGCTTTCCGGTTCCTGGGCGGCCGGCAGCTCGTCGTAGACAGGCTGGCGCGGGTTGGTGGCCATCAAAAGAACGACTCCTTCACCATCAGTACGTCGCCCGCCAGCAGCTCGATGTCGGGCTCCTTGCCGGCCAGCACGCGCCTGGCGTTGACCTTGATCTCGATGTCCTTGCCGGAGCGGTCGCGCCGCTTGATCGTGAGCGTCCCCGCCGCGCGGTCCGTCAGTCCGCCGGCGCGTGCGAGCGCGGTCATCACCGTGATGCGGTCGGTGCTCGTGAACGAGATCGCGCCGGGGCTGCGGAACTCCCCGAGACAGTAAATCGTTACGTTGGTGCGCGAAGGCACGTTGATGAGGTCGTTGGCGTAGATCGGGAGGTTGGCGTCCGGGTCGGCGCGCAGGATGAGATCCTCGACGTTGACGAAGATCTGGTCGGTGAGGCCGTTCTGCGCCCGCCGCAGGACGTAGATCTTGTCGCCCACGGTGCCGTCCTGCACCCCGCCGGCCGCGGCCAGGGCGTCGAGCAGCGTCCAGTTGCCGGTGTAGGCGAGCGGGCCGGGCTGCCGCACCGCCCCGAGCACGGTGATCGGCTTGGAGCGGTACTCGCGCACCTGCACGGTCACGGACGCTCTCTGGACGTAGGTGGCCTCGAGGTGGGCCTTGAGCCGCTCGGCCGCCTCGGTGCTGGTCAGCCCCTCCACCTCGACCTTGCCGACCAGTGGCAGGTCGACCGTGCCGTCGGCGTCGACCCGGCGCTCGACGTTGAGCTCCGGCACCTCGAAAACCTTGATCTCGAGCAGGTCCTTGGGGCCCACGCGGTACCCAGCCGTCACCGGGCTGCCGCCTTCCTGGGCAAGCGCCGGTGCCGCGAGGCACGCGCACAACATCACGGTGACGAGTCGCATACGCCTCATGCTATTTCCTTCCCGCCGCTCCCCCCTGCTCCCGGGCACGGGCGGGATTCTACCACCAGCCCAGCCCGCCGCCGGCGAAGCTCACCGTGGTCTGGACCCGGTCGACGCGGGTCGTGCCCGAGCTCCTCGTGTACTCGCTGCGCGTCCACGACACGCCGAGCGAGGCGGTGCGGAAGACGCGGGTCGAGAGGCTGGCGCCCCAGCCCCGGTAGTCCCGGTCGAAGCTCGACAGCTCGCCGCCGGGGTACTCGAACGTGCCCTCCTCGTAGTGGACCCGTGTACTCAGGCGCCGTCCGAGGGTCAAAGACACCCCGGTCCCCACGCGCGTGTCGGTGTAGTACCCGGCCACGCCGGTGATCGAGTAGACGAGCGAGCGGCCGGCGAAGACCTGCCAGCCGATCCGCTCGGTGAGCCTGTAGCCGAGCGAGGCCTGCCCGGCGGTGCTCTCGAACGTCGTGAACTGCGAGCCCCGCTTCGGCTCGACCGTGTAGCGAGTGCCGTTGACCGACAGCGAAATGCGCTGACCAGTGAAGCTGATCGTGGAGTAGAGGCCGTCCCCGACGTTGGAACGGTCGAAGATCGGCTGCGTGAACTCGGCTTCCGAGCGCTGCCCGCCGACCGTGATCGCCAGCCTCTCGCTGAAGGCGTATCGGAGGCCGACGCGCAGCACGTCCTCGTCACGCTCCAGCGCCTCGTACCAGCGTGCCAGTCCGGCCTCGAGCGCGCCGGTGTCGATGCGAAACTCGCTCCGCGACCCCGAGGCGACGATCGACAGGCGCCGCAGCAGGCGCAGCTCCATCGACACGAGCGCGGTGTCGAGCCGGTTGGTGATCGGGGTCTCGAGCTCGGCGTTGATGTAGCTTTGCTGCTCGGTGCGGTTGGCGTACCCCTCGAGCGTCAGCCGGTTGAAGAAGACGTAGGCGCCTGCGGTGTAGCGGCCGGTCCAGCCGCGCCGGTTGTCGAGGTCCTTCCACCACGAGTACTCCGGCAGGGCGCGGGCGAACAGCACGGTCTTGCTCCCGACCGGCAGGTACGCCCGCAAGCCGGCGCCGGCGCTCACCGTGAAGTCCGAGGTCTGGTTCGTTGCGGTGCCGTAGACGTTGTCGATGTACCCGATGTTGCGGATGCCGACCCACGGCTCGAGACGGATCGGTCCCAGCCGCCAGCGGGCCCGCTCCATCGCCTGCTCGATCTGCCGGCGCAGCGGATCCTCGGTTTCGCCCAGGCTTCCCGGCGCGAAGTACTGGGTGAACTGCGCCTGCGCCGGGACGGCGAGCGCCAGCGCGAGGGCTACCGTGGCCACGACGATCCGCATACAATCCCTCACGCATGCCTCCATCGACGACGACGCGTCGCTGGATTCTACACCTGCTGGCCGGTCTGCTCGCCGCGCTCGCGATCTGGCTGCCGGCGCCGTTCGGCAGCGTGCACCTGTGGGCTCACGCCGTGTTGCGCATCGCCGCGGCGGTGCTGCTTGCCGTCGCGTTGCTGGCGCGGTCGCGGTGGCCGCGCGAGGTCGGTCTCGCCGCCGCCGCGCTCGCCGGCATCGCCGGGCTCGGGCTGCTGCAGTCGCTGCCTCTGCCTGCCGGGCTCGCCGGCCTGCTCAGCCCGCACCACGCGGCCCAGACCCGTGCCGCGAGCGACGATGCCGCGGTGGCGCTCTCGCTGGCGCCCGAGCAAAGCCGGGGGTTCGCCCTCACCTGGGGCGCGGTCGCAGCCTGCGGCCTTGCCGCCGGTGTCGCCGGGCGGCGCCGGTGGGGCCGGCGGATCGTGGGCGGCTCCCTCGTCGCAGCGGCGCTGTTCCAGATCGTGGTCGGCGCTCGCTCGTGGATGGGCGACGGCCGCCTGTGGGGGCGCGAGGTGGCAGGCACCTCCGGCCGCCTGCGAGGGACCTTCGTCAACCCCGACCATTTCGCGCTGTACCTCGAGATCGTCTTGCCGGTCGTGCTGGTCGCCGGCTGGTGGTGCCTCCGCCGGGTCAAGCGGGAACCCCTGGAGTTCAAGGTGCTCGTCGCCGGGCCGCCCGTCCTGGTGTGGCTGTTGCTTTTCGTGGCGCTCGCCTTTTCCGGCTCGCGCGCCGGGCTGGTCGCCGGGATCTTCGCGGCCGTCCTCCAGGGGGTGCTCATCGCCGCCTCGGCACGGCACTGGAAGCCTGGGGTGTCGGGGTTGCTCGCGGCGGCCATGGGGCTGCTCGCGGTCGCCTTCATCGGCGTACAGGAAGGGCTCGGGCGGTGGCTCGCCACCTCGGCGTACGAGCTGACGTGGAACGTCCGGCTCGAGGTCTACAGTCGGACTGTCGCGATCTGGGAGCGCTTCCCGCTCCTGGGTTCCGGGCTGGCGACGTTCCGCGAGGCGTTCCCCGCCGTCCAGCTCTCGACGAGCCCGGGTACCTGGTGGCACGCCCACAACGACTATCTCGAGCTCCTCGCCACGACCGGGCTGGCTGGCGCGGCGCTCATGCTCGCCGTCCTGTACTGGGTCGTGAAGGGGCTGCTCCGGGCGCTGCGCGACGGGCAGCGCACCGAGGACCGCTGCGCGGCCGTGGCCGCCCTCGGCGTCCTCGCGGCGGTGGCGATCCACTCGCTGTTCGACTTCGGCCTCACGATGCCGGCCAACGCCGCCACCCTCGCCATCCTCTGCGGTCTCGGCATCGCCGCCGCCGAGCAGGAAACCCCGGTCACGCCCGCCACCACCCGCCCCTGACCACCCCCGCCCGCGACAGGGGGCCGGGCAGAGGAGGGGGCGTGGGGGGCCTTGCGGTGTGAGGGGCGTGGGGGAAGACCTTCGACCGGGCGGGCGGGGAGTGGCCCGGGGTCACCGGCTACGGCGGCCGAGGAAGGGTTCGAGAGCGGGAAACTCGGCCGGGAGGCCAGAGCTGGGGTCGGCGAGGAGCGCGTCGAGATCGGCCACCGGAAGATCGGGGATGAGCAGGCCGGGGTCCACAGGGGTGCTCGTCCCGGCCAGCGGCCAGCGGATCTCGAGGTACACCGCCGGGACCTTGGTCCACGCGCTCACTCCGGCGCTCCCGAGGCGCTGGCCCCGACTCACGACCTGGCCCCGCCGCACGGCTGCCTGCTGGAGGTGCCCGAGCACGGACACCACCCCGCCGCCGTGGTCGAGCACCACCACGGTGCCGAGCCGCATCCATTCGGCGACGTTGCGCCCCTGGGGAGTGCCCGCGTAGGCGACGGTCCCGCCGCCGGGCGCCAGCACCGGCTCCCCTTTCTCGCACGCCCACGTGACGCCCCGGCTCGGCACCGGCTTGCCCGTGAACGGCGAGGGCTGCCACCCGAACAGACTCACCGGGACGCCGCGCGCGCGGCCGAGCGGGCGCTGCAACGGCAGCGCCAGCAGGGCGGCCGGCGGTTGCAGCGCCGCGGGCTGGAGCGCCGCCGCCAGGCCATCGAGCCGGTCCGCGACCTGCAGCAACCAGGCGGTGATCGCCTCATCGCCCTGCGGCACCGGCGGTGCCCCGGGGCGCCACAGCGTCTCCGCAGCGCCCACGGCCCACGCCACGCGCCGCGTGCGATCGAGCGTGGCCGCGACTTGCTCCGCGAGCTCCGCGAGCTGCGCCTGCAGCTCCTGCACCTGCTGCTTGCGGGCCCGGTTCTCGCGCTTTGCGGCCTCGACCGTGAACGAACCGAAGAACCCTTTCAGGCCGAACGGCGTCGCGGCCACGATGAGCAGCACCACGAGCGCCAGCACGCCGGTCCCCCAGGCGAGGCGGCGCAGCCCGCGCCGCGTCACCACCAGGCGCCGCACGCCGCGCCCGCACCCCGAGTGCCACTGCAGCTCCCAGAAGGTCTCGTCTAAATCCACCGCAAGACCTCGGCCGGCTGCAAGCGGACGACCCGGCGCACCGGCACCAACGACGCGAGTACGACTTCGACCGCCCCCAGACCCACGACCGCGAGCACGTCGCCCAGCAGCACGCGCAGCGGGATCCGATCGACCATGTAGACGCTGGCGATGTCGGGAGGGAAGCTCGGGATCCCGAGGGCACGCAAGAAACCCACGATACCGAGCCCCGCTCCGGTGCCGGCGAGCACGCCGAGGCACCCCAGGGCGCCGCCCGCCGCCAGCAGTGTCAGGGCGACCAGGCGGTTGGGGCTTCCCATCGCGAGGAGCAGCGCGACCGTGCGTCGCTTTTCGGTCAGCAGCACGACCACCGCCGAGGCCACCTCGAAGGCGCCGACTCCCAGCACGAGGGAGAGCACGACGGCGAGCGAGATCTTCTGCCAGCGCAGCGCGGCGAAGACGTCGCGGTTGGACGGGAGATCCTGCCAGGCCGTGAGGATCGCGCTGGCCGGCAAGCTGCGCTCGAGCTCCGCCGCGACTTCCGAGGCGCGCTCCGGGTCGGTGAGCCAGACCTCGAGCCCCGGCGTCGGCAACGCGAGCACGCGGCGGCGCAGCCCGTCCAGCTGGGCCACGACCCAGTGCTCGTCGAGGTCGACGAAACCGGTCTGGAAGACGTGCGTCACCCGCACCGCCACCAACCTCGGCGTCCCCCCGGTGAAGACCTGCAGCGCCAGTGCCGAGCCGACGGAGACAGCCAGGCGGCGCGCCGTGCCGGCCCCGACCGCGACCCCGAGAGGACCTTCGGGGTCCGCCTCGGGCAGCCGCACGAACGGCGGCGCAACGGCCGACGCCCGCACGGTGACCATCTCGCCGCCCCCCTCTCCAGGGACGAACACGAGCCCCGGCAGCAGCACGACCTCGCCGGTGGCGGCCACCTCCGGATGGCGCCGGATCTCGGCGGCGAGCGGGGCTGCGGCGTCGGCTCCCGGCACCAGCACCGCGATGTGCCCCACCGCCGAGAGGATGCCGTCCTGCAGCGCCCGCGAGTAGCCGGACATGACGGCGAGCACGACGACGAGCGCCGCGGCGCCCAGCCCCACCGCCAGCAACGCCGCCAGCGCCGACGTGCGCAGCAGCGCCGTCCCTTTCTTGCGCAGCAGGCGCACGGCGAGGAACCAGGCCAGCTTCACCGGCCGGATTGTACTCGCGCCGCCGCGACCGCGCCCGCCGCGAGGACGGTCGCCCCCAGCCCGCCGGCCAGCCCCGCCCACGCCGCCCACTGTGCCGCGGGCCACAGGCAGACCGCGGCCAGCGAACCCGCGAGCAGCCCGGCAACCGCCGCGAGACCCAGCCACGCCCCGCCTTCCCGCCCCCCGGCCGCCGCCGCCACCGCGGCCAGCAGCGGTCCCGCGTACGGGCCGCCCGCGAGCACCGCCGCGAGCGCCGCCGCTGCCAGCAGGAGACCGCGCGCCGGCCCCAGCGTCGCGGCGAGCGCCGCGAGCCCGTCGCCGGCGAGCCCCGCCAGCCACCCCGCCAGCACGGCGAGGGCCGCGAGCGCCGGCACCGCGGCACGCAGCGAGGCGAGCTCGGCGACCCACGCCGCCGGCCACAGCGAGGCCGCCGCCAGGCCGAGCACAAACGCCCAGGGCAGCAGCCACGGCTGGCGCAGGCCGCGCGCCGTCGGGCACGTCAGTGCGGCGAACAGCACCCCGCCCATCAGCATCGCCAGGCCGGCCCACCACGCGAGGGCGGCGACCGCGGGCCGGATCTCGGCAGCGAGCAGTCGCGCTCCCAGCGGCGCCAACGACGGACCGAGCCCCACCATCCCGATCGCCGCCACGCCCACGAGCCACGGCCAGGCAGGATCGCGCCCCTCCGGCGCGAGCCGACGGGCGACCGCGCCGGCGAGCAGCAGCCCCGCCAGCACCGCGGCCAGCTCGCCGGAGCGCGCGGGCTCCGAGCGAGGCAGCTCTCCGCCGGCCGGCAGCCCGCCGGCGAGCGTCCGCCCTCCACCTGACCAGTCCCGCCGCCCCAGCAGCTCGCGCGCGACGGCCTCCGTGTCGCCGAGCCAGCTGCGCGCCGCCTCCGGACCCAGGCGAGCCCCGGGCAGCCAGTCGGCCACCCTGAGCCGCCAGGCCGGCGCCGCGCCGCCGTCTCCGACCCAGACCTCCAGCAGCCAGGCGCCGTGGTCGGGTTGGAAGCGCAGCAACCAGCCGGAGCCAGCGCGCGACCACCCCCGCAGCGGCCCGGGATCCAGCCAGGGCGACGCGGCGCGGGCCGCCGCCTGCACCGCGGCGCTGGACGCCGGCCACGTCAGCTCGCACGCCGGATGCGGCTGGCGAACGGCCACGACGGCCGCCGCCGCCACGGCCACCGGCCCGAGGCGCCGCAGCGCGCTCAGTGCCTGCGCCTTGCGGCCAGACATGCCACCCCCACGGCAAGGCCGGCGAGCGCCGCGAGGTCCCAGGGCCAGCCGGCCGGAAAACCGGGACGCCGCAGCACCGACTCGAGCACGCCTCGCGCCGCCACCGCTCCCGCCACCCCGCCCCTCCAGGCCACGGCGACCAGCACGAGCTGGACCGCGGCCTCGAGGCCCACCGCGGCAGGCAGCGGGACGGCCGGCAAGGGGTGCAGGAGCGCCCCCACTGGAACGCCGAGCAGCGCTGCGCCCCACCAGCCAAGCAGCGGCCGCGCCAGGGCGGGAACGGCGCCGCGCAGCAACGGCTCCTCGATGAGCGCCGAAAGCCACGCCGCACCCGCCAGACTCCACGGCGCGATCTCCGCCGGCAGGTGCGGCGAGACCGGCACGAACCCACCCATCCCCGCCACCAGCACCCGGCCGCCCAACGCCACGCCGACCGCACCCAACCCCGCCCACGCCCCCCAACCCCAGCCGGCGCGGGTGCCTCGCAGCTCGGCCGGCAGCAGCGCCAGCAACGCCCCGACTGCGAGCGCCTGCGCGCCCCAGCTCGACACCGGACCGCCCGCCGCCGCGCCGGCGACGCCGATGGCCGCGGCGGCCGCCGCGCCGGGAACCCACGCCACAGGCCGGTGCCGGACCACCGAGGTGACCCCGGTCGCCAGCATCGCGAGCACCACCACACCGAGCCCCACGAGCGCCGGGGCGCGCAACAGCTCGAGTTCCCGCACCCGCCCCTGCACCACCCCGACGTCGATGCCGAGCGGCTGGACGCGGCGCGCGAAACCGACGAGCGTCGAGCCGGCGATCTCCACCTCGGCCTCGCGGCGCCACCCCCGCGGCAAGCCGCCCGGGCCGCCCAGGAAACGGCCGCGGTACCAGGTGATGCCATCCTCGTCCCAGGTCTGCACCTCGTCGAGACGCCAGGCTTCGGGGTCCGGTACCACCCCGGCCAGCGTCTGCTCGAGGCGGGCGCCGGCGCGCGGCCGGTACAGCGCAGGGCCTGGATCGGTGGGAAGCGGCCGGCGCAGCGACCACAGCAGCCCGCTCTCGGTGAGCCCGACCTCGCCTCCGCCCTGAAACACCACCCGCCATCGCAACGCGCCGCCTTCGCCGGCGGCCAGCCGGCGGCCCGCCGCCCCGGCCCGCGCGCGCTCCAGCGCCCAGGCCAGCTCGTGCTCACCTTCCGGCCTGCCCGCCGCAGTCCCTGCCGGCTCGAAGCCCAGCCTCGCCAGCGCCTGCCGCGCCTGTTCCTCGGCGCCGGCGCCGCCCGGCCTTCCGAGGCGGGCGATCACGGGCGCCACGAGCGCCAGCGCCACGACGCCGGCGGCAACGATGGCGATGCGGCCCGCGGAGCTCACCCGCCGAGTCTACCCGATGCCCCCTGCAGCACGGGGTTGCGCGGGGAGCCGGCGCGCGCGATCCCCCCTTGCAGCACGAACCGACTGAGTTTTCCGGCTCAGACCCCCGCGGCGGTCCGCAGGTCGGCAACGCGGTGCGTCCGCTCCCAGGTGAACTCGGGCCCGCTGCGGCCGAAGTGGCCGTAGCTCGCCGTCGCCTGATAGATCGGGCGCAGCAGGTCGAGGTCGTTGATGATGCCGCGCGGCGTCAGGGGGAACACCTCGCGCACGACTTCGGTCAGCCGCTCGTCGGGCACGACGCCGGTGCCGAAGGTGTCGACCATGACCGAGACCGGGTCGGGGACGCCGATGGCGTACGCGAGCTGCACCAGCGCCTCGCGGGCCAGACCGGCCGCGACGAGGTTCTTGGCCACGTGGCGGGCCATGTAGGTGGCCGAGCGGTCCACCTTCGTCGGGTCCTTGCCCGAGAACGCGCCGCCGCCGTGCGGCGCCCAGCCGCCGTAGGTGTCGACGATGATCTTGCGGCCGGTCATGCCGGTGTCGGACTGCGGCCCACCCACCACGAACTTGCCGGTCGGGTTGACGAGAAAGCGCGTCCGCTTGTCGATGAGCCCGGCCGGCAGCACCGCCCGGCCGACCTTTTCGATGATCTCCTCGCGGGCCGCCTCGGTGATCTGGCGGCCGGTCGCGTCGAGAATCTCCTCGGTGTGCTGCGAGGAGATCACCACGGTGTCGATCCGCGCCGGCACGCCGTCGCGGTACTCGACCGTGACCTGCGACTTGCCGTCCGGCCCGAGGTACGGCAACAGGCCGCTCCGCCGCACCTCGGCCAGCCGCCGCGTCAGCCGGTGCGCCAGCACGATCGGCATCGGCATGAGTTCTTCGGTCTGGTCGCACGCGTAGCCGACCATCAGCCCCTGGTCACCGGCTCCGCCGCTCTCGACGCCCTGCGCGATGTCGGGCGACTGGCGGCCGATGGCGTTGAGAATCCCGCAGGTGGCGGCGTTGAACCCGTACTTGGCGTCGGTGTAGCCGATACCCCGCACCACGTTTCGCACCAGTTCTTGCACGTCCACCCACGCGTCGGTGGTGATCTCTCCGCCGACGATCACGAGCCCCACCGTGATGAAGCTCTCGCACGCCACCCGGCCCCTGCCGGCCTGCCCATGCTCGAAGTCGTGGCGCAGCACCTCGTCGAGCACCGCGTCCGAGAGCTGGTCGCATACTTTGTCGGGATGCCCCTCGGTCACCGACTCGGAAGTGAAAACGTGGACGCCTCGCGTGTTCATGACCGCCTCCTGCCCGGTGAGGATGCTCCCCGGGCTTCCGCGGATCGTATCACGCCGGTCGAAGACGCTTGTCGGTCGAAAGCCGTCGGTTGCAGTCGAGAAGGTAGTTGTCAGTTCGCAGCTTGCTGGTGACGGCTCGCAGTTCCACGACCCATCCTGGCGCGGGCCACGGGTGTGTGCGGGGGAGGCGGCGTGGGGCCGCAACGGGCGGCGGTCAGGGCGAAAAACCGAGAACGGAAAACCAGCAACCGGTTCCCCGCCCTCACTCCTGCTCGGGCGCCGGCGGCTCGGCCTGCCATGCGGGGTCGAGCAGCGAACGCAGGCGGTGGCGGATGCGCCCCACCTCGAGCCCGTACACCCGGCTCGCCTCGGGCCCGAGCGCGGCGACGCGCTCCTTCTTGATCGCCAGCTCGCACAGCAGCCGGTTGAGCGCTCGCCGCTCGTCGCGGCGCGGCCACCAGCTCGCCTCGGCGCGCCCCCACAGTCGTGCCGCCCGCGCCGGCAGCCAGGCGGGCACGACCCCGAAGCCGGCCTCCTCCTCGAGGCTCCGCTCGAGCCGGCGCCTCTGGAGGCGCAACAGGTACCACGCCAGGCCGGCAACAACCAGGACCGGCAAGACCACGGCCGTGGTCACGGCAACACCCCACGTCCACCCGGCGAGGCGGAGGCGCGTCAGCTCGAGGGCAGCGGCGAAAGCGGGCGGGAGCAGCAACGCCGCCCCGCCGGCCACGAGCCCCGCCGCGCACGGTCCGAGCCGGCGCCACCCGGCGGGACGTAGCCGGGCCCACCCGAGCCCGAGCCCGACGGCGGAGCCGGCGGACAGCGACGAGGCCAGCCCGAGCCACGCCGGAAACGCCGCGCCCGCCGCCTCCCAGGACGCGGCGACGAGCGAGCTCGTGGCCAGGCCGCCGCCGGCGGCGAGCCCGAAGATAAGCCCGTCGAGCGGGCAGTCGAGATGGCTGCGGCCGGCGAACAGCACCAGCACGGCCGCCAGCACTGCCAGCCGCAGCACGGCGCCGCGCCCCACCGCGTCCCACGCCGGGGGCAAAGCCTGGGCGCCGGCGAGCAGCCCCCGCCACCAGGCGGCGGGCGTCGCCAGCAGCAACGGCAACCCGCCGGCGGCGGAAAGCGCGAAGGTGAGCGCGAAGCGAGGCGCCGGCTCCCACGCGTAGCGATCCACCCACCACAGCAGGTAGCCCGCCGCGGCGGCGAGCGGCACAGTGGCGACAGCCAGCCAGGCTCCCGCCGTCATCGCCGCACCACCTCGGCCTCGGCGAGCCCGTGCTGCAGGAAGTACAGCCTCGCCGCCTCCACGTCCCGGCGGATCTGCGCCACCAGTTCCATCGACGAGGCGAACACCCGCTCGTCCCGCAGCCGCTTGTAGAAGAACAGCCGCACCTCCTCGCGGTACACGTCGGAGGTGAAGTCGAGCACGTGGCACTCGATCACGACGTTGGAGCGCTCGTACACGGTGGGCCGCACACCGATGTTGGTCACCGACCCGAACACCGGCCCGAACGACGGGATGTGCACCCCCGTGACGTACACGCCGTGAGCCGGCATCAGCTCGTTCTCGACCTCGATGTTGATGGTCGGGAACCCGAGCGTACGCCCCATGCGCCGGCCCACCGCCACCCGCCCGTCGACGAAAAACGGGCGCCCCAGCAGCTTCCAGGCCTCCGCAACGTGGCCGCGCGCCACCTCGCGCCGTACGCGCGTCGAGGACACCGGCTCTGCCCCGTCCATCACCGCCGGCACCGGCACCACCCCGAACCCCAGATCGAGCCCGAGCACCGACAGCAGATCGGCGTCGCCCGCCCGCCCCTCGCCGAAGCGGAAGTCGTGCCCGAGCCACACCTCACGTGGCCGGAGCCGGCGGTGGAGGATCTCGACCGCGAAGGTGACGGCCGGCGTGGCGGCGAGGCGCCGGTCGAAGGTCAGCTCGACGAGGGCGTCGATCCCCAGCCGCTCGACGAGCTGGGCACGCTGCGCCCGCGTCGAGAGGAGCCGGATTTGCGAATCGGGACGCAGCACCTTCTCGGGATGGGGGTCGAAGGTGAGCACGACGGACGGCGATCCGAGTTCCCTGGCGCGGGCCGCCGCCCCGCGCAGGATCTCCTGGTGGCCACGGTGCACGCCGTCGAAGTTGCCGATGCACACGACGCCGCCCTGCGGCAGGTCGTGACCGGATGCGGCGTCGCGGAGGTACTCCATCTAGCTCCGCGCCCCTCGACGGGGGGCGACCGAGGGCAGCAGCGCCGCTCGCGGGGGAGCCGGGTCGAGCACCTCGAGGATCTCCGCCACGAGGTCGTGGGCCGAGGTCCGCCGGATGCGGGCGCGCACCAGGTCGCCCGGGCGGGCCTGGCCCGCGGTGAACACCACCCGCCCGTCCACCTCCGGCGCCTGCCGCGCCAACCGCCCTTGCAGGAGCAGCTCCGATTCCGGCGCCGCCCCCTCCACCAGCGCCACCACCTCGCGGCCGCGCAGCTCGCGGTGGATCTCCCGCGCGATGCGCTCCTGCCGGCGCATGAGCGCGCGCAGCCGCTGCAGCTTGACCCGCCGCGGCGCCCCCGGGCCAAGGGCGGCGCCGGGGTTTTCTTCCTGCCACGAGTAGGCGAACACCCCGAGGGCGTCGAAGCGCATTTCCTCCACGAACGCCTCGAGTTCGGCGAACTCCGCCTCCCCTTCGCCCGGGAAGCCGACGATGAGCGTCGTACGCACCGCGAGGCCCTCGACCGCCGCCCGCGCCGCCGCGATCTGGTCCGCGTAGCGCTCGCGGCTGCCCGCCCGCCGCATCGCCCGCAGCACCCGGCGCGACGCGTGCTGCAACGGCAGGTCGAGGTACGGCACCAGGCGCGGCTCGCGCGCCATGAGCCGGAACACCCCGGGGGCGAGCGTCGCGGGGTACGCGTACATGAACCGCAGCCACGGCACCGTGGTGGCGGCCAGCAGCGCCTCGAGCAGCCTCTCGAGCCCGCTCCGCCCCATGCCGAGGTCCTCCCCGTAGCGCGTCGTGTCCTGGGCCACGAGCACGAGCTCGCGCACCCCGGCGGTCTCGAGGCGCCTCGCCTCCGCCACCAGCGAGGCCAGCGGGCGCGAGCGGAACGCCCCCCGCATGCGGGGGATCGAGCAGAAGCTGCACGGGTTGTCGCACCCCTCGGCGATCTTGAGGTAGGCGAACACGCCGCCGGTCGACAGGAGTCTCGGCACGGTGTGGTCGTAGAGGGCGCGGGCGCCGATCTGTTCAGGAAGGCGGTCGCCGCCCGCACCGAGCACGGCCTCGGGCACGCGCTGCAGCTCGTCGAGGCCGATGAAGGCGTCGATTTCCGGGATCTCGGCGCGCAGCTCGGCGGCGAAGCTCTGCGCCATGCACCCGGCGACCACGAGCCGCCGCAGCCCTCCCTCGCCCTTGCGCGCCGCTGCCTCGAGGATGGCCTCGATCGACTCGCGCTTGGCGTCCTCGACGAAACCGCAGGTGTTGACCACGACCACCTCGGCGGCGTCCAGCTCGGGCGTGATCTCGGCCCCGCACTCCGCCAGGTGGCCGAGCATGATTTCCCCGTCCACCAGGTTCTTGGCGCACCCGAGGGAAATCATCCCGACCCTGACTGGAGAACCCGTCCCCTGCCTCGTCACGGCGGCGGATTCTAGCACCCGGCCCGGTGCGTCCCGGTCGGGACGGCGAGGCCGGACGTCCCCACCGGCGCTGGTTCGTCGCGCTACGGGTAGAGCCGGTTGAGCAGGCGGGGGTACGGGATGGCCTCGCGCAGGTGTCCGAGCCCGCACAACCAGCTCACGACGCGCTCGATCCCCATGCCGAAGCCCGAGTGCGGGAAGCCGCCGTAGCGCCGCACGTCGAGGTACCACTCGAACGCCTGGCGCGGCAGGTTGTGCTCGCGGATGCGCTGTTCGAGCAGCTCGTACGAACCGATGCGCTCGGAGCCGCCGATGATCTCGCCGTACCCCTCGGGGGCGATCATGTCGACCGCCAGCGCCCGCGTCGGGTCGGCAGCGTCCGGCTCCATGTAGAACGCCTTGATGGCCGCCGGGTAGCGGGTGATCATGGTCGGCTTGCCGGACTCGTCGGAGAGCGCGGTCTCCTCGTCGCCGCCGAAGTCGTCCCCGAACTTCGTGCCGAAGCCCTTGGCCTGCAGCCTGGCGATGGCATCGCCGTAGTCGATGCGGGGGTACGGGCGACTCGCCGCCGGCTCGAGCTTCGAGACGTCCCGTTCCAGCCACTCCAGCTCGTTCTTGCAGCGGTCCAACACGCGCGCCACGAGCGAGGAGACGAACTCCTCGGCGAGGTCCAGCAGCTCCGGGAAGCGCATCCAGGCGACCTCGGGCTCGACCATCCAGAACTCCATGAGGTGGCGGCGGGTCTTGGACTTCTCCGCGCGGAACGTGGGCCCGAAGCAGTACACCTTGCCGTGCGCCGCCGCCGCCGGCTCGAGGTAGAGCTGGCCGGACTGCGAAAGGTAGGCCTTCTCGCCGAAATAGTCGGTCTCGAACAGCGTCGAGGTGCCCTCGCAGGCGGCGGGGGTGAGGATCGGCGAATCGATGTTGACGTAGTCGCGCTGGTAGAAGAAGTCGCGGATGCCGAAGACGAGCTCGTTGCGCACCCGCATGATGGCGTGCTGGCGCTTGGAGCGCAGCCACAGGTGCCGGTGGTTGAGCAGGAAGTCGGGGCCGTGCTCCTTGGGGGTGATCGGGTAGTCCGGACAAAGCGCCACGATGCCGAAGTCCGAGACTTCCAGCTCGACGCCGCCGGGCGAGCGCGGGTCTTCCTTGACCGTGCCGGTGACCCACAGGGAGCTTTCCTGCGTCACCCGCCCGGTCTCCTCCCACACCCGCTCCTCGACCCCGGGCCGGAACACCACCGCCTGCAGGTACCCGGAGCCGTCGCGCACAACCAGGAAGCGCAGCTTGCCCGACGAGCGGGCGTTGTACAGCCAGCCTCGAATGCGTACCGGCTGGCCGACGAGCTCTTTCAGGTGGCGAATCTCCGCGTCACGCATGGATCCCTCCGCCAAAGGCGGGATTGTAGCGCAGGGGGAAGAAGGGGCCGGAGCCGGGGGCCGCACGACGCCTCGAGCAGCGACGCTCGGGAGCCCGGTGACCGAGGCGCGGCGCGGCCACAGACCCCGGTGCGATGCAGAACGTTTACTCCTCCTTGAAGATGACGGCGCTCGCCGGACCCACGGCGACGACCTGCTCCACACGGCCTCTGACGGTGACGACCTCGCCTTCCCTGGGGACGGCACCCTTCGGCGAGACGAGGATCTTTCCGGTCCCGTCCTCGAGCCAGAACCCCTTGACGAAGAGAATGCTGGCACTGGCCGTGACGGTCCCCTTGATGGTCACGGTCTTGCCCTCGTACTTGCGGGGGTCGGCCTTGAGATCGGAAATCGGCGTCGTGCATGCCGACGCGACGGCGACCAGGGCCGCCAGGACGACGAGGGGTGAGCAACGCCGGGCCACGTTCTTGATCATGGAAGCCTCCGTCGTCGATTGTGCCCTGTCCGGCCCCCCTCCGCCACCCCGTCCCGGGTCGTCGCAAGACTCCCGACCGTCGCGCATGATTCGGCGTCCCGTCGCCCTCGCCGCGATCCCCCGGGGGTCACTCCCTCAACCTCGTGAACACGCCCTCGGGCGCGCGCAGGTCGCGGCAGCGGAACAGCGTGGCGCGCCGCACCACGGTGCCGCCGCGCTCGACGGTGATTTCCCCCACCTCGGCGACCGACGCGAAGAGGGGCGCCAGGCGCGGGCCGATCTTGCGGGGGTCCTCGGTCACGAACAGCACGTCGCGCCCGCGTAGCGACGCCGGCGGGTGCCAGTACAGCGAGGCGAGGCCGTGCTTGCCGCCGGTGAGCCTGGCGAGCCGGGCGGGGAAGCGACCGCCCGAGAGGAACGCGAAGAGATGGACGTTCGTGTAGCTCTCCGAGGCCATGAGCTCGCCCGGTTCGAGCCGGGCGGCGAGGCCGGCGGCGATCTCCTCGTTGCCGACCAGCGAGCCGAAGAGCGTCGACTGCTTGCGGTACAGCCGCAGCTCGGGGGCCGCGAGGTACGTGGCCAGCGTGTCGGCGCACGCCACCACGCCGACGGCAGCGAGCGAGACAGTCAGCCCGAACGCCGCGCCCGCCACGACCGGCTTCCGCTCCACGCCGCGCAGCGCCAGCAGCATCGCCCCCAGCACGACGGCAGGGGCGCTCCAGTGCGCCGCCACCGGCTCGCGCAGTGCCACGAGCGAGAACACCACCATCGGGGCCGCCATCACCGCGGCGATCGCCCGCCCCGCCGTCTCCCGGCGCCGCGCCTCGCCCCACCATCGCCCGGCCATCGCCACCCCGAGCGTCGGGGTCGCGAGCGCCAGGGTGGCGAGGGCGAACTCGACGACCCACGTGATCCCGAGTGGACCGCTCTGGTGGCGGCCGGCGAGCTGGAACGTGATGTTGTCCCAGTCGTGCCGGACCGCCCAGATCCACACCGGGGCGGTGAGACCGAGCGCGAGCGCGCCCGCCAGGTACGGCGTGGGCGAGCGCAGGTCGCGCCGGACCTCGCGGTCGGCCAGCAGCGGGATCAGCGCGGCGCCGGCCAGCACCGCCGGGAACTTGGCCAGAAAACCCAGCCCCATCGCGGCCCCGAACCCCCACCACGCCCGCCGCTCCCCCTGGGCGATCGCCACCGCCGCCCAGCACGCCCCCAGCATCGCGGCCACCATGGCGACGTCCGTCGAGGCGTAGAACGAGCCGAGAAAGAACAGCGGTGTGGCGTGCAGCAGGAGGTAGGCGCGGGCTGCCTCGCGCTCGCCTCCTCCGAGGCGGCGCAGGAGCGGCAGCAAGAGGAGCCCGATGGCGAGGCTCGCCAGCAGCGCCGGGGCTCGCACCGCCAGGCGCGTCTCGCCGAGCACCGCCCGGAACGGAATTATGGCCCAGATGACGAGCGCCGGCTGGTCGAACGTCGCCCACTCGGGGTGGCGGGAGCAGTCCCAGTAGTACGCCTCGTCGCCCGAGACCGGCAGGGCAGCGGCGAGCAGCGCGTGGAGCGCGAGCGCAGCCGCCAGCAACCAGCCGTATCGCCGTCGCGTCCAGGTCATGGGCAAAACGATCCTACTCCAGGTTGGCGAGCTGCTCCCGCAGCCGTTCGACCGCCGCCTTGGCCTCCACCACGCGCTCCCCCATTCCCGCCTCGCGGCACTTGGAGGCCGCCGTGTTGAGCTCGCGCAGGATCTCCTGCAGCAGGAAGTCGAGCTTCTTGCCGGCCGCGCCGCCACCGGCGAGCAGCTGGCGGAGGTGCCGGAGGTGGGCGCCGAGCCGCTCCACCTCCTCGGCAATGTCGGCCCGCTCGGCGAGCACGGCGGCCTCGGCGAGCAGCCGGTCCTCGGGCACCGCCACGCCGTCGAGCAGGCCCGCCAAGCGCTCCCGCAGCCGGACGAGCAAGCGCTCTCGCAGGTCGCGGCTGGCCTCTCCGAGCCACTCCCTGAACTCTTCGAGGAGCGCCGTGTCGGCCTCGATCCCCGGGAGCAGCGCCGCCGCCTCGCGCTCGCGCGCCTCCACGAGGGCGTCCCGGGCGGCGGCGAGCAGCTCGCGCAGGGCCTGCAGCTCGCCGTCGTCCAGCCGCAGCTCGCCGCGACCCTGGACAAACCCCGGGAGCGCAAGAAGGTCCCCCACCGACAGCGGCGCCAGCTCGAGGCCCGCCGGGCGGAGGGCGAGCCCGGCCTGCAGCGCCTCGACCACGCTCCAGTCGAGCTCCAGGCCGGCGGCCGTCTGGCCGGGCAGCGCCTGCAACTCGAGCGTCACCTGAACCCGGCCTCTCTGCAGGCGCTCGGCCAGGATCGTCCTCACCTCCGGCTCGAACTCGGCGGTGTCGAGCCGCGGGTACGTCCGCACCAGCACTTCGAGGAAGCGGGCGTTGAGCGAGACCAGCCGCACCCGCCCGCCGAGCCGCGCCGACAACTTGCCTTCCGCCTGTCCGAACCCCGTCATGCTGCGCACGACGCCTGCCATGCCCACCTCGCCGCCGGCCCTCCGGCGCCCCGGCATGATAGAGTCCTGCCGTCGCCCGCACCACCCGCGGCGCGGCGACGACGCGACTGCCGATGCACGAGCCGACCCGTCACGTCCCCTCGCCCCCACCCGAACCGCCGCGGCGCTCGCCGGCCTGGGCGGCCGCTCCCGGTTCGCTGCGCCCCGAGAGGGCCGTCTGGACGCTGCGCCTGTGGGGCCTTCGCCACCCCGATCTCGACGCGGGGCTCACCCTCGCCCTCGTGGCGCTGCTGGTCTGGAGCCGCTTCGCGTTCCTGGCCTCGGGGCCGTGGGAGTGGGACGAGACGCTGTTCGCGCGCGGCCTCCTCAAGTTCGACTTGGCGGCCCACTTCCCACACCCGCCGGGGTTTCCGCTCTGGATCCTGCTCGGCAAGCTCATGCTCCCGTTCGTGTCCGAGCCGTTGCGGGGGCTGCAGCTCCTCTCCGCCCTTGCCTCGGTGGCCTCGCTCTGGCCGCTCGCCGCCCTCGGCCGGCGCCTGGCCCCGCCTCCGGCGGCCACCGCCGCCGCGGTCCTCGTGCTGTTCGCGCCCGGCGTCTGGCTGCACGCGGTGCGCGGCTTCTCGTCCACCCCGGCGGCGTTCTTCGCCCTGTGGGCGGCGGCGCTCGCCGTCTGGGGGCTCGACGGCCGCCGCGCCACGGCGTTTTCCGTGCTCGTCGCCGCCGCGTTCCTCGTGCGCCCCATTCTCGTGCCCTCGCTCGCTCTGCTGTGGCTCGCCGGGGCGCTCGCGGTGCGGAGCTGGCGCCGGCTGCTGCCCGGCGTGGCGATCGGGGCCGGCGCCACGGCGGCCGCCATCGCTTGGATGGTGGCCATGCAGGGGAGCTGGGCGGCGTTCATCCGGCCGTTCGCCGTGCACGGCGCGACCCACGCCCGCAACCTCGCGATCAACACCGGGGCGTTTGCGGATTGGGGGATCGTGAAAGGGCTCGGCGGGGTATGGACGGCCGCCGCGGTGGCGGTCCTCGCCGCTGCCGGCATGGTGGTCTGGTGGCGCCGCGCCAGCCGCGGCGGCGCCGCCGCCTGGGCAGGCGTGCTGGCGGTGGGGATCTGGCAAATCGTCGCGATCCAGAACCGCACCTTCCCGCGCTACGCGGTGCCGTTCCAGCTCGCCATGGCGCCGCTGGCGGCAACCGCGGCCGGTTCCCTCGCCCCGCCCGCCGTCGGCGCCGCGGCCCTGCTCGGACTGGGCGCCGCCCTCGGATTCCGCGCCCACCCCCTGGTCGAAGAGCAGCACACCCGGCTGATGCCGGGGTGGGCCGCCGTGCGTTTCGCGGTGGAGCGGGCCCAGCACGAGGGGATGGAGCTCGTGGTCGAGCCGGGGTTGCACCCTTTCCTGTCCTACCTCGAGGAAGTCGACAGGCGCCGCGGCAGGACGTGGCCGTTCCGTTACCACCTCGCCTTCTCGAGCCCGGACGCCAGGAGCGTCCCCGCCGGGCCGTACCTCCTGGTGACGGATTACCCGGCGCAGTACTTCGGGGTCCGGGTCGGCCCCGAGCGCACCTTTGCCGGGGTGTCGGCCGACCTCGTGCCGTTCACCCAGCGGCGCTTCCTGCGCTGCTGGGTGGCCGCCAACCCGCTGCTGCCGCTCGAGGGCTGGTACCTCGCGGAAGAGAGCCGGGCCCTCGGCAGGCTGCGCTGGGGCGGCCCCGGCGCTCGCCTGCTGCTGCCCCCGGTTCCGGAAGGCACCTCGCTCGCCATCGTGGTGGCGGCGGCGCGCGGTGACGCCCCGCTGCCGATCGCGGTCGACGGCACGGTCGTCCGCGAGCTCGACGGGCGGGCGCCCCGTACCCCGGTGCGCATCGACGCGTCGCTGCTCTCGCCGGCGCGGCCGGCGATCGTGACGTTTCCACGCAGCCATGCCTATACGCCGCCCCGGGAGACCCGGCAGCTCGTGGTCCAGCTCCTCGGCTGGGAAGCCCCGGCCGGCCCCTCGTTCCCGTTCTCGGTCTCGCTCGCCGATCGCCAGGCGCTGGCCGCCATCGGGGCGCGGCTGAGCGGCGCCTGGTCACCGGAGCGGTTTCAGGGCGTGCCCGGCGTCTGGACGCGTCCGTCGGCGCGGGTGTGGCTGCCGGCGGGCAAGGGGACGCTGCGCCTGCTCGTCTCGGCGCCGCGGCCCACGCCCCCGTCACTGCAGGTCCTGGCCGGGAACGACCGCCTGGCGGGGCCGATCGACCCCGGCGCGGGGCCGACCTGGATCGAGATCCCGCTGCCGGCCCACGACCCTCGTACGGGCGGCCTCGACCTCGAGCTGCGGGCGATCCCGTACTCGCCGGCTCGGACCGGGCGCGGCTCCGATGCGCGCGAGCTGGGCGTGGTACTGCACAAGGCCGAGTACCACCCCGCGGTGAAGGCGGTTCCTGGTTGGTAGTTGTTGGCTGGTGTTTGCTGGTTGGTGGCGCCCCATCCACCCCACCGGCTGCAGGACAGGTTTGCCTCGCGCCGCCAGCGGCGATCAACCAGCACCCGCCGTCATGCCCTGCAGCTCGGCGAGGCGGGCGTACGCGCCACCCCGGGCGAGCAGCTCGGCGTGGGTGCCCTGCTCGACGACCCGGCCCTCGTCGATCACGGCGATCGTGTCGGCGTTGCGCACCGTCGAGAGGCGGTGGGCGATGAGCAGCGTCGTGCGGTTGCGCATGAGGTTGTCGAGAGCGCGCTGGACGATGGCCTCGGCCTCGGCGTCGAGCGCCGAGGTGGCCTCGTCGAGCACGAGGATCGGCGGATCCTTGTAGAGCGCCCGGGCGACGGCGATGCGCTGCCGCTGCCCGCCCGAGAGTTTGACCCCCGCCTCGCCCGCCCTGGTGTCGAACCCCTGTGGCAGCTCGAGGATGAACTCCTCGGCGTAGGCGGCGCGCGCTGCGGCCAGCAACCGCGCCTCGTCGACCTCCTCCTGGCCGTACGCGATGTTGGCCCGGATCGTGGTGTCGAACAGCACGGTTTCCTGCGTGACGAGCCCGATGTGGGCGCGCAGGGAGGCGAGGGTGAGATCCCGGATGTCGACACCGTCGATCGTGATCCGCCCGCTGTCGGGATCCCAGAAACGCGGCAGCAGCTGAGCCACCGTGGACTTGCCCGCCCCCGAACCGCCGACCAGCGCCACCACCTTGCCGGCCGGCACCTCGAGCACGAGACCGCGCAGCACCGGCTTCTCCGGCTCGTACGCGAAGCTCACCTCCTCGAAGCGGACTCCCTCGCGAAGTCCGGACAGCACACGGGCGCCCGGGCGGTCGACGATGTCCACCGGCTCGTCCATGATCGCGAACACGCGGTCGCCGGCGGCGACCGCCGCCTGCATCGCGAGGTTGAGCTTGTTGAGCTGTTTGAACGGCGTGTACAGGCCGTACAGGGCGCCGAGAAACACCCCCAGGGCGGGGAGGGTGGTCTCCCCGCTGCGAACTTGCTGACCGGCGTACATCAACAACAGCAGCAGCCCCCCGCCCCCCGCCACCTCCATGACCGGGGCGTTGAGCGCCATGATCTTGCGCGCCTTGAGGTTGGCCTGAAAATGCCGGCGTGTCGCGGTGCGGAAGCGCAGCGACTCGAACACCTCCATGGAAAACGCCTGGACGATGCGGAACCCCTTCAGCACCTCGTCGAGGATCGCGTTCATTTCCCCCAGCCGCTCCTGGCTCTGGTGCGAGCGCCGCCGCAGCTTGCGGGCGTGCTCGACCACCGGCCACAGCAGCAGCGGCGCGATGACCAGCGAACCCACGGCCAGCTTGAAGTTGACGGCGAACACGACGACGAGCAGCGAAGCGACCGTGAACACGCCCTGGAACAGGTCGCTGAAACGGTCCGAGAGGAACGCCGTGATCTGCTCGACATCGTTGGTTACCCTCGACATCAGGACCGCCGACGGCTGGCGTTGGAAGAAGCGCGCCGACTGCCGCATGATCGCGTCGAAGAGCGCGTCGCGCAGGTCCTTGACCGTTGCCAGCCCGGCCCGGAAGAAGGCGTAGTGCCCGAAGTAGGTGAGCAGGTTCTTGATCAACAGCAGCGCAAAGGCGATGACGACCAGCGCCGCCGCCTCTGAGGGAAGGTGTGGCGAGACGCGGGCCTTGGTGGCCTCGAGCCAGGCGTTGAAGGAGCGCATCACCGGGTTGGCCGGCGGCGTGGCGCGCCTGGCGTGCTTGGCCCCGGGCACCGGCAGCATCTCGCCGGCCCCCTTCCCCAGCAGCCCCTCGAGCAGCGGCCCGAGAAGCAGGAACAAGACGGCGGTGGCGAAAGCGACACCCACCATCGCCACCACCGCGCCCACCATCCAGCCCGCGTGCCGCCTCGCGTACCGGAGCAGCCGGCGAACCGTCTTCACCTCGTCCTCCCCGCCAGGGCGGCCACGGCGGCCGCGGCCCGGGCTGACGCGCCGGCCGGGCCGAGCCGCTCCCGCACCACCTTCAGCCCCCGCCGCTGCGCCTCCCCGTCCTCGCCGAGCAGTCGGTCGATCTCGGCAGCCAGCCGCTCCGGGGTGAAGAGGTCCTGGACCAGTTCGGCGGCGAGCCGCTCTCCCGCCACGAGGTTGGCGAGAGCCACGTGCGGCACCTTGACCAGCCGGCGGGCCAGCGCGTAGGTCACGCCGTGCAGGCGGTAGCCCACGACCATCGGCACCCCGAGCAGCGCGCACTCGAGCGTCGCGGTGCCCGAGGCCACCATCGCCGCCGCACAGCCCGACAAGGCGCGGTGGCGATCGGCCACGACCACCTCGAGTCGGTCGCGGGCGGCCCCGAGCAGCGGCAGCAAGCGCTCCGCCTCGAGCCCCGGCGCCACGATCAGGCGCCCGCGCAGCCTCGGTCGCCGCCCGGCCAGCCGCTGGAGGGCCCCGGCCATTCCCGGCAGCAAGGCGGCGACCTCGTGCCAGCGCGAGCCCGGCAGCAGCGCCACGACCTCCGGGTCCCGCCCGGCCGGCGCCGCCATGACCGGCTCGAGCTCGTCCACGAGCGGGTGTCCGACGTACTCGGCTGCCACGCCGTGCCGCTCGAAGAACTCCACCTCGAACGGAAGGATGCACAGCACCCGCCTGACATCCCGCCGGATCCGCGCCACCCTCCCCGGGCGCCACGCCCAGAGCTGCGGCGAGATGTAGATCGCGACCGGGATCCGGGCCCGGCGAAGGTGCGTCGCCAGCGGCAGGTTGAAGTCCGGAGAGTCGACGAGCACCGCGATGTCGGGCCGCCGCGCCACCGCTTCCCGTCGCACCCGCCGGGCCACCCCCAGCAGGCGCGGCAGGTGCCGCAGCACCTCGGCAAGCCCCATGACCGACAGCTCCTCGCTACGAGCCACGCACTCGAGCCCCTCGGCGCGCAGCCTCTCGCCTCCGACGCCGAAAGCCTCCACGCCCGGCACGGCCCGCTGCAGGGCCGCGAGCAGGTTCGCGGCGTGGAGATCGCCCGACGCCTCGCCGGCCACGACGAGAAGCTTCACTGCCGCGCCCTCGCCCACACCCACGCGGCGCCCACGCCGGCGAGCGCCCCGACGGCATCGGCCGCCAGGTCCGACCACTCGGCCGTGCGCGGCGGGCTGACGGCCTGCAGGGCCTCGAGACCGGCGCCGTGGAGCACGGCGTAGGCCAGCCCCACGAGCATCCAGGCGCGCACCCCCCACTGCCGTCCGGCCTGCGCCGAGGCGAACGCCAGCACCGCGTACGCTGCGGCGTGGAGCACGTCGTCGGAGACCGCGCGGAGCGGCTTCGGGACGCTGGGCTGCAAGCCGGCGACCACGAACGCCGTCGACAGTGCGATCGTGGCCAGAAGCCAGGCGACGGCGGCGCGGCGCGACGTCATGTCGGGCCCCCGCCTCAGGGGCGCGGGAAAAAGTACATGAGCCACCCCAGCGCCACCGCGCCGACCATGAGCGCCCCGAACACCTTCCAGAAATAAAGCCAGCGCTCCCGCCGCCCGTGCTTCCAGAGGAACGCGAAGTAGACGGCGATCAGCAGCGCGTGTAGGGTCATGAGGGTGAGATGGTCCGGCATCACCACTCCTTGTGACCCCGGTAAATCTCGAAGATGTCGAGCAGCAGCAGGAGGTTCATCATGCCCGCCGTGAGCAGGAAGGTGTTCCCGAACTCGTAGGAGGCGGCGGTCACGACACCGTGCCCGAGCCCGAGGTACCGGGCCGCGAAGAACGGGACCCCGTTGCCGATGATGGCGATCGCCGCCACGTACGAGAGGGGGTCGCCGGCCCTGGGCAGGATGAGCTCGCCTTGCAGGAGGATCCCGACCACGAACGCGACCATGATCACCGTGAAAAAGACCGCCGCGCGCAGGCGCCGGCGCAGCAGGAGGTGGCCGAGGCCGGGCACCAGCCAGCCGAAAGCGAGCAGCAGCGACAGCGGCAGCCGCGAGGCCGGCTCCGGCCCGGCCGCAGGGTTCTGGTCAGCCATCGGTCTCTCCCAGCGCCTCGTGCAGCCGGGCCCATGTGTGATCGAGGTCCTCGGGCAGAACCCGCACCTCTCCGGCCACGGTCATGAAGTTGGTATCGCCGCGCCAGCGGGGCACGACGTGCACGTGGAGGTGGTCGGCGATCCCCGCCCCCGCCGGCTCGCCCAGGTTCATCCCGAGGTTGAAGCCGTGCGGCCGGTACACCGCCTCGAGGGCGCGCACGACCCGCTGCGTGAGGGCCGCGAGATCCGCCATGGTCTCGGGGTCGAGGGCGGCAAAGTCGGCACAGTGCTGAACTGGCGCCACCATGGTGTGGCCGGAGGTGTAGGGGAAGCGGTTGAGCAGCGCGACGGCGCGACCCCTGCGGCCCAGCGTCAGCGTCTCGGCGCCGCCTTCGACGGCCTGGCACAGCACGCAGCCGGGGGCCGCGCTGGCCCCCGACACGTAGGCGTACCGCCACGGCGCGAACAGCCGCTGCAACCGGCCCTCACCTGCCGCCGAGGACCGCGCGGAGCTGCTTGCCCGGCTTGAAATACGGAACCACCTTGGGCGCCACCTTGACCTTGGCGCCGGTGCGCGGGTTGCGCCCGACGCGGGCCTTCCGCCGCCGGGTCCGGAACGAGCCGAAGCCGCGCAGCTCGACCTTTTCTCCGCGCCGGATCGCGGCCACCACGCCGTCGAGCACGACACGCAGCGTTTCCGCCGCCTCGCGGCGGGTCAGCGCCACCTCCTCGGCGAGCACCCTGATGATGTCAGCCTTCGTCATCCAGATCCTCCTCGCGCCTGCCTGCGCGCTCAGCTCTCGGTGGTCTCCTCGGGCGAGGTCGGGGTGGCGCTCTCCTCGGCCTGCTCGGGCAGCTCGTCGACCTTCACCTCTTCCGCCTCGACGGCGGGAGGCGGCACGGCGGGGACTTCCGGTTCCGGCTGCTGGATGCCGCGCAGCGACAGCCCGATGCGCCGCTCGTTCCAGTCCACCCGGATGAGGCGGGTGCGGACCTTCTGCCCGCGCTCGAAGAGGCCGGCCAGGGCCTGGTTGCCCCGGCGCTCGATCTCCGAGACGTGGCACAGCCCCTCGACGCCCGGCGCCAGCTCGACGAAGAGGCCGAAATCCGTGATGTTGGTGACGAACCCCTCGACCTCGTCGCCCACCTGGTGCGCGGAAGCGAACTGGTCCCATTCGTTCGGAAGCAACTCTTTCATGGACAACGAGATTCGCTGAGCCCCGACATCCATGGCGGTGATCACGGCCTCGACTTCCTGCCCCTTCTGTACGACCTCCGAGGGGTGCGAGATGCGGCGCGTCCACGCCATGTCGGACACGTGCACGAGCCCGTCCACGCCAGGCTCCAGCTCCACGAACGCCCCGAAATCGGTGAGGTTGCGGACCACGCCCTTGACCCGGCTGCCGATCCGGAAGCGGGTGGCGAAGTCTTCCCAGGGGTTGGGCTCGGCCTGGCGGAGCGACAGCGACAGCCGCCGCTTGTCGACGTCCACCTCGGTGATGATCACGTCGACCATCTGCCCGGGCTGCACGATCGACCGCGGGTTCTTGACCTTCTTGGTCCACGACATCTCGGAGACGTGGATGAGCCCCTCGACGCCCTCCTCCAGCTCCACGAAGGCGCCGTAGTCCACCACGTTGGTGACCTTGCCGTTGACCTTCTTGGACACCGGGTAGCGGGCCTCGACGTGCGTCCAGGGGTCCTCGAAGCGCTGCCGGTACCCCAGCGACACCCGCTCCTTGTCGCGGTCCACCCGCAGCACCACCACCTTGACCTCGTCCCCGACCTTGAAGTACTCGCTCGGATGGCCGACGCGGCCCCAGGAAATGTCGGTCACGTGCAGCAGGCCGTCGATCCCGCCGAGATCGATGAAGACCCCGTAGTCGGTGATGTTCTTCACCGTGCCGGTGACGATCGTGCCCTCTTCCAGGCGCGCCAGCGTGGCGTCCTTCTGCGTGGAGAGCTCCTCCTCCACGAGCGCCTTGCGAGAGAGCACCACGTTGGCCCGCCGGGGATCGAAGTTGATGATGCGCGCCTCGATCTCCTCGCCGATGTAGTCCTCGAGGCGCCGCACCGGCCGCACGTCCACGAGCGACCCCGGGAGGAACGCGCGCACGCCGATGTCCACCGCCAGCCCGCCCTTGACCCGCTCCACCACCTTGCCGCGCACCGGCGCGCCCTGCCGGAACGCGGTCTCCAGCACGTCCCACACGCGCATCCTCGCGGCGCGCTCGCGGGACAGCTTGATCTCGCCGATCATCTCGTCGAAGCGCTCGACGAGCACGTCCACCTCATCGCCGGCCTTGACGGTCACCCGGCCCTCGCGATCCAGGAACTCGCCCCGCGGGATGATGCCCTCCGACTTGAAGCCGATGTCCACGACGACGTCGGAGTCGGTCACGGCGACCACCGTGCCCCGCACCACTTCCCCCTCGCGCAACGTGTGGAACGACTCCTCGACCAGCTCGCGCAGCTGCGAGCGGGCCGAAGCCGCGGTCTGGGGACTCCTCGCCTGGTTGTGTTCGTTGTCCTGACTGTTAACCACTGAGCCTCCTCACGATGCCGGGGCCCGGCACCCGAACGCATGTTCTACAAGCGGCAAAATATACGGACCGCGGGGGGTTGCTGTCAAGAGGTTGCGGCCGCACCGTGCGCCACCGATTCGCCTTCGCTGGCCTCCCGGCGTCGGCTTCGGCCGGGCGTGCGACACCTCGCCACAACGCGGTGCGCCCCTCGGCCGTATGCTTCCTCGGCGGGGGAAGGTCGCGCTTCGCCCTGCCGCCGGGAGGAACCGTGAGGATCGCTCGCAAGCTGCTGATGCTCAGTGCACACGTTGCCGCGGTGTGGGCCGTGACCGGCGCCGGGTCGGCGCTCGCGCAGGGCACGCCGGCGCCCGAGGCGAGGCCCCGGGTGCCAGGCAAGGAGGTCCGCGTCGGCGACACCGTCCTCTTCTGGCGCGCGCCGGTCGAGCTGCCGGGTCTCGATGCCATCGCTGTCGCACCGGGGGAAGGCGGCGCGGTGAAGCTGACCGTCACCCGTCAGCGCGGCACCGGCCACCTCAAGCTCGTCCGCCAGGAAGGTCCCTGGCCTGCCGTGCTCGAGCTCGAACTCAAGGGGTTCGAGACCCTCGCCTCGTTCTCGGTATGCGACGGTTCATGGTGCGCCGAGAGTTCGCTGGGCGGCGCCCCCGACACGGCCGTCACCCCTCAGGGACCGGCGCGAGACCGGCCGGCGCCGATCGTGCGCACCGCCGCCGCGGTCCAGGACGACCGCATCGTCGCCACGATGCCGCTCGACTGGGTGGGCGAGGCTTCCGGCGCCCTCACCGTGCGCTGGGCCGAGCAGGCGGCAGCGCAGCGGCGCCGCTGAGCGCGCTACGGCACGAGCGACAGCACCCGCGCCACGACCTGCTCGAGGGTGAGGTTGGAGGTGTCCAGGATGTGAGCGCCGGGAGCCGGA
Source organism: Thermoanaerobaculaceae bacterium (assembly GCA_035384965.1). Lineage (GTDB taxonomy): Bacteria > Acidobacteriota > Thermoanaerobaculia > Thermoanaerobaculales > Thermoanaerobaculaceae > JAAYVZ01. The sequence continues at coordinate 32,190 of DAOOJE010000022.1, forward strand.
CGTAGCGGCGAATCGGCCCGCGTCGAGTCGCGCTCGTCCCGCTGGCGCTGCTCCTCCAGCACCTCCTCCCAGCTCGTCCGCACGCCCTTTGCCGTCAGCTCGGCAAGGCGCCGCTGCGCCCTCACCTCCGGTGAGGCGGTCAGGAACACCTTGACGTCGGCATCGGGGAACACCACCGTGCCGATGTCCCGCCCCTCCACCACACCCCCGGTCGCGGCCGCGAGCTGCCGCTGCTGCCGCACCAGCTCGCGCCGAACCCCCGGCACCGCCGAGACCACCGAGGCCATGACCGACGCCGCCGGCGTGCGCAGCTCGGCGGTCACGTCCTCCCCGTCCATGAGCACGCGCTGCTCCCGCGGGTCCCCGGCGAAGCCGATCTGCAGCAGCCCCGCCAGCTCCACGAGCTGCTCCTCGCACGCCGGCCGCAGCGGCGGGCGGATGCACCGGCGCATCGCCGCGAGCCCCACCACGCGGTACATCGCGCCGGTGTCGAGGTAGGGCACCCCCAGCCGCAGCGCCACCTCCCGGGCGGTCGCCGACTTGCCGGCCCCCGCCGGCCCGTCGATGGCGATGATGATCGGGCGCTTCATGGGGGGAGTCTATCATCCGCCCACCCCCACCCGTCGCGACCCCCACACCTCCTCCCCCGGCCGATCCCCACCACCCCTTCCTCGACCTTGACGTGGCCCTGGACGTGGTCGCGGACGATCTCTTACCGCGGGCGACCGCCCAGGAAGCGAAGGGCGTGCTGCGCCGCCTCGGCCGGAGTCTCGTAGGTTTGGCGCTCGACGCCGGGCAGCCCGGTGAGCAGGCGCGAGACCACGGCATCCCGCCGGTGGAGCGCCAGCACCGGCTTGCCGAGGTGGACCGCGTGCGCGACCTCGACGCCCACGCCGTGCGAGGGCGTGGTCACCTCGGCGATCACCGCGTCGGCGGCGGCCAGCCACGCCAGGTCGCGGGCCGCGAGGTCCTGGTCGGTGAGGTCGCGGTCCAGCATGCGGGCGTCGGCAGCCGCGACATGACGGGTCGGCACCTCGTGGCCTGCACCCTCGAGGGCGGCCAGCAACGCCTCGATGTCGGCCAGCCGGCGGTCGGCGTTCGTCATCGCCGCGCAGAGGTAGACGCGCATCAGGCGTTCTCGAAGGCGAGCGACTCCGCCAGGCGCGGGTCGCGCTCGGCCACCAGCGAGTGCTTTCGCAACGCCAGCACCCCCAGCGCCGTCCCCAGCGCCGCCACGGCAACCAGCACGGTCACGTCGACGAGCTGCGGCACGGCGTTGTCGGGGCTTACCTCGGGCACGACCAGCCAGTAGAGGTCCACCCAGTGCATGAGCAGCATCCAGACGGCGGCGACGCCCAGCGCCCGCGGGGCACGCTTGGGCGCGCGGCCGAGCAGCGCCACGAACGGCAGGAGGAAGTGGCCGAACAACAGCACCAGGGAGACCACGCCCCAGCCGTGCGTCTGCCGCCGCACGAACCAGCCGGTCTCTTCCGGCAGCGCCGCGTACCAGTACAGCATGTACTGGGAAAACGCGATGTACGCCCAGAACACCGTGAAGGCGAACAGCAGCTTGCCGAGGTCGTGGTAGTGCTCGACCGTGATGGCATGGAGGAGCAGGCCCGCCCTCTGCACCGCCAGCGCCATGACCGTCAGCAGCGCCACCAGCCCGACGATCGACCCGGCGAAGTAGTAGACCCCGAAGATGGTCGAGAACCAGTGCGGGTCGAGTGACATGAGCAGGTCGAACGAGGCGAACGTGACGGTCAGCGCGAAGGCGATCATGGCCGGGGCGGCGCGCCGCTGCAGCAGCAGGGAAACCGCCGGGTCGCCGCTTTCGTCCTGGGCCCGCGAGCGCCCCACGAAGAAGCGGGCCAGCAGCGCCCACACGGCGAAGTACACGACCAGGCGCACCACGAAGAACGGCACGTTGAGGTAGGCCGACTTGGCCTGCAGGAGCGCATCGGCGGCGACCGCCTCGCTGTGGCTCCAGTGGTAGAGCGCCCCGACGCCGGCCAACACCGGCAGTGCCAGCACCGCCCAGTACGGCAGCGTCGCCGCCACGCCCTCGGCCAGGCGCCGCACCACCACCGACCACCCGGCGCGGGTGAGGTGCTGGAGGATCACGAAGAACAGCGCTCCCAGCGCCAGCGACAGCGCCCACGCGTAGCTCGTGAGGTAGGCGAACGCCAGCCGCCTGAGCCCGCCGGGCGTGACCGCGGCCACGACCAGACTCACGACGACCCCGCCCACCCCGACCCCGGCGGCCACCCGCCACAGCCTTTCGGCGCCCGCCCCGAGCCGCCGTTCTTCCTTGAAGATGTCAGGAATGCTCATGCTCCGCCTCTACTCGAGCGCGGCGCGCCGGTCCGCCGGCACGTCCGCCGGGCTCGCGTGCTGACTGCGCTGCAGCGCCCGCACGTAGGCGACGATCGCCCACCGGTCGCGGACGCCGATTTGCGCGCCGTACGACGGCATGTTGCGCACCCCGTTCGTGATCGTCTCGAAGAGCTGCCCGACCGAGAGATCACGGCTCTGGCCGGCGTGCAGCGAGCTGGGGATCACCCAGGTGCCCTCGGCCAGCGCCTCGGCCCGCTTCGAGACCGGCCCGTCGCCGTACCCCGAAAGGCCGTGGCAGGGAGCGCAAAAGATGTCGTATCGCTCGCGCCCCCGGTGCATCATCGCCTCGTCGACCGGCAGCGGCATGGCCTCGACCCAGCGGCCGCCCACCTTTCCGGCCGTCAAAGCAGGGTCGTCGACGACGGCGCTGCGCTCCACGGTTCCCGCCACCGGCGGCCGCATCGCCCGTCCGTCGGCGAACAGCGGGCTGGCGGCCTGGGGCAGCAGCTTCGGCTGCGCGTCCATGTCCTGGATGAGGTGGATGCGCGGGCTCGTCTTCGGCACCAGGCGGGCCCGCACGATGAGCACGAGGGGGATGAGGGCCACCACGGTGATGGTGAGGGCGAGCGGCCACACCCAGCGGGGCAGGTCCTTCATGCGCGCACCTCCTCGACCGCCCTGGCGCCGCCGTCTTCCAGCAGCCATTTCGTCGCCGTCTCGTCGAAGCGCGGGTCGGCCGCCTCGATCGAGATGAAGAACCGGTCGCTCGAGGCCCTCGCGAAGCGCTCGTTCGCGAACAGCGGGTGATGCAGCTGCGGCCAGCCGCAAAACACGAACAGGCTGCCGACCGCCCCCAGGGACGCCAGCAGGATCGTGAGCTCGAACGTCACCGGGACCGCCACCGGCAAGCCGAACAAAGGCTTGCCGGAAACCAGGAACGGGTAGTCGAACGCGTTGGTGAACCATTGCAGCAGCAGGCCCGCCGCCGCGCCCGTGACGCCGCCGCCGAGCGCCAGCCACGGAATCGGGCTGGGGCGAATTCCCATCGCCTCGTCGAGACCGTGGATCGGAATCGGCGTGTGGACGTCCCAGCGGGAAAACCCGGCCGCCCGCACCTTTTCGGCCGCCGCGAGGAGCGCCTCGACGCTGTCGAACTCCGCCAGCACGCCCCACAGCCGCCCCGGGTCGGGCAGCTCGGGGACCAGGCTCGGCTTCCACCTCATGACGTGCCTCCCTCGAACTGATGGTCGTGCTGGTGCGGGATCTCGCCCCAGTACTGGCCGTGGCCGCGGTGGTCGCCGTGTTCGAGACCGGCCTCCGGCATGACCGACTTGATTTCGGCCATGGCAAATGACGGCAGGAAGCGGATGAACAGCAGCAACAGGGTCATGAACAGCCCGAACGAGCCGGCCAGGGTGAGGAGGTCCACCCAGGTGGGGCGGAAGTAGTCCCAGCTCGACGGCAGGAAGTCCCGCGTCAGCGAGGTGACGATGATGACGAAGCGCTCGAACCACATGCCGACGTTGACGAACATCGCCACGACCCACAGCGCGAGCGGGTTCCGGCGCGCGCGCTCGAACCAGAAAAGCTGCGGCGCCAGCACGTTGCAGCCGATCATGGTCCAGTACGCCCAGGCGTACGGCCCCAGCGCCCGGTTGATGAACACGAACCGCTCGTAGGGGTTGCCCGAGTACCAGGCGATGAAGAACTCCATGGCGTAGGCGTAGCCCACCATCATGCCGGTGGCGAGCACGATCTTGGCCATGTTCTCGAGGTGCCGCCCGGTCACGATGTGGTGCAGCCCCAGCCAGGCCCGGATCGGGACGAGCAGCGTCAGGACCATGGCGAAGCCGCCGAAGATCGCCCCGGCCACGAAATACGGCGGGAAGATCGTGGTGTGCCAGCCGGGGAGCTGCGAGACCGCAAAGTCGAAGCTCACCACCGAGTGCACCGACAGCACGAGCGGGGTGGCGAGGGCGGCCAGCAGGAGGTAGACGCGCTCGTAGTGGTGCCACTGCCGCCCCGAGCCCCTCCAGCCCAGCGAGAAGATCCCGTACAGCACCTTGCGCAGCCTGGTCTTCGCCCGGTCGCGGAGCGTCGCGAGGTCGGGGATCATCCCCACGTACCAGAACAACAGCGACACCGTGAAGTAGGTCGAGACCGCAAAGACGTCCCACAGCAGAGGGCTGCGGAACTGCGGCCACATTTTCATCTGGTTGGGGATCGGCATGAGCCAGTAGTCGAACCACGGCCGGCCGGTGTGGATGGTCGGGAAGACGAGCGCGCAGACCACGGCGAAGATCGTCATGCCCTCGGCGAAGCGGTTGATCGCGGTGCGCCACTTCTGGCGGAACAGGAAGAGAATCGCCGAGATGAGGGTGCCGGCGTGCCCGATCCCGACCCAGAACACGAAGTTCGTGATGTCGAACGCCCAGGCCGTCGGGATGTTGAGCCCCCACACGCCGATGCCGGTGACCACGAGGTAGCCGAGCATGGCGAAAAACACCCCGGTGAGCGCGAGCGACAGCGCGAACGCCACCCACCACGCGCGCGGGGTGGGGCGCTCGACGACCTCGCACACCGTGTCGGTCAGCGTGGCGAAGGTGTGCCCCCCGAGCACGAGCGGCGAGCGACGGCCAGGATCCTCGGCGGTGTTGTCCAGGATCTCGCTTGCCATCAGGCCTCCTCCACGTCGGGCGACGGGTTGCGCAACCGCGCCAGGTAGCGGGTGCGTTGCACGATGTCGAGCTCGGGCAGCATGACGTACGCCCGCCCCTCGCGGTGCAGCCGGGCCACGCGGCTTTCGGGGTCGGCGAGGTCGCCGAACACGATCGCCCCGGCCGGGCAGGCCTGGGCGCACGCCGGCACGATCTCGCCGTCGGCGATCGGCCGGCGCTCGTTGTGCGCCGCGATCTTGGCCCGCTCGATGCGCTGGATGCAGTACGTGCACTTTTCCATGACGCCGCGCGACCGTACCGTGACCTCGGGGTTGAACGCCATGCGCCGCAGGTGCGAAACCTTCTTCGCGTAGTTGAAGAAGTTGAACCGCCGCACCTTGAACGGGCAGTTGTTGGAGCAGTAGCGGGTGCCGACGCAGCGGTTGTACACCATCTGGTTCAGCCCCTCGTCGTTGTGGATCGTGGCCGCCACAGGGCAGACCTGCTCGCACGGCGCCTTTTCGCAGTGCTGGCACGCCACGGGAGCGAACGACACGCGCGGGTTGCCCTCGTCGCCCATGAAGTAGCGGTCGATCCTGATCCAAGCCATTTCCCGACTGCGCGCCACCTGCGCCTTGCCCACCACCGCGACGTTGTTTTCGGCCTGGCACGCCGCCGCGCACACCCCGCACCCGATGCACGCCGAGAGGTCGATCGCCATCGCCCACTGGTTGCGCCCCGTGAGCTCGGGCGACCGGAAGATCGGCGCGTCGTCGGCGTGCGCCGACTCGTGCCCGCTCTCGTGCACCTCGCCGACGTTTTGCTCCCGCACGATCTCCGGCGTGCGCAGCTCGCGGCCGCGGAAGCCGACGCGGTCAATGGCGTGGTGGTCCTGCGTGCAGGCCAGCAGGTGCCGCCGCCCGGTGGGGCTCACCCGCAGCCCTCCGAGCGGCGGGGGGCCGGCAGCTGGAAGCAGCGCTGCCGGGTTGAAACCCACCCCGTCGCCAACCTGCCCGGCCGCGGTGCGGCCGCCGCCGAGCGGCAGCACCGCCGTGCCCGGGGCCTGGCCCGGCATCACCATCACCGGCGCCTCGACCTCCCCTGCGAGCGATAGCTTCACGACGTCGCCGTGCCGTACGCCGAGCGCCGCTGCGGTGGCCGGGGCGAGCAGCACGGCGTTGTCCCAGGTGAGCTTCGAGAGCGGGTCAGGCAGCTCCTGCAGCCAGGCGTTGTTGGCGAACCGCCCGTCCCACACCCGACTGTCGGGCACCAGCACGACCTCGAGGTCCCCGGCCGCCTCGAGCGCCCGCTCGCGAGCCGCTGCGAGACTGGCCGGATCGGACCGCCACGCCGGCGTCATCGCCGCCGGCGACGAGGCCACGAGGCCGTCGCGCAGTGCCAGCCGCCACGCCGTTTCCGGGTCTTTCGGGGCGTGCAGGCGCACGAACGAGGCCCGCACGAGGTCGTGGCCGCTGGCCGGCGCCGCGTCCAGCAGCAGCGAGAGGAGTTCGAGCGCGCTGCGCCCGCCATGCAGCGGCTCGATGAGCGGCTGCTGCACGCCGTACGTCCCATCCCATCCCCGGCCGTCCCCCCAGCTCTCGAGGAAATGCGCCTGCGGGACGTGCCACGTGCAGGCCCGCGCGGTCTCGTCGACGCGCAGCCCGAGATGGATCGAGGCCGCGACACGGCCGATCCGCTCCCCGATCCGGAGAGCGGCGGGCGCCGTGTGGACCGGGTTGGCGCCCAGCACCAGCAGCGTCTCGACCTGCCCCGCCTCCAGCGCCGAGGCGAGGTCCCCCAGCGAACGCTCGCGCGCTGCCGGAGCCGGCAGCAGCGTCAGCGTCGCGCCCAGGTTGCCGAGCGCCGCGTTGAGCGCCAGCGCCGCGTGCGTCGCCGCGGCGTGCCCCGGTCCCGCCACCACCAGCCCGGCGCCGCGGTGGGCGACGAGGTCCCTCGCCGCCGCGCGCACGAACGCCTGCGCGGCGGGCTCGAGTGGCGGCAGCTCGCCGGCCAGCAGCGCCGCCAGCTCGGCCGGCAGCGCAACCCCTTGCGCGGCGACCTCCCGCGCCAGGTGCAGCCCTACCAGGCCGACCCGGCTCGGGCGCACCGGCAGCCGGTGATCGGCAGCGGCGCCGGTGATCGAAAGTGCCGCCTCCGCGACCCAGAGGCGCCCCTGCGCGTCGCCGCCGCGCCGGGTGGCGGCAAAGTCGCGGACGTGGCGCACCGCGTTCGGGTGAGCGTAAAGGATGTCAGCATCCAGCACCACGAGCGAACGCACCCGGTCGAGATGCAGCAGCCAGCGGGCCGGGGCGCCGAGCGCCGCGGCCGAAGCCAGCTCCTGGCCGCGCCACGACACCGGCTCGTCGGCCACCCACCACGCCTCGGGCAGCTCGGTCTCGAAGCGCTGGCGAAGCGCCACCAGGGTGGGCGACGAGGACTCGCCGGCCACCACCGCCAGCCCTGCGCCGCGCCTCGCCCTGAGCGCGGCGAAGTGCGGCTCGGCAAAGGCGAGCAGCTCCTCGCGGCGAGCCACCGCGCCCCGGTGCAGGAGCTGGCGGGAGCGGTCGGGGTCGTACAGCTCGAGGATCGACGCTTGCGCCCAGACATGGGTGCCGCCCAGGCTCGAGGGGTGAAGCGGGTTGCCCTCGACCTTCACCGGCCGGCCGTCGAACGAGGTCACGAGCAGCCCGAGCGCCGCGCCGCCGTGCTCCATGAGCGTCGCGAACTGCTGCGGCACCCCGGGAGTCCGCCCCTCCGGCCGCTTCGTGAACGGCACGATGAGTTCGCGCGGCCACCGGCAGGACGTGAGCCCGGCGAGACCGAGCGAGGCTCCCATGAGCTTGAGGAACGAGCGCCGGGTGGCCGGCGGCAGCTCGTCCTCGATGTAGCGGGCCAGCTCCGGGTCGAGCTGCGGCGTAACCAGGCCGCGTCGCTCTTCCAGGCTGCGCCAGTAGTCGTGTGCCACGATCCCCCCTAGCGATGGCAGGTCCAGCACTGCTCGGACGGCGCGATTCCCGCCGCCTCGCGCAGCCGCCGGCCGAGGACGCGGCGGTCCTCCGCCGGCGTCCACCCCATGACGGTCACCGCGTCGACCGGCCGCAGGTGCGGGTCGGGGTCGCGATGGCAATCCAGGCACCACCCCATCGACAGCGGCGCCACCTGCCGCACCACCTCCTGCCGGTCGATGCGCCCGTGGCACGACTCGCACCCCACCCCGCGCCGGACGTGCGCCGAATGGTTGAAGTACACGTAGTCGGGCAGGTCGTGCACCTTCACCCACGCCACCGCCGCCCCGCCCGCCGCCGCGTCCCGCACCGGCGCGAGCTTCGGGCTTTGCGCCCTCACCCGCTGGTGGCAGTTGAGGCAGGTGGCGCTGGGCGGGATCGCCGCGAAGCCGGCCTCCTCGACCGTCGTGTGGCAGTACCGACAGTCGACCCCGAGCTGCCCGACGTGCAGCGCATGGCTGTACGGCACCGGCTGCTCCGGCTGGTAGCCCACGTCCGTGGTCAGCGGCGAGCCCCCCAGCCAGACCAGCAACACCAGGTACGGCGGTCCGGTCAGCAGCGCGACGAGGAGCCCGACGCGCAGCCAGTTCGTCCACCGCGGAAACTGAAATCCGCCAGCTCCCCCCACGTTCATGAGCGCACGTTACCAGAAGCCCGCCGGCTGCGTCGAGAGCCGGTCGCTGCCGCAAATGTGACCCGGGCCCCGCGACGGGAGCGCGCCGCAATAGCCCCGCCCACGAGCAGGGCGGGCAGTCAGCGGCCGGGCAGTCGACAGTTCGCATTTCGCAGCTGGAACATCCGAGCGCGGGCGGCAGGGCGCTATGAACTGGGAGCTGTGAACTGCGATCCCGGCAGGCGGCGGCTCACACCGCCGGGACGATGGCGGTGATCGTGCAGGTCTCGCCGGCGTAGGTCACGACGGCGCCGGGATGGCGCTCGAGCAGGCCCTGCGCCGCTTCCGAGCCGGCCGAGAGGATCCCGGCGTCCGGGTCCGCCTCGTACGGCCCCAGGATCGTGACCACCTGCTCGCCGCCGTCCGGCCGGCGCAGCGTCACGCGCGTTCCGACCCGCACCGCCGAGCAGTCGACGCGCGCGGGGTCGAGGATCCGCACCTTCGCGAGGTCCTCCTGCAGCCTGGCGGCGCGCGCCGAGAGCAGCTCCTGGCGGGCGCGCTGGGCGTGGTACTCGAAGTTCTCCCGCAGGTCGCCTTCCTCCTTGGCCAGCTGGATGGCTCGCAGGACCTCCGGGATGTCCTTCTCGCGCAGACGCTTGAGTTCCTCCTGCAGGCGCTCGACGGTGGCGGCCAGCGCCGGGATGGTCTCGGCCGCCGGCGCCTTCAGCAAGTCGGGGAAACGCGCCAGCACGGCGCGCCGCAGCCACGCCCGCTGCTCCCACAGCTCGCCGGGGGTCTCCAGCACCTGGACGAGCCGGCGCCCCTGCTCGGAGGACAACCGTTCGTTGATGATGCGCGCGGCCAGCCCCCTGGCCGAAAGCAGCTCCCGCAACCGCGCCCGGTGGGGGACCATGTCCTTGCGCTCCGACAGCTCCACGAGGCGCACAAGGAGCGCCCCTCCGAGCCGATCCTCGACGAGCGGACGCAGCGCGGGGTCCTCGCCGAGTTCGCAGGCCCAGACGAGCGCCGCCGGGTAGCGGAGCGGCTGCAGGAACACCTGGTCGAGGAAGCGCACGAGCGCCGCCCTCTCGCCGCGTTCGAGCAGCCATCCGGCCAGCCGGTTGAGCACTCGCGGGTGGCTTTCCTGCTCGAGCCACACCGCCAGCGCGGCGGCCCACTCCTCGGGCGCCACCTGGCGGGCCACATCGAGCGCCTGCTCGCGCTGCACCGCATCGCCCAGCGCCGACAGCAACTCGAGGACGCCGACACGGCGCACCAGCTCGGCTCGCAGCGCTTCCACCTCGGAGCGCTCGCAGCCACCCAGGCGCATCGCGAGCTGCAGGCCCTCCCAGGCCAGGGCCGGGTCGGCGCCGGGCGCCGCGCAGGCCGGCGTGAGCTCGCGCCCCATGAGCTCGGCCAGCTCCCGCGAACGGCCGCCGTGGCGGCGGGCCAGCTCGACGCGTTCGTCCAGCGAGGCGGCCATGAACTGAGCGCGAATCTCGCCGTCGGCCTGCTCCCCGGCCGCCAGGCGGTAGCGCAGCCGCGACCCGCTGCCCTCGGCGAGCAGGCGCGGCAGCTTCCGGGCCCTGGCCCACCACGAGGTCCACTCGTCCTCGCCGACCAGCCCGGCGAGCGCTGCCTTGAGCTCCGGCACGCCCATGGCGGTACCGAAGCTTTCGAGCACCGCCACCAGGGCGGCCTGGGGATCGGCCAGGACCCACGCCGCGAGCGCCGCACGATCCTCGAGGCGGCGCCGCAGGAAGTGCCCTTCCGGCAGCGGTGCGAGGTACTTGGGGGCAGCGTCGATCGGCACGGGCACGCGCTTTTCCTGCTCGAGGTCGAGCCGCAGCATGCCCACCGCCGGGTTGGCCTCGACGATGCGGCCGGGACCCTTCCCCGCCATGAGGAAAACCCCGCCGACGTCATAGGTGAGCCACGCCTCGATGTCCGCCAGCGTCTCGAGCGGCCGCCGGGCTGCGCCGAGATCGAAGTGCTGCAAGAGCTTCTCGAGCGACGGCCGGCCCGCCCAGAGATGGCGGAGCGCCGCCGCGAGCCTCGAGCGCGCCAGACCGTCGTCGCCAGCGCCCTGGCGCAGCATCTCGACGGCAAACGCCCGGCACGCCGCCCAGGCGCCCTCGGCCGCCGCCTGCTCCACCGCCAGCTCGAGCAGCGTCCCGGCCATGGCCTTGCGGCTGGCGCCCCGGATCGCCTTCAGCGCCTCCACGAGCTCGCTCCCATCCCCGAGGCCGCTGCCCAGTCGCTCCAGCCAAAGCTCTTCCAGTGCGCCGGCATCGCCCTTGCCGGCCGCCCGCTGCCACTCGTCGATCCAGGCCGTCTCGCTCACGCGCGGCACGATATCACCTCCCCGGCTCCGGCCGCTCCCCGCCGCGAAACCAACACCGGGCGCCGGCGTAGCATGTGGAGCGCCAGCGCGCCTCGAGGTAGAGGTGCGGGCGCGAAAGGGAGGCAAATCATGAAGGCGGTTCGGACGATGGCAATGGTGCTCGCGCTCGTCGCGGCGGCGGCGGGTGCGGGCGCGGACGAGGGGATGTGGATGCTGCACCAGGTCCGCGACCTGGAGGCGCAGCTCCGGCCGATGGGGTGTCAGCTCTCGGCGGACGACCTGTGGAACCCGAAGACTGGCGTCGGGCTGGCCAGCGCCACGCCGTGGCTCGGCGGCTGTTCCTCGTCGTTCGTCTCGCCGGACGGGCTCATCGTCACCAACCATCACTGCGCGTTCGGCGCCATCCAGATGAACTCGACCCCCGAGCACGACTACATCACCGACGGTTTCCTGGCCCGGACGCGCGCCGAGGAGCTCCCTGCCCGTACCAGCCGCGTCATGGTCTTCAAGGGCTACGAGGACGTGACGGCCGAAATGCGCAAGGTCATCACCCCGGGGATGTCGCCCATCGAGCGCGCTGCGGCGGTCGACCGGCGCGGCAAGGAGCTGGTCGCGGCGTGTGAGAAGGAGGGCCTGTCCTGCCGCATCGCCGAAATGTTCTCGGGGCGCCAGTTCTACCTCTTCAAGCAGCTCGAGATTTCCGACGTCCGGCTGGTCTACGCCCCGCCGCGCGGCATCGGCGAGTACGGCGGCGAGACGGACAACTGGATGTGGCCGCGCCACACGGGGGACTTCTCGTTCCTGCGGGCCTACGTCGGTCCGGACGGCAAGCCGGCCCCGTACTCCCCCGACAACGTCCCGTTCCGGCCAGAGCGCTATTTGCGGATCGCCAGCGAGCCGGTAAAGGAAGGTGACTTCACGATGATCGTCGGGTACCCCGGCAGAACATTCCGGTATCGGCTGGCCTCGGAAATCGCCTCCGACCTCGAGTTCAACTACCCCCGGCGCATCCAGATGCTGCGCGACTGGATCGCCATTCTGGAAGAGCGCTCGGCGACCTCGAAGGACGTCGAGATCAAGCTGGCCTCGCTCGTCAAGGGGCTGTACAACGGGCTCAAGAAGACCGAGGGAATGCTGCGCGGCCTCGCGCAGAGCGGTCTCGCCGCAGCCAAGAAAGCTGAGGAGGAAGAACTCGCCGCCTGGATCGCCGCTGACCCCGAGCGGCGGCGACGGTGGGGGCAGACCCTGCCCGAACTCGAGCGGGCGCTGGCCGCCCACCGGGCCACCCGCGAGCGCGACATGCTGTTGGGCTCGCTCGGCCGCGCCTCTTCGACGCTCGGTGCGGCCATCACCCTCACGCACTGGTGCGACAACAAGGCGAAGCCCGACCTCGAGCGCGAGGACGGCTACCAGGCGCGCGACGAGCGGGCCATCCGCACCCGGCTGGCGGCCATGCAGCGCAATCTCGACGTGCCGACCGAAAAGGCGGTGCTGGCTTACTTCCTGCGGCGTGCCCAGGCGTTGCCCCCTGGCCAGAGGATCGCCGCCCTCGACCGCGCGCTTTCCGACACCGGCAAGACCGGCGACGAGGCGGTCAACCTCCTGCTCGCGCGCCTTTTCGGCGGCACCCAGCTGACCGACCAGGCGGTGCGCCTGGGCGGTCTCGACCTCGACGCCGCCGGCCTTGCCGCCCGCAAGGACCCGATGCTCGAGCTCGGGCGAGAACTCGTCAAGGAGCTGCGCGCCAGCAAGGCCGAGGACGACCGCCTGGACGGCGAGATGCTGGTCTCCGGGGCGGAGTACATGGAGGCGCTCGCCGCCTTCCGCAAGGTGCCGCTGTACCCGGACGCCAACAGCACGATCCGCTTCACGTTCGCCACCGTCAAGGGCTACTACCCGCGGGATGGGGTGTACTTCAAGCCGTTCACGACGCTCGAGGGCGTGCTGGCCAAGCACACCGGCGAGGAGCCCTTCGACTGCCCGCCGAAGCTCCTGCTCGCCAGCGAAAAGGTGGGGCCCGGCCGGCACCGTGACGCGGCGCTCGGCACCTTGCCGGTCAACTTCCTCTCCACCAACGACATCACCGGCGGCAACTCGGGCTCGCCGATCATGAACGGCAAGGGCGAGTTGATCGGCCTCGCGTTCGACGGCAACTGGGAGTCGATGACCTCGGACTACCAGTTCGACCCTGCTCTCACGCGCACCATCAACGTGGACGCCCGCTACATGCTGTGGGTCATGGAGCACGTGGACGGCGCCCACAACCTGCTCAAAGAGATGGGCGTACCGATCGGACAGCCGTAGCCGGAACACCGCGGCGCGCCGGCGCGCGGGATGACACTGGCGCGCCGGCGCGTTCTGCGCGAGACTGGGCCGGGCCCCGACGGGCCGTGCCGGAGCCGCCGATGACGTCGTTGGCCGCCGACTCCCGTCTCGCCGGTGCCGCCACCTGGCGGCGGGTGGCGGTGCGTGCGGCGGTGCTGGCCGGGTTGTGGGGACTGCTCACGGCCGGCCGCCCGGACTCGTGGCTCGTGGGCGCCCCGGCCGTCGCCGCGGCCACCGCGGTGAGCGCGGCGCTGCTGCCGCCGGACCGGCTGCGGCTGCGCTGGCGGGGGGTGCCGGCGTTCGCGGCCTTCTTCCTCTGGCACTCACTGCGAGGCGGCATCGACGTGGCCGGCAGGGCGCTCGCTCGCCGGCCGCGCCTTCGCCCCGCGATCGTTCGCTTCAGGTCGATTCTGCCAGCTCGCCGGCAGCGGCTGCTGCTGGGGGCGGTGATGAGTCTCCTGCCGGGGACGCTGCTCGTGACCATGGACGGCGAGTGCATCGAGGTGCACGTCCTGGACCGGACGGCCGACCCGGAGCGGGAGCTGCGAGCGCTCGAGGCGAGGGTGGCGGCAGTGCTCGGGGCGGACGCCCCTGCCGGGGAGACCTTGTGACCACCGTGCTGCTCGTGGCCGCGACGGTGCTCCTCGCCTCGATCGTCATCGGGCTCGGCTTCGTGACCCGCAGCCGCGGCGGGGCGGAGGCGCTGCTGGCGGCGCTGCTGCTCGGGTCGACGGGCGTCGCGCTGGTGCTGGTGCTGTCGCGGGCGCTGGCGCTCGGGCGCGGCGTCGACGTGGCGCTCGTCATGGCATTGCTGGCCTCGGTGCTCGGCGTGGGGTTCGTGATGCGAGGTTGGAGCCCGGATGGCCCGGAGGCGCGGCGATGAGCGCCCTTGATTTCGCCTCGGCGGCGCTGCTCGCCCTCGGGCTCGCCTTCTTCGTGGCGGGGACCGTGGCGCTGGTGCGCTTCCCCGACCTCTACTCCCGCCTGCACGCCCTTACCAAGGCCGACAATGTGGGCCTCGGCCTCGTGGTACTGGCGCTCGCGCTCGAAGCGACGAGCTGGCAGGAGGTGCTCAAGCTCGCCTTCATCTGGGTCATGGTGCTTTTGGCGAGCGCTTGCGTGGGCTTTCTCATCGCCCGCGAGGCCCGGGCCCGCGGGCTCGAATGCTGGCGGGGGGACGATTGATGCTGGTGGCGCTGGACTGGATGCTGGGGCTCGGGCTCGGGTGGCTCGCCTGGCACGTGCTCGCCGAGCGCGACCTGTTCCGCGCCGTCATCCACCTCATCGCGCTCGGGGCCCTCGCGGCAGTCGCCTGGGTGCGGCTGGGGGCGCTCGACGTGGCGCTGGCCGAGGCGGCGGTGGGCTCGGGGCTCACCGGCGCGCTGCTGCTCGCGGCGCTGGCCCGGATGCGCCGGCGCGGCGGCAGCGAGCGGCCGCCCGGCAAGGAGCCCGGGCCGTGATCGCGCGTGCGGCTGTGGCGGCCGCCTGTGCGGCGCTGTTCGCGGGCCTCTCCTGGGTGCTGCTGGAGCTGCCGGTGCCCAGCGGCCTCACCGCGCCGGCTCTCGCGAGCCTGCCGGCGAGCGGCGTCCAGCACCCGGTCACCGCGGCGCTCCTCAACTACCGCGGGTACGACACCCTGCTCGAGCTGGCCGTGCTGCTGCTCGCGGTCATCGGAGTCTGGTCGCTCGGCCGCGGGGAGCTGCAGGACGTCGATCTCTCCTCCCGCCCGCTGCTGCTTTCGCTGCTGCGCCTCACCTTGCCGGCTCTCGTGGTGGCTGGCGGCTACCTGCTGTGGGTCGGCACCTTCGCGCCCGGCGGGGCGTTCCAGGGCGGCGCGCTGCTCGCCGGGGCACTGGTGCTGGCCCAGCTCGCCGGGCGCGGCCGCGCCGTGCTCGGCCGCGAGGCGCCGGTGCGCATCGGCCTCGCTGCCGGCGTGGCGGTGTTCGCTCTCGTCGCCGGCGGTCTCGCGCTCGCGCGCGGCACGCTGCTGGGCTACCCCCCGGGACAGGCAGGGACGTGGATCCTGCTCATCGAGGCGACCGGTTTCGTCTCGATCGGCCTCACGCTCGGGGCGCTGCTCGCCGGCGGGCGCCCCCGGACAGTGGAGGACCGCGATGCCTGAGCTCGACCCCCGGCCCTACCTGGTGGCAGGAGCGGCGCTGCTCGCGCTCGGCTTGTGGGGCGTCGCGGCGCTCCCCCACGTCGTGCGCAAGATTCTCGCGGTCAACCTCATGGGCACCGGCGTCTTCCTCGTGCTCGTGGCCACCGCAGCACGCACCCCGGGCGAGGTGCCCGACCCGGTGCCGCACGCGATGGTGCTGACCGGCATCGTGGTCTCGGTGTGTGCCACGGCGCTGGCGCTGGCCCTCGCGCAGCGCTTGCAGGAAAGCGGCGGCGGGCTCGAGCTGGACGGCCGCGGCAAAGAAGCGGCCGGGCCCGCCCCGGCGCCGGACCCCGAGTGCGGCGAGCCTTCGTGCCGGGGCGGCAGGGAGGGCGCCTCCTGATGCCGGCCGCGGCCGCCATCGCCGTGCTGGTGCTCGGGCCGCTGCTGGCCGGAGCGGCGGCGCTGGTGGCCCCGCGGGCCGGGCGCTGGCTCGGGCTCGGCACCGCCGGAGCGAGCCTTTGGGCCGCCGTCGCGCTGGCGCGGCACGTGCTGGCCTCCGGCGTGATCCGGCACCGGGTCGCGGGGTGGGGCGCGCCGCTCGGGATCGAACTGCGCGCTGACGGCCTGGCGGCGTTCATGCTGCTCGTGGTGGCGCTCGTCGGCACGGCCGTGACGGTGTACGCCCAGCACTACTTCCGGCCCTCGGCGTGCCGGGAAAAGCACCACGCTCCCTCCGCCGAGCGGTGGTTCTGGCCGCTGTGGCTTTCGGCGTGGACGGCGCTCAACGCCTTGTTCCTCGGGGCGGACGTCTTCAACCTCTACGTGACGCTTGAGCTGCTCGGCTTCGCCGCGGCCGCCCTCGTGGCGCTGGCCGGCGGCCGGGCCGCCCTTGCGGCGGCGCTTCGCTACTTCCTGGTGGGACTTGCAGGTTCGCTGCTCTACCTCATGGGCGTGGCGCTCGCCTACGCCTCGACCGGCACGGTGGATCTCTCGCTGCTCGCGCAGCGCTTCGAGGCGGGTCCGGCGAGTCTGGCGGCGCTCGCCCTCATGACCGTCGGGCTTCTGGCCAAGGGAGCCCTGCTCCCGCTTCACTTCTGGCTGCCGCCGGCGCACGCCGACGCCCCGACGCCCGTGAGCGCAGCACTGTCCGCGCTGGTTGTGAAGGCGTCGTTCGTGATTCTGGCTCGCCTCTGGCTCGAGGCGTTCGCGCCGGTGGCGAGCCCCGCGGCAGCGCAGGCGCTCGGGGCACTGGGAGCAGCGGCGGTGCTGTGGGGCGGCGCGCAGGCGCTGCGCCAGGCGCGCCTCAAGATGGTCGTGGCGTACTCCACCGTGGCCCAGATCGGCTACCTCTACCTGCTGTTTCCGCTCGCACTGCAACGCCCCGACAACCGCGGCGCCTGGACCGGGGCGATGCTGTTCGTGGCGGCGCACGCTCTCGCCAAGACCGCCATGTTCTTTGCCGCCGGCAACGTCCTGCACGGCGCCGGGCACGACCGCCTGCGCGACCTGGACGGGCTCACTCACGCCCTGCCGCTGTCGATTGCCGCGTTCGGCCTGGCCGGCGCCAGCCTCGTGGGGCTGCCGCCGAGCGGTGGGTTCGTCGCCAAGTGGCTCCTGCTCGGCGCCGGCCTGACCCAGGGGCAGTGGTGGTGGGTGCTGCTGCTGGCGGCCGGCACACTGGTCGGCGCCACGTACATCATGCGGGTGCTCACCCACGCCTTCACGCGCTTCGAGGAGGATCCGGTGCCGTGCCCGGTGTCCCTTCTCGGCGAGGGCACGGCGCTGGGCCTCGCCCTGGCGGCCGTGCTGCTCGGGCTGGGCGCGGGGTGGCCGGCGGAGCTCCTGCAGGTCGGCGCGCCGGTGGCCGGCCCGCTGCTGCCGGGAGGAATCGCGCCATGAACGAAGGCGGCCTGCTCCTGCTCGGCATCCTCGGAAGCTCGCTCCTCACTGGCCTTGTGATCTTCCTCTTGCCAGAGCAGGCGCACCGCCTCAGGACCTGGCTCAACCTGCTGGGCGCCGGCAGCCAGTTGCTGCTCGTGGGGGTGTTGCTGCGCGGGATCTGGGAAGGACAGACGTTCTCGCTGTGCTGGACCGTCCTGCCCGGGCTCGAGCTGGCCCTCGGCGCCGACGCCAACTCGGTGCTGTTCGTGACGCTTTCCTCGGTGCTGTGGCTGGTGACGACGCTGTACGCCGTCGGCTACCTCGAAGGCTCGCCGCACCGCAGCCGCTTTTTCGGCTTCTTCTCGCTGTGCGTCACCGCCACCAGCGGCGTTGCCTTGGCGGCGAACCTGGTCACGTTTCTCAGCTTCTACGAGGCGCTCACGGTCGCCACCTACCCGCTCGTGGTCCACCGCGGCACGCCCAAGGCCATGCACGGCGGCAAGGTGTACCTCGCGTTCGCGCTGTCCGGCGGCACGCTACTGGTACTCGCCGCCGCCTGGCTGCAGTCGCTCGCCGGCCCGGTGTGGTTCGCCGAGCGGGGTGCGCTGCACCACCTCGCGGCCTCTCACCGCCTCGAGCTGCAGGTGCTGTTCGGGCTGTTCGTGCTCGGCTTCGGCGTCAAGGCCGCGCTCGTGCCGCTGCACGGCTGGCTGCCCAAGGCGATGGTGGCGCCGGCCCCGGTGAGCTCGCTGCTGCATGCCGTGGCGGTCGTGAAGGCCGGGGCGTTCGGGATCGTGCGGCTGGTGTACGACGTCTTCGGAGCGCGCACGGCCGCCGAACTCGGGGTGCTGCAGCCGCTCGCCGTGGCTGCCGGCGTGACGATCGTCTACGGTTCGGTGCGGGCGCTCTTCCAGGACGAGCTCAAGAAGCGCCTGGCGTTTTCGACCGTCAGCCAGGTCTCGTACATCGTGCTGGGGGTGGCGACCGTCGGGGCAACTGCCACGATCGGCGGGCTCGTGCATCTCGTGCACCAGGGAATCATGAAGATCACGCTCTTTTTCGGCGCCGGCAACTACGCCGAGACGCTGGGTATCCACCGCGTGAGCGAGATGGACGGCACCGGACGCCGAATGCCGCTCACCAGCGCCGCGTTCACCGTCGCCGCCCTCGGGATGATCGGCCTTCCACCGCTCGCCGGGGCGGTGAGCAAGGCGTACCTGCAGCTCGGAGGCCACCAGGCCGGGCAGGGGTGGGTAGCGTGGGTGCTGTGGGTGTCGAGCCTGCTGAACGCCGGCTACTTCCTTCCGATCCTGTGGCGGGTCTGGTTCCGGCGCCCGCCCGCGCGGTGGCCCGAGGAGCACGTCTTTGGCCGCTTCGAGACGCACTGGATGCTGCTGCTGCCGCCGCTCGTCACGGCGCTGCTCGTGGTGTGGGCCGGGGTTGCCGCCGAATCCTCGTGGAGCCCCCTCGCCTGGGCCAAGCTGATCGCCGCCCGCGAGTACGCGCCGTGAGGGCGCTGCCTCACGGCTCGGCGCCGGCCAGCCCGGCCAGATCCGGAACCAGGCGCGCGGCGGCCAGGATGTCCGGGTGGAGGCAGCGGTCGGCGTCGAGGGCCGGCACCTCCTCGCGCAGCAAGGCGTGGGCGCGTTCGAGCGCCGGCGAGGAGCGCAGCGGACGGCGAAATTCGAACCCCTGCGCCGCCTGCAGGTACTCGATCCCCAGCACGTGGCGCGTGAGTTCCGCGATCTGCGCCAGCTTGCGTGCGCCCCAGGTGCCCATCGAGACGTGGTCCTCGCGCCCGGCGGAAGTGGGGATCGAGTCGACACTGGCGGGGTGAGCCAGCGTCTTGCACTCCGAGACCAGCGCCGCCGCCGTGACCTGGGCCATCATGAACCCGGAGTTGAGACCCGAGGCGTCGACGAGAAACGCCGGCAGGTACGACTGCTCGGGGGTCACGAGCCGGGCCGACCGGCGCTCCGAGATGGAGGCGAGGGCGGTGAGCGCCGCCGAGGCGTAGTCGAACGCCGCCGCGACGCCGGCGCCGTGGAAGTTCCCACCCGACACCACACGGCCGTCCGGCAGCACCATCGGGTTGTCGGTGGCCGCGTTGATCTCCACTTCGAGCTTGGCGCGCAGGTGGGCGAGCGCGTCCCGGCAGGCGCCGTGCACCTGGGGGGTGCAGCGCAGGCAATAGGCGTCCTGCACCCGGGTACAGGAGACGTGCGCGGCGCGCATCTCGGAGCCCTGGAGTAGGTCCCACAGCGCCCGCGCCGAGGCGCGCTGCCCGGGGTGGGGCCGCGCGTCGTGGATCTCGGCGAGGAACGCCGTGTCGGTGCCTTCCATCGCGTCCACCGACATGGCGGCGACGACGTCGGCCGCGGCCGCGAGCCGCTCGGCGTCGCACAGGGCCAGCGCCGCCACGGCGGTCATCACCTGCGTGCCGTTGATGAGCGCGAGCCCTTCCTTGGGAGCGAGTTCGAGGCGGGCCAGCCGGGCCCGGGCGAGCGCCTCGGCGCCGGAGAGGCGGTCGCCCGAAAAGACGGCCTCCCCCTCGCCGATGAGCACGAGCGCCAGGTGAGCGAGCGGTGCCAGGTCGCCCGAGGCCCCCACCGAGCCCCGGCACGGCACCACGGGGTGCACGCCGGTGTTGAGGAGGTCGAGCAGTCGGTCGACGACCACCGGCCGCGCCCCGGCGTAGCCGCCGGCCAGCACGTTGGCCCGCAGCAGGAGCATGGCGCGGGTGGCGTCCTCGCCGAACGGCTCGCCTACCCCGCAGGCGTGGGAACGCAGGAGGTTGCGCTGCAGCTGCGCCAGCTTGTCGGCCGGGATACGCACGTCGGCGAGCCGCCCGAACCCGGTGTTGACGCCGTAGATGACCTCGCCGGCCGCGACCCGCGCCTCGATCCCGGCGCGCGTGGCCGCCATGCGCTGCCGCGCCCGGGGCGCCAGCTCCACCCGCGCGCCGCGGCGGGCGACCGCTTCCAGCTGCTCGATCGAGAGGCTCCGGCCGTCGAGAATCACGTGCTCCATCCTGCCCTCCAGCCGCGGGAGCATAGCACCCGGCCGCCGCCGAGGTGTCGACAAACGGGGCGGGAATCTGGTAAAACGCACGCGGTTTGGGCGCCAGCAGCACGGCGGGGGAGTGTCAATGGCGAATGTCGTGGTCATCGGTGGGCAGTGGGGCGACGAGGGCAAGGGCAAGGTCGTCGACATCCTGTGCCCGGCGTTCACCGATATCGTCCGCTTCAACGGCGGCAACAACGCCGGGCACACGGTGCGCTTCGGCGACCGCCACTTCGCGCTCCACCTCGTACCCTCCGGCATCCTGCAGCCCGGCTGCCGCTGCCTGGTCGGCCCCGGCGTGGTCATCGACCCGGTGGGAATCGGCGAGGAGATCCGCTCGCTCGAGGAGCAAGGCATCGGCGTTCGAACCCGCCTTCTGCTCTCGTCCCGATGCCACCTCGTGCTGCCCGGACACCGCGCCCTCGACCTCGCACGTGAGGGATCGCGCCCTGGCGGCAAGCTCGGCACGACAGGCAAGGGGATCGGCCCGGCCTACGAGAGCCGTGCCGCCCGCACCGGTGTCCGCCTCGGAGGGGTCCGCAACCCTCGCCGCTTCAGGGAGGCGGTGCTGACCGCCAGCCAGGAGCTGGAGCGGCTGCTGGCGGCGCTCGGAGCGAACAACGTGCCGGCCGGCAGCGAGATCGACCGCTGCATCGAGGCGGCGCTGGCGCTCGCCCCGATGGTGGGCGACGTGGCGCGTGCTCTCTATCCGTTCGACGGCCCCGGCCGCGCGATCCTCTTCGAGGGTGCCCAGGGGACGCTCCTCGACATCGACCACGGCTCGTACCCTTTCGTGACCTCTTCCGGCTGCCTGGCGGGCTATGCCGCTCCGTCGTGCGGGCTGCCCGCCCGTGCCGTCCGCGGAGTTCTCGGGGTGCTCAAGGCGTACGCCACGCGGGTCGGAGGTGGGCCGTTCCCGACCGAGCTCCAGGACGCCACGGGCGAGCACCTCCGCCGGCGCGGCAACGAGTTCGGGACCACCACGGGACGGCCGCGGCGCACCGGCTGGTTCGATGCGGTCGCCGGAGCGGCGGCGATGCGCTGGAACGGCATCGAGGCGATCGCCCTCACCAAGCTCGACGTGCTGGACGAGCTGCCCGAAATCAGGATCGCCGCCGGCTACAAGCTGGACGGGGAACCGCTCGCCGAGCCCCCCGAGGACAGCGAGGAGCTGGCGCATGTCGAGCCGGTCTACGAGACGCTCCCGGGGTGGGAAACCTCGACCTCCGGCATCACCAGCTTCGGTCGGCTGCCGGAGCTGGCCCGCCGCTACGTCCGGCGCCTCGAGGAGCTGCTGGGAGCCCCGGTGGTCCTGATTTCCACCGGTCCCCGCCGCGAGGAGACCATCCTTCGCAACATCCCCCCGCTGGTGGACTGGCTCCCCCGCGACCTCGTGCGCTGAACCGGAGCCCCTCGGTCGGTCCCCCTCGCGAAAGAGGATCGTGCCGCGCTGGCCGGCGGACTCGCGGCTCGCGCCCCGGCGGTGTTCGGCGCCCGAACACCCGGCATGCTCGCCCCTCCGTGGGTTCGCCATCCTCGCCGTCGTCGCCCTCTCGCAACCGACTTGGCCGAGGTTTCCCGGCCGGGAGTACAATCGAAACAGATGCCGTGGATGGCCAGCAGCGAGGGCGGTGCCGACGGCTCCCGCCGTGGGGCTGCGTGCCGCGCCACCGGAGGAGCGCCGGGAACGGTACCGGCAGGCGCGGCCGGCGGGAAGGAGACCGTCCTCGTGGCCGAGGACACCCCCGAGCTGCGGCGCACGGTGGTGCGGATCCTCGAGACGCTCGGCTATCGCGTCCTCGAGGCCCGGGACGGGCAGGAGGCTCTCGACATCCTCATGGACGGCCGCGAGCGGGTAGACCTCGTGCTGGCCGACCTCGTGATGCCGCGCCTGGGGGGTACCGAGCTGCTGGAGCGGGCGCGGAAGCACTGCCCCGACCTCGCGTTCCTTTTGACCTCGGGCCATCCGGAGGCAGACATCGCCCGCGCCGTCCCCAACCAGCACCGCGTCGGCTCGATCGCCAAACCCTACCGCCTCGAGGCGCTGGCGAGCCGCATCCGCGAACTCCTCGACAAGCGGATCTAAGCGGGAGCCCCGAGGGTGGAGCCCTTTCCCCGCTGGGAGCTGCAGGACGTCGTATCGAGGCTCGGCCACCAGCTTCGCAACCCCCTCGCGACCATCCAGTCCGGCATCGAGCTCGCGCAGCTGCTGGCCCGGCCCGAAGGCGAGGCGGCCGACTGCCTCGCCGGCGCCCTCCTCGAGGTGGCGCGCATCGATCGCATCCTCGGCGATCTCCAACGCCTGGTGCGCCTCGCGCCCGGTGAGCCGACCCGGGCCGCGATCCCGGCGCTCGCGGAACTGGCTGCGGCTCGCTGCACCGGTTGCCACGCCGAGATCCGTCTGGAGGGGCCGGAAGAGATGGACATCGAAACCGACGCCGAGCTGCTCGGGGTGGCGCTCGACGAGCTGCTCGGCCGCGCCGCGGCCGTCACCCCTCCCGGCGAGGCAGCCTCCCTCCGCTGGGGCCGAGAGGACGCAGGCGCCGCATGGATCGAGGTGGCTGACGGCGACCGGAGCGCCGGCCCGGGTTCGCTGCGGGAACTCCTCACGACCTGGCCAGGCTCGGGGCTCGGCCCGTACCTCGCCGAGCGCGCCTGTGCCTTGCTCGGCGCTCGTCTCGAGTGGGAGGCCTTGCCGGCGCGCGGCCACCGGTTCAGAATCGTGCTGCTGCGAGGCTGACATGGCGCTTTGCCTGGTGGTCGAGGACGACCCGCGCCAGAGAGCGATGCTCGAGAAGACGCTGCGAGCCGCCGGGTTCGAGGCGCTCGGCGCTGCCGACGGCAGGAGCGCTCTCGCCGCCTGTGCCCTCCACCGGCCCGAGGTGGTGCTGCTGGACCTCGGGCTGCCCGACATCGACGGGCTCGAGCTGCTGCCGTTGCTGCAGACCCGTTTCCCGTTGACGCGAGTGATCGTCCTCACCGGACTCGAGAGCGTCGCCACCGCCGTCGCCGCGATGCGGGCCGGGGCGCGCCACTACCTCACGAAGCCCTGGCAGCGCGACGAACTTCTCGTGGTCGTGGAGCGCGAGCTCCGGGCGGTCGATCTCGCCGAGAGCCTGGAGCGGCGCGCCGGCGACGGCGGGGTGTTCTGGGGGACCCATGTCGAGATGCTGACGCTGCGAGGGCAGCTCGCCAAGCTCGCAGCAGCGCCGCGCACTTCGGTGCTCTTTGAGGGGGAGACCGGCTCCGGCAAGGAGGTCCTCGCCGCCGAGCTGCACCGCCAGACCGGAGCGCGCGGCGCCTTCGTCGCCCTCAACTGCGCCGCCGTCCCGAGCGAGCTGCTCGAAAGCGAGCTGTTCGGCCACGAGCGCGGGGCGTTCACCGGCGCCGAGGCGCGGCGGCGCGGCGTGGCCGAGCTGGCGCGCGAAGGCACGCTGCTGCTCGACGAGGTGGCGGACCTGCCGCTGCCGCTCCAGGCCAAGCTGCTGCGCTTTCTCCAGGAGTTCCGTTTCCGCCGCCTCGGCGGCGAGGAGGAAATCTCCAGCCCCTGCCGGGTCGTAGCCGCCACCCATCGCGACCTCGAGGCGCTGGTGCACACCGGCGGCTTTCGCTCCGACCTCTTCTTCCGGCTGGCGGTGGTGCGCCTGCGCGTCCCGGCACTGCGCGAGCGCCGCGCCGACATCCTGCCGCTGTGCCGCTTCCTGCTCGAAAGGATCTGCCGGAGCCTCGGCCGCCCGCCTCGCGCCCTGTCGCCGGCGGCGGAGCAGGCGGTCCTCGCCCACCCGTGGCCGGGCAACGTGCGCGAGCTGGCCAACCGCCTCGAGCGGGCAATGGTGCTCGGCGACGAGGCCACGATCCAGCCGGCCGACCTCGACCTCGGGACGGAGATTCCCGTGCCTGCCGCCATCTCGGCGCTCGACGACCCGGCGCGCCTGCGGCAGGCGCTCGAGCGCAACCGCTGGAACCTGGCCCGCACGGCGCGCGAATTCGGCGTGGCACGACACATCCTGCGGTATCGGGTGCGGAAGCTCCGCCTCATGGAGCCGACGCCGCAGTAGCCAGCGCGCTCTCCACAGTGGCGAAAAGTCGCCACTCCGGCGGCTGCTGGTCCGCACGCGGGCTGGCACGCTGGTTGCTGGCGCCAAGCCGTGATGGCTCGTGTTCTGGTCGTCGACGACGAGGCACCCCTCACCCGCAACCTGGCGAGCTTTCTCGGGCTGTATCCGCGGGAGTTCGAGGTCGCGACGGCGAGCAGCGCGGAGGAGGCCCTCGCGGTCCTGGACAGCTTCCGGCCGGATGTGCTGCTCACCGACATCCGCCTCCCGGGTCTCGACGGCTTCGAGCTGATCCGGCTCGCCCGCAGCAGGCAGCGGCCGATGTCGGTGATCGTCATGACCGGCACCCGCTCGCTCGACCTCGACCAGAAGGCGCGCGAGCTGGGCATCACCTCGGTACTCTTCAAGCCCCTCAACCTGGAGGCCGTCCGCCGCCTGATCGACGCCAGCGTCCAGCTCGCGCGGAGCCAGGCCGTGGCCGAGGAGGTCGGGGCATGAGACGACCCACCGCTGCGGACCCGCAGGCGTGCACCCGGCGCGCCGCCTCCCGGGGGGGCCGTCGATCCGAACCGTCCGGTGCAGCGGCGTTGCAGCCGTGGAGGGGGGAGCGAAGACTGGCGGTTCATGCTGGCTGGGCGGCGCCGACCTAGATTCACCACCTTGCACGGCGCCGACCCATCCAGCGCTCTTCATCCCGCCGCCTCGCGCGGCGGTTTCTTTTCGGCCAGTTCCTCACTTCTCCCAGAGGTTGTACTTGAGGATGCACCAGATGGCCTCGAACCCGTCCTTCCAGCCGATCTTCTTGCCCTCGGCGTAGGTGCGGCCGTGGTAGGAAATCGGCACCTCGTAGACCCGCGCCCGCATCTGCGCGACGCGAGCCGTGAACTCGGGCTCGAAGCCGAAGCGGTCGGAGGACAGCCGCAGGCGGTCGCGCACCTCCCGGGTGAACACCTTGTAGCACGTCTCCATGTCGGACAAGTTGAGGTCCGTGAGCATGTTGGACAGCAGCGTCAGGAACTGGTTGCCGAGGTAGTGCCAGAAGAACAGGACGCGGTGAGGGCCGCCCAGGAAGCGGCTGCCGTACACCACGTCGGCGTGACCGGCGAGGATGGGGCCGAGCAGCACCGGGTACTCGGCGGGGTCGTACTCGAGGTCGGCGTCCTGGACGATGATGACGTCGCCCGACGCCAGGGCGAAGCCGGTGCGCAGCGCCGCTCCCTTGCCCCGGTTCACCTCGTGCCGCCTCCACGCGAAGCTGACCCGCCGTCCCTCCACCGCTGGCGGCTCCCAGGCCGCCAGCACCGCCGGGGTCTCGTCGCGCGAGCAGTCGTCGACCGCCACGATCTCGAGCTCGCCGACTCCCGGCGGCAGCGGTGCCCGTGCCACCCGGTCGAGAAGAGACCCGACCGTCTTTCCCTCGTTGTACGCCGGCACCACGACCGAAAGCTTCTGCACCGTCATCGGCTCTCCCCGCCTCCGGAAAGGCTATGCTGCGCGCTGCACGTGGAGGATACCGTGGACGACCAGACCCCGAACCCGGTGACGCTGCCGATCGAGGACTCCATCGACCTCCACCCCTTCGCCCCCCGCGACGTGCCGGCGGTCGTCGAGGAGTACCTCCTCGCCGCCGCTGCGGCCGGCTTGCGGGAGGTCCGGCTCATCCACGGCCGCGGCACCGGAGTGCAGCGGGCACGCGTACAGTCGCTGCTGGCCCGGCTACCGTACGTCGCACGAGCGTACGAGGCCCCCGCCGAGCGCGGGGGGTGGGGTGCGACCATCGTCGAACTCGCCAGCCCCACGCCTCGCGCACCTTAGTCGAGGTCGATGTCGCGCACGGGCCGGGTCGGCTCCTCGCCCTGTGCCCCCTCGAGCAGCTTGCGGAACTTCTCCTCGCGCACCGCCGCACCGGAGCGTTCGGCCCTGAACGCCTCCTCGAGACGTGATCGCGCCGACTCCCGCTCGCGCCCGAGCGCCGCGAGCCGGTCATCGAGCGTCGTGGCGCTCTTCGGCTTTTCCGGCGGGTGGCTGTCGATGATGATCTGCCTCTCGCCATCGACGTCGAGCAGCGCACGGCAGTGCGGGCAGGTGACGGTGAAGCTGGCCATCGGCGCATCCTCCCGGCGTATTCTAGCGTTCCCACCCCCCTCGGCCGTCTGCCCGAACGAGGGGGAAGGCTCTCGGCCAGAGTGGTCAGGCGCCGAGGACGAGGCGGTCCAGCACGCGCAGGAACTTCTCGTTTTCCTCCCGGGTCCCGATCGAGACCCGGGCGCAGTTGGCCAGTCCCGGCCCGCCCTGGGGCCGCAGGATCACCCCCTGCTTCTGGAATTCCACGAACAGCGCCCTGATGTCGGCGTCCAGCTCGATGAGCACGAAGTTGCACACCGACGGCGTGAAGCGCACTCCCCGCCGGGCGAGCTCGGCGTGCATGAAGTCCAGCTCGCGCAGGTTGTGCTCGCGCGAGTAGGCGGCCCATTCCGCGTCGTCGAGCGCCGCCAGCGCCGCCGCCTGCGCCAGCGAAGAAGTGTTGAACGGCGAGCGCACGCGGTTGAGGGTGGCGATCACCTCGGGAGCCGCCAGGCCGTAGCCGATGCGCAGTCCCGCCAGGCCGTAGATCTTCGAGAACGTCCGCAGCACGATGACGTTGCGGCCCCGCTTGAGATCCTGCAGGCCGTCGGGGTAGTCGGGCTTGTCGACGTACTCGAGGTACGCCTGGTCGAGCACCACCAGCACCTCGTCGCCGACGCGCTCCAGCAAGGCATCGAGCTCCGCTCGCGTGAAGTACGTCCCGGTCGGGTTGCAGGGGTTGGCGAGATAGATGAGCTTGGTGCGGCCCGTGACGGCTGCCGCGATGGCATCGAGGTCGTGGCCGCGGTCGGGACGGGCTGGCACCGCGATCGCGTTGCCGTTGACCTGCCGCACTGCGATTTCGTAGGACACGAACGACTGCTGCGACATCACGACGTCGTCGCCGTCCTCGACGTAGGCTCGCGACAGCATCTCGATGATCTCGACCGAGCCGTTGCCGAGGATGACCTGGTCGAGATCAACCCCCTGGCGCTCGGCGATGGCGCGCCGGAGTGCGTACCCGCCGCCGTCCGGATAGCGGTTCACGGTCGAGAGCGCCTTTTGCACCGCGGCGATGGCCTTGGGCGACGACCCCAGCGGGTTCTCGTTGGACGCCAGCTTGACGATTCCCGTCACGCCGAGCTCCCTTTCGACCTCCTCGATCGGCTTGCCCGGCACGTAGACGGCCACCTTGTGCATGTACTCCGGAACCTTCGGCCCGCGCATGTCCCTCCCTCCGGCCCCGCCCCCCGGGGCGGCGGAGCATCTCGATCTCCTCATCAGACAGCTCCCGCCAGGTGCCGGGCCGCAACTTGGCGTCGCGCAACGGCCCGATCGCCACACGCACCAGCCGCTGCACGGGATGGCCGATGCGCGAGAACATCTCGCGAACCTCGTG
Organism: Thermoanaerobaculaceae bacterium; assembly: GCA_035384965.1. Taxonomy (GTDB): domain Bacteria; phylum Acidobacteriota; class Thermoanaerobaculia; order Thermoanaerobaculales; family Thermoanaerobaculaceae; genus JAAYVZ01. The sequence goes on from DAOOJE010000022.1 coordinate 60,037, forward strand.
TGTCTTGCCTTCGCCCACCACGACCTTCCACCACGAGTTGGCGCCGGTGGGTGTCGTGCGGACGAGCGCCACTTCCTTGGGCACCACGCGCCGGCCCTCAAGCACCGTGCCGCGCTGGAGTCGCTCCACGGCCCGCTGGTCGGGGACGCCCTTCACCTTGGCGACGTACTCCCGCAGCACGCCGTACCGCGGGTGGGCGACCCGCATCGCCAGCTCCCCGTCGTTGGTGAGCAGCACCAGCCCCTCGGAGTGAAAGTCGAGGCGCCCGACCGGGAAGATGCGCTGGGGGACCTTGCCCCGAAAGTAGTCCAGCACGGTCGGCCGGCCGTCCGGATCGTCGGTGGTGGTCATGACCTTGACCGGCTTGTAGAAAAGGAACGTGCGCAGGACCTCGGGCGGCTTGAGACGCTTGCCGTCGACCTTGATCGCGTCGCGCTCGGGGTCAGCCTGGCTGCCGAGCGTCGCCACCGCGCCGTTGACCGTGACCCGCCCCTCGCGGATCAACGCCTCGGCGTCCCGGCGCGAGCAGACCCCGGCGCGCGCAATGAGCTTCTGGATCCTCTCAACAGCCACTGGCACCCTCTCCGGCCACCTGCTCGACCTCCTCCAGGCTGGGAAGGGAGGCGAGGTCGGGCAGCCCGAAGTGTACCAGGAACTCCCTGGTGGTACGGTACAGCAAGGGGGTGCCCACCACCTGCTTGCGGCCGGCCACGGCCAGCAGCTTGCGATCCAGGAGCGTGCGCACCACCGCCGCCGAGTTCACACCTCGCAGGAAGTTGATCTCGGGGAGGGTGATCGGCTGCCGGTAGGCGACGATGGCCAGGACCTCGAGCCCGGCTTGCGAGAGCCTGTTGCGCGAGCGCAGGCCGAGGAACTGCCGGAGCGGCACCTCGTGCTCGGGCCGCGTCGCCAGGCGCCACCCACCCCCCACCCGCTCGACCACGAGCCCGCTCCCCTCCGCCTCGTGCCGGAGTCGCACCTGCTCCAGCGCCGCCTCCACCTCCGCCACGGTCACGCCCTCGCCGGCCACTTCGGCCAGGGTGTGGGCCGCCACCGGCTCGCGGGCCACCGCCAGAATCGCCTCGCACAGCGCCTGCACCCGCACCGCGTCAGCCATCGCCCAGCGCCTCCACCGCGAGCGGCGCGCCGGTCGCCGTGAGGTAAATCTCGGCAAACGCCTCGCGCTGGTGCACCTCGGCGGTCCCCAGCCGCACCAGCTCCAGCGCCGCGACGAGCAGCGTCACGCTCTCCAGCCGTTCCGGCCGCGTCAGCAGGTGCGACAGCAGCGGAAACGTGCGCTGCCGCGTCACGAGGTCGAACAGCTCGACGATCTTTTCGCGCACCGAGTGGCGCAACGGGGGAAGCTCCATGGCCGGCGGGTGGTCGCGCCGGTGCCGGTCGAGCACCGCCCGCAACGCCTGCCCGAGGGCGATGACATCGACGTCGGCAAGGTCCAGCTCGAGCTCGGCGGGAGCCTCCGGCGGCTCCAGCGCCACCGCCTCCATGCCCCGGCGGACCTCCTCCACGCCGGCCAGCTCGGCCGCCGCGCGCTTCACCTTCTCGTACTCGAGCAGACGCTCCACCAGCTCGGCGCGGGGGTCCTCGGTCTCGCCCTCGTGGCGGGGCAGCAGCATCCGCGACTTGATCGCCAGAAGCCACGACGCCGTGACGAGGAACTCGCCGGCCACGTCGAGGTCGAGCACCTCCATCTGCCTCAGCACAGCGTGGTACTGGTCGCAAATCCTGGCGATCGGGATGTCCCAGATCGAGACCTTGTTCTCCCGCACCAGGTGCAGCAGCAGGTCGAGCGGACCTTCGAACGCCGGCAGCACCACGGCCGGTCGAGCGGACAGCCCTTCCCCTACCGCAGCAGGATCCATAGCAGCCCATTGACGAAGGGATTCAGCACGCGGCCGAACAGCCCGCTCCAGAAGAGCGCCAGCAGGATGAACATCCCGTACGGCCGAAGCTGCGCGTAGCCGTACGCCGCCCGTGCCGGCAGAACAGCCTCCAGGATGTGGCTGCCATCCAGCGGTGGGATCGGTATGAGGTTGAAGACCGCCAGGATCAGGTTGATCATCGCCAGCGCGAACAGCAGGTACACGAGCGGCGCCACCACCCCGCCGGCGCCCATCGCGCCCTCGCGCAGCAGCACCACCAGCAGCGGGCGGAAACCCGGCATCATCCCCTTGGCGAGCAGCAGAACGAGCGTTACCGCGAGACCCAGGGCGATGTTGGAGGCCGGGCCGGCGAGGCCCACCAGCGCCGGCCCCCAGCGCTGGTTGCGGAGGTTGCGGGTGACGAACGGCACCGGCTTGGCCCATCCCAGCACTGGCGCTCCGATCGCCGCCAGCACGAGCGGGAACACGATCGTCCCGAAGGGATCGACGTGCTTGATCGGGTTGAGCGTGATGCGGCCGAGCCAGCGCGCCGTCGGGTCGCCCAGCCGCTCCGCCATCCAGCCGTGCGCCGCCTCGTGAAGCGAAAGCGCGAGCGCGAACGCCATGAGTTGCATGACGATCGCGGGAAGGCGGTCAACGAACGAGTCCATGGCCGCCGCATGGTAGCACCCTCCCCCACCCATTCCCCCCGCCCCGGGCGGCCGGGCGGAGGGCCTTCGACCTTCGACCGGGCGGGCGGCGGGCGGCTCACCACCAGTTCGTGGGGT